>NZ_AFJI01000093.1 GCF_000264785.1 Edwardsiella ictaluri ATCC 33202 | reverse complement strand
TCGGGTTGCTGGGAATCTGCCTGAAAATACGCCGTTATGAACCTCAAATCCAGTTAAGGAAGGAGGTATCAGAGGCAATTAAAAACACCTGTTTCAAAGCATATCGTTAGACTGTAGAAAGAACACATAGCTGGATGAATCGCGTTCATTGATTTGCCATTTTTGTCCAGGGCCGCGCTCACAATCCTCACGTACTGCGTGTACACTCTGCTTGTTGCGCGCTTTCCATGTTCAAACTGGCTGCAACAATATATTCCGACTGGGATAGGATCTAAGTATCCATTGGGATGGCACCTATATTGTATATAGTCCCTATAACAACTCCAATCGCTATAATAAAGCCACAAGCCTGATAGGCAACTCTTCTCAATGCTATCGCTATATGTATATCCCTGCCCTTAACTAATAATAAAAAATAAATGTATTGCCGTAATATATACATCCAACCAGCGCCATAATGAGTAAGGGTTGACTGACAATGCAGTAACCACGGCGTCGATAGTCTATCTCCACGCCACTGCTCAGACGATGCCAACACATCACCAAGGATTATCCACTAGAAAAATACAGCGCAATCATTACATATTCCAACCTATCACCAATTCATACCAAAAAGCAGCATATACATCCAAAAAAATGCTATTGATTTTCGTTTTCTATCTCAACGATAGGTTATCCTTGCATATATCGTTGACACTTATCAAATATCGCCGCGATACTAGCCCGCACTATGAGCAAGTCGGTTCACCGACATTTGTCGGCTGCATCTGCAGCCGTATTGACACTCTCAAAAGGAGTTTTGTAACAATGAAAAAAATAACGAAATGGGCAGGCGGTATCGTCATTACCGGTATCGTCTGCTACTTAGGGTTGGTCGGCTATGTCTATAATCATGACAAACAACGTAATACCGTACCGAGTGAACCGGCAAGTTCAGCACTTAACGCTCAGGTATTAGGGATCTTGGGCGAAAAAGGCTGTGACTACTGTCATACTCCATCGAGCAATTTACCGTTTTACGCCAGCGTTCCCGGCGTGAAGCAGCTGATGGAATATGATATGTATCAGGGATATAAGGCGTTCAATCTGATACCTCTGCGCGAAAGCCTGCTGAAACCCTCCCCGAGGAAAGCCTCCAGCGGCCAACCGCCGACCCTGACGGATCTCAATAAGTTGGAGTGGGTGATTCAGCATCAGACCATGCCGCCAACCCGTTATACCGCAATGCACTGGGCCGGCCGAATGTCGCAGGCCGATCGCGATACGCTGCTACAGTGGGTGGGTGAGCAGCGTCAAAAATACTATTCGACACCGGATATGGCGCCATCGCTACGCAATGAGCCGATACAGCCGATCCCCGAGTCCTTACCGGTCAGTGCCGAAAAAGTCGCGCTGGGATTCCGTCTGTACCACGATCCGCGTTTATCCAGCAATAACACCGTGGCCTGTGCCCATTGTCACCAATTGGGCGCTGGTGGCGTAGATGGAAGAAAAACATCGCTGGGCGTCGATGACCAGGTGGGCCCCATTAACGCCCCAACGGTGTTTAATGCTGTGTTCAATATTGCTCAATTCTGGGATGGGCGTGCGGCAACCCTGCAGGATCAGGCGGGTGGTCCTCCGCTGAACCCGATCGAGATGGCATCTACATCGTGGGAGCAAATCATCGATAAGCTGAATCAAGATCAGGCATTTAAGCAGGATTTCCTCAAGGTGTACCCGCAGGGATTCAGTGGAAAAAATATCACCGATGCCATCGCCGAGTTTGAAAAAACGCTGATTACGCCGAACTCCGCGTTTGACCGCTATCTGCGCGGCGATAGCAACGCGCTCACTGCCCAGCAGCAGCGCGGCTATCAGCTGTTTAAGGATAATCGCTGCGCAACCTGTCACGCTGGCGTTGCAATGGGCGGAGAGTCTTATGAACCTCTCGGACTGATCAAGGCATATCCGTTTGGCGAACTGACCAACGCTGATATCGGTAGAATGAACGTGACTCATGAACTGCGCGATAAACTGCGCCAGAAGGTGCCGACGCTGCGTAACGTTGAGCTGACCGGTCCCTACTTCCACCGTGGTGATGTGAAGACACTGGATGAGGCGGTGAAGCAAATGCTGCGCTATCAGGTTGGCGTCACCCTGCCGCAAAGCGATGTCAACGATATCGTAGCCTTCCTGAAGAGCCTGACCGGTGTCTATACGCCCTATCCGATGAATACGGCACCCGCCGTAGAGACCCCGGCAGCACCGAAGAAGGTGGAGGCGGCCCATCCATAGCCGTAGCCGTTAATGAAAAGCAAACGGGCGTGCACTATGCACGCCCGTTTCAGTAACAACATCTACCCATGCGCGGCTTCAGTCCAGCGCAGATAAATCGATGTAGCGCGCCAACGCTTTTTCCTCTGGACGGTACAGATAGGGGATCTCACCCAACTGCGGTGCCGGCAGCTTCTGCCGCAGGGCATCAATGGTTTCAGCATAGTGCGACAGACCTGGGTTAATCCGGTTCGCAATCCAGCCGACAAACGGCAGGCCATCATTAATAATGGCCTGAGCGGTCAAGATGGCATGACTGATACAGCCCAGCTTAATCCCTACCACCAGGATTACCGGAAGCTGCTCCTGCACAACCCACTCTGAGAGCGGACGTAAATCCTGCATCAAGACCCGCCAGCCGCCGGTTCCCTGAACCACAACATGTTGCGCCTTGACACTCATATTCTGTAACCCACGGCTCATGGCGCCATAGTCCAGCGCTTCGCCGGTATAGGCATTGGCTATCTCTTCACGCAGGGTTACGGGGTTGACTTCGTCATAGCTTAGCACCATGGAGGATGCCTTGAGCAGAGTTACGGCATCCCGGTTGCGTACCCCCTGAGGGGTCTCATCACTGCCTACGGCGATAGGTTTATATCCCGCAGCACTGTGCCCAGCTGCCTGAATAGCTTGTAATAACGCACGGGAAGCCACCGTTTTACCCACCTCGGTGTCGGTTCCCGTAACGAATACGCGTTTTAGCATTGAATAATTACTCCGGAGAGACTCCGATTAATAATTGGAAAGCAGAACGATCTGACCGGAAGTATGCTGTGTACCCGCGATCGCCAATAAAGCAGAAAGTCTAGGTGAAGCGCTCTACACGCGGCTTGCGTTAGCTCAAATTTTTATTTATCGCACGGATCATTTTCCTGCCCGTAGGGCAAATGCACGGGATATAAGTAACAATACGGCACATACAAGCGAACAGTTACCCTTGCAGTAACTGTACTAACAGCGAACCGTTATACAGCGCCTCTTTGACCAACGCGGCGGCAGGCATTGTACCATGATTGTGGAAATGGCTGGCTTCAACCGAGAGATACTGGGTGTAATGAGGAAGCGACTGCTGTCGAATTGCGCTGGCAATGGAGGGGAACAAGAGCTCCGCGGCCTGGTTCAGCGGTGAACCTATCAGAATTTTTTCCGGATTAAACAGGTTAACCATCACCGCGGCGATACGCCCCACACTATGGCCAACGCTATTGATCAAGTCTCGCCCCAGCTGATCTCCCTGCAGTGCGGCCTGACACAAGGCCTCAATATTCAGCGGGTTGACCGTGTGCAGCTGTGACGACGGCGACAGCGCGAGGCGCTGCTGCGCCAGCGTCAGTATATTGTCCAGTCCGGCAATCGTCTCCAGACAGCCATGGTTTCCGCAGTAGCACTGTTTGCCATAGGGATCGACCTGGGTATGCCCTATTTCAACCAGACTTTGGCGGCTCCCGTTCAGCAGGCGCCCTTCGCTGATCACCCCCGCCCCCACGTTATGGTCAATGACAATCTGAATCAGGTTGGCACAGCCCACACCGGCGCCAAACAGCGACTCGGCTATGGTCCAGGCGCAAACATCATGCTGCAGATATACCGGCAGCCCAGTGTGGCGTGAGAGCTCGGCGCTTAGCGCCATATCACGCACCTCGGTATAATACGGCATCCGGTGAACGATCCCCCGGGCGGCATTAATTAATCCCGGCAGCGTAATGGCTATCGCCGTCAGGCGTTCCAGCTGATGCTGGTGGCGAGTAAAAAACAGATCGATCTCTGTTACGATGCGGGCCAGCAGCGGCAGCTCACCCCGCACCGACAGTGCGATCTCCTCTTCGGCGACCAGCGTACCGCGCAGATCGCGCAGCGCCAACGTCATGGAGCCCAGCCCAATCCGCACGCACAGATAGTGCCACGATGCGGTATCCAGCGTGAGACCTACGGCAGGACGTCCGCGGCTGCCGGGCTCCTGAAACTCCGTCTCCTGCACCAGGTGAGCTTCAAGCAGTTCACGAACGATTTTGGTGATACTGGCGGGAGCCAGCTGTGCACGTTTTGAAAGTTCAATGCGCGAAATAGGGCCAAAACGATCGATAAGGCGGTAAACCGCCCCAGCATTTATCTGCTTGATTTGATCAATATGCCCCGGCTGACCGTCAGCAATCACCACTGCTACTCCCAGTTATTTTTCGCGCTTCAAAATAAATATTACCGGGTATGGTGGGTATTTTACAAAAAGGCATCAACCATTTGATTAGTTATGTGATTAAGTGCACAAATACTTATCTGTTCGGTGTGTTTTCACTCATGGCCAGTGACGCAATAAGATTAGACGATGGCGCAGTCAACAGCGCGATCAGCGCAGTAGCCTGTGCACTCAGCGGCCGCTGGCGATGGTAGGCAAGCCACACCTCGGTATAGGCATCAGGCTCATCCAATGCGCGATAACAAACGCCGTCCACCTGAATACGGGTATAGGATGCCGGCAGGATAGAGACCCCCAGGCCCGCTGAGATCAGCCCGACGATCGTCATCGCTTCACCGACCTCCTGCGTAATATACGGCACAATGCCTGCCCTCTTCAGCAGCGACAGCAGCTCATCGTACAGCGCCGTACCATCGCCGCGGGAAAAGAAGACAAAGGGTTGGTCGGCCAGGTCGCTAAATCTCAGCGCCTGTCCCCGCTGCGCCAAGGGATGATGACGGTGCAAAACCGCAACCAGCGGCTCACGCTGCAGCACCCGGTGCTTCAGCACGCCAGGTAGCAGGGTATTACGCAATATGCCTATATCCAGCTTTCCATCCACCAACGGTTCGATCTGCTGCTTGGTATTGAGTTCACGCATTTGCAGATGCACCTGCGGATAGCGATGGCGATAGGAGAATAGGCTGTGCGCCACACGGGGAATAAAGGGAACCGATGAGGTAAAGCCAATGGTCAGATCCCCGGTCTCCCCCCGATGTGCCCGGGCCGCCTTTTCGGCCGCCTGCTCCAGTTGGCCAACGATGGAATAGCACTCTTTCAGAAAAAGGCTCCCCGCCTGCGTCAGGCTGACGCTACGGTTGGTGCGCATCAGCAGACAGGCGCCAAGTTCACGCTCCAGCGACTGGATCTGCTGGCTCAGTGGCGGCTGTGAAATATTCAGCCGTTCCGCCGCCCGGTTAAAATGTCGCTCCTCGGCAACGGCGATAAAGTACTTAAGATGACGAATTTCGATGCGCATGACCATTGATACTTTAAATATATTATTGGTTCTTATTAATATATTAGACATTCAACAGGCGCAATTCTATGCTCGCCATCACATAGCCTGGCTCCGTGTCAACATCGCAGCTTGTGATGCCCCCAGTGCTGACTCTCTGTTTGCTCCATACAAGGATATTGTGTGAATACCTCCCCGGCTGAAGCCGTGCCGGATACCGTCTCTCCGGCATCCACCGCCATCAGTGATGGCCTTAATGGTAAACCCCCTTTTATCACCCGCAGCCGCCCCGATTTTAAACGGGTCACATTGGCCCTGTTTTCAGCAGGGCTGGCCACCTTTGCCCTGCTGTACTGCGTACAGCCTATTCTGCCGGTGCTATCGCAGGATTTCGCCATTACCCCGGCGACCAGTAGCCTATCGCTGTCAGTTGCCACCGCCATGCTGGCCATCGGCCTGCTGTTTACCGGTCCGCTTTCCGATGCCGTCGGACGTAAAAATGTCATGGTTACTGCGCTGCTGCTGGCGGCGATCTGCACGCTGATCTGCGCCATGATGGGCAGCTGGAATGCCATTCTGGTGATGCGGGCCTTAGTTGGAGTGGCTCTGAGCGGCGTAGCCGCCGTGGCTATGACCTATCTCAGTGAAGAGATGGATCCCTCGGTTGTCGCCTTCTCCATGGGACTGTATATCAGCGGCAGCTCGATCGGCGGCATGAGCGGCCGACTGATCAGCGGTGTCATGACGGACTACTTCTCCTGGCGGCCAACCCTGGCCGTCATCGGACTATTTGCGCTGTGCGGCGCGCTGATGTTCTGGAAGATCCTGCCGCCCTCGCGCCATTTTCGTCCAACCTCCCTGCGCCCACGTAATCTGCTGCTCAATCTGCGCCTGCACTGCCACGATCGGGGACTTCCACTGCTGTTCGCCGAAGGTTTCTTGCTGATGGGTAGCTTTGTCACGCTGTTTAACTACATTGGCTACCGTCTGCTTGTCCCCCCTTATGGCCTCAGCCAGGCTATCGTCGGTGTACTTTCACTGGGTTATATCAGCGGCGCCTACAGCTCACCCAAGGCCGGGGCGATGACCGCCAGCTTTGGCCGAGGCCCGGTGCTGAGCGGCGCGATAATCATTATGCTGTTGGGACTGCTGCTTACCGCTTTCTCCACACTGTGGCTGGTGTTTATTGGCATGGTACTGTTTACCACCGGCTTCTTCGCCGCCCACTCCGTGGCCAGCAGTTGGATCGGACGCCGGGCGCGCCGGGCCAAAGGCCAGGCCTCCTCGCTCTATTTGTTCAGTTACTACGCCGGCTCCAGCGTCGCCGGTACGCTGGGCGGCGTGTTCTGGCACAGTTACGGCTGGAACGGTATCGTCATCTTCCTGGTCGTCATGCTGCTGCTCGCATGGCTGCTGGGGCGCCGTCTACAGCGTCTTCCTGAAGCCACCCTGCTATCATAGCATCCTTACCGGGCGGCCAAAGTGCAGCCCGGTACCGCTCGGTGATTTTAGCGCTGAGCGCGTTATGGCTCTCCATCAAAAACTCATTTCTGGGCTGCTGATAATCTCCCGCAGCCGTTGGTTTTTGCCGTTTTTCCCCAATAGCCGTTGAAGATGACAAGCCACAAATCAGCGCCATTGTCTTCCAGCCGAACGACGATCCGCAGGTGTGCTGCAAAATGAATCTGCATGGCAGCGAGGTGCAGTTCTTTTCACGTGGTCCTGCAAGCTGTGTGTTTAAGGCTGGTGGGCTGACGTTTGGGCTGGCTATTTGCGCGGATTCATTGGCAGAAACCTACATCTGTTCGCTCAAGGAAAAGGGAGCGGACTACTGCCTGGCACCATCCTACTCACTGAAAATGGCTATAAAAACGATATCAGCCTGCTGCGGCAGTATGCGGAAAAGTTTCAGGTGGGGATTATTATGTCCAATTACGTGGGAGAGTCAGGCGGCTGGTCGACAACAGGTAAAAGCCAGATGATTGTTCGGCCGGGAGAGGTACAGCTTCAGGCTACTCAGGATGCGGAATCGATAATTACGACAGTTTGTCGCTAAAAGCTTATCTTAAAGATGGGGGCGCTTACGCCGCATCGCAGACTAACCGTGCTGTCATCCATGATGAGATTGACCAGCCGATAACGGCAGGCGACCTCAGGCGGATGACGACTGTCAGATATAGCCAGCCTCCATCCATACACAGTAAAGTAAGAGGCAGGACGTAGAGTCTATCCCATTAGGATATTTGATTTGCCATTTTTTCCCGGGGCCATGCCCACAATCCTCACTTACTGCGTATACACTCCGGTTGTTGCACGCTATCCGTGTCCAAACTGGCTGCAACAATATATGACCTACTGAGATAGATTCGTAGTCGACTTTCCGTCTAGCCAGCTGATAAGCTTACAGAAAACCGCCGTGAACGCTTCCTACACCGGCCAGCTCCGGCAGACACCACTTCGGGGCAAAGGATAAATCGGTCAGGACATTCAGCAGACTGTCGGTTCCGCACCAGGCGCCCAGCACGTGCGAGGCACATTCCACCGTAAACAGGCGGGTATCACCTTCTCCCGTGTCCCCTCCCCGGTTTTCATGTAGACCCGTGGCAGGTAGCGGTCGCGGAACGGCACGTCCACCGCCAGCGTGTGAAAATAATTCGGGTATTCCGCAAGCTGCGGTTCACCAGAACACGCCTCCCTTTGCGCAAAGCTATCCAGGCGACAGAAACCGCCTCCGCGTAGGAGCTTTTCCATTTCCTACCCCTCCTCTATACCTATCGGAACGTGTCATCCTACGTATTTTATCGCCATCACGGAGCCCGCCGATCCCGGCGTTAAAGTCTGAGCTGACGCCCGTCCGTCGAGGCGTACCCATCCTGGTTGGCCTATATTGTTCATCATTTGTAGGATGGTAGAGGTAAAATAGGTTGCTGCAGACGGCGCAGTATGTCATTGTCATATGTATGTTGTAACTAATAAAAAGCAGTCATCTTTATGTCCACCAGCAGCGTTACCGAACGACTCCATCTCTGCTTCCGTCAACTGGAGGAGGCGCTCGACCATACCGACCACCAGCTGGCCGCCCTCACTCCGCTGCAGGCGCAGATCTTTGCACTACCGGAGATAGAAAAAGGCAAGGAGCATGAGGAGATCCGCCGCATCCGTGTCACCCCCTGCGCCGCCGGGGAGGCCTTTGACGCCGGGCGCAGCCACTTTCGCCGCCTCTTCCTTCACCATCACCGCCAGCATGTCAGCAGCAAGGCCGCGGTACGCCTGCCCGGCGTACTGTGCTATCAGGCCACGCCTCCGCAGCGCGCTGCGCTGCGCGACGCGATCGAGAGAGTCAACCGCCATAAACGGCAGCTGGAGCAGATCATCGCCGTGGAGACCGGTCTGCCGCCGGAGCAGCGCTTTGAATTTGTCCACCGCCAGCTCAAAGGGCTGCTGACCCTCAGTGCCTACCGTACCCTGACACTACTGGACGACCCCAGCAGCGTCGGCTTCGGCTGGGCAAACAAACAGGTGATAAATAACCTCAGCCGCGCCGAGGTGCTGACGCGCCTGGATAAGAGCCTACGCGCCGGACGCGCCGTTGCCCCCTACACCCGTGAACAGTGGGCGCAGCACATTCTGCAAGAGCGGGATACCCTGATGGCGCTACCCGAAAATGTCAGACTCAAAATTCGCCGTCCGGTCAAGGTTCAACCGATCGCCCGAGTGTGGTACAGCGCCATCCAGCGTCAGGTACAGCACCCGTGCAGCATGCCGCTGATCGCGTTGTGCGAATCCGCCGAATCTGCGCCGCGTATCGGAACGCTGGCCGACTACGACGCCGACAACATCGCAGTGCGCCATCGCCCACGGGCCAAGAAGCTGATCCCGGTGATCCCCCGGCTGCACCTTTACCGTGAGGCCGATGAGTTAGAAAACTAATTGTGACGTTGTCACAATATGATCACTTTTCACCTTGCGCGGAATCACCCACCATCTGTGCAGGTTGAACCCATTCATCAAACGCCGGTGCGCTGACATAGCCGAGCGTCAGCGCCGCCTCCCGCAGCGTCGTCCCCTCCCGGTGCGCCTTCTTGGCGATCTCTGCCGCCCGATCGTAGCCAATATGCGGGGCCAGCGCCGTCACCAGCATCAGCGAACGATGCAACAGTTCGTCGATACGCTCCCGGTTCGGCATCAGTCCCTGCGCACAGTGCCGGTTAAAGCTCTCCATGCCATCGGCCAACAGCCGCAGGGACTGTAAGATATTGTGGATCACCAGCGGGCGAAAGACGTTCAGCTCAAAGTTACCGGAGGCGCCACCGATATTTACGGCGGTATCATTCCCCAGTATCTGCGCGCACACCATGGTCAGCGCCTCACACTGTGTCGGGTTGACCTTACCTGGCATGATGGAACTGCCCGGCTCGTTCTCCGGCAGTCTCAGCTCCCCTATCCCACAGCGGGGCCCCGATGCCAGCCAGCGCACGTCGTTGGCAATCTTCATCAAAGAGCAGGCCAGCCCCTTCAGGGCACCGTGCCCTTGCACCAGGGCATCACAGGTCGCCAGCGCCTCAAACTTATTGGGGGCGCTGACAAACGGCAGACCAATCTGTCCGGCAAGCTCGGCGGCAATGCGCTGGGCAAATCCCGGCGGCGTATTCAACCCGGTTCCAACCGCTGTCCCCCCCAGTGCCAGCTCATACAGGTGCGGCAGCGTGTGTCTGATATGCCGCTCATTGTGCTCCAGCATCGCCACCCAGCCGGAGATCTCCTGTCCCAGCGTCAGCGGCGTGGCATCCTGCAGATGGGTGCGTCCAATCTTCACAATGGAGGCAAAGCGTTGCGCCTTATGCCGTAGCGTATCGCTCAACTGGGCGATACGCGGCAGCAGATCGCGCTCAATACCCAGCACCACCGCCACATGCATCGCCGTTGGAAATACATCGTTGGAGCTTTGAGCGCAATTGACGTCATCGTTGGGATGCACCAGCCGCTGCTCGCCGCGGACGCCACCCAGCAGCTCACTGGCCCGGTTCGCCAGCACTTCGTTCATATTCATATTGGTCTGCGTGCCGGAACCCGTTTGCCAGACCGACAGCGGAAACTCTCCGGGGCACTGCCCGTCGAGAACCTCCTGCGCCGCCAAAATAATGGCGTTTGCCTTCTCCGGCGTCAGGTGCCCATAGTCTCGATTCACCCGTGCGGCGCACAGCTTAACCAGCGCCAGCGCTGCAATCAGCGCTGGCGGCATCTTCTCCACCGAGATACAGAAATGCTCAAGAGAGCGCTGTGTTTGGGCGCCCCACATACGCTCCTGAGGCACCTTCACCTGCCCCATCGCATCTCTCTCTATACGCATCGCCGTCATTATCTCTCCTCGTGTCTCCACTGGACCGCCACCTTTACGGTGAAAAACTAACCGCTTCTTTTTCAGTATACTGCCTTGTCAATGGCCTCATTGTGAATGCCTTCGCCATTTAGATGATCAATCCCCTTGCCGAGGCGGGGGCAGTTCCTGTTTACTGAAGAAAATTCACATTTCACTGACTCGCGGAACCGACAGATGCAAAAGATGAACAATGCCATACAGCACTATGCCTGGGGCAGCCACGACGCACTGAGCAAACTTTATGGCATCGCTAACCCGGATAACCAACCGATGGCCGAGCTGTGGATGGGAGCCCACCCGTTAAACAGCTCCCGGGTACAGGATGCGCGCGGCACCAGCCTAAGTCTGCGCGATCAAATCGCCGCCGATCCTCGCGCCCAGCTGGGCGATGCCGTCGCCCGGCGCTTTGGCGAGCTGCCGTTCCTGTTTAAGGTGCTGTGCGCAGCCCAGCCGCTCTCCATTCAGGTACATCCCAATAAGCACGCCGCCGAAGCCGGCTTTGCGCGCGAAGAGGCCGCCGGCATCGCGCGAAATGCCCCGAACCGTAACTACAAGGATGCCAACCATAAACCGGAGCTGGTGTATGCGCTAACCCCTTTTGCAGCGATGAACGGCTTTCGCGAATTCGACCAGATAGCTACCCTGCTGCAACCACTGGCCGATGCCCACCCGGATATCGCCGCTTTTATCGCCCACCCGGGTGCCGACACGCTGCGGGCCCTGTTTGCCAATTTGCTCAATATGCAGGGGGAGGCAAAAGCCCATGCACTGCGCCGCCTGCGCGAGGAGATGGCCCACCAGCAAGGCGAGGTCTGGGACACCCTGCGCGCCATTGCCCCTATTTACCCGGATGACAGCGGCCTGTTCTCTCCACTGCTGCTGAATGTGATAGTGCTGGCGCCGGGCCAGGCCATGTTCCTGGATGCCGAAACACCCCACGCCTATCTGCACGGCGTCGGCCTGGAGGTCATGGCCAATTCGGATAACGTACTGCGCGCCGGCCTGACCCCGAAATATATCGATGTCACCGAGCTGCTGAAGAGCGTCCGCTTCATCGCCACACCACCCGACAAGCTGCTGACGGCGCCGTGCACCTCCGGCGCGGAGACCCGTTTCCCCGTGCCGGTCGCCGATTTTGCCTTTGCGGTCCATACGCTGAGCGCACAGCCGCAGCCGCTGCATCAGGAGAGCGCCGCCGTGCTGTTTTGCATCCGTGGAGAGGCCCGGCTGCAGCAGGGGGCACAGACGCTGATCCTGCACGCCGGCGAGTCCTGCTATCTCAGTGCCGCAGACCGCCAGGTTTCGGTGACCGGTCACGGAGAGCTGGCGCGTATTTTTAATCAGTTAGATTAATTTTCAACGAATTATTTGCCAATTACGCCCCCTTGCCCCCACAATAAAAACGCCTGCGGGCGTTTTTTTACCTTCCGGCACCGATGCGCTTGAAACCGGTGCCCGATTCTGGCTACAGAAGGACAGAGTATGAAAAAATCAGCCGTCGCCGTTGCGGTCATCGTGGTATTGGGCGCAGCCTGGAGCGGCGCATCGTGGTATACCGGTAAGCTTATTGAGCAGCGTATGGACGGTGAGGTTGCCCGTCTTAACGAAAGCCTCACTCAGCGTCTGCCTCAGGCCGGCCTGAAGATCAGCTACCAGGATTACCAGCGCGGCGTTTTCTCCAGCCGGGTTCACTACATTATCCAGGCTGATCCCGCCGCCAAACAGGATGCACTGCTGAAGCCGGGTCAGCAGCTGGCGCTGAATGAAACCATCAGCCATGGCCCCTTCCCGCTGGCCCGCTTCTCACTGGTTCCCAGCATGGCCGTAGTGTACAGTGAGCTGGCCAATACGCCGCTGGTCGCCCCGCTGTTTACAGCCAATAAAGGAACGTCGCCCCTTGATGCCTATACCCGAATCGCCTATAGCGGGGATAACAGCACCGAGATAACCCTGCAGCCACTCTCTCTGCAAACAGGCGAGAATAAAATCGACTTTGGCGGCGCGCAGATTAAGGCCGATATCGCCCGCGATCTCAGCCGAATGGATCTTACGGCAGATGCCAGAAGCCTGAGCATCGATGCCCCAAACGGGGGTCAGCGTGAAACCCTGTCGCTGACAGGCGCCACCTTTACCACTCACAGCAAGATGGGCAAGTTTGGCCTGAATATCGGTGAACAGCAGATCGCCGCCAAGCGCCTGAGCCTGTCGTTCGATGGCAAAGAGAGCGCCGCGCTGGACGATCTGGCAATGGATGCCAGTCTGAAAGAGGGTGAACGTACGCTGGATGCGCGGGTGGACTATCGTCTCGGCGGTCTGCAGATCGATGGGAAAGCCTTCGGTAGCGGCGCCATGACGCTGAATCTGAATGGGTTTGATGGCCATGGCGTGAAAAAGTTTGCTGATGAATACGATGCCTTTATCCGCCGCCAGATGAACAGCGGCAACAGCAGCAACAGCGTCGCCTATCAGCAGCAGCTAGCCGGCATGCTGGATGCCGCCCTGCCCAGCCTGCTGAGCGGCAATCCTCAGATCGATCTCAAGCCGGTCACCTGGAAAAACAGCGCCGGCAGCAGTCAGTTTGACCTTAGCCTATCATTGAGCGCACCGGCCAAGACCGAGGCCGCCGCCGCGCTGCCGCCGCTGTTGCAGGCCGTCCGTACGCTGGATGTCTCCCTTAACCTCTCCATGCCGATGGCGACACAAATCGCCGCCAATGCGGCCGAGCTGGAGGGATACCAAACCGATGAGGCGCAAAAGCTGGCGGCACAGCAGGTGCAGGGCGTTTCCGCCATGGGTCAGATGTTTAAGCTCACGACGCAGCAGGATAATGCGATCGTCAGCCAGCTGCACTATGCCAACGGGCAGGTAACCCTGAACGGCAAGCAGATGACCCTGGCCCAGTTTGCCGGCCTGTTTGGCGTGCTTGGCGGTATGGATTCGGCGCCCGTCGGCGCACAGTAATCCCCCCGAAGCTATCGATAATGCCCGCCACCCGGTGGGCATTTTTCATTCCCGCTCCTGCATCACAGCAGTGCTGTATATAAATACAGTACTACCATAAAACGAGACACCTCGAATACAAAGGTGATCAAAATCACATTCTTATGTAATTAGATGGTTATTTACTTCGCGTTGTTTTTATACTGTTGCGCACCTTAAGCAAAATAATTGAGAGTGCCCATCATGATCGATTCGCGTTTTCCCCTGATTGACCTACACCGCCATCTTGATGGCAACATCCGGCCACAAACCATTCTAGAGCTGGGACAACAGTATCGGCTGGCGCTGCCGGCGAATGAGCTGGAGGCCCTGCGCCCCCATGTCCAAATCAGCGATTCGGTACCGGATCTGGTCAGCTTTCTGCAAAAGCTGGACTGGGGCGTCGCCGTTCTGGCCACCCTGGATGCCTGCCGCCGGGTAGCCTACGAAAACGTTGAAGATCTGAAGCGCGCAGGTATCGATTATGCCGAGCTGCGCTTCTCCCCCTACTACATGGCGCAGCGCCACGGCCTGCCTCTGCAGGGGGTGGTTGAAGCCATCATTGACGGCGTCAGCGCCGCCTCGCGCGACGTCGGCGTTCCGGTCAAACTGATTGGGATCATGAGCCGCACCTTTGGCCAAGAGGCCTGCCGCCAGGAGCTGGAGGCACTGCTGAGCGGCCGCGAGCGGATCGCCGCACTGGATCTGGCCGGTGACGAGCTGGGCTTCCCGGGCGATCTGTTTAGGTCGCACTTTACCCGGGCGCGTGACGCAGGATGGCACATTACAGTACACGCCGGCGAAGCCGCGGGGGCGGAAAGCATCTGGCAGGCCATCCGCGAACTGGGTGCCGAACGCATTGGCCACGGTGTGAATGCGATCCAGGATGCACGCCTGATGGATTATCTGGCGGAGCACGCCATCGGCGTGGAGGCCTGCCTGACCTCCAACCTGCAGACCAGTACGGTGCCCTCTTTGGCACAGCATCCGCTGAAGCATTTCCTGCAACACGGCATTATCGCTAACCTCAACACGGATGACCCGGCGGTGGAAGGGATTGAGCTGCGTCACGAATACCAGACAGCCGCACCGGCGGCAGGCCTGAGCGCCGAGCAAATCCGCCAGGCGCAGTACAACGGCCTGAGCATGGCTTTCCTGAGCCCGGCGGAGAAACAGGTGCTGCGCGACGCCAAGCAGATGTGCTAACTCCCCAGGACACTCTGGGAGCGTGCTATTCAGCGCGCTCCGGCGCCTGACAACGGCGGGCGTAGCGCTGGGCCAGCCAGGCACAGACCATCAGCTGCAACTGGTGAAAAATCATCAGAGGCAGCACCATCATCCCGACGGCCGCCGCTGGAAACAGCACGTTGGCCATCGGGATACCGTTGGCCAGGCTCTTTTTGGAGCCACAGAACACAATGGTTATCTCATCGGCCTTATCAAATCCCAGTGCCCTGGCCATGGCTGTATTAATCAGCAGCACAATTGCCAGCAGCAGGCAGGAGACCAGCACGATCACCCCGAGCGAGCCGGCGTCAATACGCTGCCAGATCCCCTCGATCACCGCCTCACTGAATGCGGTATAGACCACCAGCAAGATCGATGAGCGGTCGGTTACATTGATCAGAC
Source organism: Edwardsiella ictaluri ATCC 33202 (assembly GCF_000264785.1). Lineage (GTDB taxonomy): Bacteria > Pseudomonadota > Gammaproteobacteria > Enterobacterales > Enterobacteriaceae > Edwardsiella > Edwardsiella ictaluri. The sequence continues at coordinate 6,984 of NZ_AFJI01000093.1, read as the reverse complement.
GCCGGTGGCGGGCCACCCAGGCTGCCGTCAGCGGACGCGACAGATGCCCCAACAGGAACGGCAGCATCAGCTGCAGCACAATCGCGCCGATGGCGTGCAGGCTATCGATATTGTCGCCCTGCGTATGCATCAGCAGCCCCACCAGCAGCGGCGATAAAAACACCCCCAGCATACTGGAGGCCGAGGCGCTGCAGATGGCCGCCGCCACGTTGCCGCCGGCCATCGAGGTATAGGCAATGGCCGACTGCACCGTCGCCGGCAGCGCGCACAGATACAAAAAGCCCAGATAGACAACGGGGCTCATCAGCACCGGCACCAGCCCCCCCAGGCCCGCACCCAGCAGAGGAAACAGTACGAAAGTGCTCAGGAATATCACGAGATGCAACCGCCAGTGGCCGATGCCGGCGCCGATCGCCTCACGCGACAGCTTGGCACCATGCATAAAAAACAGCAGCGCGATAGCCGCCGTCGTCAGGTGACCAAACAGGGTCTTGGCTTCGCCGCGACAGGGCAATAGCGATGCCAGCAGCACCACCAGGATCAGTACCAACAGAAATGGATCAACGCGTAAACGCCGCAGCCAGGACATAACACCGGTTTCCTTGTCAATCAATGGGAGCGTCCCCATCATAACGGGCTTTCTCCCCGCTGCCACGCCCCTTGTTACAGACCCTGACAAAATCTCCGCCGCTGCGGTGGGAAAATGGCGGCGGTGCGCCCATATTTCATAAATTTTTAATCCATGTCACCAATATCTCTCTGAACTCATTAGAATAATTACTTAATACTGTTTTAAATTATGTCTATATCAATTTAAAATTGATGAAGAGAATGTAAGCATTGGCGAATTAGTGCGCAAATCCTGTAAAGCGAATAATAGCGATAGTCTGGAAAAGCGTTTCAACCATTTAAATGATTTTCTGCCCGAGAAAAGTGACATTATAAAGATGTCTCGCGGCCCACCTCTCAGAGTACCGGGCTGGCTAACAGCGGGCATCTATTTGACGTAGGCACCGCACCGAAAAGGATTTGGTACTATGTCATCTAAAATACCCGGCGCCACTTGCATTAGCCGTTATCCCGCGCTCCGCTGACGCGCGGCAGACACGATTCCCCTTACATGCCCCCAGCCCACAGAGCCCGCTCCCGTTGCCTAAACCATGGAGCCTATCCTGCGGGAATTTCACGCGGCGGGCGATCCATCCGTCCAGGATAAATAAATTTAAATTTGTCTGAATTATCCCCTTCGGTTAATCGTTTACTTCGCTTTTCTATTCATAAACGCAACAACACCACGTCAGCAGAAATACCCGGAAACGCCGCAAATGCCTACCCATCCTTACGGATATCAGCGACATGATAAATCAGCGAGTCTTATAAAGTAGTCATGCTGGTCGTACGGTTTGTTTTTAGCCTTGCCTACACTGTTTTCCCATGCCGGTCACACTATTTCGATATTTAACGGAGCAACCGTTTGCGTATTATGGCATAGTACGCGCCCGAGCCCGTCCAGGCGTATAATCGATGCCGCTCAGCCCACTTAGCGGCCTGCTGCCGGCAGCGCCTGTGTTTACTCTGTTTATATAAAGGATCACGACACACCATGATATCCTGCTGCGAACCGATGCCCTCATCCCAGCCTGCCCTGCTGCCGATCGCCACCATTGCCGCCAAAATCGGCATCGCCACCGAAGCCCTGATCCCCTATGGCCACTATGCGGCCAAGGTGGATATGCGGCAGCTCACGCCCCGCCCCCCACGAGGTAAACTGATCCTGGTCTCCAGCATCACCCCCACGCCGCTCGGCGAAGGGAAAACCGTCACGACCCTAGGCCTGAGCCAAGGGCTGAACCATCTGGGGCACAGCGCTATCGCCTGTATCCGCCAGCCCAGCCTTGGCCCGGTGTTCGGCGTTAAGGGCGGAGCCGCCGGCGGCGGTGCGTCGCAGGTGCTGCCGATGGAGCAGCTCAATCTGCATCTGACCGGCGATATCCACGCCATCAGCGCCGCGCATAACCTGGCCGCGGCGGCGCTCGATGCCCGACTGTTCCACGAACAGCGCCTGGGCGATGCGTTCACTGCCCAGAGCGGGCTGCAGCGCCTGGATATCGACCCCCTGCGCATCGTCTGGAAGCGGGTGATGGACCATAACGATCGGGCGCTGCGCAGCATTGACGTTGGCGTCGGCGGTGGCAATAACGGCGTGCCGCGCCACGATGGCTTTGATATCAGCGCAGCCTCGGAACTGATGGCCATTCTGGCGCTCTCCGACGGTCTGGCCGATATGCGTACGCGCATCGGCAAGGTGATCCTGGCCTATTCCCTGCAAGGTGCGCCGATCACCGCGGAGGATCTGCAGGTGGCCGGTGCCATGACCGTCGTGATGAAAGCGGCGATCCACCCGACCCTGATGCAGAGCAGCGAGCAGACGCCGGTGCTGATCCACGCGGGTCCCTTCGCCAATATCGCCCATGGCAACTCCTCCGTGCTGGCCGATAGACTGGCCCTGCAACTGGCCGACTATGTGGTCACCGAAGCGGGCTTCGGCTCCGACATGGGAATGGAGAAGTTCTTCAATATCAAATATCGCCAGTCGGGGATCGCCCCCTCCTGCGTGGTGCTGGTCGCCACGCTGCGCAGCCTGAAAGCCAACAGCGGGCAGTTCAATATGAAGCCGGGACAGGCGCTGCCGGAAGAGGTGAAGCAGCCGAACGCCGATCTGCTGCGCACCGGCTGTGAAAACCTGGGCTGGCATATCGCCAACGCCCGCCGCTATGGTCTGCCGGTGGTTATCGCCGTCAACCGCTGGCCGGAAGATACGCCGCAGGAGCTGGCCATACTGCGCGACTATGCGCTCAGCGCCGGCGCATTCGGCGTCGAATTCAGCGAAGCCTTTGCTCTCGGCGGGCGCGGCGCGGCGCGCCTGGCAGCCTGCGTCACCGATGCCTGCAGCCAGGCGGCCCAGGTCAACCTGCTCTACCCGGACGCTATGCCGCTGGCAGAGAAGCTGCAGACCCTGGCGCACAGCTACGGCGCCAGCCATGCCGAGCTGACAGTGCAGGCGCAGCAGGAGCTGGATGCGCTGGAGCAGGCCGGCTTTGGCCACCTGCCGCTGTGCATGGCAAAGACCCCGCTCTCCATCAGCGCCGATCCGGCGTTGAAAAACGCCCCGCGCGGATTTGTGCTGCCCATCCGCAGCCTGCAGGTCTCCGCCGGTGCCGGGTTTATCCGCGCCTATGCCGGTAACATCATGACGATGCCGGGGCTCAGCACCCTGCCGGCCTACCGCCACATCGATATCGACGCCGACGGCAATACCGTTGGACTAAGCTAACGCCCGCCCCCGATCCCTGCTCCCTCCGGCGCCGGGATCGGGTATACTCCCCCGCATTCGCCCTTTTATCCGGTATTGCATACGATGAAAACTGACCGTATCGGCGGCTGGCTGTTTGCGCCATTGGCCTACATGATCCTCTCTCTCGTCTCCTCCAGCCTGATGCTGGCGCTGTTCGTCATGACGCTGCTGCAGCACGGCGGCAGCGGACGCCTGTGGGCTCACGGCGGCACCTTTTCATCACAGTGGGGGCTCTCTCTGTTAATTACTCTGGGCGTGTGGTGTTTCTCGCTGCACGTACTGCGCCTGTTTTTTAAACGCTCACGACGCTTCCCCAAACATTTCATCGCCTGGCTGCTGGTCATGCTGCTGCTGGCGCTGAAATCCTTTGCCTTCTCGCCGATCAGCGATACCCTGGCACTGCGCGGGATCGTCACGCCGCTGCTTGCCGCCGCCGTATTTGTTCCCTATATCAAGCGTTCGGCCCGCGTACGCCAGACATTTATTGAGCAATAGTGTCAATTTACACCGGCGGCGCCGCCTTCATCGTGGGTAATTTGCGCAAATCGCAATACCCCTACGTTTGATCTGTTGTCGTCAGCCGACTAAACCCCGATAATACGGCGGTTTCATCTTCCAGCTGATCTTTCTGCTTTGTAGGTTTTGTGTGATGACCGATTATCTGTTGTTGCTGGTCGGTACTGTCCTGGTCAATAACTTCGTCCTGGTTAAATTTCTCGGCCTGTGCCCTTTTATGGGGGTATCGAAAAAGCTTGAGACGGCGATGGGCATGGGACTGGCAACCACCTTTGTACTCACCCTGGCGTCCGTTTGCGCCTGGGCCGTAAACCAGTTTATTCTGGTACCGCTGGGGCTGGCCTATCTGCGCACCCTGACCTTTATCCTGGTCATTGCTGTCGTGGTACAATTTACTGAACTGGCGGTGCGTAAAACCAGCCCGATGCTATATCGCCTGCTGGGCATTTTTCTGCCGCTGATCACCACCAACTGTGCGGTACTCGGCGTAGCGCTGCTCAACGTCAATCAGTCGCACAACTTTCTGCAGTCAGCCGTGTACGGTTTCAGCGCCGCCGTCGGCTTCTCACTGGTAATGGTGCTGTTTGCCGCCATCCGTGAACGACTGGCGCTGGCTGACGTCCCGGCACCGTTTCGTGGCGCATCCATTGCCCTTATCACCGCCGGGCTGATGTCTCTTGCCTTTATGGGCTTTAGCGGATTGGTAAAATTCTAATGTCTTCATTATGGATAGCGATCGCCGCCGTCAGCGCCATTGCGCTGGTCTCCGGCCTGATCCTGGGGTTTGCCGCCCGCCGTTTTCAGGTGGAAGCGGACCCCATCGTAGAACGTATTGATGCCCTGCTGCCACAGAGCCAGTGTGGCCAGTGCGGCTACCCAGGCTGCCGCCCCTATGCCGAAGCCGTCGCCAACGGGGAGAAGATCAATCGCTGTGCGCCGGGCGGCGAGGCGGTGATGCGCAATATTGCCGCGCTGCTGGCCGTTGATCCGCAGCCGCTGGAAGGCGATGGCGTCCAGAGCGAACCTCAGCGCCAGGTTGCACTGATCGACGAGGCCAACTGTATCGGCTGCACCAAGTGTATTCAATCCTGCCCGGTCGACGCCATCGTCGGCGCGACGCGGGCACTGCACACCGTCATCAGCGATCAGTGTACCGGCTGTGGCCTGTGTCTTCCGCCCTGCCCGACGTCGTGTATCCAGCTGGTGCCCGTCCCTACCACGACCGCCACCTGGAAATGGAATTTGCAGACCATTCCCGTACATATTCTGGAAGTTGAGCGCCATGTTTAAGCTGTTCGCCGCACTGCGTAAAGAGAGACTGTGGGACTTTACAGGGGGGATCCACCCCCCTGAGATGAAACAGATCTCCAGCGAGATCCCGCTGCGCCGCATTCCGCTGCCGAATCTGCTGATCATTCCGCTGCAGCAGCACCTGGGACCCGAGGGGGAGCTGCTGGTCAAGGTGGGCGAACGGGTGCTGAAAGGCCAGCCGCTCACCCGCGGCAATGGTCGTACCCTGCCGGTACATGCGTCAACCTCCGGCACCATCAGCGCCATCTCGCGTCAGGTGACCGCCCACCCCTCCGGCCTGCCCGAGCTGTGCATCAGCCTGGTCCCCGACCAGCAGGACTGCTGGGGAGAGCGTCACCCGCTGCCCGACTATCGCGCCATGACGCCCCCGGCGCTGATCGACCATATCCATCAGGCCGGGATCGCCGGACTCGGCGGCGCCGGTTTCCCAACAGCCGCCAAACTCAACGGCGGCGCGGATCGCATTAATACCCTGATCATCAACGCCGCCGAGTGTGAGCCCTACATCACTGCTGACGACCGCCTGATGCGCGAACACGCCGCGGAAATCGTCAGCGGCTGCGCGATATTGAGCCACATTCTGGCGCCAGAACGGGTGTTGATTGGTATTGAGGACAATAAACCGCAGGCGATCGCTGCCCTGCGTCATGCGTTACAGTGTCACGAAAAGATACAACTGCGGGTGATCCCCACCAAGTATCCCTCTGGCGGCGCTAAGCAGCTGATCAAGATCCTGACCGGCATGGAGGTTCCCCACGGCCGACACTCGGCCTCCATCGGCGTCCTGATGCAAAACGTGGCAACGGTCTACGCCATCAAGCGCGCCGTCATCGACGGAGAGCCGCTGATCGAACGCGTGGTCACCCTGACAGGTGAGCAGATGCACCGCCCGGGAAATGTCTGGGCCGCTATCGGTACGCCGGTGAAGCATCTGCTGCAAAACGGCGGCCTTATTGCACAGAACAAGCACCCGATGGTGATCATGGGAGGTCCGCTAATGGGCTTTACCCTGTCACGCCTCGGCGTACCGGTGGTCAAGATAACCAACTGTATTCTGACCCCTTCGCGCGATGAATTCAGCGTACCGCAGGCGGAGCAGCCCTGCATTCGCTGTGGCGCCTGCGCCGACGTCTGCCCGGCGCGCCTGCTGCCCCAGCAGCTGTACTGGTTCAGCCAGGGCAAGGAGCACGATAAGGCGCGCGGCTACCATCTACAGGAGTGCATCGAGTGTGGCGCCTGTGCCTACGTGTGCCCCAGCAACATCCCGCTGGTGCAGTACTATCGCCAGGAGAAGGCCGAGATCCGCGCGTTGGACGATGAGGCCCGACGCGCCGCCGAGGCCAAGGCGCGCTTCGAGGCGCGTCTGGCACGCCTTGAACGGGAAAAGGCGGCGCGCGAACAGCGTCACAAACAGGCCGCCGTCAGCGTCAGCAACAGCGATCGCGAGACCATCCAAGCCGCGCTGCAGCGCATTAACCTACGTAAGGCGGGCCAGACCGATGACGTCGCCGCGGTAAACGATCCGCGCCAGGCGGCGCTGGCGGCCGCCATCGCCCGCGCCAAAGCCAAGCAGGCCGGGGCCACACCGGCACCGGCGGCCACGGACAGTGACGCTGCCGCTCCGGCACCACAGGATGACCCGCGTAAGGCGGCCATCGCCGCAGCCATCACCCGAGCCAAAGCCAAGCAGGCCGGGGCCACACCGGCACCGGCGGCCACGAACAGTGACGCTGTCGCTCCGGCGCCGCAGGATGACCCTCGTAAGGCGGCCATCGCCCGTGCCAAAGCCAAGCCAGGCCGGG
>NZ_AFJI01000092.1 GCF_000264785.1 Edwardsiella ictaluri ATCC 33202 | reverse complement strand
TAATAGTGAATCATGCTGTTTTCTGGCGCTATGTTTGGTGGAAAAACTAAGAGTTTCAGGAAACGTGTTTCCCTACACCTTCCAACGACATAATTTTCGTCGCTGGGGTGAGTCACTACATTGCGCTAACAGCATAAAATCTATTTATTCATAGAGGGTCTCCTCCTGTTTGCCAAGCTAAACATGTTGTGGTGGATTTGCAGGTCATCAATTGCAGCCATAGATCCGGACTTTGCCGAGGTGATGTGAAACACCACTGTCCCTGATGGAATACGCAGATGGAGACCTCTATCAACAAAGCGCTCTTTGAAACTGTAAGTAAAATTGTGTAATTGCCTGTTTTTGATCTGTTCACTCCAACAAGGGAGACAGGCAAATTATGGATGAGAAGAAACTTAACGTACTGGCCGCAGAACTGGCGAAGGGCCTTAAAACCGAAGCCGATCTTAATCAGTTTTCCCGTATGCTGACGAAGCTAACCGTCGAAACAGCGCTTAATGCTGAACTGACGGGACACCTCGGGATCAAGCAAAACGCCCCAAAATCAGGCTCGAATACCTGCAACGACGATTCATCCAAAACGCTGTTGTGCGGCGATGGTGAGATTGAACTGAGTACGCTGCGTGACCGTGAAAATACCTTCGCCCCCAGCTGATTAAGAAGCGTCAGACCCGTGTGACGAAGATGGACAACCAGATTTTATCTCTTTACGCCAAGGGAATGGCGACGCGTTAAATCGTCGCTGAAGTTGTAGATGCTGGATCCCCGGGGGAACGATAATGCCAAATTTATTGACAAAGCTATCTATATGGACTGTTTTTTTGCGGAGGTCGAGATACGGGGTTTTCCGGTACGGCGCGACGGTGTGCGCAGCGCCATGCCGACGGCGCAGGTCCTGAAGCTTTGGAGGACGCTGCGTCCGGGCCGCATGGTGGTGTGTAAGGGCGTCTCTGGCGAAATCCACCGAATCTTTCACCGTTACAGCCCGTGGGTTGATCCGCTGTCGCTGGATGAGACCTACCTGGACGTCAGCGACTGCCCTTTGCACCAAGGCTCAGCCATGCTGATGACCTGGCAGATCTGCGCCGATATCACCGCCAAACGCCCGTGCAGCCATGGCGTGGGTCAGTACCCGTATCACCCGATACAGCAACGACAGCATCAGCAGTCCGGCGCACAGACCATGGAGGAGGTGGTCTGGGCGCCGTTGCTGGGGTAACTGGCCCCTGGTGGGCGTAGTCCGAAAACATAGCCACAATGTCGTCAAAGATAAAGGCCAGCCAGGTCGATGAGCGCATCAGCAGCGCGAAGATCCCCGCGACGACCATCGCCCGCGTTCATCGTATTTAGGCCTTATACAGGTTATAGCCTAGCCGTGCGGCGACATCCGCCACCATTTTTTGTCCGCGGACGCTGTTACCCGCCTCATCCAGCGGCGGAGAAAAGGCCGCAATGCCCATCACCCCGGGCACCACGGCCAGGATCCCGCCGCCGACCCCGCTCTTGCCCGGCAGACCGACGCGGTAGGCCCAGTCGCCGGATCGCCCGTACAGCCCCTCCATGGTCATCTCCGCCAGGATATACGGCACGTTGTCGGTCTGCAGCACCCGCCGCCCGCTGCGTGGATTGACGCCGCCCGCCGCCAGCGTGGCGCCCAGCGTCGCCAGCTCAACGGTATCAATGAGCGTGGAGCACTGACGGGTATACACATCGCAGGCCTCCATCGGATCGCAATACATGGCACCGGCCGAATAGAGTAGCCAGGCGATGGCGCGATTATGAAAGTTGGTGGTCTGTTCCGACTGGTTTACCTCGTCCGACAGCACCACCGCCTCGCCTGCCAGCTGCTGCTGGATAGCCAAGATGCGCTGCCAGCGCTGCTCGCGATCGTCGGCCTTAATCAGGCTGACTGAAGCCATGGCACCCGCGTTAACCAGCGGTGACAGCGGCTTACCGCCGTGCAGCTCCAGCGCCATCACCGAGTTGAACGGCAGACCGGTCGGGTCGGCGCCGATCTTTTCCTGTACCGCGTCGGGCCCCACGTCCTCCATCGCCAGCGCCAGGGTACATACCTTGGAGATCGACTCCAGGGCAAAACGGTAGCCGCTGTCACCGGCGCAATATACTGTACCTTCGCGTGTGACCACCGCCACCGCCGCCAGCTGGCTCGGCACGCTGGCCAGATAGGGAATGTAGTCGGCATTCTTACCGCCGGACAATGTGCCGTACTGACGGTACGCCTGATCGACGGCCTGTTGTAAACATTGTGCATCTAAAGTCATACAGATAGCCCTCTTTGTGAACGGAGTGGGCAGAGTCTGGGCTCTGCCCTGATGTGTCATAAGACGATCCTTTATCGTCGGGGATTAGGGGTGTGCCAGCGGTGGTTTACCCATGTTATTCGAGGTGCGCTGGGCACGAGTCTGGGCAACCACGATACTGGTATGGGTTGCCGATTCGGTCGGGATCCCAGGATGACCGCCTTCCGCTTGCCAGGTGAACGGTGCAAAGTCGGTGTTTTCATCACGCCAGTGTGGCTTACGTATGGCATAGATACCGAAAGGCACCAGGCAGAAGAACAGTGACAGGCCGATCAGGATACAGACATACTCCGTCGGGCTGCCTACCGCGATCTGGCTTGGCGGGATGAAGCTGAAAATGAAGGCCAAGATCGACCCTACCAGGCCGGCACCGCCGATAATCCACATACCGATTGGGCCCCCAGGAATACGATAGGGACGCGGGCGGTTAGGCTGGCTGTAGCGCAGATAAATGGCTGCACAGAACATCAGGATGTACATGGTCAGGTACAGGATCACCGTCAGCTGGCTGAGGATCTGATAAGTTGCCTGCACCGATGGCAGGATAACGAACAGGATCGACAGAATGGTGACGATCACCGCCTGCAGCAGCAGGATATGGGTCGCCATGCCATTCTGGTTAGTGTGCTGCCACCAGTGCGGCAGATATCCCGCCTTGGCCACCTCCAGCAGACCGGAGCTGGGGCCACCGACCCAGGTGACCACCCCCGCCAGCACACCGATGGCCAGCGCGCAGGCCATCACCGGACCAAGCCACTCTACGTGCGCCCATCTGAACATATCGTCAAAGGCCACCAGCAGACTCTGGGTTAGGTTGATATCGGACTGCGGAATGATAAAGGCGATGGCCAGGGTACCGAAGACAAAGATTACCACGGTACCCAGCGCTGCCAGCATGATGGCGATCGGGTAGTTACGCTGTGGATTCTCCACATCCTTGACGTGAATGGCGTTCATCTCCATCCCGGCGTAAAACAGGAAAATACTGGCTGCCAGCACCACGTTATTAAAGTTGGTGAAGTCGGGTATCACCTGATTCCAGCTCAGGGTGATCTGCGGCGTGCCGCCACCGATCAGATAGGCAAAGCCAAGTACGATCAGGATCGCCGCCGGGATGATGGTACCGATGATCCCGCCCCACTTGGAGACTTTGGCAAAGGTATTCACCCCTTTGAATGCGATAAAGGTCGCCAGCCAGTAGATACAGAGCACGATCGGCAGGATGAAGAAGCGGTTAGCCGATAACGCCTGGTCCCAGCTTTGGTGAGGGCCGATAAAGGCCAGGGAAACGGCGCCGAAGGTCAGTGCGGTTGGGAACCACACCGTGACCTCTGTCCATAGCATAAACGTGGCCAGGAACGCCCAGTGTGGCCCAAAGGCCTCGCCGACCCAGCGGAACACCCCACCCTTCTCCGGCCAACCGGTGGCCAGTTCTGCCGCCACCAGCGATACGGGGATCAGGAAGAAGATCGCCGCAAACAGATAGTAGAAAATCGAGCTTAAGCCATATTCCGCCTCTGCCGGCAGCCCGCGCAGGCTGACCACGGCGACGATATTCATGATCGCCAGGGTCATAATACTCAGCTTTTTCACCGGGGAGGTGGTCGTTTTTGTAGCCATGATAGTCATTCCTTACGTCAAGGGTGGACAGGCGCCTCAGGAATGTTTGAAGCTGTTCTGATTGGCGATATGTGCCGCTGCCGGATGGGCCTTGAGATAGGCCAGTGCCGCGCGAAAGTCGTCCATCAACAGCTGGGCAAAGTCCATTTCAAATCCGCGGCGGCACATGATGCGCATCACCACCACATCGGACATTTCACCGCTCAACGCAAAGGCCGGAACCTGCCAGCCGCGCAGGCGCAGGCGCTCAGAGAGATCGTACAGGCTATAGCCCAGCTCCTTGCCGGCCGGAATGCGGAAGCACACCGCCGGGATACCCTGCTGCGGATCGCCGTTGCAGATAAACTCATAGGGCTCCAGCCTGGCGATCTCCGCCGCCAGGAACTGCGCCACCTGATAGCTGGCGGTATGCACCTTGGCGTAGCCCTCGCGCCCCAGACGCAGGAACTCATAGTACTGTGCGATAACCTGACCCGCGGGACGGGAGAAGTTAATGGCAAAGGTACCGACCTGTCCGCCCAGATAGTCCACCTTAAAGATCAGATCGTCCGGCAGGGAGGCGGCGTCACGCCATACCACCCAGCCGCAGCCGAGTGGTGCCAGGCCGAACTTATGGCCGGATGCGCTGATGGATTTGACCCGCGGCAGACGGAAGTCCCAGACGATATCCGGGGCGCAGAACGGTGCCAGGAAGCCCCCACTGGCAGCATCGATGTGCATGTCGATATCCAGTCCGGTACGCGCCTGCAGATCGTCCAGTGCCTTGTGCAGCACGTCAGGCATCTCGTAGTTGCCGGTGTAGGTGACGCCAAAGGTCGGCACGACGCCGATGGTGTTCTCATCGCAGGCGGCGATCATCCGCTCCGGATCCATAAACAGCTTGCCGGGCGCCATCGGGATCTCGCGTAGTTCGATATCCCAGTAGCGGGCGAACTTATGCCAGCAGACCTGCACCGGCCCGCACACCATATTGGGTTTATCCACCGGTTTCCCCTGCGCCAGACGTTTGGCGCGCCAGCGCCACTTCATCGCCATGCCGCCCAGCATACAGGCCTCGGAAGAGCCGATAGTATTGGTACCGACAGCCTGTCCGTCCGCCGGATGCGGCGCATGCCACAGATCGGCCACCATGTTGACGCAGCGCAGATCGATTGCGGCAGACTGCGGATACTCCTCTTTATCGATCCAGTTTTTATTGATCGAAATATCCATCAGGCGATGTACATAATCGTCATCCCAGGTCTGGCAAAACGTCGCCAGGTTTTGCCGGGCATTACCGTCTAAAAGCAGCTCATCGTTAATAACTTGAAAAGCAATATCTTCGCGCATTTCTTCCAGCGGGAAATAGTGCGCCTCGGCTGCAGAACGGATCGCTTCAGAGCCAAACCGGGAATCTAAGAGCTTTCCATGAATATCATGACCTTTTTTCATTATCTCTCTCCAAACAGTTATTAACTGTATGCTGATTACAAGACCGATATAGGATGGTGAGATGGATGACATTTCTCATCATCGATTCCTATTTAAGTGAACGCTAAATTTAATAGGCTACTCATATCATCATTGATGGAGAGGGTGAGACGCTATCTCGCTCGACTGTTTTTATCTGTCACTGATGCCAAAGATAGGCTTCGGACGAGAAGTACTTATATTATTGCAGCGATAAAATGTCTTTTGAAATAGCGCCTTACTCATCTCTTATCAATCAACACCTTCAGTCTAACATCAAAGTTTAATTTGGCTGAAAACAAATAATGTAATTATGGTAAATATCCAATCATGATGTATTTACGGCTAATCTGTTTGTCTTTCCATGAGATTTTTCTGCCGTGTTTGATGTTATATGATAGTCATCCCAATCATTATGTAGGGTTGTTTTTATGCAAATCCTATACCTAATTATTTAATCGACTTCGCTTGCTGATTTCTAATGAAATAGAATTAAAAAAAGATAAAGACTGTGAAATGATTATTTGTCATGCGTGATATTTTCTAACGACTGAATTAAACATATAAATATCCTATGGGAAAAATCACAGTGTAATGAAAATTTACTCTCATTATAATTTACGACCGTGCAGGAAAAAATGGATTAAGTGATAGTTTATTTCTGAGCGATGTGCGGCTGAGTTGAATTATTGCACATGGCGCTGTATGTTTACACAGTGCTCTGGTGGGGTAGGACGATCAAATGCGTAAGATCATTCACATCGATATGGACTGTTTTTTTGCGGCGGTCGAGATGCGGGATTTTCCGGCGCTACGCGAAGTGCCGCTGGCCATCGGCGGCAGCAGCGAGCGGCGTGGCGTGATCAGCACCGCCAACTATGCGGCTCGGCGCTACGGTGTGCGCAGCGCCATGCCGACGGCGCAGGCCCTGAAGCTGTGCCCCCATCTGACGCTGCGTCCGGGGCGCATGGCGGTATATAAGGGCGTCTCTGGCGAAATCCACCGAATCTTTCACCGTTACACCCCGTTGGTTGAGCCGCTGTCGCTGGATGAGGCCTATCTGGACGTCAGCGACTGCCCGCTGCACCACGGCTCGGCCACGCTGATAGCCCGGCAGATCCGTGCCGATATCGCCGCCGAGCTGCGGCTGACGGCCTCGGCCGGCGTCGCTCCGCTGAAGTTTCTGGCGAAAATCGCCTCGGATATCAATAAACCCAACGGCCAATATGTGCTCCCGCCTGAGCTGGTCGATGCTTTTGTCCAGGCCTTGCCGCTGGCGAAGATCCCCGGCGTGGGGAAGGTGACCGCCGCGCGTTTGGCCGAACTCGGGCTACATACCTGCGCCGACGTGCGTGCCTACGATTTGGTCACGCTGTTGCGCCGCTTTGGCAAGTTTGGCCGCGTGCTGTGGGAGCGGAGTCTGGGGCGTGATGAGCGCGGGATCAATCCTGCCCGGCAGCGTAAATCGGTTGGCGTGGAGAAGACGCTGGCGCAGGACATCGACGACTGGGATGTATGCCGCCAGATGATAGAGCAGCTGTATCCCGAGCTGGAGCGGCGTCTGGCCCGGGTTCAGCCGGATCTGCGCATTGCCCGCCAGGGGGTAAAACTCAAGTTTGCCGACTTTCAGCTGACCACGCAGGAGCACGTTCATTCCTATCTGGATCGGGACGATCTGCTGGTGGTGGCGCGGCAGGTGTGGGAGACGCGCCGCGCCGGGCGCGGTGTGCGTTTGGTGGGGCTGCATGTGATGTTGCCCGACCCCGGGCTAGAGAAGCAGCTGTCACTGGATATTCTTTGAGCCTGGCACGGCTTTATCGCCGTTCTTGCGGGCGCTTCAAACTTTTATGACACCATTGCTTTTATAATTCCTGCGGTTGACCCTAAAGGAATATAAGTAATGGATATTATTGAACGTTTTATTAGTTACACCCAAATTAATACCACCACTGATCGTGAAAAAGGAGCCCGGGGTATCATGCCATCGTCACCGGGCCAACTGATGCTGGCGCAGCGTCTGGGAGAGGAGCTGCGTGCGCTTGGCCTGCAGGAGGTGCAGGTCAGGGAGAATGCCATCGTCACCGCAATGCTGCCGGCTAACTGCGATCGACCGCTGCCGACGGTGGCCTTTTTTGCCCACCTGGATACCAGAGCCGAGCAGAGCGCTGATACCCATGCCCAGGTGTTGCCTTACCACGGCGGCGATCTGTGCCTGAACGTCGGGCGGCAGATCTTTTTGCGCCAGAGTGCGTTTCCCGAGCTGGCCGATTACGTTGGCGATGATCTGATCGTAACCGACGGCACCAGCCTGTTGGGGGCGGACGACAAGGCGGCCATCGCCGCCATTATGCATGCCCTGCAGCACCTGCAGGCCAACCCGCAGATTGTCCACGGCCCGGTCAAGGTGGGCTTTGTTCCGGACGAAGAGCAGGGGCTGCGCGGCGCCAAGGCGTTTGATACCGATGCCTTTGGCGCCGACTTTGCCTATACCCTGGACTGCTGCGGCATCGGCGAACTGGTGTATGAAAACTGGAACGCCGGCGATGTCGAGGTGATCTTTACCGGCGCCTCGGCGCATCCGATGTCGGCCAAGGGCAAGCTGAAGAACTCGCTGCTGATGGCCCATAAGTTTATCGCCATGCTGCCGCCGGGTGAGGCTCCGGAGTACACCGAAGGGCGCGAGGGGTACTACTGGGTGAAGCAGCTGTCGGGCAACAGCGCGCGTACCGTGCTCAAGCTGGATATCCGCGACTTTACCGAAGCAGGCTACCGCCAGCGTATGGCGTTTATCCGCCAGCTGGCGCAGAGCTGTGAGTCGCTGTGGGGTGAGGGGAGCGTAGAGGCTCACCTCTCTGACCGCTATGCCAACGTGGCTAACAGCCTGCAGGGTGCAGCGGGTTTCCCGGTGGAGATCGCCCTGCGCGCCTACCGGCGCTGTGGTATTACCCCGCGCCCGGTGCCGATGCGCGGCGGCTATGATGGCGCGGTGCTGTCGCAGAAGGGGTTACCCTGTCCCAACCTTTTTACCGGTGCGCATAACTTTCACTCCATCTATGAGTATCTGCCGGTGAAATCCCTGCGGGCGGCCAGCGACGTGGTGGTCGCGGTGATCGCTGAAACCCATATCCACTTCAGCGCAGAGGAGACGGCATGATCCAGGTGATTATCGCGCTGCTGGTAATCGTGGCGGTGGCCCGCCTGATCCTGCGCGGCTATAAGGCAGAGCCGGTGCTGCTGGTGGCCGGTCTGCTGCTGATGTTCTGTACCCAGCTGGCAGGTTGGGGCAGCGTGTTGCCTAAAGGGGTGGCCACGACCGGGATCGCGCTGCTTGATCCCTTTGAGGTGATGCGCGATCTGTTCAGCACCCGGGCGGCGGATCTGGGGCTGATGATCATGGCGCTGATGGGATTTGCCCACTATATGGATCATATCGGCGCCAATGAGGCGGTGGTGCGGGTGGTGACCCGCCCGCTGCGCCGCCTGCAGTCGCCCTATACCCTGCTGTTCTTCTCTTACCTGCTGGCCAGCCTGCTGCAGCTGGCCATTCCGTCAGCCACCGGCCTGGCGGTATTGCTGATGGGTACCATGTTCCCCATCATGCTGGGGCTAGGGCTGTCCGCCGCGTCGGCAGCGGGGGTGATCGCGACGTCGCTCGGGGTAGCCTATACCCCGACGGCGATCGATGCTATCCGCGGCGCCAAGGCCGTTGATATGGATGTGGTGGAGTATGTGTTGTACCACCAGGGGCCTGCGGCGCTGGCGACAGTGCTGGTGGTGGGGGTCTGCCATGTTTTCTGGCAGCGTCACTGCGATCGGCGCGCCGGTACGCTGCCGCAGGCGGCGGTACAGCAGCAGGAGGATACGCCCGCGCGCTCCCCTGCCTTTTATGCGCTGCTGCCGATGCTGCCGATTCTGATGGCGGTCGGCTCCTCCAAGCTGTTTGTCAGCGGGATCAACCTGAATATCGTCACCATCGTGATGATTGCCATGGCTCTCTGCATGCTGATCGAGCTGCTGCGTCTGCGCGACTTCAAGTCGGTATGCGACGGGTTCAGCCACTTTCTGAAAGGGATGGGGCAGGCGTTTACCGGCGTGGTCGGACTGTTGGTGGCCGCCGGGGTCTTTGCGCATGGCATCAAGGTGATCGGTGCCATCGACCAGCTGATCCTGCTGGCCGAACACGTCGGGCTGCCCCCCTTCGCCATGGCCATTGTCTTTGCGCTGGTGACCTTCGCCGCCGCGATTATCATGGGATCGGGCAATGCGCCTTTCCTGGCCTTTGTGGAGTTGATCCCGCAGATCGCCAGCAGCATGGGGGCCAATGCGGTGGCGATGATCCTGCCGATGCAGCAGGCCTCCCATATGGGGCGCGCGCTGTCGCCGGTATCCGGGGTAGTGATCGCCGTTTCCAGCGGTGCCAGACTCTCGCCCTTTGAGGTAGTGCGGCGGACTTCGGTGCCGCTGATCGTGGGATTTATCTTCCATACGGCGCTGATCGGCCTGTTCTACTGAGTATTGGCGTGACGCGTTAGACGTCGGAACGGGTGTAAAGGTAAGGCCGCAGGGTTAAGACTGCGGCCTCTTTTTTATCTGCCGTAAAGCAGACTACACTGAGATTATCCGTGAGCAAGGAGGAGAGAGCCGATGACAGGGTGGCCAGTGCTGTGCGCCGTTCCCCTGGCGTTGTGGTTGGCGTCCTGCGGCTCGCCGAACCCGCCGCGCGGCGTCGAGCCGATTAGGGGATTCGATGTCGCGCGTTATCTGGGCACCTGGTATGAGGTTGCCCGTCTGGAGAACCGCTTTGAACGTGGGCTGGTGCAGGTGAGTGCCCACTATGCCTTACGCGGGGATGGCGGTATCAGCGTACTCAACCGCGGTTACGATGTTCAACGCCGACGCTGGCGCCAGAGTCAGGGCAAAGCCTACTTTATCGCCTCTCCGGCGATGGCGGCGCTGAAGGTCTCCTTCTTTGGGCCATTTTATGGCGGCTACCATGTGATAGCGCTGGACGATGACTACCGATATGCGCTGGTCTGCGGATCGAATCGCCGCTACCTGTGGATCCTGTCGCGAACGCCGGCGCTCCCGCCCGCAGTAAGGCAGGCGTATATCCGCCGGGCGGGCGCGCTCGGGTTTGCGGTTGAGCAGTTGCGGTGGGTCGATGGGGAGACAAAAAAATCCGCGCGCCCGGGGGCGTGCGGATAGGATAGCGTTGCTGCGCCGCCAGCCGCGCGGCGCCTGTCAGTGCGGGATCAGGCTTTTTCCGGGATCGCCTTCAGCAGGGCGGTCAGCAGCTGCCAGTAGCGGCCAACGCTCGGGATATTGACCTGCTCATCCGGTGAGTGCGGCCCGGTGATGGTAGGCCCAATGGAGACCATATCCATCAGCGGATAGGGTTTCTTGAACAGACCGCACTCCAGACCGGCGTGGATCACCATGATGTTCGGCAGGGTGCTGAACAGCTTATGGTAGGTGTCGCGCACCAGGTGCATCACCGGGGAGCTGGCGTCCGGCTCCCAGCCGGGGTAGCTGCCCTTGGCCTCTACGCGGGCACCGGCCAGTGCGCCCAGCGAGGTCAGCTGGCTTACCACGGCGTCTTTACCGCTTTCGTTCAGGGAGCGGATCAGGCAGATAACCTGCGCCTCGCTCTCCGCCGTGGTGACCACGCCCAGGTTAAGGGAAGTTTCCACCACGCCCTTGACCTCGTCGCTCATGCGGATAACCCCGTTCGGTGTGCTGTTAAGCAGCGCGATAAAGCGGGACTGGCTGGCGGCGTCCAGCGGCAGCTGCTCGCTTTGCGCCGCGTCGACTGTGACGCATGGGCTCTTCTCCACGGCGCCCAGGTCGTGTGCGACTTTCGACTGGAAGTGCTGCGCCAGCGTCTGCAGACGATCGAGGTTTGCTGACGGTAATGCCAGGGTGGCAAAGGCTTCGCGCGGAATGGCGTTACGCAGGGTGCCACCGTTGATGTCCAGCACCCGGGCGCCCAGCTCGTCGGTGTGACCGGCCAGGAAGCGCCCCAGCAGCTTGTTGGCGTTGCCCAGCCCCAGATGGATTTCGCCGCCGGAGTGGCCGCCTTTCAGCCCTTTGATACTGAGACGAACTACGCTCAGACCGGCCGGCATCGCCTCACGCTGCAGTGTCAGGCTGGTGATCACGTCGATACCGCCGGCGCAGCCCATGTAGACCTCGCCTTCTTCTTCAGAGTCGGTGTTGATCAGGACTTCGGCCTGAAGCCAGTTGGGCTGCAGGCCGAAGGCGCCGTCCATGCCGACCTCTTCAGTCATGGTCAGCAACACCTCCAGCGGGCCGTGAACCACGCTGTCATCGGCCAGCACCGCCAGCGCAGAGGCCATGCCGATGCCGTTATCGGCACCCAGGGTGGTGCCACGTGCTTTCACCCAGTCGCCATCGATATAGGCCTGAATGGGATCGCGGGTAAAATCGTGGTTGGTGTCGTTATTCTTCTGAGGAACCATGTCCAGGTGCGCCTGCAGCACCACCGGAATGCGTTTTTCCATGCCGCGGCTGGCCGGTTTACGCAGCAGAATGTTGCCTACAGCGTCGCGCTCGGCGTGGATCCCTTTCTGGCT
The DNA here is from genome assembly GCF_000264785.1 of Edwardsiella ictaluri ATCC 33202. Lineage (GTDB taxonomy): Bacteria > Pseudomonadota > Gammaproteobacteria > Enterobacterales > Enterobacteriaceae > Edwardsiella > Edwardsiella ictaluri. Next base: position 7,801 of record NZ_AFJI01000092.1, on the reverse strand, counting down.
GGCCCACGCCATGAGGTGGGCGGCCAGCGCTTCTTCGTGATAGGAGGGATGCGGAATGGCGCAGATATCGGCAAAAATCTGCCACAGCGGCTGTGGCGACAGTTGAGATACTTCAGACACGTTAAGTCTCCTGATATACGGTCGTGCTGTGAGAGTGCATGCCCGGGTGGGTATCATGCGATCATACGCGGGCGTAATAGATTGCGCACCGCCGCTGGCCGCAGATAATATGCGAGGCACAGCTGAATTTTCAGAGAATACCACCATATTGCCCCGCTGGGGCAGGCTTTGACGTCAATTTACCCCCAAGAGGCCGGCTTTGGCACCTATTGGGTAGACCAGCAGGGATGAGAGTGGTGATGGCGGGCGGCGCAAAGGTGCATCGCAGCATAATTAGCGCGAGCGCGGCGGCGCTTTGGCATCACGGGACTGGTTTTTATCGTGGCGGGTCACTATAATCTCGCGCAACCTTTTTTCCCCTCCGACTAATTTATAAGCCATTTAACAGACTGTTATCACTGGCTGGGATATGTTTTATGAGCGAAAAATACGTTGTGACCTGGGACGTGCTGCAGATGCATACGCGTAAACTGGCTGCCCGCCTGCTGCCCGCCGAACGCTGGACCGGGATCATCGCGGTAAGCCGCGGCGGTCTGGTCCCCGCGGCCATTCTGGCGCGTGAACTGGGTATCCGTCACGTGGATACCGTCTGTATCTCCAGCTATGACCATGACAACCAGCGTGAGCTCAGGGTGCTGAAGTGCGCCGAGGGCGACGGTGAAGGGTTTATCGTGGTAGACGATTTGGTCGACACCGGCGGCACTGCCCAGGCCATTCGTGATATGTACCCCAAGGCACACTTCGTGACCATTTTCGCTAAACCGGCCGGCCGTCCGCTGGTGGACGACTACGTAGTCGATATTCCGCAGAATACCTGGATCGAGCAGCCGTGGGATATGGGCGTCAGCTTCGTTGAGCCGCTGAGCGGCCGTTAATTTGTCTGCGGTTTTCCCAACAGCGCCCGGCATTATGCCGGGCGCTGTTGTTTCTGGCGTGCGCCTTGCATTGCCAATTCTCCCCCGGCTCGGCATGATAAATGGCGTTGCCGCACCGCCTATAATGACAGGGCTGCCCGGCAGCTTCAGTCAGCAATCTGTCTATGGAGGCCCTCGTTCCGCTATGAGCGAAATCAATCAACCCCGCGCCAACCTGTCGGAAACGCTGTTTAAACCGCGTTTTAAACACCGCGAAACATCCACGCTGGTCAATCGCGTCTCCGGCGCAGCTCTCCCCGGCATTAACAGTGCGCTGGATGGCCGTTCGCAGGCAAACTGGTATCGCATTATTAACCGGGTGATGTGGGCCTGGCGCGGTGCCGATCCGCTGGAGGTCGAAATGGTGCTGGCGCGCATTGCCGCCAGCGAGGCCGAGCGCAGCGACGAGCGGCTGCTGGATACCGTGGTGGGCTACCGCAGCGGTAACTGGATCTATGAGTGGTCTCACCAGGCGATGGTGTGGCAGCAGCGCGCCCAGCAGGAGCCGCAGGAGCCGCGCGCCGGAGAGATGTGGCTGCAGGCGGCCAATCTGTACAGCATTGCCGCCTACCCACACCTGAAAGGGGACGATCTGGCCGAGCAGGCCGAGGCACTGGCCAACCGGGCCTACGGCGAGGCCGCCCGCCTGCTGAGATATGAGCTGCGGGAGCTGAGCTTCAGCGTGCCCGGCGGCAAGGCGATTACCGGGTTTCTGCACCTACCGGACGGCGGTGGGGCGGGGCCCTATCCCACCGTGCTGCTGTGCGGCGGCCTCGATATGCTGCAGAGCGACGGTCACCGCCTGTTCCGCGATTATCTGGCGCCGGCCGGAATGGCCATGCTGACCATCGATATGCCGTCGGTAGGCCTCTCATCTCACTATACTCTGTCGCAGGACTCCAGCCGTCTGCACCAGGCGGTGCTGCAGCAGATGGCCGATCTGCCCTGGGTCGACAGTACGCGGATCTCGGCGCTGGGCTTCCGCTTTGGCGCCAATGTGGCGGTACGCCTGGCCTACCTGGAGCCGCACCGCCTGCGCGCTGTCGCCTGTCTGGGGCCGGTGGTGCACCATCTGCTGTGCGACGGCAACCTTCATCAGCGGGTGCCGCCGATGTATATCGACGTGCTGGCCAGCCGTCTGGGCATGGCGTCGGTGTCTGATGTCGCGCTGCTGACAGAGCTGCGTTGCTATTCGCTGAAGACCCAGGGGCTGCTGGGGCGCCGCTGTCCAACGCCGATGCTGGCGGCCTATTGGGAGCGCGATCCGTTCTGTCCACGCCAGGAGGCGCAGCTGATCGCCAACTCCTCCGCGCAGGGGGAGCTGCTGGCGGTCTCCTCATCACCGCTGTACCAGGGGTTCGATCGTGCGCTACGTCAGATTTGTGAATGGTTCAAGAAGTACTCATATTAATTTAATTGCTTAATTTGGCGGTTTTGTTAAAAGAGGGTAACCGTAATAAGGAGATTGCTTAATGACTTTACCCCAAGATTACTCAAAAGGACGATTGATCAAAAAATTCATGGCGTTGGGACCTTACCTGCGTGCAGAGCAGTGTGCGGACAACCGGTTTTTCTTTGACTGCCTGGCCGTGTGCGTCAACGTCAAGCCGGACCCGGAGAAGCGTGAGTTCTGGGGCTGGTGGTTGGATCTGCAGGCCGAGGGCGAGCGTTTTCACTACCGCTATGCGCTGGGGCTATACGATAAGGCCGGGCGCTGGCAGACGCTGGAGATCGCCGATCGGCAGGTGAGCGAGCGCCTGCTGCAGACCCTGACCACCTTCCACGGCAATCTGCAGCGCCTGCTGGATACCCTTTCGATGTCGCTGCACCCCGCCGACGACGACTCCCTGCGGCTGAGCCGCGCCGAACGCTGATTTGGATCATACGCAACGCCTTTTCGTCGGCTTTGCGTATGCTTTTACCCCCCGCCTGTTGGCATAATGGGCTACGCCTGATAAAAATGCAGGCGGGGCGAGGCGGCGCCGCGGGCGCCGCCGTCTCCACGTTAGCGTGCCGGGAACCACGGTTCCTCTCTTTATTCTGTGAAAAGACAACGGTTATAGAACATGACGAGTGGCAGTCAGACCCTGGTGGTAAAGCTGGGCACCAGCGTGTTGACCGGTGGCTCCCGCCGCCTCAACCGCGCCCATATCGTAGAATTGGTCCGGCAGTGTGCCCAGCAGCACGCCGCGGGACACCGTATTGTGATCGTGACCTCCGGGGCGATCGCCGCCGGGCGCGAGCACCTGGGCTACCCGGATCTGCCGGCGACCATCGCCTCTAAGCAGCTGCTGGCGGCGGTGGGGCAGAGCAGCCTGATCCAGCTGTGGCAGCAGCTGTTCGCCATCTACGGCATCCATATTGGTCAGGTGCTGCTGACCCGCGCCGATATGGAGGATCGCGAACGCTTCCTCAACGCCCGCGATACCCTGCACGCCCTGATGGACAACCGTATCATTCCGGTGATCAACGAAAACGACGCGGTCGCCACGGCGGAGATCAAGGTGGGTGACAACGACAATCTGTCGGCGCTGGCGGCGATCCTGGCCGGGGCCAACAAACTGCTGCTGCTGACCGATCAGGCCGGGCTGTTTACCGCCGATCCGCGCCATAACCCGGCGGCAGAGCTGATCCGTGAAGTGACCGGTATCGACGATGCGCTGCGCGGCATCGCCGGCGACAGCGTCTCCGGGCTGGGCACCGGCGGTATGACCACCAAGCTGCAGGCCGCCGACGTGGCCTGCCGCGCCGGGATTGAGGTGGTTATCGCCGCGGGCAGCCGTCCCGGCGTGATCGGCGAGGTTATCGACGGTATCTCCGTCGGCACCCGCTTTCACCCCCTGCAGACGCCGCTGGAAAACCGCAAGCGCTGGATCTTTGGCGCCCCGCCGGCCGGTGAAATCGTGGTGGACGACGGCGCGCTGGAGGCGATCGTCACCCGCGGCAGCTCGCTGTTGCCCAAGGGGATCCGCGAAGTGAGCGGTGACTTTTCCCGCGGTGAGGTGGTGCGCATCCGCACGCTGGACGGGCGCGATCTGGCGCACGGCGTCTCCCGCTACAACAGCGATGCGCTGCGCATGATTGCCGGCCACCATTCGCTGCAAATCAGTGCGATCCTCGGCTATGAATATGGCCCGGTAGCCGTACATCGTGACGATATGATCGTCAGCTAAGGAGCCATCATGCTGGAAGAGATGGGTAAGGCCGCCAAACGGGCCTCATATCAGCTGGCGCTGCTGAGCAGCGCCCAGAAAAACCGGGCGCTGGCGCTGATCGCCGATTGCCTGCAGCAGGATAGCGCGGCCATTTTACAGGCCAACGCGGAGGACGTCGCCCAGGCGCGCGCGGACGGCCTGAGCGAGGCGATGCTGGATCGTCTGCTGCTGACCGAATCCCGCCTGGCGGCGATCGCCGCCGACGTCCGCCAGGTATGCAGTCTGCACGATCCGGTCGGTGAGATCATTGATGGCCGCCAGCTGGACAGCGGCCTGAGGCTGCAGCGCCGCCGCGTCCCCCTGGGGGTGATCGGGGTTATCTATGAGGCGCGCCCCAACGTCACGGTGGATGTCGCCTCGCTGTGCCTGAAGACCGGTAACGCAGTGATCCTGCGCGGCGGCAAAGAGACCTGGCGCACCAACCGAGCGACGGTGGCGGCGATCCGCCGGGCGCTGGAGCTGGCCTGCCTGCCGCAGGACGCGGTGCAGGTGATCGAGAGCCCGGATCGGGCGTTGGTCAGCGAGCTGCTGCGCCTGGATCGCTATGTCGACATGCTGATCCCGCGCGGCGGCGCCGGGCTGCACCGCCTGTGCCGCGAGCAGGCGACGATCCCGGTGATCACCGGCGGCATCGGCGTCTGCCATATCTATGTCGATCGCGGCATGGAGATCGACGCGGCGCTGACGATCATCACCAACGCCAAGACCCAGCGTCCCAGCACCTGCAATACGGTAGAGACGCTGTTGGTCAACGCCGCCATCGCGCCCGCCTTTATGCCGGCGCTCAGCGCGCAGATGAAGCGCGCCGGCGTGACTCTGCACGCCTGTCCGCGCGCGCTGCCGCTGCTGCAGGACGGCCCGGCGACGACGGTTGCGCTGGATCCGCAAGCGCTGGACGATGAGTGGCTATCGCTGGATCTCAGCGTGGTGCTGGTGGACGATCTCGATGATGCCATCGACCATATCCGCCTCCACGGCACCCAGCACTCGGACGCCATCCTGACGCGTGACATGCGCGCGGCCGAACGCTTTGTGAATAGCGTGGATTCGGCGGCGGTGTACGTCAACGCCAGCACCCGTTTCACCGACGGCGGCCAGTTTGGCCTGGGGGCGGAGGTCGCGGTGAGCACCCAGAAGCTGCATGCGCGCGGCCCGATGGGGCTGGAGGCGCTGACCACCTACAAATGGATTGGCTACGGCGACGATCTGGTGCGCGCCTGATCGCGTTGCAACGGCTCCCTCTATTGGTGAGCCGTTGCATTAACTTCAGCCTATCAATGTGGGCTCGATCAATCGGCCACTTTCACTAACAGCTTGCCGAAGTTGTTGCCCGAGAGTAGCCCCTGTAACGCGGTTACGGCCTGTTCTAGCCCCTCGATAACATCCTCCCGATACTGGATCTGGCCTTGAGCTAGCCACAGGCTCATCTGTTGATAGAAGGCCGCATAATGCTGACCGAAGTCTTGGCCGATGATAAACCCGCGGACTAACAGCCGTTTTCTCAAGATGGTACCCATCAGCATCGGTAAGCGATCGTCGAGATTATCGCTCGTCACACTATTGTATTGGCTGATCAGGCCACAGAGCGGCACGCGAGCCAGGGTGTTGAGTAACGGAAGCACCGCATCGAAGACGGCACCGCCGACATTCTCATAGTAAACGTCGATCCCGTTCGGACAGGCCGCACGCAGCTGGGCGGGGAAGTCGGGCGCGCGGTGATCGATGCAGGCCGCCAGACCGAGGGTATCGCACACGTAGCGACACTTCTCCGCCCCCCCGGCGATCCCGACGGCTCGGGCTCCGCGTAGATGAGCCACTTGGCCAACGACCGAGCCGACTGCGCCGCTCGCGGCGGAAACCACCACCGTCTCACCGGGCTGTGGATCGCCGATGGCGGTCAGCCCCATATAGCCGGTGAATCCCGGCATTCCCAGCACGCCGAGTAGCCAGGTTGGGTGCGACATCCCCGCAGGGACCTTCTGCAAGCCGCCGCCATCGGAGAGGGCATAATCTTGCCAGCCGCTTTGCGCCAGTACCCACTCCCCAGCCTGATAGTCGGGGTGGTGTGAGCACTCGACCCGACATAGGGTGTGGCCGACCATCACGTCACCCAGGTGCATGGCGGGAGTATAGGAGGGGCCATCGTTCATCCGTCCCCGGATATACGGGTCGATAGAGAGGTAGAGGGTACGCAGCAATAGCTGCCCCTGGCCGGGGTGCGGGATGGCAGCCTGCTGTAACTGGATGTCCTGCTCCGTCGGCATTCCACAGGGTCGCTGGCGTAGCACGAGACGCCGATTCGTCGTTCCTGTCTGTGTCATCATTTGCTCCTTTGTTGCCGTGTTGTAGGGGCTAACAGGGACAGCCTAGAGCAAAATCGAGTAGGGCAAAGTGACGGCGTTGACGCTATCTCGGCCCATAGCATAAACGGTGTATTGTCGAGTAAATAACCATTTGTTTTGCCAGCTCTTGACGCTCCTTTGGTTTTTCACTATGGTATCTCCCGCATTTCGGGCAACACGCCCAACTCCCTCAGTGCCGATATAGCTCAGTTGGTAGAGCAGCGCATTCGTAATGCGAAGGTCGTAGGTTCGACTCCTATTATCGGCACCATATAAATCAAGTGGTTAGCAATGTGTGCATGGCTGGCCATTTTTATTTAATGCTTCATACCCCTCCTCATACCCCTCTTTTGAGATGAGCTAGTCTTCAGCATAGGGCGGACTTGCTTGCGTCAAATTGATACCATGGCTCCCCATGAGACACAGGATTTACCTAGGGATGTAAAGTCATGCGATTCTTAGCCATGTTTGGAGTACTTTTTGGCATATATATGCCTGATGCCACCGCTGATTGCTGGGTCGTAACCAATTTAAGTGGCTACGGTGCAAGAGCAAGTGATAATTATGATTTTGATAAGGATCAAATTACGAACGGTGTGTTTCATGTATCAATTTATGGAAAGGATGGAAATGTTACCAGCGTCGGGAAAAGTGTTATGGCTGGAGAGTTACTTTATATGTCCATATCAAGTAACACTTTAATCGGGCTATATAGCGATGAGCGTTTGACCATGCTTGAAACATGGTCAATAACCCACAATAAAAAGGTACTTTACACAAAAGTAATAAATTCAATAGATAATAAATGGTCTGCGTCTCGCTCGATGACTGGTGATGTGGTCGGGCTGTGTGAGATAAAATTAATTCAATATAAATGAAATTTTCATTTTTATATAGGGAGGGATAATGGGAAAGGTAAAGGCTCTAGCTTTAACATTAGTTTTTTCTATGTGTCATCACTAGTGTCTGGTTATGGTGTAAATTACTCAACCGTTATTACGGGTGAGGATTTTTTAACCTATAAATGCGTCTGGGCTAAAGGGGTATTTAAGAAAGAGTATTTCTATGCAGAAAATGGTTTCTTAGGGAGACGAGCATGCTCTTTTATAAATAACTAACTTAGGTTTATTACTGGTTAATAAGGTGGTCATAGTATGAGTTTTTTTGAATGGGCTGCATTAATTGGTGGCGCTGGCGTTATCTGGCATGG
>NZ_AFJI01000091.1 GCF_000264785.1 Edwardsiella ictaluri ATCC 33202 | reverse complement strand
AAATACATCATATCGCATTGTGATTGATACACCCCCATGATTATTTCGATAATATGTTATTTTTTTGTTTTTACAGCAAATGATCACCTCAACTGATGGGCCACGCTCAATGGACTAAACTGGAAAAATTAGTTGATGAATCCAATTAAGGATTCGTTGAATAAATAGATGTTATGCTGTCAGATCAATATGGTGGCTCACCCCAGCGACGAAAAATTATGTGGTTGTAACGTGCAGGGAAACACGTATCCTGAAACGCTTAGTTTTTCCACCGAACAGCGTTCAAGAAAACAGTATGACTCTCTATTCTTCAACAAAGACTCCAATTAATAGAACATATATCTTTCCATGAGGGAACCAATGACCTTTTCGTTGATCTCAGCTGAGCGCAGGAAGCAGATCGTTTTACGCGCCAACCGCTTAATGCGGGTGTGACGGGCCAGGTGATTACGCTCAATACCTTGGGTGCATATTTTACCGGTCAGGGGCTTCTCTTGTGGGACTTCTCTGGTATAACTGCTCCAGTCATCACCGGTTATCATACCGATATTAAACAATGTAAACAGAACCCACAGCTCACGGCATGTGTCATCAATAGGTGGTCCAAACGGATAAGCCAGAATGCCGCCTGTTGTGGTGTTGCATGCATCCCGGAGCCAGTGCTGCCGGGCTTTACTGCCAGCGAAGCTCCATTGTTCATCAAGCTCGCAGATAAGCGCCACATCCTCATAAACAACCGGGAATGATGTTATTCACTTCGACACGCGTTGTTAACGTGCGAATAATGGTGTTAATGCCGATTTTGAGCGTCCTTGCCGTCTCCAGGACACGGCTCCGTTGAATGCCCTTTCAGTAATTTGCTCTTTGACTCCGGGCTTACGGGCTTCATAGGTATAGGTGAGCGGGAATACAGGGTAGCAATCACGACAGCGTAACCGGTCACGGCCTTTAGGGCTCTGCCCATGGCGGGCTGTGTTGAATAAATCAAACTTTTAGGTGATGGGTGAATCTGATCGCTACCGGCCTGAAGGTCTTTGGCAAAAGCGCATGGAAAGCCCGGCAGCATGGGGCTGACAGGCGCAGGATGTGGCGCAGACTGGAAGACGAAACCTGGGCTATCACCGGCGTTCGATAGCCGGAACGGCGATGTTCCGCAGCAAAACATGGCTGGGCGGCTATCCGAACCTGCGGGACCAGGATGCGCAGGTGGGAGAAGCGATGACAATGGTCAACACGTTGAACCGGATGGCGGTGAACCGGATAGCATGGCCGGTTATACGCG
>NZ_AFJI01000090.1 GCF_000264785.1 Edwardsiella ictaluri ATCC 33202 | reverse complement strand
CACCAGAAATGCGCCGACATGCTCTGCGCTAAAGCGAACCTATGACGAGGCAACCCGTCGCGCCGCAATTGGCCGTCCCGGACAGGTCGTGCTCAGCGACAGTATCAATAACGACAGCAACGTGGAGGCGGCGACGGCCTCCGTGATGAAGAAAACCTATCGAGATGCAACCCGTGCCGCAACTACCACCCGACCCGGACAGGTCCAGCTTGAAGACAGCGTCAGCAGTACCAGTACCACACGGGCGCCGACGGCCTATGCGCTAAAAAAAGTCAACGAGAGAGTTAACAAGGCAGCAGTGGGGCACAAGACGCTGCTTTTTAGCGGTAATATTGGGAATGGTAATATCCCGCTGTCACAAAGCCCATCAAATTTTGATGAAATTATTATTTTCTCTACTGATGATAACAGTTGGCATGCTGCAATCGATATTAAGCCAATATGGTTGATTACTGAAATTGTTAATAGAAGCTTGGCGAGCTCTATTAGCATTCGCTCAATGGATGGGACGCACTGGTCAATTATAACACGGACATTCCTTTCGACATTATGGGAAGTCAGCTCTGAAAGTTCTCGTATCCTGCTAATATATGGCGTCAATTACACATAATGAGTGGTTTTGTTATGAAAACAATATATATTCCAAAGAAAAATCCAGATGGCTATATTGATTTTCCCGTGCCATTGGATTTGGATAATTACCATGTAATTAATGTTGAGGATGATTTTAGTTTGCAAAAAAAAGTATTTGATGCGAAACGCATGGGGTTTGTTGAGCCGCAAGAGACTCATTTGACATCTTCCCCCGAACTGAAAAAGGAGGTTTGACGGCGCACCAGATAATGTAAACACGTTTTGGCGGTTTTTTATTGTCCAGTCCAGGAGCCATTTATGGAAAAAAAAGCGTATCTGGTGCTGCTCGGCTTCGAGCATCCCAACTCCGGCCATTGGCAGAAGGCGGGCACTGTTGTTGAGATGAGTGAGAGTGAGGCCACCCAGTTGGTTCTCAGTGGCTATCTCATTGCCAGGCCTGTTACAAAGAGGAAGTAACCCATGCCCATTATTGAAAATTTCGTGCATAACGGGGCCTCCATTATCCGAGAGCCTGCTCCGTCTCCGATGGGGCCGCTAGGTCGTGCAGTATTTGGTCTGGTCGGAACGGCCCCGGATGCCCATCCGGATATCCCGCGCAATAAGGCCTACTGGGTCAATAACAAAGCCGCCCTGGCCAGGCTGGATATTGCAGGGCTGGAGCGGGGTACCTTATGGCGTGTGTGCAATGCCATGCTGGATGCAGCGCAGTGCTCTATTTATGCAGTCATCGTGGATGAGGATAACCAGGTACTGCCTGCCGACAGGGATTATGAGGGGGTGATTATAAGTGCCGCCGTCCTTGATAGCGGGGTGATGACGGTTATCTTGACCAATCCAACCCTTCTGGATGCCGTGGTTGGTGCCCAAGCTGTCAGCTGGAGCGTGGAGATCGGTGGCAAAACGACAGAGATGGTGAGCTACGTTCCGGGGGAAAGCAATGTCCTGACGCTGAAGAGCGACGGGGGCATCAGGCTGGAAGATCTGACGGCGCAGGCCACGGTTGTCATCCATGGGAAAGAACTGGCGGCATCAGGGACCATTGCCAATGTTGTTGGCGGTGTAGATCCCTTGACTGGCCGCCGTACCGGGATTGAGGCGTTGGCGGCAGATATTCCGGAAACCCTGACAGATATTGCTGCTGCCGGCTTCAACCATCCGGCGGTGCATGATGCATTGGCCAAAATGGGTAAACGCCTGTTCGCCGCTGCGGCGTTGGAGGGCACCAGCACAACTGATGACGCGGTGATATCCCTGTCCCAGTCATTGGGAACGGCGGGCACGGGTTATGGTGATGCCGTACTGGTCGATCCGTTTGTCAAAGTGTGGTCAAACGCGGCCAAAGGGTATGTCTACATGTCCGGCGTTGCCCATTATCTCGGCTGTGTGGCGCGGGTGGATGTGCATGAGGCTCCCGGCAAGGGGCGGATGAATGTCTATATCGACGGGTGTCAGCGCACCATTGATTATAACCTGCTGGATAAAACCAGTGCCGGTGACCGATTGAACAAATACGGCGTGGCCTACTTTGGACGAACCAGCCGGGGCGGCTTCTCGCTGCTGGGGAACCGTACGCTGGATGGCCGGTTTATCAACCTAGTGCGCCTTGAGCTGGCCATTATCCGCAAGCTGATTGCTACGACAGAGCCGGGGATGGCTGAGCTCCTCAGCAAAGAGTTTATGCAGTCGAAAGTGGCGTCACTGCAAAACTGGCTGGATGGCGAGGCGGCAGCCGGCAAACTGATCGGTGCCAGGGTTTATCTGCATCCCACGCTCAATACGCCGGACAACTACCGCAACGGTGAGTGGCACATTGTTATTGGCTATGCAGGGTATAGCCCGAACGAGCACATGGTTTATCACCTGCGAGAGGATGTGGGAATTGTCGAATCTTTCCTGAATGGAGTGTTGCAATAATGGCTGGTCAAAATGTGCGTATGATGCTGAGGATCATCGTTGACGGGATCCCGCTGCAGCGTGAGGTTACGTCGTGGGAGTCTACGCCGCCGAAAGAAAAGGCGGGTGATATCGGTGGCAGCTTCATTGGTGGAGATATCCGTACCGGCATTGAAAAGATGACGGCCAAAATCGTCGGCAAGGGGATTACCTCCTATATCCTGAAGATGACGGGACGTCGGGCGGGTCAGCTGGTTACGGTTATTGTCAATGAGTCATGGGAGGATGAGGAGGGGATCACAACAGCAGTGCAGGAGTTCTGGACAGGGCGTATTTCCAGCCGTGAGCGCGCCAGCAGTGTCGTGAGTGAGCTGCCGGAGGATACGCTGAATTTAAGCCTGGATGAATCACGCCGGGTGGTAAACGGCATCCAGGAGTGGCATGTCAGCCGTAAGGCATCCATTTGCGATTTGGGTGACGGCGACCTGTTGGCCGATCATCGCAGCAACGTTGGCATGTTTTAACGCCACCCTTTCCTGTTTTACCCCCGGCCCTGCATTGCGGGGTTTTTTATTGAGGATTGCCCATGACGACGCCGTTTACCCATCAGCATACCCTGCGCTGGCCCATTGAGGGTATCGCTGTTGTTACTGTGAGCACACATACCATCGGTGAGATGCGCGCCTTGCGAAAGCGATTTTGCATGGATGACCCGGATGAAGCGAAACAAGACAGGCATGGCTTTTCTGCTGCGGTATTTATGTTGCATACCGAGTTGAGCGATGCGCAGCGTGGCGAGCTGGCTCATCCGGATCTCACCTCCATTACGCTGCTGATCCATGAGCTGGTTATGACACCCAGTGATCAGCTGTCGGCAAACGCCCGGGGAGAGTCTCCAGACACCTTCCCCCTGCTGGTACCTGTTACCGATGCGATGCGGCAGGGGCCCATCACACATCTTCATATGATGCCACCCACTGTCCGCCTGACAGACTCCGTGCGGGAGCTGGCAGGTTTTGAGCGGGAGCGCGAGCTGGTTGCCACCTGTACGGGCGTGATGCCGGAGACCGTGGATAAACTGCATATGCCTGACTGGCTGGCACTGCAACAGAGACTGTCCGATTTTTTGACAGAAACAGCGGACTACTTTCCCCAAGTGACGTCGAACGGCTGATCGATGTGGTTCCGCTGGTGTACTCAGTATCAACGCAGGAGATTATGGGCTGGCGGGTTCCCGCCGCCCTGCGCCGTTATGAGCTGGCGCTGGCCAGACTCGGGGTAAAGCAACATGGCTGATAAAAAATTCTCGGTAACCCTGTCTGCCCGGGAGCAGATGAGTACGGCATTTGCCTCTGCCGGTACGGCAGCTGATCGGCTGGGTAAAGAGATAGAGAGGACCAACCGTCAGATAAAGGCGCTGGGCAGTACCAGCAAGCGTGCGAGTGATTTTGGCTCACTACGTAAGGAAATGGAGGGGACCAAAAGCGCACTGGCGGGTGCCAGGAGTGAAGCGGTAACCGCGGCGAATACGATTAAGGCCCTGACCGAAAAACAGGCTGGCTATAAAAAAGAGCTGCAGGCAGCAGAACGCCAGCTGGAGAGGATGAAGGGCTTTATCGGCCCGACGACACCCGCCCAGCAGGAAGCGCTGGCCGCCACAACGAAAAAGGTGGCTGAGTTAACGCAGGCTTATAGCCGCGTAGGCAAGGAGATTAAATCCGCCGGGCGGGTACAGAAGACCGCAGGTGGCGAGGCTAAAAGGCTGACCGACGCTCTGGGGGGACAGGGGCGCCGTCTCGGTTCACTGGCCAGGGATTTGAGCCAGGCCGGACTCAATACAAAAGCCCTCGGAGCAGAGCAGCTGCGTCTGAAGCGTGATACTGAGCTGGCCACAGCAGCGATGGATCGCCAGCAGAAGCGCCTGAGCACGATATCTGATGCACAGGCCAGGATGGCGGCCAATAAGCAGACGCGCCGGGATATGGCTGGTGACCTCTTGGGGCTGGCTGCGGCCAGTGCACCGGCGATTTATGCGGCCAAGAAAGCGGTCGATTATGAAAGTGCCTTTGCCGGGGTAACCAAGGTGGTTAACTTCCGGAATGAGCAGGAGAAAAGTGCTACCCGGACCGGGATGATGGGGTTGGCCGGGAAGTTGGGTATCGATCAGGTCGGGATGACCAATATCGTCGCTGCAGCGGGTGAGGCAGGGATCGGTAAGCGGGCTGACGGTACCACAGATGTTAAGCAACTCCTGCGTTTTGCCGGTGATGCGGCGAAGATGTCCGTTGCCATGGATATGAGCGCCGAAGAGGCGGGCAGTACGCTGGCCAAGTGGCGCTCATCAATGGGATTGGATCAGGATCAGGCGATGCGCCTGGCTGACTATTCCAATGCCATCTCCAACGAAATGGCGGCCAAGCCTGCCGAAGTCGCGCGGGTAATGCTGCGCCAGGGTGCCACCACCATGAAGGCCGGTTTTACTGACCGTCAGGCAGCGGCCTTGGCAGCATCATTGATCGCGGGTGGTGAGGGGGAGGAAAGGACCGCCACGGCGATGAAAAATATCACCGGACGCCTGAATAAGTCATTTGCCACCACCAAAGCACAGAAAGAAACACTGGCAATGCTGGGCTTTGATCCGATTGCCTTAGCCAAGGATATGCAGCGTGATGCGGGCGGTACCCTGTTCAGCGTGCTGGGGAAAATCGGCAGGCAGGATAAGGATAAGCAGGCGGCGGTCATCAGCCAATTGTTTGGGGAGGAGGTGGTCGGCGCGGTCAGCAAGCTGACGGCCAATACCGAGTTGCTGCGTAAGGCGATGAAACTGGCCGGTGATCAGGTCGCGTATGCCGGCTCTATGGAGCTGGAGTACCAGAATAAAGCCAAAACACGCCAGGCGATGCTGGATCGTGCCGGTGCCAATTTTGATCGGCTTGTTATTAATATTGGTGATTTATTCCTGCCGTTGATGGATGGGGTCGTACAGCCGCTGTCTGATTTGGCCGCGTCCGGCGCAAAGCTGATGGAGACCTCATCGGCAGCCAGAGAAACGGCCGGCTGGCTGGTTAAAGCGGGTGCCGGTTTGGTTGCCTTAAAGGCGGGTATGATCGTCTTTAAGGGCGTGAAGTCCATTTTCAGTGATTTATTCCAGGCAGGCCGGATCATGAGGGCCAAGCTGGGTGGGCAGACTGACCACACTACCCGCTCAGGTTCGGCTGCAGCGCGCGCGCTGGCTGCTGTTAATAGGCAACTGGATCGCATGAGTGGTGCCGGTGGGCTACCCGGTGTCGGGGGACGCGGCGGGCGCCGTGGGCGTGGCCGATCGCGCCTCGGTCGGCTACGTGAGGCTGAAGAGCGGATTGCGAATGCCGGTTCTCATCGTCGTCGTAGGCTTGGGCGATGGGGGCGTGGTGCGGGACTGCTTGGCGTAGGTGCCGGATTGATGATGCTGCCAAAGCAGGCGCAAGCATCTGCGGCTGTTCAGGATGTGGCTGATGTCGGTGGTGGTGCAGCCTCGCTATTGGTGTCTGGCGGTAAATCGGCAGGCCGGGTGGCAGGGAAGGTGATACGGCCTCTCGGTCTTATCTCAGCAGGCAGTGAGCTTTATGGAGCTGCTAATACGGGTAACACTGCAGCCATTGGCGGGGCTGCCGGTGATATCGTTGGCGGTGTGGCTGGTGGCTGGGCGGGAGCAGCAGCTGGAGCCGCTATTGGTTCGCTGGTTCCTGTTATTGGCACCGCTATTGGGGCTGCTATCGGCGGCGTGCTTGGCTCCTGGGGCGGCGGGGAACTCGGTAATATTATCGGAGATAAGGTCGGACAGTGGTTTTCCAAGGATAAAACTGCGCTGGCCAACGGTGCGGATCCCGTTAAAGAGGTCATCAAGCAGGAGACCAATCAGACAGATATCTCCAATAAGTTTGATCTGCGCTTTGACGTCAGAGCCAGTGGTGATCCGGAACAGGACAACGCGCTGGTGGAAAAAATCAAGGCCCAATTGTCTACCCTTTTGCCATCGCTGATGTCCAGCAGCCTATCGCTGCATACCCGCACGGATGCCAGCCTGGCTGGGTTAGGGAGTGACTGATGGCCATTTCAACCTCATTTCTGGCCAATCTGGGCGCCGGTTTATTTTTAAACCAAGCGATGGCCAAACCAGATAAGCAGTTTAGCTGGGGTGACTATAACTTCTCTATGTCCGGAGGCAACCCGCTTAGCGGTATTTCCCGTAGCCTGGATGGCGGCTGGGTGGAGGTCCCGCTGTTAAATGAGCTGCCTCTCTTGCAACAGACAGGGCGTAAGCTGGATACGGTCACATTCACAGGCCGTTGGTACTCAACCGATGGCGAGATGCAGATCGAAAACCTGAAAAAGATCCGTGATGAGGCCAGGCCCCGCACTCTGGTTCGTGGGGATGGCTCAAGCTATGGACAGTATGTCCTGCGGACGTTTGAGGTGAAGGGGGAGCAGATGATCCATAACGGAACCTGTGTGGTGCAGGATATTACGATCTCGCTGTGTGAGTTTGCCAATCCATCACTGGGGAGTCAGCGCCGATGAGAGTCCGGACAGCAGATGGCGATACGGTAGGGCTGCTGACCTGGCGCTTGCTTGGCCGGGATGATGATGCCATTGAGGAGAGAGTCTACAGGCTGAATCCACACCTGCATGACTATGGCCTGATACTGCCCGCCGGGGTGGTGATTACGATGCCGGAGGCGCCACCCAGTGCGCCGAAGGAAAGGGAGGGGGTATGGAGCTGAGACTGGGTACCACACCGGTGCATTACTGTGAGGGGCCGGGGAGTAAGATGATCAATGCCCGCTTGGAGTCATTTGATCGTGTCGATGCTTCCGGTCATCAGAGTGACCAGCTGACACTGGTGGTTAACGTCGAAGGCGTTGATGGACTCCCAGAGGAGGGGCAGCGGCTGACGTGGTTTGAGGGGTATCAGGAGATAGGGGCGGTACGCATCGGGGACTTTACGATCACCCGTATCACGCCACGACTGTTTCCGCGCAGGTTAACCATCGTCGCCACGTCGGCTCCTTTCACCGGAAAAGATGAGACAGGCTTTAAGGAGCGGCGCACTCGCAGCTGGGATTCCCCGACGTTAGGGCAGTTGTTCCGGGAGGTGGTGCAGGCGCATGACATGACGCCGCGTGTTGATCCCGAACTTGATGCCATCCCATTGGGGCATGTCGATCAGACCGATGAAACGGATGCTGCTTTCCTGACACGCCTGGCCAAGGAGTTCGATGCCGTGGCAAAGCCGATGGATGGTCTGTATGTGCTGGCCTTACGTGGGCGGACGACGACGATCAGTGGCAAAGAGATGGAGCCGGTGACGCTGCGGGTTCCTCCGGATAATCGTCCCGGCACCCCGCGTTTTATTAACTGCGAGCTGGATATGCCTCAGCGACACAGCGCTGGCGGCATGATTGCCCGATGGCAGGATGATGCAACTGGCACGGTGCATGAAGTGAAGTCAGGGCGCTCACCCTACCGACGTCTGCCTGCCCTGTATATCAATGAGCAGCAGGCACGGCAGGCACTGGCGGGATACAGTCGAAAGAACGTGAGGGAAAAAAGGCGGATCACTCTGGATGTCCCGGGTGATCCGTATCTGGCGGCAGAAAGCCCCATCACGCTGGATGAGTCGTTTCCGAATGGTATGGCGGGTGCGATGTCCATCGATCGTGTGGTGGCCAGAGGAACACGCTCAGGCGGATACCGGATGTCTATTGAGGCAACGGCCCCTATTAAGTAGTCTGAAGATAGACTGAGTGATCATCAGAATGCCCCCGGGAAACCTCGGTCTTCAGAGCGGGGAGCAGTCATCAATGGAGACAGTATCAATAAGCCACTGACGCTTACCGCGTTGGTGGTTTTTTTATATCTGCGCCATGTCCGGCGCAAACAATCACACAGAGCCTTATAGAAACAGGCCTCGGAGAACCGCCGTTATAGGTGGCGACCTCTCTGTGGGCGGCGTTTCTGGGCAACGAGGCTTGTTTCTATAAGGTAACTATCGATATGAATAAATCTGTAGTCACATTACCCAATAGCGAAACCCCGACCATGAGCAGTTTAGAGATGGTCGATTACATTAATGCTGATCGGAGATCAAAAGCTCGGGCTGATGGTGTTTCGTTCCCTAGCAAGAAGTATCGCAAGCTGCAGCATAAGCATTTCCTCGCCAAGGTCCCTAAAGTCCTAGGGGAAACATCGGCCAAATTTTTGGCTGATGATACCTACGTTGCGGGCAACGGGGCTCAGGCTACGCGCCAGGTTTATAGCTTTCCCAAGCGTGAGGCTTGCCTGATGGCCATGAGCTATAGCTACGAGCTGCAGGCCCAGGTGTTTGACCATATGACAGAGCTGGAGGGGAGCAAGGATATTAATCTGTTGGATTTCTCCGGGTTAACGGACATGACAATTCAACAGATGCAGAGTCGAGTTGCAGCAGCGGAAAGCTTTTCGTTGCGGCCGGGGCGGATTAGGCTAATCGAGCGTGGCGGGCCAAATGGGGCTCTGTGTGGTCAGGGCTGGAAGAGTTATTGCACTTCTATGATTTATAAGTAAAGTATCATAAATCGGAATTAGTTTTATCCGCGATGCCGGGGGTATAGTCCGCTCAGGTGCTGAACACACCTTACAAAGCGGCCTCCGCACCCGACAGCCATGCGGATTTTTTGTGTCCATACTTTCAGATATGGCCGGGTAGCGAGCAGACCATACAACACCCGCAAGGGGAAAACTGCTGGCCGATCTTTGTACGGTGTTCAAGTACCCGACCGCCCTGCTGAACACAGGGAAAATCTGAACAAATACAAAGGACACAGAAAAATGACCCATCAGCTTTCTGTACATACCCCCAGTGTCATCATCCGAAACCACCGCCCCATCACCACGTCCACTGCGGTGGCTGAGTTCTTTGGCAAGCAGCACAAGAACGTTATCCAGAAGATTGAAACGCTGGATTGCTCCCG
>NZ_AFJI01000089.1 GCF_000264785.1 Edwardsiella ictaluri ATCC 33202 | reverse complement strand
ACTGGCATCGGCGCTCAGTATCCCCCGGGTCTGCCCCCGGGAGGTCAGCGCCGCGTTGCCCGCCAGCGTTATATCGCCCAGCAGCTGGCTGCCCTGCTCCAGCAGGACGGTACTGGCACCCACACTCAGGTTGCCCTCAATCTCACCCAGCGAGGTCAGATCAGAAGCGCCGCTCAGCTGGAGATCCCCCTGCTGTACCGCACCGCTTTCCAGCGTAATGGTGCTGGCATCGGCGCTTAGCAGCCCCTCCGTCAAACCCTGTGAAGTAAGGCTGGCACCGTTGTCTAAGTGAATATCGCCCTGCTGTTCCGCACCGCTTTCCAGCGTGATAGCACTGGCATCGGCGCTCAGGTTCCCCCGGGTCTGTCCCCGGGAGGTCAGCGCCGCGTTACCCGCCAGCGTTATATCGCCCAGCAGCTGGCTGCCCGGCTCCAGCAGGGCATTACTGGCATCCACACTCAGGTTGCCCTCAATCTCACCCAGCGAGGTCAGATCAGAGGCGCCCCCCAGCTGTAGATCCCCCTGCTGTACCGCACCAGGCGCCAACCACAGCAGACTATCCCCCGTTGCGATATCGCCGGTATGCTCACTGTCCGCCATCAGCGCCACGAGGCTATTGGCCGCCGTAACAGCACCGCTAAGCAAGCCTCCGGCAGCCAGTATCGAGCGATTCTCCAGGAGGATATTGCCCTGATGCTCACTGCGTGCCACAACCTCAGCGGACAACTGCCCCTCGCTCACATCGGTATCGGCTGAGGTCACACCCTCACCGTCCCGGCTGTCCACAAAGACCCGATTGCTGTTCAAGATAACGCGGCTGGCATCGGCTTGAATATCACCCAGCAACACCGCATGACGCGCCAGACTAAAGTCTGCCTGTGTCAGCATCAGCGTATTGAGCGCAAAGCTGCGCGCCTCCCAATCGGGCTGGTCAGCAGAGACCGGTGGCCGTCCGGTGGAGAAATCGCGCGCATGGGTCACCGGATGTCCCTGAAATTGCAAACTGCCGCCGCGTTGGCTAAAGTCGCCGGTTATTGCCATGCTGCCATCAAATACCGTCGTCCCGGTCATTCCAGGTTCAGCAATATTGACAATGTCCAGATTGTCACTGAACTGGCCGTGTATGATTTGGTTGCGCCGCTGTTCATTCAGCATCAACGTCTGCCGCGCACCCGCTTCGTCATGTCCCAAGTATGTCCAGGGGCCATTGCTGGTCTGGTTGGTGGGAAAATAGCCATAGTTGCCGCTGGTATTCAGTAAAAAGTAATCCACCGTATTGGTATGCCGATTCTCATACCGATACAGATCGCCCGGCGTCCCGACCCGGGCATCGGTCCAGCCCCGTAACGGATAGGCCACTGCCGACAGGTAATTCAGCGGCTGGTAGTTCAGGCTCAGCTGTGCACGGGCATCGGCAGAATTGGTCACCCTGGCGCCATAGTCGGCCATACGCAGCATTTGAAAGGCCATATCATGACCATTGAGATCCAGCACCCCGCCGCGAAACCCCCAGCTAATGGAGTCCGGGTCAATCTGTCCGTCTGCCATTAATTTTACCGTCGGGCGTCCGCTGGCAATATTCAGCGAGCTGAAAGCCTGCACATGACCTGCCGCATCAGGGCGTTGATCCAACAGGGTCAGGCCATCTCCCACGTTAAGCCCCCCCGGATTCACCCCTTGCCCATTAATATGCAGGGTTCCCTCGCCCAGGCGGTGTAAATTATCATTACTCACCCCGTTGACCTGCCAGTCGAGCGTTTTATCCGCAGAGATGATGAGCCCGCCCCCCATCCACGTCTGCTGATCCTGCGCCCTGACGGCATAGTCAGCATCAAAGGTCAGTACCCCGGCACCCTGGTTAATGCTGCTCTCCAAAATAATCTCACCCTGGGTGGTGCCGCTGTCGCTGGTAAAGGTCAGGCTCTTACCGGCATTGGGGTCCGTGCCGGCCTGCCCGTGCATGGTAAATGCCGTGCTGTTCCCTTGCTGGGAGAGGGTGCCGAGATTGGTACTGTTGTCATACGTCCAGTGCAGTGCTCCCTCTCCGGCCTGGAATGTAACTGCCGGATCACTGTACTTGGCCATCTCCGCCTGGACAAAACCTACCGGCACGACCACCCACCAGTTGGTTGTTCCGCTCTCCCCGGCATAGGCCCGCGTTACTGCCACCAGTACCCAGCGCCCCTCCTGTGCATCATAGCCATACAGCGGCGAGCCGCTGTCACCGGGGGCACTGTAGTTGGCCAGCGGCCCATAGGCTGGATTAAAAGTATCCCCCGGGTTACTCACAATGGAGGTATCAGAAATCGACGGCCTCCCAATGGTTCCCCCCGTCAGATATTGGTAGCTGTCACTGAGACGGTGCAATGCCCCTCCCCGCGCCTTGGTATACTGCACTCCACTGCCTATGTGATAAAAAACAGGAAAGCGGTCGATATTCTGATAAGTCCCCGGAGCTATGCCCGCCGTCGTCATTGGGATCGGCACCACTTCGGTCACGATTTTATTCAGCCGGGGCACATGAAAATCAAAATCGGGGTGATTATTACGATCCAGCAAGCGATAGTTATTACCGTAACCGAAGGAGACTGCAGTGTATCCCCCATTATGGGCGACACCCGCAATAAATTGCGGGGCAATCAGTGTTGCAAAGCCAGTATTCGTCGATGCCGAACTAAAGTCCGGAAACGGTGCCAGATCCAGAGTGCCCACCTTTGCGCCTGATTTATCATAAATCGCGATATCTGTTGCCCCCGGTTGAAACACGCCTTTATTTTCGGCAAAGTCGCGGAACACGGAATAGGGGATTTCGTCACTGACAATGCTGGCATAACTCTCCGGCACGGCCAGTCCCCCCAACAGTAGCAGCGCCAGTATCCGGCGCAGGGGGCTACGCCCGCTTTTCTTAATACCCCGGCAAATCTCGGAGACTGCAATATAACCACAGGTAATATAACTATATCGTAAAGAGTAGACTTTATTCATTTCACACCCATATAAATACTGACTGAGCAAAGGACGCAATTTGTTTTGACCGCTGTCTTCATCTTCAGATACCGGCCAGCATGGTTATATCATCGAGAGTTTAATTACAGGTCATACATTCATTTTATGAATATGCGAATAAATAATAAATCGGCTTCAAGGCATTTATCAGAAGTAGATATTTAATATAATTCATCACCTTAATCTATGGTTATACCGTACGCCTTATCCCAGCATACGCCAGACAAATTAAGCGATAAATATTACAACATTAAAAATCCAATAAATAAACTTTGTTATAGTTAGAACTTAAAAAAACGCGGAACACATCATCACAAATTATATATTATTTGCGTTTGTTCCTATTTTATATATAGATAAGGCGAGATAAGGATTGGTGTGACGGAGTCGCCCATGATCGAATCGAACAGTATCGGGTAATCACGGTCGATCCGGTGCGTCAACTGATGATGGCCGTAAGCCAAACGGGCTTACGATATTCAAAATGTCGGCTGATAGGCCATACCCGGCGTGGCCGAGGTTAAACGGCGATAGGGGCAGTTCCCGATATTAAGAGCCGCTAACAAAACCGTTCAACAAAGCGCAAGCAGATAACAGCACAAACCAGCGTCAGCAATAACGGGCAGCCCGGGTGACGCTTACGATAATGCCATGGCCGAAAGTATCAACGGTCTGTACAAAGCGGAGGTGATACACCGACAGAGCTGGAAAAACCGGTAGGAAGTGGAGCTGGCCACACTGGCGTGGGTGGACGGGTACAACAATCGTCGGTTACTGGAACGAGTCAGTCACCCCCCCCGGCTGAAGCCGAAAAAGCGTATTATGCTGCCATCGGAAACGGGGGTTATGGCAGCCTGAGTTTCCGGACTTAACTCTCTCCCACAAAACCGGTACGGTTCACCCGCCACCCGGTAGCTTTTCTTGCATGCAAAAGTGTGGGGTGACTGACGCGCGGGCGCTTGTCCAACGCCGCCCGGTGGCCGGAAAAATTCCGGCCACCGCTCACGGTTACCGCACGTTCACGCCAGAGAATGATATACAGAGGACTCAGCTAACGACCACCGGGGCCCCAGATGCCCGGCCAGCAACTGCTCTGCCCGCGGGCGTAAGCCTTGCTGAAATGCTTTTTCTGCGCTCGCCATCGCTCTTGCACCGATAGTTCGTTCAGCCTCTAGGTCACCGCCCAGACCTGCCGGTTCCAGCTCTGTGTCATATAATTCTTGGTATTCACGCTCATAATCCTGCCTTTTCTTGTCAGTAAGCGTTTCCCAGTGGTCCGACGCTGTACGCTTTAGCACGTTGTGCAACGGCTCCCACCGCAGTATCCACTCCCTGAACTGGCTATTCTCGGCGGTCTTCACCTGAATTTCAGCAGCCTGAAGGTCTGACTCAGTAATACCGGATACACCAAAAAATCGCATCTCTTCGGTTATGCCGGTCAGCTCCAGTGATTTTTTCAGTTTGTTCTGATAGCCCAGAAAAACCTCAATCTCATCGACAACGCGTAGTGTTTTTACCTTCTCACGGGCAATCAGCTCTAGCTTCTCTAGGCGGAACATTTCACGACCCACCGCCACCAGCCCCGGGATATCACTATCGAACTCACCTTTTTCAGCATTATGAACCAGTTGCACGCTTTTCATATTGTTCATCGCCAATGTGACCCTGTCCTCACAGCTTGACGTTGACTCCATTGCCATGGCGAAGGTTTTGGCTCTTAGCTCATCATCCTGCTCCAGCTGGGTGAGCCAGGCGGCTATCTGCATACGAAAATCGGCAGCCTGGTTATGTTGCGTCGCTTTTAGCTGGTCGAGGAAACTGCTGAAGGCGGCGGCATCCTCTTCCTTCCCGATGGACTGCCATCTGTCAGCGGAAGCCGCCTCGCCCTCTGTCGCTGGCGTCAGCCAGTCAGCCACCGCCAAGTGCAGGGCTCTGGTTTCCAGAGGTACTGAAGAGGCGCCCATATCAAAATCTATCCGGGGCCCCTGATAGTCGGACGCATTGGTCATGTCACGCAATGCCTGGATCGTATGCTCTGACAGGGGATTATTCCGCAGACTGACCGTTGCACTCTGGGGCAAACTGATGATATTTTCCGGCAGATTAGTCAGCGAAGTGCGAGAGGCATCCAACACCCGCAGTCTGGAGGGCAGCGGCGGCAGGCTGCTCAGCGGGGTATCAGAGACCATCAGTACTTGCAGTCCGGAGGGCAGCGGAGGTAGGCCGGTCAGTGAGGTGTTAAAGGCCTGCAGCGTCTGCAGTCCGTCGGGCAGCTGCGGCGGTAGGCTGCTCAGTGAGGTATTAGAGACATCCAGCGCCTGCAGTCCGTCGGGCAGCTGCGGCGGTAGGCTGCTCAGTGAGGTATTAGAGACATCCAGCTCCTGCAGTCCGGAGGGCAGTTGCGGCAGATCGGCCAGTGGGACGCCAGAGACATCCAGTCTCAGCAGTCCATCGGGCAATTGCTGCAGGCTGGTCAGTGAGGGGCAATGTACGATCACAGTCCGC
>NZ_AFJI01000088.1 GCF_000264785.1 Edwardsiella ictaluri ATCC 33202 | reverse complement strand
ACCCTTCACCCTTCACCCTTCACCCAGAGATTAAAAAATAAATCCCATTCGCAATAAAAATTGCGTTACATCAAACAAAGTAAAAGTTGCATTAAAAACTCCTTTTTCGAACGCGATGCCAGGATTACCTTTAAAAAGGCATAATAAATACAACTTTAAAAGAGGGTTTTCCATGTACTGCGTTCAATGCGAGCAAACCATCCGTACCCCGGCCGGCAATGGCTGTTCCTACGCCCAAGGGATGTGCGGCAAGAGTGCTGAAACCTCCGACCTGCAAGACCTGCTGGTCGCCGCACTGCAAAGCCTCTCCGCCTGGGCGCTGCTGGCCCGCGAGCTGGATATCCGCGATCGCACCATCGACAGCTTTGCGCCGCGCGCCTTCTTCGCCACCCTGACCAACGTCAACTTCGACTCTGCGCGCATCATCGGCTACGCCCGCGAGGCGCTGGCGATGCGCGACAGCCTGCGCACTGCGTGCCTGGCCAAGGCACCGGGCACGCAGTGCGACCATCCGCTGGCCGATCTGCGCCTGCAGGGAGAGGATGTGGCGACCCTGCGCCGCCAGGCGGCAGAGTTCGCCCTGGACAGCGATCGGGCCGAGATCGGCGACGATATCCACGGCCTGCGCATGCTCAGCCTATACGGTCTGAAAGGCGCCGCGGCCTATATGGAGCATGCCCATGTGCTGGGCCAGCATAGCGAGGCGATCTACGCCCAGTATCACCACTATATGGCCTGGCTCGGCACCCGGCCGTGCGATATGGATACCCTGCTGGACAATGCCATGGGCATCGGCAAGATGAACTTCGCCATCATGGCGCAGCTGGATAAGGGGGAGACCGAGGCCTACGGCGATCCCACCCCGACCTCCGTCAACGTGCGGCCGCTCGCCGGTAAATGCATCCTGATCTCCGGTCACGATCTGAAGGATCTGCAGATGCTGCTGGAGCAGACCGACGGCCTCGGGATCAACGTCTATACCCACGGTGAAATGCTGCCGGCCCACGGCTATCCCGAACTGCGAAAATACCGCCACCTGGTCGGTAACTACGGCAGCGGCTGGCAGAATCAGCAGCAGGAGTTTGCCCGCTTCCCCGGCCCGATCCTGATGACCTCCAACTGCATCATCGATCCCAACGTTGGCAACTACAGCGATCGCATCTGGACCCGCAGCATCGTCGGCTGGCCGGGCGTACGCCATCTGGAAGGCGATGATTTCAGCCAGGTGATCGCCCAGGCGCAGGTCTGCGATGGCTTCCCCTACAGCGAGATCGAACACCTGATCACCGTCGGCTTTGGCCGCGCCACCCTGCTCAACGCGGCGGACAGCGTGATCGATCTGGTTGCCCAGAAAAAGCTGCGCCACGTATTTCTGCTCGGCGGCTGCGACGGCAGCCGCGATGAGCGCAGCTACTACACCGATTTTGCCCGCGCCATCCCACAGGATTGCCTGATCATGACCCTGGCCTGCGGTAAGTACCGTTTTAACAAGCTGGAGTTCGGCACGCTGGAGGGGCTGCCGCGCCTGCTGGACGTCGGCCAGTGCAACGACGCCTACGGCGCCATCATGCTGGCGGTCAATCTGGCAGAGAAGCTCGGCTGCGGCATCAACGATCTGCCGCTCAGTCTGATCCTCTCCTGGTTTGAGCAGAAGGCCATCGTCATCCTGCTGACCCTGCTGGCGCTGGGCGTCAAAAACATCTACACCGGGCCGACCGCACCGGGTTTCCTGACGGATAATCTTCTGGCGATCCTCAACCAGCGCTTCGGCATGCGCGCCATCAGCACGGTCGACGCCGATCTGAACGGTATACTCGGCCACGCCTAACCCGGCAATCTGAAGTGCCCCGAGCCGTCTGGTACGGGGCGAAATACTGACTGCGAGACGCCATCACCATGACCATGCCAACCCCCCTTTGCCCCCACCGGATGCAGGTTCACTCTCTGCGCCGGGAGACCCCCGATGTCTGGACGCTAAACCTGATCTGTCCCGACTTTTATCCCTACCGTCCCGGTCAGTATGCACTGGTCAGCATCGACGGCAGCGAAGAGACCCTGCGTGCCTACACGCTCTCCTCAACCCCAGGGCTCAGCCCCTTTATTACCCTGACGGTACGCCGCCTGGACAACGGCGTCGGCTCCGGCTGGCTGACCGGCCGGGTACGGCCGGGTGACGAACTGTGGCTTTCACCGGCGCAGGGCAGCTTCACCTGCCCGCAGGCGGACGCCACCCGCTATCTGATGCTGGCAGCCGGGTGCGGCGTAACCCCGATCATCTCCATGACCCGCTGGCTGCTGGTTAACCGACCCAGCACGGATGTCGCGGTGATCTACGCGGTCCGTACACCGCGCGACCTGATCTTCGCCGACGAGTGGCACCAGCTGGCCGATGCTCACCCGCAGCTGCAACTGATCCTGCTGGCCGAAGCGGAAGCAACAGGCGCTATCCTGCCGGGACGCCTAAATCGCGGGGTGCTACAGGGCCAGATCCGCGCCCTGACGGAGCGTACGGTGATGATCTGCGGCCCGGCGCCCTATATGCAGCAGGCTCAGACCCTGGTTGGTGAACTGGGGGTCAGCCCACAGCGGGTGCATCAGGAGATCTTTCGCCCGCAGGTGGGAAACAGCTGCGGCGGCGATCTGCGCATAACTTCCTGCAGCCACCCCGGCGAATATCGTACCGCCGTCGGCGTTACCCTGTTGCACGCCATGGAGCAGAACCGGCTGCCGGTACAGGCCGCCTGCCGCGCCGGGGTCTGTGGCTGCTGTAAGACCCGTATCCTGCACGGTGACTATCAGGTCAGCAGCACCATGACCCTCACCCCGCAGGAGATAGCCCAGGGCTATGTATTGGCCTGCAGCTGCCAGCTGGAGAGTGACATTACGCTGGCCTGATAACAGTATCCCCACTCCGGTACAACGAGCCAAAGCGGCCATGGGCAGGGCACCGCATGATCATCAATGGTATGTTCTGGGTGCTTTGTTCAGACGCACCATGATGTGATTTACCTGAACGATACGGCCCATGGAAAACCGTTTACAACCGATTTAATCGATGATCAAAGCGTTACATCCCCACCATTCGCTGTGCGCTTTGCATCCAGGATTCCTTGAATGCAGGATCATTGGCGAACAGCTTATAAAGCGCCAGCTCGTCTTTCCTTCGTGCCAGCATGACTTCTCTCATGATCTTTTCGAAGGCCAGCTCGCGGTTAATCGGATCACTATTGTTTTGATACTTTGATTCAAAGTCTGGGTGTTTTTTCACGTTATCGAGGATATTCACGAACTTCACCCGCTGCTCTTCCGGAGTTGAACTCCAGCCCTGGAACCACTTCTCGTTAAAGCTCTTGATGATCTCATCCAGCGGATCAGTTTCCTCGCCCGAACCGTGGACGCCACGTGGATTGGAGTTTTGCGGATCCAGCACTGACTCATCAGCATCTAAGGTGATCGCGTGGTTAAGCTTCACACGCTGTAGACCGTAGGAGGAGAGGTCCACTGACTCAAGCAGCTCATCAAGCAAGTCGGTATCCGGGTCCTGCACCTTGAGTTTAGGGATCAGAAACTTGAGGAACCAGAACAGCTTCTCCCAGGTCAGCATATCGTAAGGCATGATGGCGGCCATCTGACCGTAGATCTTCACGAACTGCTTGGCCTTGATCTTGATATCGGCTTTTTCTTCGTTACTCAGTTCCAGCTCATGGTTGAAGCGGTCCGCGGCCACATCGATGATGGCACTGAGCAGTTGCGCATCTTCGTTATTGAAGTAACGTGCAACAAACTTTTCGACTTCGAGCCACTCATAGACGCCGGTATCATCCAGTGCATCCTTGAGTTCATGCAACACATTGATGTCGGTGGCGCCAGAGAGCGAGGTCGCGGTATAGAAGGGATCAAACGATGCCTTGATCGCTTCAACCGGATTGAAGAAATCGAGAATAAAGAGATCTTCGGTCTTCTTGCCCCATTTTGGCGCAGCCCGGTTAAGGCGGGATAGCGCCTGCACGCACAGAACACCACTCATTTTTTTGTCGACATACATGGTGCACAGCTTGGGCTGATCGAAACCGGTCAGGTATTTGTTGGCCACGATGAGCAGGCGATATTCGTCGGTATCAAACTTGTCGCGGGTATCGCCCTCGGCAAAGCCGTTGAGCTCAGCCTCAGTGTACTCGACGCCATCTACCTCCTTGCTGCCGGAGAAGGCAATCAGCACCTTGAACGGGTTCCCCACCGCCTCCAGCTGGCGGGTGATGGCCCTGTAATAGCGGATAGCAGAGACGATGCTCTGCGTCACCACCATCCCCTTGCCTTTGCCCTTGAGCTTCTTGGCATTCACCACATGGGGGATGAAGTGCTCGAGCATGATCTCAGCCTTGACGTCGATCGTCTCCTGACTGCCTTCCACATAAGCCCGCAGCTTCTTCTGCGCCTTTTTGCTGTCAAACAGCGGGTTCTCGTCGATGGACTTTCTGATCTCGTAGTAGCTGCAATAGGTGGTGTAGTTGGCTAATACGTCAAGAATGAAACCTTCCTCAATCGCCTGTTTCATCGAATAGAGGTGAAACGGCTGGAAGGTGCCATCCGGCTGCAACTGGCCGAACTTCTCCAGCGTGGTGTTCTTCGGCGTGGCGGTAAAGGCGAAATAGGAGGCGTTGCCACACATTTTGCGCGAGCGCATGGCCTGCAGGATCAGATCCTGGGTGTCCTCCATCTCCTCTTCCTGCTTCTTGCCCATCGCCGCGTTCATCTTGCCGTGGGCATCACCGGATTGTGAGCTGTGCGCCTCATCGATAATCACCGCAAAACGCTTGTCGCTCAGATCGCTGATGCCATCGACGATAAACGGGAACTTCTGGATGGTGGTGATGATGATCTTCTTGCCGTTCTCAAGGGCCGACTTGAGCTCGGATGACTTGTTGGCTGGCGCAATGATGTTCTTGACCTCAGAGAACTCCTTGATGTTCTCACGCAGCTGTTTGTCCAGCAGTCGCCGGTCGGTAACCACGATAATCGAATCAAACAGCGGCTGATCGACGGCCTTGGCACCCTGTACGTCAGCGCTATGCGGGTAAACCTCGATCAGCTGGTATGCCGCCCAGGTGATGGAGTTGGATTTGCCAGAGCCCGCTGAGTGCTGAATAAGATAGGTCTGGCCAACCCCATGTTGAGCGGCATGGTCCACCAGCTTGCGCACCACATCCAGCTGATGGTAGCGGGGGAAGAACAGGGTGCGTTTGTTCAGTAACTCTTTGGTTGACCCATCCAGCCGCACAAAGTGCTGGATGATATTGGCCAGACTCTCCTTGCTGAAGACCTCTTGCCACAGATAGGCGCTCTTATGGCCGTAGGGGTTGGGCGGATTCCCCTTGCCATGGCGATGCCCCTGGTTAAAAGGCAGAAAGAAGGTCGCCTTGCCAGCCAGCTTGGTGGTCATATAGACCTCGTCGGTATCCACCGCCATATGCACCAGAGCGCGACCAAAGTGCAGCAGGGGTTGGCTGATATCGCGATCTTCCCGGTACTGCTTCTGGCCGTGATAGCTGGCATTCTGGCCGGTCCAGTGGTTTTTCAGCTCAAGGGTTATCAGCGGGATACCATTGATAAACAACACTAT
This sequence comes from Edwardsiella ictaluri ATCC 33202, assembly GCF_000264785.1. Taxonomy (GTDB): domain Bacteria; phylum Pseudomonadota; class Gammaproteobacteria; order Enterobacterales; family Enterobacteriaceae; genus Edwardsiella; species Edwardsiella ictaluri. Next base: position 97,544 of record NZ_AFJI01000088.1, on the reverse strand, counting down.
ATCAATCTCTTGCTTGGGGTTTTGCGCCGAGTAAGCCACCTGGCGGGTGCAGCTAAAGAGGTTGGCGGCAAAATTCTGGCTCACCGTCGCGCTGCTGCTGGCCAGCGGCGCCGGGTACATCAAGGTCAGGTGGGCATCATCAACGCTCAGGCCCTTTTTCAGCAGATGCAGCACCCCCTGCTTTTTAATGATGCGATCGAAGCGCTCGAGTACCTTGCGTTGCCAGTCTTGGGGGTGATGCTGCTGGAGTTTGGCCAGCTCCATAGCCTGGGTGGTTTCGAGAAACTGCCAGAACAGCCGCTTATCGATGGCGTACTGTTTGTCAAAATCGCAGGCTTGCCCCAATACAAAACCATGGTGGGGTATGGTGTAGACGGCAGCCCCCTCGCCAATGCCATTGCCGAGCGTTTCCAGACACTGGCCGGTCAGGGCCTGCTCAATGGCCGCTTCAAGGGCCTGTTCTTTGGTGTTGCTGACCATCTGTATCCCCGCTCGTTATTGCTTGTTAATCTGCCAGTGGCCGTTTTTCTTGGGCCCGATAAATGTCAGCGCCCCTTGGGCTTTAAGCTTGGCGACGGCTCGCTCGACAGTGGACGGAGCCTTACCCAGCCGCTGCGCTACCTCAGCCAGACTGATCTGCGGATGCTGTTGCAGCAGACTCAGGATCTGTTCCGGGGTTTTGGGCGGTGTTTGTACCCGCATTTCCACCTGCGTTTCTACCCGCACTTTACCCTCTGATTGGGTATGGATGGCGTCTTGCAGGCTGTCTTCAATCGCTTGCAGCAAAAACTCAATCAAGGCGGCGCAATCGCTTTTCTGATCCGATTCGGTCAGCAACTGGTAATAAGTTTGCTGGCGATGTTTGATGACGGTTTCCACCGGCAGAAACGCCAGCATGGGTTGCCAGTGGCTTAAGATCAGGGTTTGCCACAAGCGCCCGATACGGCCATTGCCATCACCAAACGGATGGATAAATTCAAATTCGTAGTGAAAAGCGGCTGAGGCGATCAGCGGGTGGGCATCGGTGTGCGCTAACCAGTCGAACAGATCGGCCATCAGGCGCGGGATCTGACTGGCCGGTGGGGCCATATGCACTAGCTGTTCACCGCGATAAATACCCGCCCCTTTACTGCGCCAGTGACCGGCATCATCAATCAAGCCATGCAGCAACAAGGCGTGTGCAGCCAATAAATCGTCGATGTGATGCGGATACCACTGCTCCATCGCTTCATAAGCGGCAAAGGCGTTGCGCACCTCCTGGATCTCTTTGGGTAGCCCCAGCACGGTTTTGCCCTCTAACACGGCCGTGACCTGCTCCAGCGTCAGGGTGTTTTGCTCCACGGCCAGCGTGGCCTGAATGGTTTTGATGCGATTGCCACGGCGCAGCTCTGGCACCAGCCGGTTTTGGTTGGCCGCTTTCCACATGCCAATCAGTTCGCCGATACGGGCCACATGGCGCAGCATGGTGTGGGTGAGCTGAAACGGTGGTTGATAGGGCATGGCTAGACCACCTTAATCTTGCCAGTGACGGCACTATTAATCAGGGTGGTTTTGTATTCCTTTAGTTTTTCTATTTGACCTTTAAGGTGTTCAACCCCCTTATTAATCTTTCCTTTTTCAGACTCTATAAATTCAACGATTTTTTCTTGCTCATCAGAAGGTGGCAGCACCATAAACCTAGAGGCCAAATTATTAAATCTAATCCTGACTGCACGCTGCCTTACTGCATTGCAGATAACTTGAATGTATTTTGCCAATGCCATCTCACGAAGCAAATAGGCGAAATAGTATTGGGAGACATCTGCTCTAACAGGGTCACAAATTACGTATTCAGGAGTACACTTACCATCAGACTCAGATACTCCTATAGCACCTTCAAACGCATCCATTGAGTTTAGAACGAGCTGCCCCTTTCGAATACCCTGATACCCCCCCTCAATAATGGCTTCTGTGTAACCGTCTAATCGCCGATTTGAACGAAGAGTGACCTGCCCATCTCGATACGAAGTCACTACTCCATCTTCTTTCCGAACAGGGATTCGGCTTTGTGAAAACAAATTTTTAAATCGAATGACCTGCCAATGTTCTGGAATTTTTCCAATCCAATCAACACCGGAATCTTTCATCGGTACACAGGGGTCGAGGCCTTGAGTTGCTGCCTGCTGAATCAGGATCTGCTTGCGCTCTTTTAGCAGGCTAATTTGCTGCTCTTTAGTCGTAATCGCTTCATCTATTTGAGATAACTTTTTACTGAGAAAGCTAGCAATGGCTACTTGTTCAGTTGGCGAAGGCAATACAAGCCAAAAATTCTTGATTGCTGAAATTGAAACCCCACCGATCAAACCTGTCATTGAGTTAAAAAACTGACTTTTAAAAGTAACACTGCTTAAGTAGTAATAAAGGAAATGACTATCAATGCGTTTACTTGCCAAAAAACACGCCAGCTTATTAACAAAGCAAACCTCTTGATTGGTATATGCAATCTTCTTACCTGCGCTACCACCCTCAATACACATTAAAGTTGAGTTCGATGGGCAAACCTTATAGCTACTTCCTTTAGGAATACGTAGTCCATTCTGGTAGTTGATTTTTGAGTAATTTACATCTATATCCTTTGATGAAATATATGAGCGATGACTCTGGTCCTCAGATTCATACTTGGCTTTTTGTTTATCATTTAAACTATCACCATTAAAAACATCAGCGTAGTTCTTAATTTTTACGAGCCCCCATCCCTCTGGAACTTGCTCAATCCACTCGACCCCAGAGTTTTTATAGGTATCATATTTCGGCATGGCAGTTAGCGTCATCTGTATTGTCTCCTGCTTATGCCTGGGTATTGGGTGCAGTGAGCCCCAAAATCTGGGCAATCAAGCCATCGGCCTGCTGTTCCAGCGTCAGGATCTCCTGGGCGACTGTCTCGAGTGAACGCAGCGATTTATGGCGGTAGAAATATTTGTTAAAACTCACCTCATAGCCAATCTTGACCGACTCCATATTGAGCCAGGCCTCTGCCACATGGGGCTTGACCTCGTCAAGGAAGTACTGGTAGATACTCTGGGTAAGCGGCACCGATTCGCTATCGCGCAGATCGCTGCTGCTCTCATAGGTAACGAACTCGCCTTTTTTGCCCCCTTGTTCTGGCGGATAAGGGTAGTAACCAAAATCGGGCAGGTCGGCCTCTTCACAGCTGTAGAGCTCCAGCAGTTCACCCAGCTTGTCGGCACTGAGCTTCACCACCTTTTTCACCACCTTAGCGGCAGTTTCGTCATACCAGCTCACGGCATTGAACAGGGCATTTTTTTCTGTGACGGAGAGTTTGAGCTTTTGCGCCTTGAGCGTTGCCTCAACCTGGGCCTTAAACCGGTTGAAATCGTTAAACTCGGCTTCGCCGATCTCCCGCATCAGGGTATGCGCCGTGTCGAACAGGGTGCGGGCCGCGCACCAGAAAGTGCTGCTCTGCAGCTTCTCTTTGGCCTTGTTGTTCAGACTTATCTCATTTTTCTCGCACCACTCCAGGATCGGCTTGCTGTGGCGGGTCAGGCCCCCCTCCTGATAGACCTGCTCGCCATACTCAGCAAAGCAGTGTGCCATCACCTCGTGTAAGGATTTATCAAAACGCAGGGCGTTGAGACGTTCACTACTGAACTGGGCCTTGCGACGATCCGGGCGCTCTACTGTCACCTTGTAGTAACCAAAGTCCTCGTTTTTAAACACCTTGCTGGCGATGCCGACCGGATCGTTATTGCTATCCAGCTGGCGCTCTACATTGGCACAGGCGAGGCAAGTTTGGGTGATCTCCTCGATATGTTCGGGAGAGAGTTCGCAATTTTTTTCGCCCAGATTCTTGCGCAGCTTGCGATAGAGCAGGCTGGCATCGATAAGCTGCACCTTGCCTTGGCGAGAGGCAGGCTTGTGGTTGTTCAGCAACCAGATATAGGTGGTGATGCCGGTGTTATAAAACAGGTTGTTCGGCAGCTGGACAATCGCCTCGAGCATGTCGTTTTCGATAAGGTAGCGACGGATATTGCTCTCGCCACTGCCCGCATCGCCGGTAAACAGGCTGGAGCCGTTATGCACCGAGGCGATTCGGCTGCCCAGCGGGCTTACCGATGGGGATTTCATCTTGTTGACCATCTCCATCAGGAACAGCAGCTGACCATCGCTGGAGCGCGGGGTGGCATCACAGTCTTTGGGAGCGACCACACCCCAGTAATCGGCCAGTTTTACCTTGAAGCGGCTGTCGATCACCTCGTTGCCATCTTTGATGTGTTTTTGCTCTGAGGCCCAGCTTTTGCCGTAGGGTGGGTTGGAGAGCATAAAGTCAAAGCGCATATGGGAGAATTCATCGGTGGACAGGGTGGAGCCCACCTTAATGTTGGCCGGGTCATTGCCCCGGATCATCATGTCGGACTTACAAATCGCATAAGTCTCGTCGTTGATCTCCTTGCCATAGAGGTAAATATCACGGCTGACACCGGTAGCTGGGTACTTCTCTGCGATAAAGCCCTGGGATTCGGTCAGCATACCGCCGCTGCCACAGGCGGGGTCATAGATCGTCATGGTGAGCGGCAGTTGATCCTTGATAGGATCAAATACCAGGTGGGTCATCAGTTCGATCACCTCGCGCGGGGTGAAGTGTTCCCCGGCCTCCTCGTTGTTCTCTTCGTTGAATTTGCGGATTAGCTCTTCAAACACATACCCCATCCCAAGGTTGGTCAGCGCAGGCAGCTTGTTACCTTCCGGATCTTCAATATCGTTGGGGGTGAGGTTGATATAGGGGGAGACGAACTTCTCGATCACATCGAGCAGCACCTGCTTGTCAGCCATATGGCGGATCTGCGCCCTGAGGTTAAAGCAGTTGACGATCTCCGTGACGTTATCGCTGAAGCCGTTGAGGTATTCATTGACGTTTGCCAGCAGAATTTGCTGGTTGTTGGTGGCTGCGTTCAACAGGGATTTGAGCGTCCACTTGGAGATGTTGTAGAAGACATAGCCAGAGGCGGCCTTGAGCGGCTCTTCGTCCAGTTCAACTGCGTTCATCTCCTGCTGCTGGAAGCGGACCTCTTCCAGAACCGCTTCCTTGGTGGGTTCGAGCAGGGTATCCAGGCGGCGCAATACCACCATCGGCAAGATCACATCACGGTATTTGCCACGGACGTAAACGTCGCGCAGGCAGTCGTCGGCGATGTTCCAGATAAAAGAGACGAGTTTGTTATGAACACTGTGATCCATGTTGTTTTCCTGTCTCCGGGTTACCCCGGAATGCAAAAAGTGGGGCCTGAGGGATTCACCGCATACGCATGGCCCTTGGTTTTGCCGGATGATGGGAAGCGATAGCGGACTTCAGGTGGAGGAGTATCGCCAACCCTTTATCACGACGATCAAATCGGCATTGGCTCGTGATGGTTCGGGGAGATTGGCACAACCTCAAAGTGACGGTAAGTCTACCAGAAATGGCAGACCGATTGCAGGCATGCGGCCTTTAATTAACAGCAGAAAAAACAAGAGAAAATCACTTATTGGCACTCTTCTCGGCTGAGATGGTTATCATGGGTAATGCGAAAAGTCTGGTAAAACATATGACAGTGAGAACCTACCTCCTCTCGTTGCGACTTTTTTCGCCGCTTTTTCTTTTGGCACTCTGCCGACAGCATGATACAACAGGAATTTCCCCATGGATTTTGCCGACCAAGGAGTACCCCATGTTAGATCTGCGCAGCGATACCGTTACCCGCCCGAGCGAGGCTATGCGTCTGGCCATGTCACGCGCCGACGTCGGTGATGATGTCTACGGCGACGATCCCAGCGTCAACCGCCTGGAGCAGGAGGCCGCCGAGCTGAGCGGTAAAGCGGCGGCGCTGTTTCTGCCCAGCGGCACCCAGGCCAATCTGGTGGCACTGCTGAGCCACTGCCAGCGCGGTGATGAGTATATCGTCGGGCAGAAGGCCCATAACTACCTGTATGAGGCCGGTGGCGCGGCTGTGCTCGGCAGTATCCAGCCCCAGCCCATCGATGCCGCCGCAGATGGCACCCTGCCCCTGGATAACGTGGCAGCGGTGATAAAACCGGACGACTTCCATTTTGCCCGCAGCCGTCTGCTCAGTCTGGAAAACACCCATAACGGTAAGGTGCTGCCACTGGACTATCTGGCGCAGGCCTGGACATTCAGCCGTGAGAAGGGGCTGGCGCTACACATCGACGGCGCCCGCATCATGAACGCAGCGGTGGCCCTTGACGTGCCGCTGACGGCCCTGACCCAATACTGCGATACCCTGACTGTCTGTCTGTCCAAGGGGCTTGGGGCACCGGTCGGCTCCCTCCTGTGCGCCGATGCCGAGTTTATTCAGCGTGCACGTCGCTGGCGCAAGATGACCGGTGGCGCCATGCGTCAGGCCGGTATTCTGGCGGAGGCCGGGCGCTACGCCCTGCGCCATAACGTCGAACGCCTGCGCGACGACCACGCCAACGCCGCCTGGCTGGCGCAGGCCGTGCAGGAGTTAGGATTGACGCTGCTGCCTCCCGGCGCCCAGACCAACATGCTGTTCGTTCGCATGCCTGCCGACGAGGCCGCCGCACTCGGCCCCTGGATGCAGCGCCACGGCATCCTGATCAGCGCGGCAGCCACCACCCGCCTGGTGACACATCTGGATGTCAGCCGAGCCGATCTGGAACGGTTGATCGCCCTGTGGCACACCTTCCGTCAGGCGTATCGTCCGGCGAACGGCGCGGTGCCGGCCCCAACCCCTTACGGCTAATTGATTCCCTGCGAGGTGTGCATGCGCGGATTGCGTATTCTGGTATTAGGCGCCAGCGGCTACATCGGCCAACATCTGATCCCCCAACTGTGCGCCCAGGGGCATCATGTGCGCGCCGCTGCGCGCCGTATTCGCTGGCTGCAAGAGCGTAACTGGCCCGGCGTCGAATGTCAGTATGTCGATCTCTACCAGCCGCAGAGCCTGAGCACGGCGCTGGATGGCATCGATCTGGTCTACTATCTGGTGCATGCCATGAGGGACGGCGATGACTTCGTACGCGCCGAGCTCCAGGCGGCGCAAAACGTCAGCCGCGCGTTGAGCATCTCACGCGTCCAGCAGGTGATCTTTCTCGGGGCGCTGCAGCCACCCGACGATCCTTCACGTCACCTGGCCGCACGGCGTGAGACCGGCGAAATCCTACGCACCAGCGGAGTGCCGGTCACCGAGGTCCGCTCCGGGATCGTCATCGGACCCGGCTCCGCGGCCTTCGAGGTGATGCGTGACATGGTCTATAATCTGGCCATCCTGACGCCGCCGCTCTGGGTGCGCTCCAAAAGCGCGCCCATCGCGCTGGAGAACCTGCTGACCTACCTCTGCGCGCTGGCGAGTCTGCCGGACAGCGACAACCGGGTGTTCGAAGTCGCCGGCCCCGAATACATCAGCTATCAGACCATGTTCGAGCGCTTTATCCGCGTCAGCGGCAAGCGGCGCTGGATGATCCCGTTGCCGATCCCCACCCGGTTGATCTCGGTCTATTTCCTGCACCTGATCACCTCCGTTCCCACCAGCATCGCCCGCGCGCTGATCGAAGGGCTAAAGCACGATCTCCCGGCCGACGATGCGGCGATCACCCAGTTGATCCCGCAGACGCTGATCGGCTTTGATCGCGCGCTGAGCGACACTCTTGCCCGCGAGCGCGAGGTGGTCGACTGCGCCGATTGGGGCTACGACACCCAGGCGCTGGCCCGTTGGCGGCCGGGCTACGGTTTCTACCCTAAACAGGCGGGGTGCCAAATCGAGACCTCCGCCTCGCGCCGGGCGCTGTGGCATGTGGTACAACAGATCGGCGGCGACAATGGCTACTTCTTTGCCAACCCGCTGTGGCAGATCCGCGCCCGCCTTGACGATCTCACCGGCAACCGGATCACCTATGGCCGTCCGGCGCGCCAAACCTTGCAGATAGGCGATCTCATCGACGGCTGGAGAGTGATCGCCCTGCGGCCCGGGCATCAGTTGACCCTGCTGTTTGGGATGAAGGCACCGGGGCTGGGACGTCTCAGCTTCACCCTGGACGAGCACAACGGCCTACGCACACTGGACGTACGCGCCTGGTGGCATCCCGCCGGTTTTTCCGGCCTGCTGTACTGGTTTGCCATGATGCCAGCGCACCTGTTTATCTTTCGCGGCATGGCACGGCGCATCGTCGAGCTGGCCGAAGCCTGGGACGATGCCCAGCCGACGCCGGGCAGCGATAGCCGCAGCGCGACGCTTGACGGCACACCAGGCGCCTCTGAAGTGGCCAGGGGGGCGGGCAACGCCCCCGGTGAGTAAGTCAAGTGGATAGGCAGGCACAGACCCGGTAGCCGCCACTCCTGAGCCTGCTGTCGCAGGCGCGAAAGCAGGCTCACCGTTTTAGGTCATCCCCGTGATAAGCGAACGAGATAAATGCAGCAAGATGGCCACAGACGGGGGCATATAAGGCAGAACGACGCCTCACCGCACGCACCTATGGCCGCTCTAGCGATTGGGCGGGATCATCTACCGTGGTGTGGGCCATTTCTGGAAAGGATAAAAGAGTTTGTTCAACGTTTTCATGACGATTTGTATCCGTGCACTATTCAGTGTGTCCGTATGGGTCACTAGCCATAGCTCATAGTTACTGTTCGTTTCATCCGCATCCAGAAGCGCGACTAGATGATCTCTTTCCGCCATGAATGCCGGGAGAAAACCTACGCCGATCCCTTTCTTTATGGCATCTCTGAGCAATAGGCTGCTATCCGCTAAAAATGCGATGCGCGCATGTTCTAATGACAATCCGAACAACGTACTTGAACAGTGAGCCAGCATTGGCGCATAGATCACCACATCCCGATCATCCAGCGGCGAGGGGCCATCAGGATACCCATGTGTCTGCACATATTCGGCACTCGCATACAGCTTCATCGGAGAGGTCAATAGCTGCTTAGTCACCAGATCCGGCGTATTAGGTCGAATATTTCGAATAGCAATATCGACACCGCGGCGTGTCATATCACACAGCGCCGTACTCGCATCCAGTTTGATTCTAATTCCTGGTGCCAACATGCCTAACTCTTTTACTGCCGTAGTAATGAAGTCGACCGCGACTGAGTCGGTAGTAGAAATAACAACATCCCCACTTAACTGTTGGTCATAGTCCGTCACCTTTTTGACCAACAATGCTACGGCCCGTTCAACGTTCTCCGCCTCATCAACAGCACTATTCCCCACAGGGGTTAATTCATATCCTTTATTACTTCTTAGAAAAAGTTTACATTTAAGTTGATTCTCCAAAACTACGATTCGTCTCGCCACAGTCGCCTGATCAACAAATAAACGTGCGGCGGCTTTACGTAAAGTTTTCTCTCTGGCTAATGCCAATAAGTACTGCGTATCATCCCAATTCATAACATGCTGCAAACTTGTCTATGTATCACTACATTATTGCAGCATTAACACGCCATGTCTTCTTTTATAATGACGGATAAAACATTACTGTCTATGTCATTGATTCAGTGGCATAGACACCGCTATAGCCGAGGTAACCATCATCGTTTCTTCGCGCTATCCTCATTATGGAGTCAAATATGAAAGCAAATGATCTATATGGAACATGGCGTCTACGCTCTTTTAAACATACGGTTCTGGAGAGTGGCATCGAGAGTAATATTATGGGAAATCAGCCGCAGGGTGCGATTACCTTCACGCAGGATCATTGCGTCACCGTTATTATTACTGCTGAGCGCCAACATCAAATAGCAGAAAACGAAACTGATATCAGGGAAAAGTTACTGTATGAAAATATGATGGCCTATATGGGTAGGTTTGTACTGCATGACGACCTCTGCGACTTCTACATTGATATTGCTTGGAAACCCGCTTGGGTCGGCTTGCAGTTACAACGGAAAATTACGTTGCAAGATGATATATTAACCATTGATACCCTACCGCAGCTCGGTATCGATGGCAAGAGGATTACAGCCAAGCTGGTCTGGCAAAAACAGCCAACCCCATCCCTGTAAGATCAGACGATAAGGGTTCAGCCATGCTTACAACAAAAAATATGCCAGCCAATGCTGGGCTGGCAGCGTTTTCTGCTCAACAGAGAATCGCTTTCATATTAATCGTGTCCATATCTTTTTTGATGGGAATCAGCATCGACCTTTACGTACCATCGCTTCCCGCCATCTCACACTATTACCACTCCACCATTGCGAGTGTCGAGATCAGTATTAGCCTATACTTGTTAGGTTATGGTCTCGGGCAAACAGTATTGGGTATTTTATCCGATAGCTATGGCCGAAAAAAAATATTCATTTACTCCTCGCTGTGTTTTTTATTATCCAGTATCTTCTGTGTCCTATCAGACTCTAGCACCATGATGAACGGCTGGCGATTTGTGCAAGGTGTTGCGGTTGCAGGCTTAGCCTCTGGTATGAGGGCCATTATCGTCGACTTGTTTTCCGGCCTGACACTAAAGAAAATGGCTAACTATTTTGCGTTGAGTTGGGCATTAGGTCCTATCATCGCCCCCTGGATTGGCTCTAATCTGTCTCACTATTGTGGCTGGCAAGCTAACTTTTATTTATTTGCCGTTTATGGTGGGGTAATATTTCTGATTTGCCTATTTCTTTTCCGAGAATCCAATCACAACCCCAGCAGATTCGAACTTAGCTCTATCAAGAATAATTTCATTGAGATTATCAGAAACAAGAAATTCACTCTATTAAGTATTATCTATGGCTTAAGTTATAGCTCAGTCTTAGTTTTCAATACTGCTGGACCATATTTAATCGAAGTGGTCATGCACCATAGCGAGTTATTCTATGGCTATCTTGCCATGTTCTTAGGATTAGCATATTTTGTTGGCACAATTATTAATAGGTACCTTATCACAAAATTTGATAACGAAGCCATTCTCAAAGTGGGTGGGACCATGGCTCTCATCGTAGCCATATTGTTATGGCTTCTATTATCTTATGTGCCAAACATTTTTACCCTTATCATCCCCATATTTTTAATGTTTGTCTGTATTGGGCTTATTGTTCCTAACGCTATTGCCATTACCATGGTTATCTTTCCTGAAAAAGCAGGTTTTGCCACATCGCTGTGTGGTACTATCGTGGGATTGGTCGTTTTTTTAGTGACTTATCTCATCGGCCACGTCAAGATCTCTGCCCTGGAACTATCCCTGTGCTACTTCGCTCTTTTCCTGTTGCTCAATGTCATTAAACTGGCTGTCTATCATCAGAAAAACAGACCATCACCACCAGAGCATCTTCCCCCTTGCTAAGCGGCTAGCCATGACAGCACACGACCGCGATGTGAAGCCAAAGGTGCAACATCGCGGCCACGTCTGACGCCTCAATAGCCCCGTAACGCCCGGCACTCCCCTAGACCAGCCTTCTCGCGGCGTACCGCATTGCATCGCGTAGACGTGTCGTCGGAGACATCCGAACCCTTATCCATACTGCACTACACTTATATCGCCATAGCGCCTCATTCAGACACAGACGACAACAAATCTGCTGAGTAATCCGATTGCATGTCGGGCGGATTCACGGAAAAATGGCACCCTTATTACACAGTCGGAGCCGAATCGTGTTCCCGGCAGTCAGAACGGCCGCTAACTGGCCGCAACGAATGGCCTGATCAAAGCAGGCTCACGGTGGATAGGCAAGTATGAAAGTTTTAGTGACCGGTGCAACCAGCGGTCTCGGGCGTAATGCCGTTGAATATTTACGTCAGCGGGGGATCAGCGTCCGCGCCGCGGGGGATAATCTGGCCATGGGGCAGATGCTGCAGAAAATGGGGGCAGATTTTATCCACGCCGATCTGAGCAACTTGGTATCCGCGCAGGCAAAAGCGATGCTGAACGGCGTCGATACTCTGTGGCACTGCTCTGGATTCACCTCGCCATGGGGGGCGCAGGCGCTGTTTGAAGCCGCCAACGTACGGGCCACCCGCCGCCTGGGCGAATGGGCTGCTGCCTACGGCGTGGGTCAGTTTATCCATATTTCCTCCCCCGCCGTCTACTTTGACTATCGCCACCATCACGACATTAAAGAAGAGTTTACGCCTACGCGCTACGCCAACTACTATGCGCGCAGCAAGGCTACAGGCGAAGAGGTGATCCGCACCCTGGCGCTGGCCAACCCACAGACCCACTTTACCATTCTACGTCCGCAGGGACTGTTTGGTCCCCACGATAAAGTGTTGCTGCCCCGCCTGATGGGTACGATGAAAAAGCATGGCTATCTGCTGCTGCCGCACGGCGGCTCCACCCTGCTGGATATGACCTATGAAGAGAACGCGGTGCACGCTATGTGGCTGGCCACTCAGCACCCCGACACCGCCTCTGGACGGGTATATAACATCACCAACCACCAGCCGCAGACGCTGCGCCTGATGCTGCAGCAGCTGATCGATGAGCTGGGGATCGCCTGCCGCCTGCGCACGATCCCCTATCCGCTGCTGGATATTATCGCCCGCAGTATGGAAAAACTGAGCATGCGCAGCGCCAAAGAGCCGACGTTGACCCACTACGGCGCGGCCAAACTGAACTTTGATATGACGCTGGATACCGCCCGGGCACAGAGCGAGCTCGGCTATCAGCCTATCGTGACGCTGGAAGAAGGGATCGTGCGTACCGCCCGCTGGCTGCGCGACCATGGCCACCTGCAGCACCGCTGAGCGATTAACCGGCGGTGCCGTACTGCGCGATCAGCGCATCGACGATAGCAATGGTTTCCGCATCCGGTTCCCCGCGGAAATCCGTCGGGCGGAAGTGCATCTGAAACGCCGCAATGGCCCGGCGGGAAGCCACGTCATTAATGCCGCTGGGCACAATCTGATATCCCCACTGTGCCAGCCGCCGCTGTAGATAGGCGACGTCCGGCAGGTGTTGCCGATAGCGCTGCAGATAGACCCTGACCCGCGCTGCCTCCGGCCAGGCGCCGATCCCCTGCTGCGCCAACATCTGCCAGGGAAACAGCGGACCGGGATCCACCTTGCGCTGTGGCGCAATATCCATATGCCCGACCACATTCTGCGGCGCGATGGCGTAGCGTCGGACAATATCCTGTGCCAGCGCGCGGACGGCGGTCATCTGCTGAGGAGTAAAGGGATACCAGACAATACCGTACGGCGTACGCCGATAGCCTGGGTTTTCAATTTCAATACCGATCGAGTTATCGTTGAGGTGGGTCTGGCCACGCCAGTAGCTGACCCCGGCATGCCAGGCGCTACGCGACTCTGGCACCAGCTGCCACACCACCGGCCTGCCGTCCCGCTGCGGCGGCAGGCCGGGGACCAGATAGTGTGCGCTGACCTGTTTGCCCATCAGCACCCGCAAGGACGCCGGAAAATCCTCTGCGGTATAGTGCAGCACCAGATAGCGTACCCGGGGCTCGGCGCGCAGCGCGCGCTGGCTATCATCCACCCAATAGCCGCCGCGCTCGCGCAGCACCGGTGGCTGCTGGCAACCGACCAGCAGTAATAGCGCCAATAGGACAGACGTTTTTACCCTCATCGCTTCTCCTTGCGTATTCTCCACCGCAGATATTACCCACCGTGGCCTACGACGTCAGCCCCGCTGCTGATACCCTCCCTATCCACACAGGTGAGTATCGGCCCATATCACCGCCTGGATCCGATTTTTCACTGATATTTTCTTAAAAATATTATATACATGCGTTCTTACCGTATTTTTACTGATATACAGGATGCGCGAGATATCCAGATTACTGGCCCCCTGCTGCATCGCCTTCAGTACCTCCAGTTCACGCAGAGTCAGGCGAGGCGTGGGAGTCATATAGCCCGGCCCCTCCTCCTGCGCGGCCATCAACAGGGTTCGTAGCCGGCGGATCAGTGCCTGCTGATGCGTCTTGGCTGGAAAAACGGCAATGATATTCCCATGCTGGCACCACGCCAGCACCTCATCATAGGTACCCACGTTGATCAAAATAATTCGCGGGCCTACCCGCCGGTTAAATATAGCCTCAAGCCAACACGCTCGCTGCGTCGGATCACCATCAAGTAACATTGTATCAAATATAATCAGACTACAGTCACCCAATAAATAATTTGAATTTCTGGTTGCATCACACAGACAAATTGGCACACCAAGGTAATTATTAAGCACATCGACCAAAAGCATCGACTGTAGCGTGGGGTAGGTAATTAATGATAGTCCGTTTTTTTTCTTAAGTATGTTATGGCTGGTCGCCATCATGAAATCCTCTTCATGGAAACGCAGATGCTAATTTTTAACGATAAGGCCAAGCACTGACTAATAACCAATTGAAATATCATAACGTGTTCTAATTATAAAAAAGAAATATAAAGATGGCTCCACATCCACGCCCTCTACACAAACGATACATTACGCAATAAAAAACATATATTTCAATACATTATCACCGATATCACGCCGTTTTCCTCAGGAGGGAAAGGCCCATACAAGATAATGGAAGGAAGCCTGCCAGATAATTATTCAGCTGTAAAAATATCCTATCCTAATATTGCCACAATAAAAATCACTCATTCCGATAGAGTGATAATAAGTATGATGCTTATCATTTTAAATTAGATAACAATACCAGCAAATTAAAATACTATTTTTCCCGAGATAAATACGACTTTAGCATTAGTTACAAACTAAAAAACCAAGACAAAATAAAGAAGACAGAAAAAGCAATAGCCATTCAGTCGTGATTTTATTTTTTAACGATGAGAGTTCCCGCCCAGTGATACCCCCATCACACGGCGAAATACCCTCCATCCTAAAACAAGGAATTGTCATGAAGATCGGTATTATTTCCATAACGATATTAAGCGGACTTTTTATTTCATCTACGGCATTCTCCGCATCCGTCCCCTCAGGTCAACTGCGGATTCAGGGCGAAATCGTGGGCGCCTCCTGCACTATGCAAAACTCAGATCAGCTACTCCAGCTGCCGCTGGTCGGCGCCGATCAGTTTACTGACATCAATCCGGGTGAAATTTATACCGGTGCCTCCGCGCAGGCCGATATTAATATCCTCTGCAGCGGCTATGAGGGTGATACCCTGACGCTCAGCTTCGCCAATAGCAATATGACAGACAAAGGCGTGATCACCCCGACCAGCGGTGCCACCACCGGGGTCGGGTTTCAGCTGAAAATCGATAATACGCTGATCAATGGCTATAACACCCAGCATACGCTGACCGGCTCGGGCGGTAGCTATGTCCTGCCCATTACCGCCTACTACCACAAAATCGGCGACACCGTGGCCAAGGGCACAGTGAGCTCTGCCGTCACCTACACCATTACCCACGATTAACCTTAACCAGCGGGACTCCGCAGGGAGTCCCGGTTCCCAGTGGTGACCCCATGAAAAAAACTCTGCTCGCCCTGCTGTGCGCCATCGCTGCCTGGCCAGCTTGCGCCACCATCGTCATTTACGGCACCCGGGTTATCTACCCGGCCCAGCGCCAGGAGATTACCGTTCAGCTGGCTAACCGCGGTGACAAGCGCTCCCTGATCCAGGCCTGGATCGATGACGGAGATCCCAACGTCCCCCCTGAAGAGGTTAAGGCTCCCTTCCTGCTGACACCACCGATCGCGACCGTCACAGCCGGTAACGGTCAGCAGCTGCGGATTAGGGTGCTGCCCAACACCCTGCCGCAGGATCGTGAATCGCTGTTTTACCTCAACGTGATCGACATTCCGCCGGATAACCCGGCGCGCAGTGGTAACCTGCTTAAACTGGCGATGCAAAACCGCATCAAACTGTTCTACCGTCCCCAAGGGATCGCAGCGCTCGACGAAAAAACCGTCGGCCAGCTCTCCGCCCGCCGCGATGTGCAGGGTGTGACGCTGAATAACCGTTCGCCTAACCACATCACGATTACCGCGATCGGCACCGGTGAACGGGAGCAACTGCTAAAGGCAACCCTGATGCTGGCCCCCTTTTCCCAACGGCACATCGCCGTCTCCGCTCTGCCGGGCAGTATCTCCACGCTGAGCCTCTCCTATCTGAATGACTATGGCGTTAAACGCCAGCAGGCCATTCCCCTTAATTAATCGCAGCGAGTGAGAAACGGATGCTCAGGTTAAACGCCATTACCCTCTCCCTGGCCCTGCAGCCTCCCGCTGCCTGCGCCATGGCCAGCGCGACAGATACCTTCGATACCCATTTCCTTAAAGGCACGGCGAAAGACCGCCAGCCGGGCCGGATTACACTGGATCCCAATACACCCTACCCCGGCGAATATCCGTTGGATATCATGGTCAACGGTGAATGGCGCGGCGTGTATACATTGACCGTCCGCCAACAGCCCGACGATACCTGTCTGAACGGGTCACAGCTGCGCGGACTGGGCATTAAGCTTCCCGCAGCACCGAAGGATACGCGCTGTATCCCGCTGCGCCAGGCGCTGCACGGCGGTAGCTACCGCTTTAACACTGGCCTGCTGCAGCTGGATCTGACCGTTCCACAGGCCTTCGTGATCGGCAGGGAAAAAGGCTATATCGCTCCGGAAAGCTGGGATCGCGGCATCAACGCCATTTTCACCAGCTATAACGCCAGTTACTACTACAGCGACTATCGTGTCGGCGGCCACAGCAGCAATACCTATCTCAATCTTAACAGCGGGTTGAACCTGTTCGGCTGGCAGCTGCGCGCTGCCACCAGCTATAATCAGCACGATACCCAACGCGGCAGCTGGAGCAGCAACAGCGCCTATCTGCAACGCAGCTTTGCCCCGATCAACGGGATGCTGCGCGCCGGCGACATGTACAGCGCCTCCGATCTGTTTACCGGCGTGCGCTTTCACGGCGTCCGTCTGTATAGCGATCTGCGCATGCTGCCCAGCGCCAAGCAGAACTTCACCCCACTGGTGCGCGGCGTAGCCCAGAGCAACGCGCTGGTCACCGTCGAGCAAAACGATATCATCGTCTATCGCAAAGAGGTGCCGGCAGGGCCGTTCTCTATCGAAGATCTGCAGCTGGTCGGCGGCGGCGGCGATCTCAACGTCAGCGTGCAGGAGGCGGACGGGCGCATCACTCGCTTTATTGTTCCCTACTCCTCCCTGCCTAACATGCTGCAGCCGGGGATTGGCAAGTACGATCTGGCGCTGGGGAAAACCTATCTCAATAACATCAACGATCAGCGCAGCTTCTTTCAGGGCAGCTACCAGCACGGTATGAGCAGTCTGCTGACCCTCTATGGCGGCGCCCAGGCCAGCCAGGACTACTATGCCCTGCTGCTGGGCAACGCCCTTAACACAGCCATCGGCGCCTTCTCGCTGGATATCACCCACTCCACCAGCCGCCTGACGGATCGCGGCGAGCAACGCGGACAAAGCTACCAGATAGCCTACAACAAATACCTGACCGCCACGGCAACCCAGTTTTCGCTGGCCGCCTACCGCTACTCGTCACGCCACTACCGCACCCTGAGCGATCATCTCTATCTCAACGATAACTGCGGTAGCCCAACCAGTAACTGGGACTATTACCGCTACGATCCGGGCCGTAAGAATAGCTATGCCATCAACCTGAGCCAGACGCTGCCGCAGGGCTGGGGCTCCGTGTTCTTCTCCGGCACCTGGCGCGACTACTGGGACAACGGCGCCCGCCGTCAGGATTACCAGGTGAGCTACAGCAACGGCTGGCAACAGCTCAGCTATACCCTGGCCGCCAGCCAGACCTACGATCAGGGGCTGAACAGCGACCGCCGCATCTATCTCTACTTCACCCTGCCGCTGAGCTTTGGCGAGCCGCGGCGTACTCTTTATCTCTCAAATGCCACCACTTTTGATCGCGATGGCTACCAGTCCGGCAACACCTCCCTGAGTGGTTACGCCGGCGAATGGCAGCAGTTTAACTACAGCGTTAGCCTCAATAGCCAGCGCCAGGATCGCCTCACCGCGCTGGGCACCAACCTCAGCTATCGGGCCCGCTCTGCGACCCTGAACGCCAGCTACAGCCAGTCGCAGGATTACCGGCAGGCCAGCGCCGGCATCAGCGGTGGCGTGGTGGCCTATCGCGGTGGCATGCTGTTCAGCAACGCCCTGACGGACACCATGGCGATCGTCGATGCCCCGGGGCTGCGCGACGCCAGCGTCAATGGCTATGGCTATCACGCCACCAACGGCGCTGGTCAGGCGCTCTACGCCGCCCTGACCCCCTACCGCGAAAACAGCCTGCGTCTGACGCCGTCACCGCAGGACGCTACGGTGGAGCTGAAGGGGAACATGCAACAACGGGTGCCCTATGAGGGGGCCGTCGTGCTGGCACGCTTTGAGACCGATACACGTCAAAGCTTCTACTTCAAGGCGCGCCGCGCCGACGGAACTCCGCTTGGCTTCGGCTATCCGGTCAACGGCCCCGACGGAGAGACGGTGGGACTGGTCGGTCAGGGCAGCATGATCTCCCTGCGCAGTGACTCCCTGCCTGTACAGGTGACAGTACCGCTGGATCCGCAGGCGGATACCCGCTGCACCATTACCCTCTCAGCTGCCACGCTGAGCAGCCAAACCCACCTTTGCCGCTGAGTCTAATGAGGTTGCATCATGAAATATCACCGTTATTTTTTTACCGCGCTGTTACTGCTCAGCGGCCCTGCGTTCTCCTGGTGCAAGTTGGATAGCCCGGGCATAGAGAGCCAGCGAGGGCAGGTGCTGATGAGTAACCAGAATATGTTTCCCGGCGGGCAGCAGATGTCGGTGCCGCTGCCGTTATTCAGCAAGCAAACCCTATGCTCCGCCTATAGCAGTGAGCAAAACGAGGTACATCTCGGCACGCCCTACGAGCGGGGTGTCGTGGTCAAGTTCTATGACAATGTCTTTATCGATATCGCCATCCAGGCACCGCCCCTGGCGACCATCAAGCTACAGAAGGGCAACTATACGGCGGCACAGTTTCTCGATCGGCTCACCGTCACCGCCAGGCCGGTCGCCCCCACCCAGACCAAGCGGGTAGCCATAGACGGAGAGTATCTGTTGGAATCCGCGATGGTGATCAGCGCCGGCAGCGGTACCTCCGGCTCTCTGGGGGAGTTTCTCCGGCGCTTTATCACGTTTCTCTTTACCGGGAAATGGCCCGCATCGGAAAACGATCTGTACCAGGTGCACCTTAATCTGACGCTGGATTACAAAGCGACCACCTGCCAGTTTACTGACACCCTGATCAGGCTGCCGCCCCTCTCCATCAGTGACCTGACGCAAGGCGGTGCTGTCACCAGCGCGATTGCCAACCACTCACTGGTCGCACAATGCGACTCGCTCAGCGGTGATGACAGCAGAGCTCAGACCAACCGCACCCTACGGGTGACCCTGAGCAGCGACGCGCTGCTGCCGGAGAATCCCCGCGTCGTACTGCCACACTCGGGGACTGGCGGCGTCGGCTTTATACTGTACAACGAGCAGCAGCAGCCTATCACGCTGGGCGGCGCGGCGGCTCAGCCCAGCGTCATCCGGCTGATCCCCCAGTGGACGACGCTGCCCGAGCGTGGATTCAATATCCCCATCCACGCCGGTTACTATGTCTATAACCGCAGCCTGGCGCAGCCCGGCCCGCTGGAAGCCAACGTTACCATCAACATTGACTATGACTAAACGATAGTCGGGCGGCCTCAGACCGCCCGCGCCGCCTTAGCACACCCTTTTTCCCTGCGCCATCCGACGAACCATAACCCGATATCGTACTCTTTCTGAGCGGTCAGGGTACGCATTCTTAAATTTTAAACCACAAATATTGCATAGTTATTCTGATGAAGTTACTCTTTGCCTTATCAATTGCTATTCAGATTAAGCGCATGAGTATTCAGATTGACGGAATTAACTGCTACTACGGCGCACACCAGGCGCTGTTTGATATTACCCTGGCATGCCCGGCCGGCGAGACGCTGGTCCTGCTTGGGCCGAGTGGCGCAGGAAAAAGCTCCCTGCTACGGGTGCTAAACCTGCTGGAGATGCCACGCTCCGGCGCCCTGAATATCGCCGGCCACCAGTTTGACTTTCGCCAGCCGCCGGGGGAAAAGGCTATCCGCGATCTGCGTCGTAACGTCGGCATGGTATTCCAGCAGTACAACCTGTGGCCGCACCTGACAGTGATGCAAAATCTGATCGAGGCGCCTTGCCGGGTGCTGGGGCTGTCAAAAGAGGCGGCGCTGGCGCGGGCCGACAAACTGCTGCAGCGCCTGCGTCTGGGCAAGTTCGTGGCACGCTATCCACTGCACCTCTCCGGCGGTCAGCAACAGCGTGTCGCCATCGCCCGCGCGCTGATGATGGAGCCACAGGTGCTGCTGTTCGACGAGCCGACCGCCGCGCTGGATCCAGAGATCACCGCACAGATCGTCAGCATTATTCGAGAGCTTGCCGAAACCGGGATCACCCAGGTGATCGTGACCCACGAAGTGGAGGTCGCGCGCAAGACTGCCAGCCGCGTTGTCTATATGGAGCAGGGGCGCATTATTGAGCAGGGCGATGACAGCCACTTTAGTGATCCGCAGACCAGTGAGTTTGCCGGATATCTGTCCCACTGATGGCCACGAGGCCAAGGGTAACCCGTTGGAGTCTGCGATGAAAAAAATCATAATTGCTGCGATATTAACCGGTATCAGCGTCTCTGCCACGGCGGCACAAACCATCCGTTTTGCCGCCGAAGCCTCATATCCGCCATTCGAGTTTATGGATGCACAGAATAAAATGCAGGGATTCGACGTCGATCTGGCCAACGCCATCTGCCAGCAGATGAAGGCCACCTGTACCTTCAGCAACCAGTCCTTTGACAGTCTGATCCCCAGTCTGCGGTTCAAACGTATCGATGCGGTGATCTCCAGCATGGATATCACGCCAGAACGGCAGAAACAGGTCGACTTCTCCCAGCCCTACTATGACAATTCCGCACTGTTCATCGCCGAAAAAGGCAAGGTTGCCGACGTAGCCGCGCTGAAGGGCAAGCGCGTCGGGATCCAGAACGGCACCACCCATCAAAAATACCTGATGGATAAACACCCCGAGCTGACGCCGGTGCCCTATGACAGCTATCAGAACGCCATCCTCGATCTGAAGAATGGCCGTATCGATGCGGTATTCGGTGACACGGCAGTGGTCAATGAGTGGATGAAGCAAAACCCCAATCTGGCGCCGGTCGGTACCAAGGTCACCGATGCCGACTACTTCGGTACCGGGCTGGGGATCGCCGTGCGCAAGGGCAATGGCCCGCTGCTGGAGCAGTTCAACGCGGCGCTGAACCAGCTCAAACAGGATGGCCAGTATCAGACTATCTATGACAAGTGGTTCCAGAAATAACCCCCGGGAACACCAGTAGGGCCTCTCTCCGTAGGCGTTATGGTTAGGATCATCCAGGCGGCGCGGGTCGCCTGATGGGATAGGCGTCAGAAAATGATTGAATTGACCCCCTTATTACATGCCGCCGGCATCACTGTCGGTCTGGCTCTCTGCGCCCTGCTGCTCGGCCTGGTGTTCGCCATGCTGTTCGCCGTCTGGGAATCCGTCCGCTGTCGTCCGATGGCGCTGCTGGGCACCGCCTGGGTCACTCTGCTACGCGGACTGCCGGAGATACTGGTGGTACTGTTCATCTACTTCGGCTCGGCCCAAATGCTGCTGTGGCTCTCCGACGGCATCGGCCTGAACCTGGGCTTTACCACGCTGCGACTGCAGCTGAATATCGAGAATTTCGAAGTCAGCCCGTTCCTGTGCGGCGTGCTGGCGCTGGCGCTGCTCTACGCCGCCTATGGCTCGCAGACCCTGCGCGGTGCGCTGAAGGCCGTACCGCAAGGGCAACGTGAGGCCGGAATGGCACTGGGGCTGAGTAACAGCCAGATATTCTTCCGCCTGGTGATGCCGCAGATGTGGCGCCACGCCCTGCCGGGGCTGGGCAACCAGTGGCTGGTGCTGCTCAAGGATACCGCGCTGGTTTCGCTGATCAGCGTCAACGATCTGATGCTACAGACCAAGAGCATCGCCACCCGAACCCAGGAGCCCTTCACCTGGTACTGCATCGCGGCGGCGATCTACCTGGTGATCACCCTGTTCAGCCAATACGTTCTCAAGCGTATTGAGCTGCGTACCACCCGCTTTGAACGGAGTGCCGCATGATGTTGAGCTATATTCCGGATCTGCTGCAGGGGCTGCATACCAGCCTGTCGCTCACCGTGGTCTCCCTGCTGGTCGCCCTGGCGCTGGCGCTGTGCTTTACCGTGATCCTGACCCTGCGGCCGCTGATCCTGACGCCGCTGGTGCAGGGTTACATCACTCTGTTTACCGGCACTCCGCTGCTGGTGCAGATTTTCCTGATCTACTACGGCCCCGGGCAGTTTGCCTGGATCCGTGATACACCCTGGCTGTGGAGTGCCCTATCTCAGCCCTGGCTGTGCGCCATGCTGGCGCTGGCGCTCAACAGCGCCGCCTACAGCACCCAGCTGTTTTATGGCGCGATGCGCGCCATTCCCAACGGCCAGTGGCAATCCTGCGCGGCGCTGGGCATGTCCAAGGCCCAAACCCTGCGGATTCTGCTGCCCTATGCCTTTAAGCGCGCGCTCTCCTCTTACTCCAACGAGGTGGTGCTGATCTTTAAGAGCACGTCGCTGGCCTACACCATCACCCTGATGGAGGTGATGGGCTATGCCCAGCAGCTGTATGGGCGCACCTACGACGTGATGGTATTCGGCGCCGCCGGCCTGGTCTACCTGTGCGTCAACGGCCTATTGACGCTGATGATGCGCATGATTGAGCGCCGGGCGCTGGCATTTGAGCAACGTAGTTAAACGGTTCAATGTCTTGAAAGGTCGGTTATCCACGGCCTTTTTTTACACCTGACAAGAAATACAGAAAATATATTTACCCACTTCTATTGCATAATAATGCACTCGGTGGCACATTCAACTCCAGCCCCGTCTGTGCCATCGCGCCGATCGTTTCCGGCACGCGCCCAAGGCAGAGGGGAATCGACAGACGCCCTCTATCCTTATCGGGATTAGCCTTGTACAGGAGTTAAGCATGAAGAAGTTACTGGCCTGCGCCATCGTTGTCGCCTGCAGTTTCAGCGCCCAGGCGGCAGAGAATATCCGCTTCGCCTCATCGGCCACCTACCCGCCGTTCGAATCCCTGGATGCCAGCAACAACATCGTCGGCTTCGACATCGATCTGGCCAAGGCGCTGTGCCAGGAGATGAAGGCGAACTGCACCTTCAACAACCAGGCGTTTGACAGCCTGATCACGGCGCTGAAGTTCAAACGCTACGACGCCGTTATCTCCGGCATGGACATCACCCCGGAGCGACAGAGGCAGGTGGCGTTCACCCAGCCTTACTACGCCAACTCGGCGATCATCATCGCGCAGAAAGGCAAATATCACTCGATAGCCGATATGAAGGGGCTGCGGGTCGGCATGGAAAACGGGACCACTCACCAGAAGTACCTGCAGGATAAACATCCGGAGATCAAGCCGGTGGCCTATGACAGCTACCAGAATGCGATTCTGGATCTGAAAAACGGGCGTATTGATGGCGTCTTCGGCGATACCGCGGTGGTCAATGAGTGGCTGAAAAACAATCCGCAGCTGGCGGCGGTCGGCGAGTATGTCACCGATCCGCAGTACTTTGGCATCGGGCTGGGCATCGCGGTGCGCCCGGACAACCAGGCGCTGCTACATCAGCTGAATCAGGCGCTGGCCGCCATCAAGGCGAACGGCACCTATCAGAAGATCAGCGACAAGTGGTTCCCGGCGTCCTGAATGCATCCGGTTGGCGCTCCGGGCGCGATTTGTTAGCATGTCGCCTCCGCCCGTCGGCGCCACGCCACGCTTCAGGATACGCTATGGACTATGACCACTATGACTCCCCCCTCGGCCCACTGCTGATGGCCGCCGATGGCGGCGGCCTGAGCCAGCTATGGCTGCCCAATGAGGTGATCGCGCGAGTGATCCCCACCGACTGGCGCCGCTGCGGCGCACATCCCCTGCTGCGGCGCACCCGCGCCCTGCTCGATGCCTACTTCGCCAAAGAGCGTCCCTGCTGGCAGGATCTGCCACTGACGCCGCAGGGCACCGCCTTTCAGCGACAGGTATGGCAGCAGCTGAGCGAGGTTCCCTATGGCCAGTGCAGCCACTATGGTGAACTCGCCCGGCGGTTGGACAATCCGCGCGCCGTGCGGGCGGTCGGCGGCGCCGTCGGGCGTAATCCGATCGCCATTCTGATCCCCTGCCATCGCATTCTTGGCAAGGGCGGTAACCTGACCGGCTACAGCGGCGGACTGGCCATCAAACGGGCCCTGCTGGCGCTGGAAGGGATCCCCTACCGCCCCTGACGTTCGGCGGCGGTCTATGCAGATGCGCGCACCAGCAGCGTAAGGACCTCATAGTGCGCGGTATGGGGAAACATGTCGAACAGACGGACCTTTTCGATCCGGTAGTCGGCCAGACGCTCAATATCCTGCACCATGCTCTGGGCATTGCAGCTGGAGTACAGAATATAGGGCGGCGCCATGCGATTCATATAGTCACACAGCGCCGCACCGATACCGCGCCGCGGCGGGTTTACCAGCACCAGCTGCGGCACAGCGCTGTGCGCGTCGGCAAAGGCGCCGGAATCCAGGGCGGCGAAGCTTACCTTCGTGAGCCCCAGCTGGGCCGCAGAACGGCGGGCGCAGGCGATGGCCCCGGCGCTGATCTCAATGCCGGTCAGCGTCATCTCCGGGGTCGCACAGTGCAGGCCAAACCCCCCGACACCGCAAAACAGATCCCACATTTCCGTCACCCCCAGCGCCTGAACCCAGTCGCGCGCCTGCGCGTACAGCGCCTGAGCCACCGCGGGGTTGGTCTGAAAGAAGCTCTGTGGGCGGATATAGAGCGGCACGCCGTTAAAAGACTCACTCAGCACCTGCTGCGACGTCAGAAAAATCTCCCGCTCTCCCTCCAGAATGGCCATGTGCACCGGCTGGATATTGACGCTGATTACCGCCAGCTGCGGCAGCTGCGCCTGTAGCCACGGCAGCGCCTGACGCAGCTGCGCCAGCTTGGTCTCTGAGCGCAACACAAAGCGCAGCATCATCTCGCCATTGAGACGGCTTTCGGTAAGCAGCAAATACTTAAGCTCCCCGCGCCGACGCGCTACGCTGTAGGGGGTCAAACCGGCACGGGGAATAAAGGACTTCAACGCGGCGAAGACGACGGCAAAGCTGTCCGGATACAGCGGACAATCGCACAGATCCACCCCACTGCCGTCGCGCTGCAGCATGCCCAGCAGAGGGCGCTCGACGCTTCCGCTGACCACCATTTTCGCCTTGTTACGCATCGCCAGCTCAGCGCTGGGCTGCGCTGACAGCCACTGCGCAACGGAATGCCCACTCAGCAGCGCGGACAGGTGCCGCTGTTTATCCTCCAGCTGACGGGAATAGGGAATGGAGAGCCACTGGCAGGAATGACAGCGGCCCGCCTGATACTGGACACAATGCATCACAACTCACTTGATGGAAATGAAAATGGAAACGGACGGGGTGGCGGATTGTATCACAGCCGCTGCCGGAAGTAGCGACGGCTGGCAGAGGGGATAAATAACAGCGCCAGGATCAGCAGGTCGGGCAGCTTTTGCCCCAGCAGCGCGCGCACGATTTGGCCGCTGTCATCGCCATCCACGCTGAAAAGCTCAGGATGAAAACCGCCGAGAGAGGAGCACAGCATATAGCCGGTCACCAACAGCTGGCAGCCGAGGTAAATCCCGCAGCCGTAGGCGCTGCCACGCATCACCGCCGCACCGCAGCCCAGCTCAGCCAGCCACAGCCCCAGGCAGGCCAACAGCAACGCACCACCCTCCCAGGTCTGCCAGGCGCCACCGATAAAGTCAGTGAGCCCCGCGACCCCCTGCGTCACCAACAGCAGTAGGGCGCCAGCCAGGCGAATGCCAATGATAGCCATACCGGCAACCAGAACCGGAACCGGCGCGAAACCGCCTCCATCGCTGCGCGGCGGCACTTGAACCCTCTGCAACATATCATCCAGCCCTGAGAAATACCGGGTTTTCTACTATAGGGACTCCACACGGATGACACAAGTCAACCATGCATGTTCAGATGCGATATCAATATATTAGATGATAAATGTCAGTGGATGACCGGTCCGCTGGCACTCTCGGCGCTAAACTCACCCTCGCCCTCTTCACCTTCCCCCAGGAACAGCATACCGTTGGCCCGTGCCTCCATCATCACCATCGAGATTTGCTCCTCGCCCTGCTGCATAAAGGCGGCAAACTGCGCTTGAGACACACCGACGCTGACATTCAGCGACATACAGGCAATAAACTTGGGTAAGTTGTCATCCTGAATATCAACAAAGGCCTTGACGCCCAGCGTGCTGGCATTAATCTGACTAAGCTCGCCCACCAGCGCGATCAGCGCCGTAGGACGCACCTCTGCCAGTGCGGTGAACAGGATAGTGTTATCGATTAGGTCAACCTTCGCGTCGAATACCCCGTCAAAATTCTGCATGTGCGGTAAATGCAGCGCCTGGCAGGAGTCACACTCAAAGAACGTGATGCCCAGTTGATCCAGCCAGTGCCGCAGCACATCCAGATCGGGGACGATTAGTGGATCCATAGCGCTCTACCTTACAAAGATAAATCAGGTAATAATAAACTGTCAGAAAGGGGACATAGCTTACGGAACTTTAGCCACTTTAGCCATGCCCGGGGGCAATTTATTGCCCCCGGGCATGGCTGCCCACCAACCATCAGGAGACTGCCATGCCGCTATCCCGCTACGCCACGATGGAACCACTGATGCTGCTGAGTATCATTAATATGAAGCTGCGCGACGAGTGCGACTCGCTGCAGGCGCTATGCGATACCACAGCCCCTGCTGGAATCGCGCCTCGGCGCCGCCGGCTTCCGCTACTACCGCGACAGCAACCAGTTCAGCGCCCACTGAGCACTGCGCGCCGGCGCTCAGTGGGTGATCCAACCCTGACGCCGCAGGTAGGCCAGCATAAAGGGACGCTGCTCCTTCTCCAGGGTACGGCTCATCTGTTCGCTCCAGCTCTCTTGGCGGACGTTATCGCTACGCTGGGCATAGTAGGCAGTAACGTGGGCGTCGTATTGCGCCAGCGCGGCGCGATCCAGCAGCTGATAGCCATTCTCATGCACCAGAATACTCAGCGGCAGACGCGGCTTTTGCTGCGGATGCTGCGCCGGATGCCCCAAGCACAGACCCATTAGCGGCAGGACATGCTGCGGGCAGCCCAGCAGCGCCGTCACCTGCTCAATATTATTGCGTATGCCGCCAATGAATACCCCGCCAAGCCCCAGCGACTCGGCTGCCGTCAGCGCATTTTGCGCCATCAGCGCCGTGTCAACGCAGCCCAGCAGCAGCTGTTCAGCCGACCCCAGATCCGCCTGCGGAAAGATCTGATGGTGACGCTGAAAGTCTGCGCAGAACACCCAGAACTCGGCGGCGTCCAGCACGTACTGCTGCCCACCGGCCAGCTCGACCAGCTGCTCACGTAGCGCGCGCTCGGTGATCCGGATAATCGACGTACACTGCAGAAAGCTGGACGATGACGTTGCACGCGCCGCCTCCAGAATAGCCAGCCGCTGTGCTTCGCCGATCTCTTCGGCGCTAAACTGGCGGATAGAACGGTGATCACGCAGTAGATCGATGGTCGACATCATAACGAAACAGTGCTCCCCGGTAAGTCGTTTGAGACGGAAATGGCCGCACCAATGGCTGACGGTACGGCGTAATCTGGTAGTCAGTCTACCCCTTAATGCTCTCCGGCGGAGACACCGCGTGCGCAGCTATCGGCCAAACAGTGATCCCCGGTAAGTCGTTTGAAACAGAAATAGCCGCGCCAATGGCTGACGGTGTGACGTAACCTGATGGTCAATCCACCCTTTATACTCTCCGGCAGAGATACCCCGTACACAGCCATCGGTCAAACCTTGTCATTGAATAGACCAAATTTATCAAAGTAACAGGCAAATCCTACTTCTTTTTACCGACGCTAACAGGCATAGTAACCTCAATTCCGAGCGTCCGTCGAACCCGGTCTGGATTCAGCGAGCGCCTCTATCTCTTTAAGGAGTCCTACCATGTTTGCTGTAATCTTTGGGCGTCCGGGCTGCCCCTACTGTGTCCGTGCAAAAGAGTTGGCTGAAAAACTGGCCGCCGAGCGCGACGACTTCACTTTTCGCTACGTCGATATCCACGCAGAGGGCATCAGTAAAGAGGATCTCTCCAAGACTGTGGGCAAACCGGTCGAAACCGTTCCGCAGGTGTTCATCGATCAGCAGCATATCGGCGGCTGCACCGATTTTGAGGCCTATGCCAAAACGCATCTGCAGCTGTTTGATAAGAGCAAATAACGCCACCTGCACAGCAAAAAACCCGCCGCGGCGGGTTTTTTATTTTGGCGCAACGCTACCGTTAAAGCGATAGAGATTAATCGGTATAGACTATCTAACCGCCCGCTGGCCACACAACGTCGCGGCAAACCAGTACAGCAGGGCACCAAACACGCACCAGAACACCATGCTAGTGGTGTAGGGCAACAGCTGCAGCGGCGTTTCATCATCGGCCAGCCACAGCATATGCAGCAGTTGACAAAACACCGCCGATACCAGCGCACCACAAAAGACCGTCAGCACCCGCTGACGGCGCGCCAGCGGACACAGGATAAACCCCGGCAACATATAAAGCAGCAGCCCCGGGCGCATGCCCGGCGGCTCAGCGATACCACCGTGGGCCTGGACATAGCAGTGTGACAACAGAAACAGTGTCGTCACCATCAAAAAACAGAGTATCAGGGTAAACCAACGCCGTCCGTTCGCCATGCTCTCCCTCCCTATAGCGAAACGCTAAATCTGCTCACCTTGTGACAGGCATGCCCTATTGGGCGGGCCCGACGACGGTGAACAAACCACTTCCCGGCGCAGAAAAACAACGAACCATCAACTGAAAACGGCTTTTTACTGGCTGTCCGCCAGTCAACCGTCTAATATGAGCGATCATACCCCCGCGGGTATCCACCATTCACCAACGCAGAATCTTAGGTGAATTCTCTTATATTCTATGGTTGAATTTAGCTCTAACAGTCAATCATATCAAGAACCTGATAGTTAACGATAAGTTATTCTACATGAATATTGATGTTGCTAATTTGTTAACGGGCAATTATATCCTGCTGCTGTTCGTAGTACTGGCACTGGGGCTTTGCCTCGGTAAGCTGCGCCTTGGCTCCATTCAACTGGGTAACTCCATCGGCGTACTGGTGGTCTCCCTGCTGCTCGGGCAACAGCACTTTTCAATGAACACCGATGCCCTCAACCTGGGGTTCATGCTGTTTATTTTCTGCGTAGGTGTAGAAGCCGGCCCCAACTTCTTCTCTATTTTCTTCCGCGACGGTAAAAACTATCTGATGCTGGCGCTGGTGATGGTTGCCAGTGCCCTGTGCATCGCGCTGGGGCTGGGTAAACTATTCCGCTGGGATATCGGCCTGACCGCCGGTATGCTGGCCGGTTCGATGACCTCGACCCCGGTGCTGGTCGGCGCCGGCGATACCCTGCGCCAGACCATGGCCGATAACCCCCAGCTGGGGCAGCTTCAGGATCATCTCAGCCTGGGCTACGCCCTGACCTACCTGGTCGGCCTGGTCAGCCTGATCTTCGGCGCCCGCTATCTTCCCAAGCTACAGCACCAGGATCTGCCAACCTCCGCCCAGCAAATTGCCCGCGAGCGGGGGTTGGACAACGACACGCAGCGCAAAGTCTTTCTGCCGGTGATCCGCGCCTATCGCGTCGGCCCCGAGCTGGTCGCCTGGGCCGACGGTAAAAACCTGCGCGAGCTGGGCATATACAGTCAGACCGGATGCTATATAGAGCGGATCCGCCGTAATGGCATTCTGGCCACACCGGACGGCGATGCAGTACTGCAGGTCGGCGATGAGATAGCCTTGGTCGGCTACCCGGACGCCCACGCCCGTCTCGACCCCAGCTTTCGCAACGGTAAAGAGGTCTTCGACCGCGATCTTCTGGATATGCGTATCGTTACCGAAGAGATCGTCGTAAAAAACAGCAACGCCGTCAGCAAACGCCTGAGCCAGGTTAAACTGACTGACCACGGCTGCTTTTTAAACCGGGTGATCCGCAGCCAGATAGAAATGCCGATCGACGATAACATCGTTCTGAATAAAGGAGATGTGCTGCAGGTCAGCGGTGACGCCCGCCGCGTCAAGAGCGTGGCCGATCGCATCGGCTTTATCTCTATCCACAGCCAGGTGACCGATCTGCTGGCGTTCTGCGCATTCTTCATTATTGGTCTGATGATCGGTCTGATCACCTTTCAGTTTACCGGCTTCTCCTTTGGCATCGGCAACGCCGCCGGCCTGCTGTTTGCCGGCATCATGTTGGGATTCCTGCGCGCCAACCACCCTACCTTTGGCTATATTCCCCAGGGGGCCCTCAATATGGTCAAAGAGTTTGGTCTGATGGTGTTTATGGCCGGAGTCGGCCTGAGTGCCGGCGCTGGCATGCGCCACGGGCTGGGTGAGGTCGGCGGTCAAATGCTGATAGCCGGGCTGATCGTCAGCCTGGTGCCAGTGGTGATCTGCTTTCTCTTCGGCGCCTTTGTGCTGAGAATGAACCGCGCGCTGCTGTTTGGCGCCATCATGGGGGCCCGTACCTGTGCCCCGGCCATGGACATCATCAACGATGCCTCACGCAGCAACATTCCAGCCTTGGGCTACGCGGGGACCTACGCCATCGCCAACGTACTGTTGACGCTGGCCGGTACCCTTATCATCATTGTATGGCCTGGCGTCGTCGGCTAACCCCCGACGCCGCTACGCAAAAACGCATGACTTTTTTAGCGGCGACTGAACTTTCCCCGTCGCCGTCAGTCTGAATTAGTGCCACTGCTTTTCTTTGACGTCCCCATATTGAGGAGCCCGATAATCCCGCCGCTTAGGTTCAAGATTATCGGGTTTTTTATTGCCTGCAGAAAAATTACTTTATAATCAAATGTTTAAATAAACAGCGTGTACGATGTGGAGACATACCTTCAACAACCACCTGTATGATCAACCTATCGCCCCCCTTACCCCTTTTGTAACATGTACTCATCCGTAACAAAAATGCGGCAAGAGGGTTTCTTGACACAATTTTTGCACACTGCTTTAGATGTTTAGTGGACTGCCCCCACCCCGGTAGACGGTCGAGTCCGTAAAGGTGGTGTCAATTCAGTTACAGCCTTCCGGCCCGGTAACGGACCTCTTATGCGCTGATTGGCAGCGCGTCGATTACTTCTTTTTCAGCGGTCTGCTCTCTCTCCGCCATGTTGTGTTGTGGCAGGTAGCGCTTCTGCAGCAGCCATTCTTCGTTCTGCTCCGTCAGTAACGCATCCAGTAGCCGCATGATGCTCTCTTCGTTGGGGAAGATGCCCACCACGTCTGCACGCCGTTTCACCTCTTTGTTCAGGCGCTCCAGCGTGTTGGTCGAGTGGATTTTCACCCGGTGTGCTTTCGGGAGGCCGAAGTACGCCAGCACGTCCTCTTCCGCTTCGTCCATCATCTCCGTGACCGCCGGGAAGCGCTTCTCCCGCTGAGCCGCCACCTCGCGCCAGGTGGCATGAGCACTTTTCTCCCCGGTCTGCACGAACACCTGCTGCAGCGCGGCGCGGACCACCGACTGACTGGTACGGCTGACGCGCCCCAGCACGTTGCGCATGAAGTGGACCCGGCAGTGCTGCCCGCTGGTAGAGAACACCTGCCGGATTGCCGCCTTAAGGCCGCTGTGC
This sequence comes from Edwardsiella ictaluri ATCC 33202, assembly GCF_000264785.1. Lineage (GTDB taxonomy): Bacteria > Pseudomonadota > Gammaproteobacteria > Enterobacterales > Enterobacteriaceae > Edwardsiella > Edwardsiella ictaluri. The sequence goes on along the minus strand of NZ_AFJI01000088.1, from coordinate 65,758 downwards.
GAGTCGGAGATAACCCGTTTCACGCCTTCCAGACCGCGCGCCTTCAGGCTCAGCAGGAAGGCCAGCCAGAACGCTTTGGCTTCTGACTCACCGATACCCATCCCGATAATCTCCCGGCGACCGTCCGGGCTGACCGCGCAGGCGATTATTACCGCCACGCTGACCACCCGACCGTTCTTGCGCACCTTCACGTAGGTCGCATCCAGCTACAGATAGGGCCACTCCCCTTCCAGCGGCCGCTGCAGGAACGCCTGCACACGTTCGTCGATGCCGTGGCAGATGGATGACACCTAAATAGCTGCGCCTAATACCGCTACACTTTTGCTAGACCATGTTTCCCTCCGGGGAATGGACTGACGATTTCCATAAAATGACGAGCCTTTTTCAACAGTTGCCACATTGAACGGCACTGATGATTACGCGTTATCGTGTCGTGAAGCGCTTGCCATAGCCGCTCAACATGATTCACCCACGGCGAGTAAACTGGCGGGTAAATCACCCTGAACTTCGGATTTTGCTTCAGCCAGCGCTGCGTTTCCCGGCTTTTGTGGATAATGTAGTTGTCCACGATCAGAGTGATGGTTTTCGCCCGCCGGTACATCGCTTTAAGCTGCTTCAGCAACTTGATGAATAGTAATGAACTTTTTCTGTTTCCGCCCACGTAGCTGACTTTGCCCGTTCCGCAGTGCAGTGCTCCGGCCAGAGAGTATTTTTCGTTCTGTCCCGGCGTCACCACCCGTTTTTGCTGCCCGCGTAGCTGCCAGTCCGCACCGATTTTGGGATTAAGATGGATATCTACCTCATCTTCATAAAATACCGGATGCTCTGCGCTGCATTCGTTCAGTGCTTTGTGGATTGCCGCCATCTTCTCATCCTTATACGGGTCACGGATACGCAGAGTAGGCGCGGCCCTTCGCCATACCAGACCCGCAGACGGCAACCAGTGGCGAACAGTTCCGGTATGTCACTGGAAACCGGTTATCTCATTGATTTTTATTGTCAGAAGTTCTGTACTCCAGCGTGAACGCTGGTAGCCAAAATCATCGGGAGCGTGTTTTACCAGCTCACGTAACAGCGAGCAGATATGCTCGAACGGCCAACGGCGGGAACGCCCGGCGGGTAATGATTTCAGTCCTGCAACACCTGACAGCGTAAACCAGTTAATCCAGCGTCCCACCGATGAGCGGGCGCAGCAGAGCGTTCTGGCAACGTCGCTGACACGGTCGCCCCGATGCAGCATCAGCATAGCGGTCAGCCTGCGGGAATGATTTTATCACGCGTTTGATGGATAGTTTTCTGCATCAAGCGTCGGTCAGTTCGGGGAATGGGTGCTATGATCGGCATTGCTCAGTCCGGTTGGTGATTTTGATTGGTTTAGCGATTGATCAGATCGCACAATCCGGGCTGAGTTCCCTCAAAGTGATCTACTATTCCGCGCAGCTATTTAGGAGGCGTTAGTCCGTAGGCCTTTGAACGGGCCTCGTCGTGAGGACAGAATTTGTCTATGGTTTTGTGATCAGTCCATAAATGACTTTGAGGTGTCTGTTAAACCCATGTCTATTCAATCGGTTAAAATTAAGATCCGAAAAACAAAAGAAAAATAGTTATATAAATGTTAATTTAATACTCATCTTTTCCATATTACATTTTTTGCAAATATTATTTACTATTCCCTTGATGTTTATTATTAAATAATGGTGCTATTTACATGCCCTTGCACAAAGTTGAAACACCGTCTTCTCAGTCACTTTCTCGAGTCCCATCTATTAGTAAACTCACTAATGAATCATTAGGAAAATTAACTAACAGACGTGATGTTGTGTTAATTAATCCAATCTGTGGTGGTTCTGGGGATATTTCTTTAGCTAATAAGATTGCAAATCTTGCTTTAGAACAAGACTGCCGGATAACCATTGTTCCTGTTGATTGCACTTTGTTTGGTGACCCTACATTCAATAATAATCACCGTAATATTTCACATTGCTCCGTAGAGCACAGTATAGGTGATTTTTATGATCCGATTTTTGTCGTTGCACCTGCAGCCATATGCTCACCAGCGAAGCTTCATGATATTATTGAAAGTTTGTGCCATGAATATCATCTTAATAAAGATGATGTTGCTTGTATTGAAGAGATGGATTTTATTTCTCCTGATAATGCCAGAGTTCTTGAACGCGAGGATATGTTTAAAAAAAGCGGCTTTAATAAAAGCATGTATTATTCATTAGGGTTTTCGGAGGGGGCTATTGGCTATCTTCCCGTTGATAAACATACTGTCGATATTGTAAGGGAACGGTGTGAAAGGGACTTGGTTAATTTGCTTGATAGTTATAACTTTTCTTTAGAAAAACAATCAAGATATAATATTGCTTATATTAGCTCACCAAATATATATAATGCAGTTCGTGTATTTGTCACTAACACACTATCTGAAAATCAAAGTGGTAACGCTAATTACATTATTGTTGTGAGATTATTGAATGAAAAAAATGAAGATAAATTAATTAAATATACAGAGGGGGTTTTATCTCATGGCGGAGATGATTATAATCCTCAAGATTTATTTTCATCAGCAAATATCTATGTTGCCAAACCTGACGATGCAGAAAAACAAACAATCCATCATAAAGTTAATGTTGATGGGGAAGGAGGAGGTAGAATAAATATCGTTTTTGTTAATTCACTACCTCAAAATATACTCTATGATTTTATGGCCCTTGCTGATTCAGGGATGGCTAGTGGTGACCAATCTTTAGGTGAGTTTTTATCATTGAATGGTCAAGTACCTTACTATGAAGTACAGCCATGGAAAGTTAATCTCGGTAATGCTCTTGTGGCGCATGCTAAAGATATTGGTGGTGATGAATTGTCTGGTGTTATATCAAGCAGGATAGTGGGAATTAATGATCATATCCTTACGAGTGTTGAGAGGAATCGTGCAACTGAGCAGAGTGATGGATTGAAGGATTTTAACGAGAGAATTAGATCCAGAACAGCTGATTCACAAATTTCAGAATTGTTCAAACCAAATAGAAAAGATGATGAAGATCTAATTAACTGATCCTAATACCGCTACACTTTAACCAGTCTATGTTCCCCTCCGGGGAATGGGCTGACGGTATCCATAAAATGACGAACCTTTTTTAACAGTTGCCACATTGAATGGCACTGGTGATTTCGGGTTATTGTCTCATGAAGCGCCTGCCACAACTGTTCGATATGATTGACCCACGGCGAGTAAATCGGCTGGTAAATCACCTTGAACGTTGGGTTTGCTTTCAGCCAGCGCAATGTTTCACGGCTTTTGTGAATGATGTAATTATCGACAATGAGCGTAATCGTTTTTGCCCGCCGGCATGTCGCCTTCAGATCTTTTAAAAGCTTGATAAATAAGGATGAATCTTTACTATTTCCACCAACGTAGCTGACTTTACCCGTACCACTGTGCAGTACGCCGGCAAGAGAGTACTTTTCATTCTGGCCCGGCGTGACGATGCGCTTTTGCTGCCCGCGTAGCTGCCACTCAGCGCCGATTTTGGGATTGAGGTGGATATCCACTTCATCTTCGTAAAACACAGAGTGTCTTGTGGTACAACTGGCTAACGCCACATTAATCGCTGCCATTTTTTCTTCCTTATTCGGCTCCCTGATACGCAGTGTTGGTGCTGCTCTGCGCCATACCAGTCCGGCTGCAGGTAACCATCGCCGGATGGTTGAAGCATGTAGCGGACAACCCGTGATATCACGGATTTTGATCGCCAGCAGTTCGGTACTCCAGCGGGAACGCTGATAACAAAAATCACCAGGAGAATGCTTAACAAGCTCACGCAGCAATGCGCAAATATGCTCAAACGGCCAGCGCTTCCCACGTCCTGACGGCAATGACTTCAGGCCTTCAGCACCAGACAGTGTGAGCCCGTTAATCCAGCGACCAATCGACGAGCGGGCACAGCAGAGCGTTCTGGCTACATGACTGACGGTGTCACCACGATGCAGCATCAGCATGGCTGTCAGCCGCCGGGCGTGGTTTTTGTCCTTTGTTTTATGGATCGTTTTCTGCATGAAGTGTCGTTCAGCTCTGGGTATTGGTGCGATGATCGGCATTGCTCAGTCCGGCTGGTGATTTGGGATATTCAGCGATTGATCAGATCGCATAAACCGGACTGAGTTCCCCCTGAGTGATCTACTATTCCGGGCAGTTATTTAGCTTCGCCACTCTTACCGCCGACAACCGCCATCAGGTACAGGCAGCGCTCGCCGACGCTATCGGCCTGATCGGCTCCGGTGCCACCATCAATACCGCCCTGTTAGCCCATGCGCCACGACTGCGCGCCATCTCGACCATCTCTGTTGGCATCGATCAGTTCGACGTCGACGACCTTTCTCAACGCGGCATCGCGCTCATGCATACCCCGGGCGTTCTGACTGAAACCACCGCCGATACACTGTTTATGTTATTGATGATGACTGCCAGAAGGGCACTGGAACTGGCTGAATGGGTCAAGGCCGGAGCATGGCAGAACAGCATAGACGCCCGTCATTACGGCATCGATGTGCATCATAAAACCATCGGCATCATCGGGATGGGGCGAATCGGCTATGCCTTGGCGCAACGCGCGCATGCCGGCTTTAACATGTCGGTGTGCTATCACAGTAACCATGCACATCCCGAAGCAGAGCGTGTATTTTCCGCCCAGCGCTGCTCATTGGAAGCCTTGCTCGCCCGTGCCGATTTCGTCTGTTTGACACTTCCGCTGACCGCCAAGAGCCAAGGATTGATCAATGCGCAGCGACTTGCCCAGATGAAACCTGGCGCGATCCTGATCAACGGTTCCCGGGGGAAAATCGTCGACCAACAGGCCCTAATCCAAGCGCTGCAGTCAGGCCAATTACGCGCTGCCGGGTTGGATGTTTTTGATCCTGAACCGCTCTTTGCTGACGATCCGCTACTCCATTTAGCCAATGTAATAGCACTGCCGCACATCGGATCGGCGACGCATGAGACCCGCTATGCGATGGCACGCTGTGCGGTGGAGAATCTGATCGCCGCACTGGCTGGCAATATCCGGCACAACTGCGCCAATCGCCACTCACTCTGTCAGCTCGCTCACTCTTCACGGGCAGAATAAGGTTTCCTTAAGCCTGACCGATTATTCTGTAGTTAAACCCGGCAATAACCACCGCGCATTAACATTGGCGTAGGCGGGCGCTTCTCCCTATAGTTTAGTGTCCGCCACTCGCAGTAGGCGAGGTCAGGCTGCCGTCCTCCCTGTTCCGTTGTTGATTGAGTCTGTTTGAATGGAAGAGTTTAACCGCACCCTGTTTCTGTGGATCAACGCCACACCGCACGCGCCACTGGCCTTGCTGATGTTCGCCCGTTTTATCGCCAAAGATCTGATCCTGGTGGTCCCACTCACCATTGTGGTCGGCTGGTTATGGGGTAACGCCGCACAGCTTCCCGCACGCCGGGTGATCATCAGCCAGGCGACGCTCACCCTGATAATCACCCTGCTGTTGGCACAGATCATCGGCTGGCTGCTGCCCCATCCACGCCCCTTCACCATCGGGATCGGTAACCAGTTCCTTCTCCACGCACCCGATAGCTCCTATCCCAGCGATCACGGCTGTGCCATCTTCAGCTTTGCACTGGCGTTTCTTTTCTGGTCTCCACGCCGTAGGATCGGCAGCGTGCTGATGCTCTGTGGTATCGCTATCGCCTGGTCTCGTATCTACCTCGGCGTGCACTGGCCGCTGGATATGATCGGCGCCTTTTTGGTAGCACTGGCCAGCTGTGGACTGGTTCATGTGCTATGGCCACACTACGGCGATGCGCTGCACTGCGTGCTGCTGCGCCTGCACCGACAGATCTTCAGCTACGCCATCCGCCGCGGTTGGGTTCAAGCCTGAATAACGCCGCGCCGCCTTCTGCACACGTTGCCCCAACGCCGGGCGCGCATGTCATCGCAGACAGGCGCAGCCCTCTCCCAAACCATCGATAGCTCAACGTATGACGGATAAAAATGTCACGTAATCATCAGAATTCGGCGTATCATGTAGAAGAATTAACATTGTCTGCGTCTGTCGCTACCGTACGCTACGGACGTAGCAAAATGCTTGATCCATCTATCAATGAATCCAGGTATCAGGCATCGCCAGGGTGGCAGATTACCCTGTGCTGCAAATTTTTACGGCCAGCGACGATGAGCTACTGCACGCCATTCACAGAATCATTTAACGAGAGAGATTATGGAAGCCCGGCGTTACGATCGTATCAACCGCCTGTCCCAGGCACTGAAACGTACCGATAAGCTGCACCTGAAAGATGCGGCCGAATTGCTTAATGTCTCTGAAATGACGGTACGCCGCGACCTGGCAGCCCAGAACGGCGACGTGGTATTACTGGGGGGCTACGTCGTGCTCGATCCCAAAATCCACCAGAGCGTGCGCTACTTTGTCAGCGATCAGCAGGAGCGGCGGGTCAAAGAGAAACGCCATATCGGAGCCCTGGCCGCCCAACAGGTACAGGAAGATGACGTGGTATTTTTTGACTGCGGCACTACGGTTCCCTTTATCATTGATGCTATTGATGAACAGAGGCATTTTACCGGCATCTGCTATTCGCTCAATACCTTCATGGCCCTTCAGAGCAAGCCCCACTGCCGGGTGATCCTGTGCGGCGGTATTTTTAACCCGGACAGTGCCATTTTTGCCACCAGTGATGGGATCAGCGAACTGGACAACCTGTGTCCAACCCTGGCCTTTATCTCTGCGGCAGGCATCTCGGTACAGCAGGGAGCCACCTGTTACAACCTGGACGAAATCGCGATCAAGCGTAAAGCAATGCTGCGTGCCAACCGCACGCTACTGATTGCCGACGCCAGCAAGTTTGGCGAAGTCCGCAGTGCCTGGATAGCGCCGCTGGAAAACTTCAGTACGCTGATCGCCGATCAGGCGCCACACGGCGAGCTGAAAGCATACCTTAACGCCCATAAGGTTCAGTTACTGTACTGAGGCCTATTCCGCCGTCGTGCGCGACGGCATCCCCCTCTTCAGCATCGGTTCGTGGGGTTTACGTCTATTTTTTTCCAGCACCGCCTCTCCCCATAATCGATACTGCGATTAAATAATCGCCACCCCTGTGTAAAACATCGCCTCATCCTTTCTATTTTAAAATGTGAGCTGCTTTCCAGAAGGAATTTTAATCATCATACATAATATTAAATAATCATCTTTCGGTTTTTCCTATTATTCATTTAGTTGGCTGGAAGATAACGATCGCTCTATTTTCAGCCACCCAGGTTAATAATTCATCCAAATTTAAATAAATTGACCTTTCAACAATAAATCATTTAAAAACAATGGATTAAAAACACAAATAACGCGTACCCTATAAGAGTTATTTCACCTGAACATAATTGATTCGAGGGTGACGGTATAAAATTAGTTATGACATAATATATACAAATATTTACTTATCACTCATCTGGTGTTAAAAATCACAAATCTGTTTGTTAATTTTATGTTTTATGATTAGACAAAAATTTGGCAAACGGCGCTAAAAAATAAATGAATATTGCATTTGCGAGTCTGATCACGGACGTTTAAACTATAAAAATATATCTTAGCGACCGAAAAATGCTGTAGCACACCAACAAGAAAAGTTGTTTTGTGAACGGATTCAATCGGTTCGCTGTTTAAATCAGACAGCGTTCGGTTACTGTTTGTACTCTTTTTCGCGCAGCAACTTTATTTAACGGATTAAACTTTTTCGTTTTTTCATTAGGAATTATTAACTCACTCAGTTCCCTGATTGAGTGTCTGTCGGCCTTAGAGCGGGCAGACCGATCAGAACAAATGTGTTCAATTTGGAGACCCTATGGACACCACTCAGACTGGTACTATTGCTTCTACCTCCGGTTCCAAGAGTGCCTGGCGTAAGTCAGATACTATGTGGATGTTGGGCCTGTACGGTACAGCCATCGGCGCGGGCGTTCTGTTCCTGCCGATCAACGCCGGCGTCGGCGGCCTGATTCCGCTGATCATCATGGCGATCCTGGCGTTCCCCATGACATTCTTTGCCCACCGCGGTCTGACCCGCTTCGTGCTGTCCGGCAAAAAACCGGGCGAAGATATCACTGAAGTGGTCGAAGAACACTTCGGCATTGGCGCGGGTAAACTGATAACCCTGCTGTACTTCTTCGCTATCTACCCTATCTGCCTGGTATACAGCGTAGCGATCACCAATACCGTGGAAAGCTTCATCACTCACCAGCTGGGTATGAGCGCACCGCCGCGTATCATCCTGTCCCTGATTCTGATCCTGGGCCTGATGACCATCGTCCGCTTCGGTGAGCATCTGATTGTGAAGGTGATGAGCATCCTGGTATATCCGTTCGTTGCCGTTCTGATGCTGCTGGCCCTGTATCTGATCCCGAACTGGAACAGCGCCATCTTCGACAGCGCAGCCATCGCCAGCTCTGCCTCCGGCAGCGGCCTGTGGATGACCCTGTGGCTGGCTATCCCGGTTATGGTGTTCTCCTTCAACCACTCTCCTATCATCTCCGCTTTCGCCGTTGCCAAGCGTGAAGAGTATGGTGATGAGCTGGCTGAGAAAAAGTGCTCCAAAATCCTGAGCTACGCACACATCATGATGGTACTGACCGTTATGTTCTTCGTGTTCAGCTGTGTACTGAGCCTGTCTCCGGCCGACCTGGCCGAAGCCAAAGCCCAGAACCTCTCCATCCTGTCGTATCTGGCCAACCACTTTAATACGCCGGTTATCGCCTTCGCTGCACCGATCATTGCGTTCGTTGCCATCACCAAATCTTTCCTGGGCCACTACCTGGGTGCCCGTGAAGGCTTCAACGGTCTGGTCATCAAATCACTGCGTGGCCGCGGTAAGAGCATCGAAATTGGCAAACTGAACAAAATCACTGCTCTGTTCATGCTGATCACCACCTGGGTTGTGGCCACCCTGAACCCATCCATTCTGGGGATGATTGAAACCCTGGGCGGTCCGGTTATCGCGATGATCCTGTTCCTGATGCCGATGTACGCCATTAACAAGGTACCGGCCATGCGCAAGTACAGCGGCCACATCAGCAACGTCTTCGTTGTGATTATGGGCCTGATTGCCATCTCTGCAATCCTGTATACCCTGTTCGGTTAATAACAGTAACAGCCCGACCGGTGCGGCTTCCGCACCGGTCGTTTTTTTATCCTGGCAACAGTTTCAATTTCCAGCCTTGATAAATCATTGGAGGCGATATGATTAGCGTTTTTGATATTTATAAGATCGGCATTGGCCCATCCAGTTCCCATACCGTAGGGCCGATGAAGGCCGGTAAGCAATTTTGCGATGACCTTATCGAAAAAGGTCTGCTAAACGACGTCACCCGCGTCGTTGTTGACGTTTATGGCTCCCTGTCCCTCACCGGCAAGGGTCACCACACCGATCTGGCCATCATCATGGGGCTGGCCGGTAACCTGCCGGACAGCGTCGATATCGACAGCATCCCCGTCTTCATCAAGGACGTAGAGACCCGCGGCCGTCTGCTGATGGCCAACGGCCAGCATGAGGTGGCGTTCCCGCTGGAAAGCAGCATGAACTTCCACGAAGACAATCTGTCTCTGCATGAAAACGGTATGCGCATTACCGCGCTGGCCGGTGATAAGGTGCTCTACAGCAAGACCTATTACTCTATCGGCGGCGGCTTTATCGTTGATGAAGAGCACTTTGGCCAGCAGAGCAGTCAGCAGGTTGCCGTCCCGTACCCCTATAGCAGCGCTGCCGATCTGCAGCGTCACTGCAAAGAGTCCGGGCTCTCCCTGTCCGGCCTGGTGATGCAAAATGAGCTAGCCCTGCACAGTAAGGATGAGATCGCGGCCCACTTCTCCCGGGTTTGGGACGTGATGCGTACCGGCATCGAGCGTGGCATCAACACCGAAGGCGTTCTGCCCGGGCCGCTGCGCGTACCGCGCCGAGCCTCTGCCCTGCGCCGTATGCTGGTCACCAATGACAAGACCAGCGTCGATCCGATGGCCGTTGTCGACTGGATCAACATGTTCGCCTTCGCAGTGAACGAAGAAAACGCCGCCGGCGGCCGCGTCGTTACCGCGCCGACCAACGGTGCCTGCGGGATCATCCCCGCCGTTCTGGCCTACTACGATAAGTTTATTCGTGAGGTGAACGCCAACTCGTATACCCGCTACTTCCTGGCTTCCGGCGTCATCGGTACGCTGTACAAGATGAACGCCTCCATCTCCGGCGCCGAAGTGGGCTGTCAGGGCGAGGTCGGGGTCGCCTGCTCTATGGCCGCGGCCGGTCTGGCCGAGCTGTTGGGGGGCAGTCCGGCCCAGGTCTGCATGGCGGCTGAGATCGCCATGGAGCATAACCTGGGGCTAACCTGCGACCCGGTCGCCGGCCAGGTTCAGGTACCGTGCATCGAGCGTAACGCCATCGCCGCCGTCAAAGCGGTGAACGCGGCGCGTATGGCACTGCGCCGCACCAGCGATCCACGCGTCTGCCTGGATAAGGTTATCGAGACCATGTACGAAACTGGCAAGGACATGAACGCCAAGTACCGTGAGACCTCTCGCGGGGGCCTGGCGCTGAAAGTGCTCGCCTGCGGCTAAGTCGGCCACTACCGCGATCCCCTCCATCGGAGGGGATTAGCGTTGATAAATGAAATGCCCGGCAACGCCGGGCATTTTTTTATGCGACAAGCGGTGCGCTCGGCGCTCTTAGCCGAACCAACCGCCGAACAGGCTGTGCAACTTCAGCATGACAAAGTCAATGATACGGCCGAAAAAGCCAGCCTCCGGCACATCCTCCAACACCACCAGCGGACGCTGCTCAATGGTTTTGCCGTTAAGCTGAAAATCGATGGTACCCACAGCCTGTCCCTTCTTCAGCGGCGCCTCCAGCTGCGACTGCGTCAGCGTATAGCTGGCCTTAAGATCCTTCATCTGTCCGCGGGGAATGGTGACCGAGGCACTTTTATCCACGCCCAGCGGTACCTCGCGGCGCTCGCCGTACCACACTTTCTGGGTGGTAAAAGGCTGACCTACCTTGAGCGGAGTGACGGTTTCATAGAAGCGAAAGCCCCAGGTCAACAGCTTTTTACTTTCATCAAACCGCACCCGATCGGTTGGTGCACCCAACACCACCGAAATCAATCGCATGGGGCCATCTATAGCCGATGCGACCAGGTTATGTCCGGCGCCGCTGGTAAATCCCGTCTTCACCCCGTCCACGTTCAGACTGCTGTCCCACAGCAGACGGTTGCGATTGATTTGGCGGATCTTATTAAAGGTAAACTCCTTCTCTTTATTCAGCTGATACTCATCCGGCACATCGGCGATCAGGCGCTGGCTAATCAGCGCCATATCCCGCGCTGAGCTGTACTGTCCCTCGGAATCCAGGCCATGGACGGTCTGAAAATGGGTATTTTTCAGCCCCCAGGCACTAACGTACTGGTTCATCAGGTTGACAAATGTATCCTGACTGCCGGCCACGTGATCTGCCAGCGCGATGCTGGCGTCATTGCCGGACTGAATAACCACTCCGCGGTTCAGCTCCGCAACCGGCACCCGATCGCCGGGTTTTAGAAACATCAGCGAAGAGCCGCGCAGCAGCGGATTTCCCGTCGCCCAGGCATCCTTACCAACCACCACCATATCGCCGGGCGCGATCTTACCGCTCTTCAATGCCTGGCCGATAACATAACTGGCCATGATTTTGGTCAGACTGGCAGGATCCAGACGCTCGTCGGCGTTGCCCTCCGTCAACACCCGGCCGCTATCATAGTCCAGCAGAATATAGGCCTTGGCATTGACCTGCGGCGGTGCCGGATCGGCGGCCTGCAACGGTAAGGCAACCAGAGACAGGCTTGCACCCAACGTTAGCCTGCGAATAAAAACGGTAAGTGCACGATTCTTCATGATAAGACCAGTGTATCCATTCATATGATCAAATAATATGCCATTGCCCCGGGCAACGCACCTGATGCAACCCGACATGCTGACCATCGGCAGGGCAACGGACTCCACCGTCACCATTACCGCGGCGGCTAAGCCTGCCGAGAAGTAATTCATTAATTTTATGACATTCCTCGGGACTATTAACATAATCCCTGGGATTTTTTCAGCATAACGACACTTCTTGACGCATGATTGTGGACGGGGGCACACTTTTTCGATATCGCCCCGCATCTTCTCCGTCATCCACTCCGCCACGATGTGCCATAACGTCCATTATCAGCCCCAGAGAAGACGCCAACTGAGCGATCCTGCATAATTGTAGAGCGTTTCGGCACAGCATCCCCGCGCGAACTCCAGTAGCCTGTATCCACTATCACACAGGAGAAACATCATGAGTAAAACCACCTTCTCTCTGGCGGCCCTCGCGCTGCTCTCTTTGCCGGTACACGCCCAGAGCTTCACCCTGAGCAGCCCGGAGATCCAGAACGGTAACCAGATGAGTAATCAGCAGGTCTTCGCTGGCTTTGGCTGCGAAGGCGGCAACAGTTCACCGGCCCTGAGCTGGTCCGGCGCCCCAGAAGGCACCAAGAGCTTCGCAATTACCGCCTATGATCCCGACGCACCGACCGGCAGCGGCTGGTGGCACTGGACGCTCGTCAACATTCCGGCCGATATCCACCAGCTAAGCGCTGGCGCAGGAGCGCAAGACAGCACCACCCTGCCAGCCGGGGCAGTTCAGGGGCGTAATGACTTTGGCTATGCCGGCTTCGGCGGCGCCTGTCCGCCTCCGGGGGACAAACCGCATCGCTACCAGTTTACCGTCTGGGCGCTGAAAACCGACAAACTGCCGATCGATAATACTTCCAGCGGCGCCTTGGTTGGCTTTATGCTGAACGCCAACAAACTGGCCACTGCACAGCTGGTGCCGGTATACGGTCACTGAGTTTTGGAGACAGCAGCAGATGCACGATCCCGTTACTCCCACGCCAACGGTACAGCAGATCAGCGCACGCCAAAGCCACCAGCTGCGGCGGGTCACCCTGTTCAGTCCGGCGTTGTGCCGGGTTCGGCAGGGCAGCAAGACCATCCAATGGGGCGAGCGTTATGAAGTGACAGGAGGAGATTCACTGGTGCTGTTCCCCGGCGGCAGTGAAGTGAGCATGGCCAACCAGACCGGCGCGGGCTACTATCGTGCCGAAATGCTCTATCTGCCCGCGGCGCTGCTACGCCAGTTTCGAAAGCACTATCCACAGGCGGTGCCCTCCGACGGGACGACCGCCTCACTGTCGCTGCCCATGACGCCAGCGCTGACGCTGCTGTGGGACACCATGATGGATGCGCTGCGGGCGCCGCTGGCGCCACCGCTGCTTAACCATCTGGCCGAAAGTCTGCTGCTGGCGCTACAGCCCAGCGGCCATACCGCGCTGCTGCTTAACGAGCGCCACGATCGTCTCACGGAGCAGATCCAGCAACTGCTGTTACTCGATCCCGCCTATGCCTGGCAGGCAACCGACATCGCCCAGCGCCTGCATATGGCCGAGTCCACCCTACGCCGCCGCCTGAACGCCGAAGGAAAACGCTTTCGCGATATTCTGGACGATGTGCGCCTTGGCCAGGCGCTGCTGGCGCTGCAGTCGGGGAATACGCCCATCGGCGATATCGCCAGCCAAAGCGGCTATGCCAGTCCCTCGCGTTTCACTGCCCGCTTTGTCCGCCGCTACGGCCTCACCCCCAGCGCTCTGCGCCAGGCCATGCGCCGATAAGCGCTAACAGTAAACTCGCGTCATCGAACATAATAACGACGAAAAATATGGTGTCCCCAAAAACAGACACGTCGAAATTGAGTCTATCTTGAACAAAAGCATACCATCGGATATGGCAAAAACCGGTGGTGACTCCAAATTAGTGTTATTGTATTATTTGTTCTTTGGATAAGAAATGGCAAAGATTGATGTGGTTTGCCCCCGCGGCGCCAAAACTCAGGATGTTATCCGTAATGGTCACGCCACTTCAGGCGCCCAGGTCTATCGCTGTAAGCTCTGCCTGAAAACCTTCCAGCTCAGCGTTCAATCAATATAACGCCGCTAAACCCAACACCCATCAATCCATTATTGCTATGGCAATGAACAGCTCCGGATGTCGTGACACGGCACGGGTTCTTGATATCAGCCTCAATACCGTCCTCCGCCATCTAAAAAACGGGGACCGAAACAACTAGCGCAATACGTTGATCCTGAAGCTGAAGTCGTTATCTGCCGTGACGCGAATGAACAGTGGTCATTCATACGTTGCAAGGGTAATCCTCGCTGGCTCTTCTATGCGTATGACCGTATCCGAAAGTGGGTTCTTGCTCACCTCTTTGGCCCTCGAAATACGTTGACGCTACAAGGGATTCTGGCTTTGCTGAGAAAATTGTATATTGTCTTCTACATGACCGACGCTTGGCCGGTATACCGGACGGTGTTAGATTCAGTTCACCATGTAGTCAGCAAAAAATAGACTCAACGCACAGAATGCCATAACCTGAATCTGCGGACTCATCTTAAACGGCTTACCCGAAGGACCATCTGCTTTTCAAATCAGAAGAAATGCGCAATAAGGCCATTGACTGGTGTTTGACAATCAACCATTACCACTAAGTTGGAACCATGATCCAAAAACCCGATCATATGATAAAAATCTGGATTTAATTAGATGTAAAATGTATCATGTGCAATCAAATTTAAAAAACACAACTACAAATGAAAGTATTTATTATAAATTTAAAAAGAGATCTTCAGAAGAAGCACGAAATAATAAATGAGTGCGACCAATTAAACATCAGCCATGAAATTATCGAGGCGGTCTCTGGCATCGATCTCAGCGCTACAGAGATAGACCATTTAATTGACAAAGATGCTCAAATATATTTAACAAAAGGTGAGATAGGTTGTTCCCTTAGTCATCTGCGTATATATCAAAAAATAATATCAGAAGACCTTCCATACGCGTTAATTCTCGAAGATGATGCCATATTACATGATGACCTCAGTGAGGTTATTCACGCTATCGAAAACGTTATAGATAAAGAAAAAAGCCATGCATACCTGTTGTATAAAACGAACTGTGTATACAGCAACAAAGAAATAAAGTTATCTGAAAAATATAGTCTTTATGAATCGAACGCGCCAACATATACACATGGCTATGTGGTCACTAACAAAACCGCTCGTTTAATTACAGAAATTAATACCCCAGTTAGACTCGAGGCGGATGCCTGGCGTAATTTTTATTTTGAAAAAAATATTCGCTCATATTCACTTAATATTGACTTAATTACCTCACGGGATCAATCCAAGGAAAACTCGACAATAGAGGAAGAACGCCTATCTCGCTCACCACGACAGATCTCGTTAAGAGAAAATATTGACCGAAAAAATTCGTTTGTGAAATTTTATCATAAAATCTTCCGACGGCCATTTCTAAAAAAAATAAGGCAGAACTAGATAGCTGCGCGGAATAGTAGATCACGTTGAGGGAACTCAGCCCGGATTGTGCGATCTGATCAATTGCCAAATCAAAACAAATCACCAACCGGACTGAGCGATGCCGATCATAGCACCAATTCCCCGTGACGAACGACGCCTGATGCAGAAAACTATCCATAAAACGCATGATAAAAATTATTCCCGCAGGCTGACCGCCATGCTGATGCTGCACCGGGGTGACCGCGTCAGCGACGTTGCCAGAACGCTCTGCTGTGCCCGTTCCTCCGTCGGACGCTGGATTAACTGGTTCACGCTGTCGGGTGTTGCAGGACTGAAATCACTACCTGCCGGACGAGCCCGGCGCTGGCCTTTTGAGCATATCTGCTCGCTGTTACGTGAGCTGGTAAAACACGCTCCCGGCGATTTTTGCTACCAGCGTTCACGCTGGAGTACAGAACTTCTGACAATAAAAATCAATGGGATAACTGGTTGCCAGTGACATACCGGAACCGTTCGCCACCGGTTGCCGTCTGCGGGTCTGGTGTGGCGCAGGGCAGCACCAACCCTGCGTAGCCGTGACCCGCATAAGGATGAAAAGATGGCGGCAATCCACAAAGCACTGAACCAATGCAGCGCAGAGCATCCGGTATTTTATGAAGATGAAGTAGATATCCATCTTAATCCTAAAATCGGTGCGGACTGGCAGCTACGCGGGCAGCAAAAACGGGTGGTAACACCGGGGCAGAATGAAAAATACTCTCTGGCCGGAGCACTGCACTGCGGAACGGGCAAAGTCAGCTACGTGGGCGGCAACAGCAAAAGTTCAGTACTATTCATCAAGTTGCTGAAGCAGCGTAAAGCGATGTAACGGCGGGCAAAAACCATCACGCTCATAGTGGATAACTACATTATCCATAAAAGCCGGGAAACGCAGCGCTGGCTGAAGCAAAATCCGAAGTTCAGGGTGATTTACCCGCCAGTTTACTCGCCGTGGGTGAATCATGTTGAGCGGCTATGGCAGGCGCTTCACGACTCGATAACGCGTAATCATCAGTGCCGTTCAATGTGGCAACTGTTGAAAAAGGTTCGTCATTTTATGGAAACCGTCACTCCATTCCCCGGAGGGAAACATGGTCTGGCAAAAGTGTAGCGGCATTAGGCGCAGCTATTTAGGCGTGGAAGATATGACCATCCACAAAAAATTGCGTACTCAATGGCATCATTGATCACCTTGTTTTTATGATAGGTGATAATAACTCTCCGAATCCGTCTCATATTATTAAAGAGCAAAACCTGCAAAGCAGGCCTACTCACCGAGTGACCGTTCATGCGGCCATGGTTAAGTGGTAACTATTGCAACCACCTTATTTTGTCATGTCAACAACATAGGAAAAATAAGGTGAAGGTATCAAACTACTGGGTTGATTAAGCAAAAAAGGGCAGTGACTCCAAATTAGTGGAGTGGTATTATCCTCGTTTTGGATAAGAAATGGCAAAGATTGATGTGGTTTGCCCCCGCTGCACCAAAACTCAGGGAGTTATCCTTAATGGTCACTCCACTTCTGGCGCTCAGCTCTATCGCTGCAAGCTCTGCCTGAAAACCTTCCAGCTCAACTTTCAATATAACGCAGCTAAACCCAACACCCATCAATCCATTATTGCTATGGCAATGAACGGCTCCGGATGTCGTGACACGGCACGGGTTCTTGATATCAGCCTCAATACTGTCCTCCGCCATCTAAAAAACTGGAACCGAGACAGCGAGCGCAACACGTAGAGCCGGGAGCCGAAGTCGTTATCTGCTGTGAAGCTGATGAACAGTGGTCATTCGTTCGTTGTAAGAGCAATCCTCGCTGGCTCTTCTATGCGTATGACCGTATTCGAAAGCGGGTTCTTGCTCATGTCTTTGAGCCCTCGAAATGCGTTGACGTTACAGCGGATTCTAGCGTTAGTGAGAAAATTTAATATTGCCTTCTACATGACCGATGCCTGGCCGGTATACCGGACGCTGCTGGATCCAGCTCACCATGTAGTCAGCAAGAAATATACCCAACGCATAGAACGCCATAACTTGAATCTGCGAACTCATCTCAAACGGCTTACCCGAAGGACAATCTGCTTCTCCAAATCAGAAGAAATGCACGATAAGGTCATCGGCTGGTATCTAACAATCAACCATTACCACTAAATTTGAGTCATGACCCAGTTAGTGGTTGATTTGCTGAGTAAGGTCTCACATAATAAATTAAATAACGGAAGCCCCTGTACTTATTGTGATTAACTATACCACCTAACACGATCATATTAGATATAATTTCATATAAATTAGATTTAATCAAAGGGTTAAAATGGAGACATGTCCGCATGGGAAAACGTAGCAGGAAAAAGCAAGAGATAAGAGCGCAGGGACAACAAAAAATTGAACTTAAATTTAATGATGGTATTACGGACTACATTGCAGCTATCATTATACTTGCATTTATATTTTTAATAGTTTGGTGTTTCTATGATGATACGCCAGCTCCCAGATACGTAAGCTATCACAATTATCATTACTACTATAATACAACGATATATTTTAAGGCAAAAATAAAAAATACGCATAAAATAAATCATAGTGATGAGTATGGTAAAAGCAAATATCGGTATGAGATTACATGGCATGGATGGGACCCTGAATACAAAAGGTATGATGACATCACATGCACAACAATCACATCTAAAGAAAAAGCTTATCAAAAAGGTGATATCTTGGCATTTCTTGAGCATAATGAACGTGATGCAAGGGATTGTAGAATCCCGACTAAAAATCCAGAAAGCGTATATTTATATTTAAAATGGTACCTGTCGAAATTGTTCAGGTGATATGTTTGCTTCCCTGACTCTGACCAAAAATCCTGTTTCTGAATGGTGCAGGATTTTTGGTCAGAGTCACTCATTAACAAAGCACAGAAATGATCATTTTTTATTAATAACAACTCCTTTTTTGATAAAGGCTTAATATAGTTAAAAATAAAGCATTTGTAATTTAACATAAAACAATTAAATATTAAAAAATACAATATCTCAAAATGTAGATTTAATTATTAAACTTGGGTACCCTCCAGCTTTGATTGGGATATTTTACAGGAATCAGCATGCAGGTATTTATTATAAATCTAAAGCATGATATTCAAAAAAAGAATGCAATACAACGGCAGTGTAAACGACTCAGGATTAAATTTGAAATAATTGATGCTGTATGCGGCATTGATTTAACCGATAGCGATCTGGATAGCTTTATCGACGCCGATGCACGTTCCTACTTAAGCCGTGGCGAAATGGGCTGTGCGCTCAGTCATAACTCGCTCTATCAGCGGATCATCGCAGAGCAACTCCCTTTTGCACTCATTCTTGAAGATGATGCTATCCTGCACAACGATACAGCCCATGTGATTGCGCTGATAGAAAAGAGGATAAGTAAAGAAGATAATATCGCACTATTGCTATATAAAACTGAATATATTTATAAAAATAAACTGATAACGTTGTCTGATGACTATATTTTTTATGAATCCAATACCCCGACGCTGACGCATGGCTATGTGATAACCAATAAGGCGGCGCGCACCCTGCTTACCCTCAACACTCCTGTCAGGGTAGAGGCAGATGCCTGGCGCTACTTCTACTTCACGCGCTTTGTTCGTGCTTACTCCCTTAATACTGATCTCATCCTCTCCCATGACGTGGATAAACAGACATCAACGATAGAAAAGGAGCGACAGCTCAAGAGCGATGCACAAAAGCATAAAAGGAAAAGCCTTGATAGAAAAAACTCAGTGATAAAAATATATCATAAACTAATTAGACGAATGTTTTTAAAAAAAGTGAGAGGCTAAATAGCTGTGCGGAATAGTAGATCACGTTGAGGGAACTCAGCCCGGATTGTGCGATCTGATCAATCGCTAAACCAATCAAAATCACCAACCGGACTGAGCAGTGCCGATCATAGCACCCATTCCCCGAACTGACCGACGCTTGATGCAGAAAACTATCCATAAAACGCGTGACAAAAATCATGCCCGCAGGCTGACCGCCATGTTGATGCTGCATCGGGGCGACCGTGTCAGCGACGTTGCCAGAACGCTCTGCTGCGCCCGCTCATCGCTGGGACGCTGGATTAACTGGTTTACACTGTCGGGTATTGAAGGACTGAAATCATTACCCGCCGGGCGCTCCCGCCGTTGGCCGTTCGAGCATATCTGCTCGCTGTTACGTGAGCTGGTAAAACACGCTCCCGGCGATTTTGACTACCAGCGTTCACGCTGGAGTACAGAACTTATGACAATAAAAATCAATGAGATAACCGGTTTCCAGTGACATGCCGGAACTGTTCGCCACCGGTTGCCGTCTGCGGGTCTGGTGTGGCGCAGGGCAGCACCAACCCTGCGTAGCCGTGACCCGCATAAGGATGAAAAGATGGTGGCAATCCACAAAGCACTGAACGAATGCAGCGCAGAGCATCCGGTATTTTATGAAGATGAGGTAGATATCCATCTTAATCCCAAAATCGGTGCGGGCTGGCAGCTACGCGGGCAGCAAAAACGGGTGGTAACACCAGGACAGAACGAAAAATACTCTCTGGCCGGAGCACTGCACTGCGGAACGGGCAAAGTCAGCTACGTGGGCGGCAACAGCAAAAGTTCAGTACTATTCATCAAGTTGCTGAAGCAGCGTAAAGCGATGTAACGGCGGGCAAAAACCATCACGCTGATCGTGGATAACTACATTATCCATAAAAGCCGGGAAACGCAGCGCTGGCTGAAGCAAAATCCGAAGTTCAGGGTGATTTACCCGCCAGTTTACTCGCCGTGGGTGAATCATGCTGAGCGGCTATGGCAGGCGCTTCACGACACGATAACGCGTAATCATCAGTACCGTTCAATGTGGCAACTGTTGAAAAAGGTTCGTCATTTTATGGAAACCGTCACTCCATTCCCCGGAGGTAAACATGGGCTGGCAAAAGTGTAGCGCTATTCGGCGCAGCTATTTAGCCCTCCCAGACGATATCTGATCGGGCCGACGACGGCAATCCGTACACGACGCGAAACGCACGGTGAGGCCGGAAAGGCGTACGTCGAGCCATCAGGATAAATAGCGGTACAATTTCAACGCAGAGCGCTGTAAAATCCCTGCCCTATCATAACCAGACACGATGAATTTTTACGCTATGAGCAATCAATCCCGCCAACCGACAATCGGTTTCGTCTCCCTCGGCTGCCCGAAAAACCTGGTCGACTCCGAACGTATCCTGACCGAGCTGCGCACCGAAGGCTACCTGGTGGTGCCTACCTATGAAGATGCCGATCTGGTGATCGTTAACACCTGCGGCTTTATCGACAGCGCGGTACAGGAGTCTCTGGAGGCCATCGGCGAGGCGCTGCATGAAAACGGGAAAGTCATCGTGACTGGCTGCCTGGGCGCCAAAGAGAACCAGATCCGGGAGGTCCACCCCAAGGTGCTGGAGATCTCCGGGCCGCACAGCTATGAGCAGGTGCTGCACCACGTGCACAAATACGTGGCCAAACCGCAGCACAACCCTTTCACCAGCCTGGTTCCGGAACAGGGCGTCAAGCTAACACCCAAGCATTTCGCCTATCTGAAAATCTCGGAGGGCTGTAACCACCGCTGCGCGTTCTGCATTATCCCCTCCCTGCGCGGCGATCTGGAGAGCCGCTCCATCGGCTCTGTACTGGACGAGGCCAAGCGTCTGGCCGACTCCGGCGTCCGTGAGCTGCTGGTCATCTCGCAGGATACCGCTGCCTACGGCGCGGATATCCAGCACCGCACCGGCTTTTGGAACGGTCAGCCGGTCAAAACCAGCATGCTCAGCCTGTGTGAACAGCTGGCGACGCTGGGAGTCTGGATCCGCCTGCACTATGTTTACCCCTACCCGCACGTGGATGACGTTATCCCGCTGATGGCACAGGGCAAGCTGCTGCCCTATCTGGATATCCCGCTGCAGCACGCCAGCCCACGTATTCTGAAGCTGATGAAGCGCCCCGGCGCCGTTGAGCGCACGTTGGAGCGGATCAAACGCTGGCGCGAGATCTGCCCGCAGCTGACCCTGCGTTCGACCTTTATCGTCGGCTTCCCCGGCGAGACGGAAGAGGATTTCCAGATGCTGCTGGACTTCCTGCGCGAGGCTCGCCTGGATCGCGTCGGCTGCTTCCAGTACAGCCCGGTTGAAGGCGCCGCCGCCAACGAACTGCCCGATCAGGTACCCGACGAGATCAAGCAGGCGCGCTTCGATCGCTTTATGCAGCTGCAGCAGCAGATCTCCGCCGAGCGGCTGCAAGAGAAGGTGGGGCTGACGCTGCCGGTGATCATCGACGAGGTCGATGGGGAAGGCGCCATAGGCCGCAGCATGGCCGATGCGCCGGAGATCGACGGCGTGGTCTATCTGAATGGCGAGCGCAGCGTGAAACCGGGCGACATCGTCAATGTCACCATCGAAAATGCCGATGAGTACGACATGTGGGGCTCTCTGGCCTAATGTCCGTGGCGCACCGTGCCTGCGGTGTGCCGTTTCAGCCACATAAGCTGACTGCCCCTTCTCTCATTAACCCTATCAAAAAATCTTTTTGCTGGCGTTCCACATAAAAGAGCCATCTTGAAGATAAATATGATGAAAATACTATTTTATGGTAGCGATCCCCCGCTGCACACCATGGGACGATGTGCTTTTTTCCCCGCGGAGACAAAAAACATCACCCGCAAGAAAAATAACGCCGCCATCGTAGGCACTGCATAACACCTTATTCATAAGGCATCAGGTTAGGGTCGGAGTAACGATAGACAAACCCCAGCTCATGGTGAATGCGCGAACCATCCACCGACTTACCCGGCGCTAGCGCTTCATCCGTCGCACGGAACTGGGGTGGCATCAAGCCGAGGGCGCGCGCCAATGAGGGATAAAACTGCTGGCGTGCCGGATGATGTGGTGCACACAGGTTATAGATATGCCCCCCCTGTGACTGTTCGAGCAGCCGCTGGATCGCCGCGATCGCATCGTCCCGATGCAGCAGATTCACCCCGGCATTGCCATCCGGAAGATCGGTTTTCCCCGCCAGGAAGCGCCCCGGATGACGCCCCTCACCCACCAGGCCAGCCAGACGTAATACGTCGACCGAGGTATGGGGAAGATCATGCAACCAACACTCCAGATCGGCCAGCGCCTTGCCAGCCTGACTCGTGGGATGCAACGGTGTATCTTCGTTCACCTCACCTGTCACATCGCCATACACCGAAGTCGAACTGAGGAAAATGATACGCGTCACTCCGTAGCCCAGCGCACTGTCCACCAACTGACGCACCGCCTGACGATAGGCGATGCCTCCGTCGCTGCCGCAATTGGCCGGTAAGGTGATCACCAAGGCATCAACACGCAACAACTGCGCCAAATCCTCCTCGTCGCACTCCAGCTGCGGTGCCAGCAGCAATGGATAACACTCCACGCCGCTCAAGCGCGCCGCCTCAACCCCATCTGGCGTGGTTTTACTGCCCACCACCTGATAACCCCGCGCCAATAGCGATAACGCCAGCGGCATCCCTAACCAGCCTAACCCTACGATAGCCACCCGCTTCATTGCCCTCTCCTCATCTCGGCCTCACCACTCCCCGTCGCCGGGTTATCTCTCCCTAAGGCTACGCTGCCCACAGCGGTTATACAATTGTTCCCCGCAATAACGAAGGCGACACGATGCACCGACCCCTCTGCGCTCAAGAGGGCAAGGACGAGAAGGTCGCTGACGGCGGACGCTGCCACAGCACCATGCCATAGGCCAAGATGCCCCCACAGCGGGAAAGCGATGGCATATGCCAAACAGCGGCGGTGAGCAGAGCCAGCGCCACCGCGATGCGCTCAGCCCCTGACCAATCAAATCATTACCCAGCTGACTCAGGACGCCAACACCGGGTATCAGTTTACCGGCGCCTGATGCCCCCGTAACGATGGGCGAACAGCGCCCATCGTCAATCGGACAAAAAAGCACTTGCCATACGCCGTACACTTGGTTTAGCTTAAAAACCACTGAGCGCATCTTGCGCAGCGTATCAACGCAACACAAAACTACGGACTACATTTATGCTGACTCGCGTACTGTTCAACCACCATCATCACCATCATCCTGACTAGCTCTTTCAGGCGGATAAGTGCTGGAAGACGGTCAAAGGATCTTCCAGTGGCGACAGACGCAAGATGTGAAAAAGCCCTCGGAAGATCTTCTTCCGAGGGCTTTTTTGTTGTTCATCATTCACGGGCGCCGCGGCGCCGGCTGGGGAATACAGGAGTAACACCATGTTGGACAAAACACGTTTACGCATCGCCATGCAAAAATCTGGCCGTCTGAGCGAAGACTCGCAGGCGCTGCTGGCCCGCTGCGGGATCAAAATCAACCTGCATCAGCAGCGACTGATCGCCTTCGCCGAAAATATGCCCATCGACATCCTGCGGGTGCGCGATGACGATATTCCCGGCCTGGTGATGGATGGCGTGGTTGACCTGGGCATCATCGGCGAGAACGTGCTGGAAGAGGAGCTGCTCACCCGGCGGGCCCAGGGTGACGATCCGCGCTATACCCTGCTACGGCGCCTCGACTTCGGTGCCTGCCGCCTCTCCCTGGCCATGCCCATCGATGCAGCCTATGACGGTGCCCGCGGTCTGCAGGACTGCCGCATCGCCACCTCTTATCCCCACCTGCTCAAGCGCTATCTGGATGGGCAGGGCGTCCGCTTCAAATCCTGTCTGCTCAACGGCTCGGTAGAGGTTGCCCCGCGCGCCGGATTGGCCGATGCCATCTGCGATCTGGTCTCCACCGGTGCCACCCTTGAGGCCAACGGCCTGCGCGAGGTCGAGGTTATCTACCGCTCCAAGGCCTGCCTGATTCAGCGCGACGGCGAGATGCCTCCCGCCAAGCAGGCGCTGATCGAACGCCTAATGACCCGGATTCAAGGGGTGATCCAGGCGCGGGAGTCCAAATACATCATGTTGCACGCGCCGAGCGATCGTCTGGAAGAGATTATGGCGCTGCTGCCGGGGGCTGAGCGCCCGACCCTGCTGCCGCTGGCCGGTGACAAGCGCCGCGTCGCTATGCACATGGTCAGCAGCGAAACCCTGTTCTGGGAAACCATGGAGCAGCTCAAGGCTCTGGGGGCCAGCTCGATCCTGGTACTGCCGATTGAAAAGATGATGGAGTGACGCCATGATCCGCTTTGATACGCTTATCCAATGGGACGACTGTAGCCCCGAACAGCAGCACTGCCTGCTACAGCGCCCGGCGATCGCCAGCGCCGCGCAAATCAGTGCAAACGTTGAGGCGATCATCGCCCAGGTTCGCCACGACGGTGATGCGGCGCTGCATCGCCTCAGCCAACGCTTTGACCGGGAGGCACCTGCCATCCTGCGCGTTTCACGTCAGATCCGCGACGTCGCCGGCGACAGTCTGCCCGACGCACTGACCCGCGCCATGGGCCAGGCGGCCAAGAATATTGAGGTCTTTCATCGCGCCCAGTGCCCGGCCCCTGTCGAGGTCGAAACCCAGCCCGGCGTCTGCTGCCGCCAGATCTCCCGCGCACTGGACACCGTCGGCCTGTATATTCCCGGCGGCAGCGCCCCGTTGCTCTCCACGGTGCTGATGCTGGGGATCCCGGCCCGCGTGGCGCAGTGCCGTAGAGTGATCCTCTGCTCACCACCGCCGATTGACCCGGCGATCCTCTACGCCGCACGCCTGTGCGGCATCGACGAAATTTTTCAGGTCGGCGGCGCGCAAGCAATCGCCGCCATGGCCTTCGGAACCGAATCCGTCCCCCGCGTCGACAAAATCTTTGGCCCCGGAAACGCCTATGTCACCGAGGCCAAACGGCAGGTCAGCCAAAGCCCTCGGGGCGCCGCCATCGATATGCCCGCCGGCCCCTCCGAGGTGCTGGTGATCGCCGATTCCGGAGCCAACCCGGAGTTTATCGCCGCCGATCTGCTCTCCCAGGCGGAGCATGGCCCCGACTCACAGGTGCTCCTGCTGACGCCCGATGCCCCGCTGGCCCGCCGGGTCGCCGAACGGGTCAAGGCGCAGCTTGCCCTCCTGCCACGCGCTGACATCGCCCGCCAGGCGCTGGCGCAGAGCCGCCTGATCGTCACCCGTTCGCTGGCGCAGTGCATCGAGATCAGCAACCGCTATGGGCCGGAGCACCTCATCATTCAAACCCGCGACGCCGAGGCGTGGCTCGATGCCATCACCAGCGCTGGCTCCGTGTTTCTGGGCGACTGGTCGCCCGAATCCGCGGGGGACTATGCCTCCGGCACCAATCACGTGCTGCCGACCTACGGCTACACCGCCACCCACTCCAGTCTGGGGCTGGCAGATTTCCAGAAACGCATGACCGTCCAACGCCTCAGCCCCGCAGGCCTGCTGACGCTGGCCCCGACGGTCGAGGCCATGGCGCAGGCTGAGTGCCTTGACGCCCACGCCAACGCCGTCCGCCTGCGGGTCGCCGCCATCCGGGAGAGCCAATCATGAAGCCGATAACCGCACTGGCGCGGGAAAACATACAGCGCCTGACCCCCTACCAGTCCGCCCGACGCCTCGGTGGCAGCGGCGACGTCTGGCTCAATGCCAACGAGTACCCGCAGCCGGTCAGCTATCCGCTGCGCAGCGAGGCCTTTAACCGCTACCCGGAGTGCCAGCCCGCCGAGCTTATCGCCAACTACGCCGCCTATGCCGGCGTCACGGCGCAGCAGGTGCTGGCCAGCCGCGGCGCCGATGAGGGCATCGAGCTGCTGATCCGCACCTTTTGCGAACCGGGGCGCGACGCCATGATCTACTGTCCGCCCACCTACGGCATGTACGCCGTCAGCGCGGAGAGCAGCGGCGTCGAACGGCGCTGCGTCGCGCTGGGCACCGACTGGCAGCTGGACGTGCCAGCCATCGCCGCCACCCTCGACGGCGTCAGGCTGGTGTTTGTCTGCAGTCCCAACAACCCGACCGGCAACCTGCTCAATCCCGACGATCTGCGCACACTGCTCACGCTGACCGCCGGGCGGGCGCTGGTGGTGGTGGATGAGGCCTACATTGAGTTTGCCCCCGACGCCAGCGTGGTCTCCTGGCTCGCCGACTACCCCCATCTGGTGGTGCTGCGTACCCTCTCGAAGGCCTTTGCCCTGGCCGGGCTACGCTGCGGCTTCACGCTGGCCAGCGCCGAGGTGATCGCTTTGCTGCAGAAAACCATCGCCCCTTATCCTTTGGCATCACCGGTCGCCGACATCGCGGCCCAGGCCACCTCGCCCGCCGGGATTGCCGCCATGCGGACGCGGGTTGCCTACGTGATTGAACAGCGCCAGGCGCTGATCGCACAGTTATTGCGCTGCGACTGCATTCAAGAGGTCTATCCTTCTCAGGGAAACTATCTAATCATCCGCAGTGACCGCGCAGGATCGATCTTTCAGGCCCTGTGGCAGCAGGGCATCATTCTGCGCGATCAGCGCAGCCAGCCCTCGCTGGCCGACTGCCTGCGCATCACCATCGGCAGCACCGTGGAGCATGAGCGGGTTCTTGCGGTACTGCGCCATTTTAGCCAGGAAGGAGAGGCGTAAATGAAGAAATATCTGTTTATCGATCGCGACGGCACCCTGATCGCCGAGCCGCCGCAGGACTTTCAGGTAGACCGTCTGGACAAGCTGGCGCTGATGCCCGGGGTCATTCCGGCGCTGCTGCGACTGCAGCAGGCCGGCTATCATCTGGTGATGGTCAGTAATCAGGATGGACTGGGCAGCGAACGCTTTCCGCAGGCCGACTTCGATGCGCCACACGCGCTCATGATGCAGATACTGACCTCGCAGGGCATCCTGTTCGAGCGGGTGCTGATCTGTCCACATCTGCCGCAGGAGGGGTGCCGCTGCCGCAAACCCGCCACCGGGCTGCTCACCGACTATCTGCAGCCCGGCGTGCTGGATACGGCCAACGCGTGGGTGATCGGCGACCGCGACAGCGATCTGCAGCTGGCGCACAACATGGGGATCAACGGACTGCGCTACGCCGCGACCCCAACCGATGGCGCCAGTCTGGACTGGCCGCAGATTGCCGAACGCCTGACCCGCCGCGATCGCCATGCCCAGGTGGAGCGCGTCACCCGTGAGACCGCGCTGCTGGCGGAAGTGTGGCTGGATCGTCAGGGCGAGAGCTACATCCGTACCGGTATCGGCTTTTTTGATCATATGCTGGATCAGATAGCCACCCACGCCGGCCTGCGCCTGCATATAGAGGCCAAGGGCGATCTGCATATCGATGATCATCACACCGTCGAAGATACCGCACTGGCGCTCGGCGAAGCCCTGCGCATCGCCCTGGGGGACAAGCGCGGCATCGCCCGCTTTGGCTTTGTCCTGCCGATGGACGAGTGTCTGGCCCGCTGTGCCCTGGATATCTCGGGCCGCCCCTACCTCTCCTTCAAGGCCGAATTCAGCCACCAGCGCGTCGGGGATCTCAGCACCGAAATGGTCGGACACTTCTTCCACTCCCTCGCCTACGCGATGGGCGTTACCCTGCACCTGAAAACCAAGGGTAAGAACGACCACCACCGCGTAGAGAGCCTGTTCAAGGCCTTTGGCCGCACCCTGCGCCAGGCGATCCGCATCGAAGACGACCGCTTGCCCAGCTCAAAAGGAGTATTGTGATGGCCACAGCGTGCAACGTGGTGATTCTGGATACCGGCTGCGCCAACCTGGCCTCGGTGCGCTATGCCCTGGAGCGCCTGGGCTGCCGGCCGACCGTCAGCCGCGATGCACAGGCGGTGCTGGCGGCTGACAAACTGCTGCTGCCCGGCGTCGGCAACGCCGCCGCCGCCATGGAGCAGCTGCGCCAGCGCGATCTTATCGACCTGATCAGGGCCTGCACCCAGCCGGTGCTCGGCATCTGCCTGGGGATGCAGCTGCTGGCCAGCCGCAGCGCCGAAGGGGATGTCCCCGGCCTCCATCTGATCGACACCCCGGTCGAACGGATGACCGACACCGGCCTGCCGCTGCCGCACACCGGCTGGAATCAGGTCACCTCTCTGGCCGGTAATCCCCTGTTTCGCGGGATTCCCGACGGCAGCTACTTCTATTTCGTGCACAGCTACGCCTATCCCCTGTGCGCCGACACCCTGGCGCAGTGCGACTACGGCTATACCTTTAGCGCCGCGGTGCGCCGCGATAACTTCTACGGCGTGCAGTTTCACCCCGAGCGCTCCGGCAAGGCCGGTGCCCTCCTGCTGAAAAACTTTCTGGAGATGCCGTCATGATCATTCCGGCACTGGACTTTATCGACGGCAGCGTCGTTCGCCTGCACCAGGGGGACTATGGCCGTCAGCGCGACTATGATGGCGATGCACTGGCGCGGCTGCTGGAGTATCAGCGTCAGGGCGCAGCACAGCTGCACCTGGTCGACCTGAGCGGCGCGCGCGATCCCGCCCGCCGCCAGCTCCCCATGTTGACCCGCCTGCTGCGGGCATTGAGCGTGCCGGTACAGGTCGGCGGCGGCGTTCGCAGCGCAGAGGACGTGGCCACACTGCTCGACGCCGGGGCGACGCGGGTGGTGGTCGGCTCAACGGCGGTCCGCCAGCCGCAGGAGGTCGCCCGCTGGTTCACGCGCTTCGGCGCCGATCGGCTGGTGCTGGCGCTGGATGTACGTATCGCCGCCAACGGCGATAAACGTGTGGCCGTCAGCGGCTGGCAAGAGGACTCCGGCGTGACCCTGGAACAGACGGTAGCGCATTTTCTGCCGCTGGGACTACGGCACGTACTGTGTACCGACATCGCCTGCGACGGCACCCTGGGCGGCGCCAATGTGGCGCTGTACCGCCAGATCTGCCCGCGCTATCCGCAGATCGAATTTCAATCCTCCGGCGGCATCGGCGCGCTGCAGGACATTACTGCCCTGCGCGGCAGCGGCGTGCAGGGCATCATCGTCGGCCGTGCCCTGCTGGAAGGCAAATTCAGCGTGAAGGAGGCCATCGCATGCTGGCAAAACGCATAATTCCCTGTCTGGACGTTCGCGACGGCCAGGTCGTCAAAGGCGTTCAGTTTCGCCATCACGAGATCATCGGCGATATCGTTCCGCTGGCCCGGCGCTACGCCGATGAGGGTGCCGATGAGCTGGTGTTCTATGACATTACCGCCTCTGCCGACGGCCGTGTGGTCGACAAAAGCTGGGTGGCCCGGGTCGCCGCGGCGATCGATATTCCCTTCTGCGTCGCCGGTGGGATCCGCAGCGTCAAGGAGGCTGGGCTGCTCCTGAGCTACGGCGCGGACAAGATCTCCATTAACTCGCCGGCGCTGGCCGAGCCGACGCTGATCACCCGTCTGGCGGATCGCTTCGGCGTGCAGTGTGT
The DNA here is from genome assembly GCF_000264785.1 of Edwardsiella ictaluri ATCC 33202. GTDB lineage: Bacteria > Pseudomonadota > Gammaproteobacteria > Enterobacterales > Enterobacteriaceae > Edwardsiella > Edwardsiella ictaluri. Next base: position 35,909 of record NZ_AFJI01000088.1, on the reverse strand, counting down.
GGTGGTCGGTATCGATACCTGGCACGACGCCGCCAGCGACAGCGACCGGGTCTACCAGTTCACCGGCGATGAGGCGCGCACCCGCGCCACCGCCTGGCAGACGGCGGACTGGGTGCAGGAGGTGCAGCGCCGCGGCGCCGGGGAGATCGTGCTGAACATGATGAATCAGGACGGCGTACGCAGCGGCTACGATCTGCGCCAGCTAGAGCAGATCCGTGCCGTCTGCCGCGTCCCGCTGATCGCCTCCGGCGGTGCCGGTGCCCCCGAACACTTTCTGGCGGCCTTCAGCCAGGCCGACGTGGACGGCGCGCTGGCGGCCTCGGTATTTCATAAACAGATTATTCAAATCGGTGAACTCAAGCGCTATCTGGCGCTCAACGGAGTGGAGATTCGATTGTGCTGACTCAAGGTTTTCTTTCGCAACAGCAAAAAGAGCGTCTGGACTGGAGCAAAGTGGACGATATGATGCCGGCGATCGTGCAGCACGCCGGCTCTGGCGATGTCCTGATGCTGGGCTATATGACGCCAGAGGCGCTGGATCAGACCGAGCGCTGCGGTAAGGTCACCTTCTATTCCCGCACCAAACAGCGGCTATGGACCAAGGGCGAAAGCTCCGGCCACACCCTGAACGTGGTCAGTATCACCCCGGACTGTGACCGCGATACGCTGCTGATTCTGGCCGATCCCCAGGGGCCGACCTGCCATCTCGGCAGCGACAGCTGCTTTGCCCCGGCCCGAGCACAATGGCCGTTCCTGTATCATTTGGAGCAACTGCTGGCCGCACGCAAAACGGCCGATCCACAAAGCTCGTATACCGCCCGGCTGTACGCCAGCGGCACCAAACGTATCGCCCAGAAGGTCGGCGAAGAGGGAGTGGAAACGGCGCTGGCGGCCACCGTACATGACCGCAATGAGCTGATCAACGAATCCGCCGATCTGCTCTACCATCTACTGGTACTGTTACAGGATCAGCAGCTGTCACTGGGCGATGTCATCAGCTGTCTGCAAACCCGCCACCACCGGGCTTAACCCGACCATTGCCACCGCTCAGCGCGGTGGCACCTCTCCCGGCCCGCCGGAGTAGCCAAAGTGTGACCCACCTGTAGCACCGGGTTAATCCCGGCGTTCAAAAGCGTCTACCCGCTCACGAAAATGCCTCTGCCTTCTACTCAAAATGGGTTACCTACCATAAATAGTAATATGATTTACCAAGGGATAATGTACCGAGCGGCCCAGCCTGGCGCTCAGTGATGCTCCCGACAACAATGGCAAGTAAAAACTCTCTCCCATAATAATAAGGTCATCATTATGAGCAATCGTTACGCCGCCTCCGGGCGACGCCGGCGTTGGCCGTGGCTGGTACTGCTGGGGATCATCCTCGGCATCGCCCTGCTGGCTGCGACCTTCACCGTTCTGCACAAAACCAGCAGCACCGAGTTTTGTGTTTCCTGCCATACCATGCAACAGCCTCTGGCCGAATATCAGGGCAGCGTCCACTTCCAGAATAAACCGGGGATCCGGGCCGACTGCGCCGATTGCCACATCCCGCAGCAGCCCCTCGACCTACTGAAGACCAAGGCGCTGGCGTTGAAGGATGTCTACGGCGAACTGACCGGAAAAATCGATACGCCGGAGAAGTATCAGGCTCACAAGCTGGCCATGGCACAGAGCGTCTGGAGTACCATGAAGGCCAATGACTCCGCCACCTGCCGTTCCTGTCATAGCTACCAGGCCATGGACATCATCGATCAGAGCGCAGAGGCCCGTAAGCAGCACCCCGTCGCCATCAAGAAAGGGGAAACCTGTATCGATTGTCATAAGGGGGTCGCCCATATTCTGCCAGATATGAGCGCCCTGAGCGCCGCCGGTGCCAGCGAGCTGGCCGCCACCGCCGCCAAAACACCCGACAACGTCAGTACCCTCTACGCTATCTCGACGCAGCCCTTCTTCCTGGCACCTCAGGCCGGAGCGCACAGCGACGGCAACCTGATGCCATCGACGGAGATCCGGGTGCTGCAACGCCGCGGGGAGATGGTAGAGGGTGAGCTGAGCGGCTGGCAGCAGAATGGTGTTAGCCAGGTGATCTATGCAGCGCAGGGTAAACGTATCCTCTCCGCGCTGCTGGGAGAGGCGGCCCGTAAACAGGTGAAAGTGCTGTCCAGTGACACCGACGCCGCGACCGGGCTGGTATGGCACCGGGTCACGCTGTCCATCTGGCTGCCCAAGGCCAGTCTCATCGGCAGTGAACAGCCCATCTGGCGCTATGCCGCCGATATGATGTCTGCCAACTGCACCGGCTGCCACGGCCTGACCGCGTTGGATCGCTTCAACGCCAACCAATGGATCGGGGTGGTGAAAGGCATGGCATCGCGCACCTCGCTGAATGAAGAGCAGCTGCGACTGCTGACCCAATATGTCCAGAAACACGCCAGCGATATGTCCGCTAGCGGTGCAGATCACACCAAGGAGCCCAAGTGATGAGCAAGACAACATCCCTGCCCGCTGCGCCGCTGTGCGTATCCCGCCGCCGCTTTATCGCCGGTGGCGCGGCCCTGCTGGGCGCCCCCCTGCTGACCGGACTGTGGCCGAAATCGGCGCTGGCGCAGGCGATTAGCCAGACGCTGCCCCAGTTTACCGCCCTGCAGCCGGCACAGAAGGGGATCCTGACCGGCGCCCACTGGGGCGCCTTTGAGGCTATCGTCGAATCGGGACGCATGGTCGGCGTGCAGCCGGTCAGCGACGATCCCTGTCCCAACGACCTGATCACCATGGCACCTTACCAGGTGCACGCCGCCAACCGGATCAAGTATCCCATGGTGCGCAAAAGCTGGCTGGAGGGCGGCGCAGAGCACGGCCGCCCCGAGCTGCGCGGGTGCGATGAGTGGGTGCGCGTGAGCTGGGATCAGGCCCTGACGCTGGTCAGCGGGCAGATTGCCCGCCTGCAGAAACAGTACGGGCCGCAGTCCATCCACGCCGGCTCCTACGGCTGGAAAAGCGTCGGCATGCTGCATAACAGCCGCACTCTGCTGCAGCGGCTGATGAACCTGAGCGGGGGCTTCCTCGGCTACGCCGGTGACTACTCCACCGGCGCGGCCCAGGTAATCATGACCCATGTGGTCGGCTCCATGGAGGTCTACGAACAGCAGACCGCCTGGCCCAACGTCATCGAGCACAGTGAGCTGATCGTCCTGTGGGGATGTAACCCCATGATCACCCTTGAGAACAGCTGGAATATCCCGGACCACGTCGGCCAGACCGGCTTTGAGGCGCTGAAGAAAAAAGGCACCCGCATCATCAGCATCGATCCGGTACGCAGCGCCAGTACCACCCAGCTCAACGCGGAATGGATCGCCCCGCACCCCTATACCGACTCGGCCATGCTGCTCGGTATCGCCCATACCCTGCTGAGCGAAAAGCTGCACGACAGCGACTTCCTCACCACCTATACCGTGGGATTCGATCGCTTTGCCGACTACCTCAACGGCAAGGATGACGGCGTAGTTAAAGACGCCGCATGGGCGGCCGCCATCAGCGGCGTCGACGCCGATGCCCTGCGCAGCCTGGCGCGGGATATGGCGCACCACCGCACCATGCTCATGGCCGGCTGGGGCATTCAGCGCCAGCACCACGGTGAACAGCCCCACTGGCTGCTGGTCACCGTGGCGGCCATGCTGGGGCAGATCGGCCTGCCCGGCGGCGGCTTTGGCTTTAGCTACCACTACTCCTCCGGCGGCAGCCCGACCGCGCGCGGCGGCATTATCTCCGGCATCTCTGCCGGCAATGCCCCGCAAAACAGCCCCACGCCGATCCCGGTGGCACGTATCGCCGACTGCCTGGCCAACCCGGGGAAAACCATCGACTTTAACGGCGGTAAGGTCACCTACCCTGATGTGAAGATGGTCTACGTCGCCGGCGGCAACCCCTTTGGCCACCATCAGAACACCAATAATCTGATCGACGCCTGGCGCCGTCCGGAGACCATCGTGGTCAACGAGCCCTACTGGACCGCCACCGCCAAGTATGCCGATATCGTCCTGCCGGCCACCACCAGCTATGAGCGTAACGATCTGGAGATGGGCGGAGACTATTCGCAGCTGTATGTCTTCCCGATGCACCAGTGCGTTCCCCCGCAGCATGAGGCGCGCAACGACTTCGCCATCTTCGCCGGTCTGGCCGAAAAGCTGGGGGTGCTGGACGCCTTTAGCGAGGGTAAGGATGAAGCCCGTTGGCTGAAAGGGATGTACGATGGCATGACGGCCCAGGCACGCAACGCGCGCGTCGCGCTGCCGCCGTTCGATATGTTCTGGGCGTCCAATAACTACATCCGCTTCCCGATCCCCGCCGCCAATAAGAACTGGGTGCGCTACGCCGACTTCCGCGAGAACCCGCTGCTGAATCCGCTCGGGACCCCCTCCGGCAAGATCGAAATCTACTCCGATACCATCGCCGCCATGCACTACAGCGACTGTCGGGGCCTGCCCAGCTGGCTGCCCCCCCATGAGTGGTATCAGAGCGAGGTCGCCCAGCGCTTCCCGCTCTCCCTGAGCACCGCCCACGCCGTCAACCGCCTGCACTCACAGCTGGACAACACCCCGCTGCGTGAGAAGTATGCGGTCGCCGATCGCGAGGCGATCCTGATCCACCCACAGGACGCCAAAGCGCGCGGAATTGCCCACGGCGATGTGGTGCGGGCCTGGAACGATCGCGGGCAGATCCTGGTCGGCGCCATCGTCACCGAGGATATTCGTGCCGGCGTCGTGCGGATCAGCGAAGGCGCCTGGTTCGACCCGGCTGATCCGGCGCAGCCCGGTTCACTGTGCAAGAACGGCAATGTGAACTGCCTGACCTTCGACATCGGCTCCTCGAATCTGGCCCAGGGCAACTGCGGCCATATGGCGCAGCTGGAGATCGAGAGGTTCCGCGGCACGCCGCCGCTCAACACTGCGCACGACGTGCCACGCGGCGCCTAACCCCTTATGCGGCTGGGGAAACCTGGCCGCTTCTCCTGGCGCAGATAAATATTGAAACCCCTTTTCATTTTAGAGAATTACCGGTAACATGCGCAGCGCATATCCCCTGACGCCCTGACCCGATACCGGTTTTCTCATGCTGACTTTTGCCCACCATCTTGCCCGGCGTTTACCCGATCGTACCGGCAGCGCCTTCCTGATCGTCGCTTTTCTGACCGGAATTGCCGGGGCGCTACAGACTCCGACGCTGAGCCTGTTTCTCTCAAGTCAGATTACCGGCAGCCCGCTGATGGTCGGGCTGTTTTATACCGGCAGCGCGGTCATTGGCATCATCGTCAGCCAGTGGCTCGCCAACCTCTCCGATCGGCGCGGCGATCGTAAACAACTGATCCTGCTATGCTGCCTGCTGGGAGCACTGGGCTGCCTGCTGTTCGCCTACAACCGTAACTACTATCTGCTGCTGATCGTCGGCGTCTGTCTGACCAGCTTTGGCTCCACCGCCAACCCGCAGATGTTTGCCCTGGCGCGGGAGTACGCCGATCGCTGCGGCAAAGAGGCGGTGATGTTCAGCTCCGTACTGCGCGCGCAAATCTCCCTGGCCTGGGTGATTGGTCCACCGTTGGCCTTTGCCATGGCGCTGGGCTGGGGCTTTACCTTTATGTATCTGGCCGCCACCCTCACCTTTCTGCTGTGCGCCGCCATTGTCTGGCGCTGGCTGCCGTCCATGCCGCGGACGGCAGAGACGCCACACGGCGGCACGCAGGCGCCGCGGCGTAATCGGCACCAGACCCTGCTGCTGCTGGCCTGCGCCACACTGATGTGGACCTGTAACAGCATGTACCTGATCAATATGCCGCTGTATATCTGCGGCCAGCTGCAGCTGCCGGAGCGCCTGGCGGGTCTGATGATGGGAACTGCCGCCGGGCTGGAGATCCCGACGATGCTGCTCGCCGGCGTCTATGCCGGACGGCTGGGAAAGCGGCGACTGATGCTCCTGGCGCTGATAGCCGGTCTGCTGTTTTACGGCGGGCTGCTGTGGCTTACCCAGCCCTGGGCGCTGTTGGCCCTACAGCTGCTCAACGCGGTATTTATCGGTATTCTGGCCGGGATCGGCATGCTCTACTTTCAGGATCTGATGCCGGGACAGGCGGGTTCAGCCACGACGCTGTTCACCACCAGCGGACGTATCGGCTGGATCATCGCCGGCTCCGTGGCCGGTGCACTGGCCGAAATCTGGAGCTACGCATCCGTATTCCCGGTGGCGCTGGTGATGCTGTTCATCGCCCTCGCCTGCCTGCTGCAGATAAAGCCGGATCGCCCGGCCGTAACGACGTAGAGCGGCTATCCGTCCGGCGCCGTCTCCTGCTCCAGATGCCGCAGATAGCCCAGGGCCGCTTCGCGGCTCTGTCCGCACATTTCAGCACAGGGTTTAAGTTGCCCACACACCGCCGGACGCGCGGGGCTGTAAAACAGGCGGCAGCGCATTACTCCATTCAGCTGCGGGCAGGGGATCCCCGCCGGTTTACCCTGCGGCAGCCCCGGGATCGGGCTGGATATCGACGGGGCAATACAACAGGCACCGCAGTCGCTACGACACTCCATCACTCTCTCCTTCCCGCCTAAAGGCGGTCACTGATGCGCACGGGTGGATAAAAAAACGCCGCCCCTCGTGCCGGGCGCATACCCTACCAGAGCACCGCCACCGCCGCTAGCCCCGCCGCAGCTGAAATTCACCGCGCAATGGGCAAGGCTCCCGCATCATTACTATATATATAGTGAATATTATCCATTTTTTTATTCACCATCCGTCTAAATAGTTTACTTTCCGCGCACGACGTCGTACCATTGAGCTAGTACACAAGAATTATACCCAGGAGCAACACCCTATGACCATGGAGCAGACCTTGACCCATTCGCTGCAACGCCCCTCCGTTCTGGGCGGCGCGATGATCATCGCCGGCACCGCCGTCGGCGCCGGTATGTTTTCGATCCCTGTCGTCACCGCCGGCGTCTGGTTTAGCCTCTCCGTCGTGCTGCTGCTCGTCACCTGGGCCTGCATGTATCTGTCCGGTCTGATGATCCTGGAGAGCAACCTGCACTACCCGGCGGGCGCCAGCTTTCACACCATGGTCGGCGATCTGCTGGGGAAGGGATGGAACAGCGTCAACGGGCTGTCGATCGCCTTCGTGCTGTATATTTTGACCTACGCCTACATCTCCGCCGGCGGCTCCATCATCACCCATACCCTGGCGCCGCTGGCCGAGGTAGGGCAGCCGCTGGCCGGCGGAGTCTTCGCCCTGCTGGTTGGCTTTATCGTCTGGCTGTCAACCCGCGCGGTCGATCGCCTGAGCACCATACTGATCGGCGGAATGGTGATCACCTTCCTGCTGTCAACCGGTGACATGTTTACTCACGTCGACCGCGCGATCTTGTTTGACAGCGCGGATACCCAGGCGAACTACCTGCCCTACGCGCTGGCGGCGCTGCCCTATCTGCTGACGTCGTTCGGCTACCACGGCAACGTGCCGGGGCTGGTTAAGTACTACAACAAAGACAGCCGCGCCGTGGTACGCAGCCTGCTGTACGGCACCCTGATCGCCCTGGTGATCTACATTTTTTGGCAGTACGTGATTCAGGGCAATATCAGCCGCGCCGCCTTCCGCCAGATCATCGCCGAAGGTGGCAATATCGGCAGCCTGCTCAAGCAGATGGGCAGCGTCGCCAGCGGCCCATTGGTCACACAGTTGCTGAACGCCTTCTCCTATATGGCGCTGGCCAGTTCGTTCCTCGGCGTCTCGCTGGGTCTGTTCGACTACATCGCGGATATGCTGCGCTTTGCGGATACCCCGAGCGGACGGGCCAAAAGTGCACTGGCCACCTTTGTGCCGCCGACGATCGGGGCCCTGCTGTTCCCCAATGGCTTTTTGTATGCCATCGGATTTGCCGGTCTGGCCGCAACGATCTGGGCGGTGATCGTCCCTGCGCTGATGGCGCACGCCAGCCGCCGTCGCTTTCCACAAGCGAGCTATCGCGTCCCCGGCGGGACGGCGGTCATCATCCTGGTTATCGCCTTTGGCCTGCTTAACGCTGCAGCCCATATCCTCTCCCTGTTCAATCTGTTACCGATTTACCGCTAATGCCAGAGCGCCCTCTCCTACGGGGGCGCTTTTCCCCGCCGATCCGACTTTTTACACCGCCTCCCCTTGCCTGAACGGCAGCGGGCGGGTAGTGTGTCGCCACCTGACTGCGTCCCGCCAGAGGCATCCCTGCCGGGCGGGAGCGCGGCCGAATAACCCCGCTGTTTTTTTAAGGTATTGCAATCATGGCCAGAGCTAACGAGATCAAACGCGGTATGGCGGTAAACTACAACGGTAAACTGCTGTTGGTCCGCGATATTGATATCCAGTCCCCCAGCGCGCGCGGCGCGGCAACCCTGTACAAAATGCGCTTTTCCGACGTGCGTACCGGGCTGAAGGTCGAAGAACGTTTTAAGGGTGACGATCTGCTGGAAACCATCACCTTAAGCCGCCGTCCCGTCACCTTTTCCTACATTGACGGCGACGAGTATGTGTTTATGGATGACGAGGACTACACCCCATACACCTTCAAAAAAGAGCAGATCGAAGACGAACTGCTGTTTATTCCGGAAGGCGGCATCCCGGGCATGCAGGTGCTGACGATGGAAGGCCAGGTGCTGGCGCTGGAGCTGCCGCAGACCGTTGATATGGAGATCGTCGAGACCACGCCTAGCATCAAGGGCGCCTCCGCCAGCGCACGTACCAAACCGGCCGCCATGTCAACGGGCCTGGTAGTGCAGGTGCCGGAATACCTGAGCAGCGGCGAGAAGATCCGTATTCACGTCGAAGAGCGCCGCTTTATGGGCCGCGCCGACTAAGCCCGACGCCTAGCGCAAAATAAAGGGGGGGCGCCCATGCGTCCCCCCCTTTATTTTCAGGCCATCACCCGCGCCGTTACTTTACTTCATCTGCGGAAAATAGACCCGCTTGATGGCCAGCTCGACCCCGCGCACCTCGGCCAGCCCTTTCAGACGGCCAATGGCGGAGTAGCCCGGGTTGGTTTTCTTCTTCAGATCATCCAGCATCTGATGACCGTGGTCCGGACGCATCGGAATCAGACGCATGTCGCCGGCCTGCTGACGACGGGACTCTTCCGTCAGGATCGCCTTGACCACCGCAAACATATCGACATCACCCTGCAGATGAGCCCCTTCGTGGAAGCTCTTCGGGTTGGCTTCGCGACAGGTGGCGCGCAGGTGGGTAAAATGAATGCGATCGCCAAAACGCTCGATCATCGCCACCAGGTCATTGTCGGCACGCACGCCGTACGACCCGGTGCACATGGTAAAACCGTTGTATACGCTGTCGACAACCTCTTTCAGCCACTGCATATCCTCTACAGTGGAGACGATGCGCGGCAGACCCAGAATCGGACGCGGCGGATCATCAGGATGCACCGCCAGACGCAGGCCGCAGGCCTCCGCTACCGGTACGATTTCACGCAGGAAATGGGCCATGTGTTCACGCAGCGTCGCTTTATCAATACCGTCATACTCCGCCAGACGGGCGCGGAACTGATCCAGGGTATAGCCCTCCTCCGCCCCCGGCAGGCCGGCAATGATATTGGCGGTCAGCTTGGTCACCTCGGCCTCGCCCATCGCGTCGAAGTAGGACTTGGCCTGTGTCTGCTCTTCCGCGCTGTAATCCTCTGCGGCGCCCGGGCGCTTCAGGATATGCAGCTCAAAGGCGGCGAAGGCAATCTGATCGAAGCGCAGCGCCTTGGAGCCGTCCGGCAGCTGGAACTCCAGATCGGTACGCGTCCAGTCCAGCACCGGCATGAAGTTATAGCAGACGGTATCGATCCCACAGGCCGCCAGATTGCGCAGGCTCTGCTTGTAGTTGTCGATATGGCGCTGGTAGTTGCCGGTCTGGGTCTTAATCTCCTCATGAACCGGAACGCTCTCCACCACCGACCAGGTCAACCCCTTCTCAGCCAACAGCGCTTTACGCTTTTCAATCTCTTCCACGCTCCAGACTTCGCCGTTTGGAATATGGTGCAACGCCGTCACTACGCCAGTGGCCCCAGCCTGGCGGACATCATCAAGGGAAACCGGATCGTTCGGGCCATACCAACGCCAAGTTTGTTCCATCTACTGTTACCTTCTGCGGTGTGTTAACGGGGCTTCCTGTGACGGGTCAGACAAATTTTACGCTTCACGGCCTTCACCGGCATAATCTGTCATACCAAATCGACACAGATATCACTCAGCTTTACCCTGACGCATCCGGGTGCCACTGTCAAAATCGAAAGTGTGATTGGTTGATCCGCCTCACGATTATCGGGGAATTTTGGACTAACCAATTTAATTTTCTATCACATCAATTTAGACTGCAAGCCTGTGCAATGCTGTCAGACCAAACCGACGTCGCCGGGAAAAGCAGGCGCCATGCCGCTAAGCCCTATCAGTAAGTGGTCTAACACCTTTTATGGCTATAGCAACGAAACAGGCCGCTGAAGGCGGCGCTGCTTCCGTCATCCATCAGATGGAGTTACGAATGAACAACCTCGCCAACTATACTTTAGCGGCCGACGTACAGCGCCCCACCTACGATCGCAGCGCCCTGAAATCCCGCCTCGTGCACCTGGGATTTGGCGCATTTCATCGGGCTCATCAGGCGCTGCTTACCGACCGCGTGCTGAATAAGCTGGGCGGTGACTGGGGCTACTGTGAGATCAACCTGATCGGCGGTGAGACCCTGATCGAACAGCTGCGCCAGCAGGATCATCTGTACAGCGTACTGGAGAAGGGCGCCAGTCATAATCAGGCCATCGTCATCGGTGCGGTACATGAGTCGCTGCATGCCACCCTCGACGGTATCCACGCCGTGGTAGAAAAGATGGCCGAGCCGCAGGTGGCCATCGTCTCCCTGACGGTCACCGAAAAAGGTTATTGTATTGAGCCTGGCAGCGGTCGTCTGGATCTCAGCAACCCGCTGATTAAGGCCGATCTGGCGCATCCGCAGCAGCCGGCATCCGCCCCCGGTGCAATTGTAGAGGCCCTGCGCCTGCGCTGCGAACGCGGCCTGCCGCCTTTTACCGTGCTCTCCTGCGACAACATTCCGGAAAACGGCCACGTGGTGAAAAATGCGGTGCTGGATCTGGCGCAGGCGCGCGATCCGCAGCTGGCGGCGTGGATCGCCGACAGCGTCACCTTCCCCAGTACCATGGTCGATCGCATCGTACCGGCGGTCACCGAGGAGACCCTGACCCAGATCAGCGCGGCCCTTGGCGTCGATGACCCGTGCGGTATCGCCTGCGAACCCTTTATTCAGTGGGTGGTCGAGGATAACTTCGTCGCCGGACGCCCCGAGTGGGAAGCCGTCGGCGCCGAGCTGGTCAGCGACGTACTGCCCTATGAAGAGATGAAGCTGCGCATGCTCAACGGCAGCCACTCTTTCCTGGCTTACCTGGGCTATCTGGCTGGCTATCAGCACATTAATGACTGTATGGAAGATTCCGCCTATCGCCAGAATGCCTATCGCCTGATGCTGCTGGAGCAGGCGCCAACCCTGAGCGTTAGCGGTGTCGATCTGGCACGCTATGCAGCGCTGCTGATCGAACGCTACAGTAATCCCTCCCTGAAACACCGCACCTGGCAGATAGCCATGGATGGAACCCAGAAGCTGCCGCAGCGAATGCTGGACTCCATTCGCTGGCATCTGGCCTACGGCAGCACCTTCCCCTGCCTGGCGCTGGGCGTCGCGGGATGGATGCGCTATGTCGGCGGCACCGATGACGCAGGCCTGGCCATCGATGTCCGCGATCCGATGGCAGAAACCCTGAAACAGTGCGTGGCTAACAGCGCTGATGGCGCGGAGCGTGTTCAGGCACTGCTGAGCGTCAGCGCAGTATTCGGCGATGTGCTGCCGCAGGAGCCTCGCTTTGTCGAGGCGGTGAGCGCGGCCTACCTGTCGCTGATGCGCCAGGGCGCGGCCCGTACCTGCGCCGCGCTGGCAAGTCAGGAATAATCCTGTCCCAACGCAGTCTGCCGCCCGACGGCGGTAGACTGCGGCGCACCCGACACGGGCGTACCCTTATCTCAAAGCTGCCGTCGTCTCCAGCGGCACATCGCTAACGTTGAACGCCGCTACGATCTCGGTCAACGCCTTGGCCTGTCCTTCCAGCGCATGGGATGCCGCCGTAGACTCCTCCACCAGCGTAGCGTTATGCTGGGTCACGGTATCCATCTGGTTGATGGCCTGATTGATCTGGGCAATCCCACGGCTCTGCTCTTCTGCGCTCGACGAGATTTCCCCGATCAGACCGGATAAATAGGTAATTGCGCTAATGATATTTTCCATGGTGGCGCCGGCTGCCGACACATTGACACTGCCCTGATTGACCCGTTCGACCGACGAGGCGATCAGCGTATTGATCTCTTTCGCCGCCTGGGCGCTACGCTGTGCCAGGCTGCGTACCTCACTGGCCACCACGGCGAAGCCACGTCCCTGATCGCCGGCACGCGCTGCCTCCACGGCGGCGTTAAGCGCCAGTATATTGGTCTGGAAGGCAATGCTATCGATGACATTGGTAATAGAGGCGATATGTTTAGAGTTGCCGGCGATCTCTTCCATGGTCTTCACCACCTCTGCGATGGCCTGTCCACCGGACTCCGCCGTGTGGGTTGCCTCGCCGGCCAACTGCGCTACGTGGCGTGAACTATCCGTATTCTTATCAACAATGGCGGTCATTTGCTCCATGCTCGCGGCGGTCTCCTCCAACGCAGCGGCCTGCTCCTCGGTACGGGAGGCCAGATTGCTGCCCCCAGCTGCAATCTCGCCGGAGCCGGAGTAGATGGCACTGGCGCTGTGACGAACGGAGGCGACGATCTCTCGCAGCGCCCGCTGCATATCATCGATATGTGCGGCCAAAAGCCCCATTTCACTCTGACTATGGCGCTGAAAGCGCTGCGTCAGATCACCCTTGGCAATACGCTGTACACTGCGGATGATGCTCTGCAGCGGTATCAGCATCGCCTGCTTAACCGACACCCAGCACAGCAGCAGGCACAGGATCGACAACAGCGCCAGCAGCAGCAAGGCCCACTTCATGGTCTGACAGGCACCCTGGCTTTTCTGAACGCTGATCTCCATTAATCGATCATGTTCTTCCTGCCATATATTATATGCATGCTGTGTTTCAATATTCAGTGAAATAAGCTGTTGATTCAACTCTATCGCGCGTTGAATATCGTTCTGCTTAAGCAACTCAACTATTTCAGAAACCGTGGAAAGATATTTCGTGAAGTCATTATTAACCCGATTAACAACACTCACGTCGAGTCCGTCAACGTCAGGGATATCCTTATAGGCCTCATAATTGCTGCGCGCTTCTGCGATCCTCCCCCCAGCCCGGGAGAAGAGCCCCTGTAACCGCTCCCGGTCGACTGTGACCGCAGCGGCCTGATTTTGAGCCTCTCGCAGCGTGGATCGTGCCTGAACCAGGTTGATCCATGCATCGCTAAAAAACATAACGTTACGCCGCGACTGGTAGTTTTCCTGAATATGCTCAGCATCACTATTAATAACATTGTAAAAGAATATAAATGAAACCGCTTGAATTAAAAAAATTGCAATAATTACGATGGGAAGCAGTCTGGCTATTTTAATTTTAGAAAACATGTGACCGATATTCTCTTGTCATTTGTACTCATGAGTTAGAGGTTATCGGCTGGGCTTCTTTTTTCTTTATCATTTTTTAAAACATAAATGACCGCACATAAATCATACAAACATTGAATAACACCTATCTGGTAGAGGCCGTGTCCCGGACCTCCGCCCGGGGTCATCTCTGGCGCTACTGACGCGCCCGCTAAACGACGCTCTTCAACCATTCCCGGGTAAAATCAGGCAACGGCTGCGGGCAGCCAAACAGGTATCCCTGCAGATAATCCAGCCGATAGCCGCGCAGATGCTGTAGCTGTTCCCCGCTCTCAACCCCTTCCGCCAGGGTAATCATATCCAGTCGCTTGGCCAGCGCGATCACCGTATCCACAATGTGTCCCGACAGCATATCGCTGCCGATCATCCGCACAAAGCTTCGATCGATTTTTATAATGTCAAAGTGGTAACGCTGTAGATAGGCTAGGCTGGAGTGTCCGGTGCCAAAATCATCCAGCGCCAGCAGTACCCCCAACCCCCGCAACTTGTGAAAGATTTGCTCCGTCAGCTCGCCGTCCGGCACCCGCTGACGCTCGGTCAGCTCCAGCACCAGCCGGATCGGATTGGCTTCAAAGGCATCAATAAAGCGTCGACACTCCTCAACCAGACTCAAATCGTTAAAATGGCTGGCGCTGATATTGAAACCAAAGTGAAAATGCGTCGGCAGGCTACGGCAGCGCGGCGCAAAATAATCGCTGACCTGCCGCATAATATCGCGCGTCATCGCTACGATAAGGCCGCTGTCCTCCGCCAATGGGATGAAGTTATTCGGCGGGATCAATCCCATCTGGGGGTGCTGCCAGCGCATCAGGATCTCGCAGCCGCTCAGCGACTCATCCGCGCCATCGACCACCGGCTGAATATAGGGGATAAACTGGCGCTGCCGCAGCGCCTCGCGCAGATAGAAAACCGGCGAATTTACCTGCCCCACCAAACGGTAGGTGCCAACCCCAAAAACGAAGGCCAGCACCAGGAACAGCACCAGGCTGCCGCGGGAGTAGTCCAGCATATACGTCCAGTGACTATCGATCGGAACGGCCGTGGTGACCGAGATCGGGTAGCGTGACGAATGACGGACAAAGCGACGCCCGTCCACCGGCGGCAACGCATCGACGACCTGCCCCTGAGGATCCATCCAGCCCGCACCGATACGCAAATACAGCGGTGTCGGGGTACTGAGCGACCTCAGAATATTCCGCAGATAGTAACCGTCTATCCCCACCAGCACGCTGGCATCTCCCGGCCCAGGTTCACGAAACACCACCAGCGAGCGATGCGGTGTAATCCGATTGCCAGACATCAGGGTCAAGCGCTTATTGGTGTAATGGTCATCGCCGACTTCAGCATGAAAGGCACCGTAGAGAGAGGAGCAGTAGATAACGCTCGCCTGCGCCAGACTGACCGAACGCACATCGGGTACCGTTGTCGCCTGAAATGCCAGCATATTATGCAATGTCGTATCACAGGGCTGTCCGGCATAGCGCCGGACCGCATCGACCGCCGTCTGGGCATTGTCCAGCGCCTCATCGATCTGCCCGATAGCCAGCGTCAGGCGCTGTTTTGCCGACTCTGCCAACCCCCGAGAGGCCTGCCAGGAGATGGTAACAGTAGCCAATAGCAGCACCATACCCACCGCGCCCGCAGACAGCAGCGGACGCAGATAGCTGCGCCATCGTTCGCCGCCCAGAGGAATCATTTGCGTTTGTTACCTCCCGCTCAGCGCACCCGTTCAGCGCGTAGGCAGAGCGTGCCGCGTATAGACTGCCCCACACGCAGAGGCTGTAACAAGGGAAAGGCCCGCTCTCCAGACTGTGGCAGCCCCACGGCAACCACCAGTATATACACGCAGTGCAGGTGGATGTGTAGCGATGCGCTATGGCGCAATGTCACCCAGCACCACCGGCGTAGAGTCAAACAGATAGCCGTCAAATCCCGGATCGTCTGGATTGGAGATCTCCAATAGTTTAGCCTTAACATTCTCTAAATGCTGCCACATCGCCTGCTTAGCGTCGCGCGCGTCGCGCCGCAGCACGGCCTGAAGGATCCTTTGATGATCCTCCAGCCAGTCCCAACGGTAGCTGAAATCCTGGGTATGGCCATGCAGCCCCGCCCACAGCGGGTTATGTTTGCGCGCACGCCAGGCATCTTCCACCATTCCGGCCAGTACGCTATTCTGAGTCGACTGCGCCAGCAGGCAGTGAAACTGCTCATCCGCGCTCTCATCGGCACACCCTGCGTTTAGCGCCAGACGCTCCTGCTCAATAGCCTGACGCATCTTCAGAATATCGGACTTGGTCGCCTGCATCGCGGCAAAGGCCGCGACCTCACTCTCCAGCAGCTGGCGTGCCTGCAGCAGTTCAAAGGGGCCAAAGGTATTCTCATCCAGATTCCGTACCCGCGGGGAAGACACATTTTGTGGCAAAGCGACGACGTATACCCCTGAGCCTTTACGGACATCGATCAGGTGCTCCAGCTCCAGCATGATCAGCGCCTCGCGCACGACGCTGCGGCTTACGTCAAAATATTCGGCAATATCACGCTCCGGCGGCAGGCGACCTCCGATAGAATAGTCGCCGCGTGCAATGGCGGCGCGCAGCGTATTGCCGACTTCCTGATACAATCTCATGACGAGCCCCTCTGGCTGTGCCGCATCTGTAGAGTAAAAGCACCAATTGGACAGCCCAATTGTCACTATTAACGTGCCGCTATAGTGACTTTGATTATATCACAGCATGAATTCATTAATAAAAAGGAGGGCGCGGACGCGCAGGCAGATAACGGTTAAATATGATAATGAAGAACGCCCCTGCCCTGACAGGGACGTTCCAGGCAGGACACTTAACGATAAGAGACAGTGATTAACGCCTGCGCATGCGCATTATCCAGCCAGCTCAGATGGCTCTCGCCAACCTGGGCCGGTAGAGCCATGGCCCCCTGCTGTACCTGCTCAACGCTGTGTGTAGCCGTCTGGGCTTTACCGTCCCGATAACATTCGGAATAGACCTGATTATTTACTATTTTAAACTGACAACCATCCTCCACAATCATACCACCAAACTGTACCACTCCCGAGCCAGCGGCCTGGACAGGGGTACCGGCCAATCCGGCCCCCAGTAACATCCCCATAACGACAATCTTCACCAGTGATAAGCTTTCACGCTTCATATATCACTCCCGTCGTCAAGTTACTGCGTATTTTCATCTCGCCAAACGTCGATCGCGAATGAAAAAGCGGTGACACTCCTTGTTAACACCTCTCCTAAAAAATAGCAGAACTCTTTGATTACTAACGGCAATGCAGTTAAAAACTTCAGTTATTTCTTTTCAGAAAGTAAAAACAGAATCACAAACCAATAAAAAACAATTGATTAGCATAAAAAATAATTACCACCCATATATTTACCGATAACGTCGTGAATACGTTACCACCGATAAGAGAACGCTTTAAAAATAGGGTTGTTTCCAAGCATATTTTTCCTAAGAATGTCTGTTATCTCACAAAAGCACCTGGCGCTCTCTACGGCCTCCAATAACAAAGGAACCACGCATGACCCGCGTAAATGTGATCACCGGTTTTTTGGGCAGCGGAAAAACCACCACCCTACGCCACCTGCTGGCATGTAAACCCACACAGGAGCGCTGGGCGATATTGGTCAATGAGTTTGGTGAGATAGGCATCGATGGTGCGCTGCTCGCCGACAGCGGTGCGCAGCTGAAAGAAATTCCCGGCGGATGTATGTGCTGCGTCAACGGTCTGCCGATGCAGATAGGGCTGAATATGCTGCTGAAAACACAGCCTGACCGGTTGCTGATCGAACCGACAGGACTGGGTCACCCCAAGCAGATCCTGCGCCTGCTGGAGAGCAACGTCTACAGCGCCTGGCTGACGCTGCAGGCGACGCTGTGTCTGCTGGATGCCCGCCAGCTCAACGATGAGCGACTGCAGAACAACGAGAACTTTCGCGATCAGCTGGCAGCGGCAGATATTATCGTCGCCAATAAAATGGATACCTATGACGGAGACGCATGCGACGCGCTGCGTCACTGGCAACTGGCCCAGGGCGATGAACGGACACTGCTCGAAACCCAGCACGGACAGATCGATCCCGCATGGCTAGATCGCCCGCGAACCCAC
Organism: Edwardsiella ictaluri ATCC 33202; assembly: GCF_000264785.1. Lineage (GTDB taxonomy): Bacteria > Pseudomonadota > Gammaproteobacteria > Enterobacterales > Enterobacteriaceae > Edwardsiella > Edwardsiella ictaluri. The sequence goes on along the minus strand of NZ_AFJI01000088.1, from coordinate 18,066 downwards.
ACGACAACGCTGCCTGACGCACACCATCACCACACGCCATCCGCCCCGGTATCAGGCATCGCCGCGCTGCGGCTACGACCTGGACAGGGTTGGCGACGGGCACTCAACCAGGACCAAGGCTACTTTAGCTGTGGCTGGATCTTCAGTGAAGAAAGCGTCTTTGACACCATCGGCCTACTGGAGTGGGTGCGTTTAACCCCGCTGCTCCGCATTAAGGGCGCGGTACGGATAGTCGAAGGTACCCTTTGTATTAACCGTCAAGGCACGGATTTACAGATAGAGACCCGCCAAACGCCGCCGCCAGACAGCCGTATTGAAGTGATCCATGATGCAGAGGCCGACTGGAACGCACTGCAAAGTGCCCTGCTGGCGCTGCGCATCCGTCGACAGGAAACGCCTACGATATAGCTTTGTGGGTACGCCCTCACCTTTCCGGCACAGGTAAATTACCGCCGAACATATTACCAAGTGTGTCAAATTAAACTATTGCTTACCTTTGGATAAGATATCTCTCCCCGTTTATTTTTTTCCTCAATATAATAGAGGGGTACATAATTTAGAAAACAGGTCATATAATTGACCTGTTTTACATATGATTAGCACAGTGGCTTCTACTGAATATATAGGTAGGGTACGCAATAACGCACAGTTTAATCCGGTAATGCCCCCCCCCGATCGTAGAGTGACTTCGCTGCGAATAACGGAAATTAGGGCAAAAAGTGTGTTCTGCTGCACAATTCCACCTCAGCGCGATTGTCAGTACCCCACGTGGAAATTAGTCTCTGGAAGGGTAATTTTCGGATAGCGACAGCTCGTTAAGGACAACAAGGGAAACAATTTATAATGGTCAAGTCTCAACCAGTTCTGAGATACATTCTGCGTCTGGCACCCGCCATTGCCGCCGCAGTGTTGCTTTCGGCATGTACTACAGCTCCCTCCGATCGCTACGCACAAACTGATACGCATGTAGTCAACAATAAAGACAATCTATTACTACAGGCGTCTCAGGATGAGTTTGAGGAAATGGTGCGCACTCTGGATGTTAAATCCAAGATTATGGATCAATACGCCAGCTGGAAGGGCGTACGTTATCGCCTGGGCGGCAACAGCAAGCGCGGTATCGACTGCTCTGCATTTGTTCAGCGTACTTTCCGCGAACAGTTTGGCTTGGAGTTACCGCGCTCAACCTCGCAGCAGGAGGATACCGGCCACGCTATCAAACGCTCTAAGCTGCGTATCGGCGATCTGGTTCTGTTCCGCACCGGCTCCACGGGTCGCCACATCGGTATCTATCTGGGCAACGACCAGTTTGTTCACGCCTCCACCAGCAGCGGTGTCATGATCTCCAATCTAAACGATTCCTACTGGAATAAACGCTACCGTGAAGCGCGCCGGGTACTCTCCGGTACCCAGCGGGCGCAGGCTGACAACCACAGCTAAATTGCCCCTGCTTTTTCTCCCATCCTAAAAAACGCTGCTGTTGCAGCGTTTTTTATCGGTATTAATATAATATCGAAGATAAAACGCTACTTCGTAGCAATACTAAGGCACACTCCCCTCACAACCCGCTGACAAACACTATTTTTTAACATTTAATTAAACTCCCCATATTCAAACCTGCCATTCTTTTCTACTATCGTTAACGGAGGACGGCCACAGGGTATAACTGTCGCAAGAAGCGAACCGTCGGATCCACGCATTTCGAACAGCTCACTCGGGGGAGAGCAGACATGGAGAAACGATCTACAGCGGCAACAAAGCAACGCGACACGACGTCCGACGGACACCTGCAGCGTAATCTTAATAACCGCCATATTCAGCTCATTGCCATCGGGGGCGCTATCGGAACCGGCCTGTTTATGGGCTCCGGAAAAACCATCAGCCTGGCCGGACCATCTATTATTTTCGTTTATATGATTATCGGATTTATGCTTTTTTTTGTAATGCGGGCAATGGGCGAACTACTGCTCTCCAACCTGGAGTATAAATCCTTCAGCGATTTCGCCACCGATCTACTCGGTGCCCGCGCCGGTTATTTTACCGGATGGACCTACTGGTTTTGCTGGGTCGTCACCGGTATGGCCGACGTAGTCGCCATTACCGCCTATGCCCACTTCTGGTTTCCTCATCTGGCTGACTGGATTATTTCGCTCTCCTGTGTCGTACTGCTGCTCTCGCTCAATCTGGTCACGGTTAAAATGTTCGGTGAAACCGAATTTTGGTTCGCGATGATTAAAATCGTCGCCATTATCGCCCTGATCCTGATCGGGCTGGGCATGGCCATCGGCGGCTTTCGCGCCCCTTCCGGTGAGCAGGCTGCCTTCAGCAACCTGTGGCACGGCGGCCTCTTTCCCCACGGGATCGGTGGTTTCTTCGCCGGATTTCAGATCGCAGTCTTCGCCTTTGTCGGCATTGAGCTGGTTGGCACCACGGCGGCGGAAACCCGCGATCCGCAACGCGTGCTCCCCAGAGCAATCAATGCGATACCGCTGCGTATCATCATGTTCTATGTACTGGCTCTGTGCACCATCATGATCGTTACCCCCTGGCAGCAAGTGGTGCCCGACAAGAGCCCCTTTGTGGAGCTGTTTATCCTGGCCGGGCTGCCGGCCGCAGCGGGGATCATCAACTTTGTGGTGCTGACCTCAGCAGCCTCCTCCGCCAACAGCGGTATCTTTTCGACCAGCCGCATGCTTTACGGACTGGCAAAAAGCGGCCTGGCCCCCGCCCGCTTCGCCCGTCTGTCCCGTCAATCGGTGCCCGCCTCCGGGCTGTTTTTCTCCTGCCTGTGCCTAATGGGGGGCGTCGTGCTGCTCTATCTGATCCCCAACGTGATCACCGTCTTTACCCTGATCACCACCGTCTCGGCCGTGCTGTTTATGTTCGTCTGGTCGATCATTCTGTGTAGCTACCTGGTCTATCGCCGCCGCTATCCGCAGCGACACGCCGCCTCGGGCTACAAGATGCCGCTGGGCCGCGTTATGTGCTGGATCTGTCTCGCCTTTCTGTTTGGTGTACTGATCCTGCTCACGCTGGAAACCGATACGCGCCAGGCGTTGATGGTCACGCCGCTGTGGTTTATCGCGCTGGCTATCGGCTGGCGTTTCACCCAGCGTCCCCCGGCGCTTTCCTGTGACGAGGCCGCCTAAAAAAATAGGGGAGCCTCCCGGCTCCCCCACACGCTATCATTCAAATGACTATGCCGTTTTCGTCACCCGCTCCTGTGGTGCAACATCTGGACGCTTGAGCAGCGCATACAACAGCCCACTCAGCAGCGTTCCGGCCAAGATCGCCAGCAGATAAGGCACTACCGGGCTGATCGCGCCGGGGATCAGCAGAACAAACAGTCCGCCGTGCGGCGCCATCAGCTTCGCGCCAAACAGCATCGACAGCGCCCCGGTCAGCGCCCCGCCCAAAATGCAGCACGGCAGTACCCGCATCGGATCCCGTGCGGCAAAGGGGATCGCCCCTTCGGTGATGAAGCACAGCCCCAGCACCACGGCCGCCTTACCGCCCTCACGCTCGCTCTGGGCAAACTTGCGGCGCGCGACCAGCGTCGCCAGCCCCATCGCCAGCGGCGGAACCATCCCGGCGGCCATGATGGCCGCCATGGGACCGTAAGTCTGGGTACTGAGCAGACCTACACCGAAAGCATAGGCCGCCTTATTCACCGGTCCGCCCATGTCGGTACACATCATCGCGCCAAGTACCGCCCCCAGGATCACCGCATTAGCCGTGCCCATGGTCTGCAGCCAGTGGGTCAGCCAGGCCAGGAGCTTCGCCACCGGCGTACCGATGATGTAAATCATCGCCAGGCCGACGATCAGGCTCGACAGCAGCGGAATGATCAGGATCGGCTTAAGTGCCTCCATGCTCGCAGGCAGAGTCAGCCTGCTGCTGATGGCCCGGGCAACATAGCCGGCGAGAAAGCCGGCGATGATCCCGCCGATAAAGCCCGAGCCCAGGCTAACCGCCAGCATCCCGCCGATCAGTCCCGGCGTCAGACCGGGGCGATCGGCGATGGAGAAGGCGATATAACCCGCCAGCACCGGCACCATCAACGCAAAAGCGGTGCCGCCGCCGATCTGCATCAGCGCGGCCGCCAATGTGCCAGGCTCCTTGAAGGCCTGAATACCAAAGACGAACGAAAGCGCGATACACAGGCCGCCGGCCACCACCATCGGCAACATGTAGGAGACGCCGGTCAGCAGGTGACGGTACGCACCGCCCGCCTCTTTCCGGCGCCCCGATGCCGCGGCCCCGGACGGCGCCGATGTCTGAGGGCGATATATCTCCGCTTCCTGCAGCGCCCTGTCCAGCTCCTGAGACGTCTTCTTCAGCGCCAGGCCTGTGCTGGTGCGGTACATCGGTTTACCGGCGAACTTTGCCAGATCCACCTCAATATCCGCCGCCACCACCACCAGATCGGCCTCCGCGACCTCCTGCGGCGTGATAGCGTTGCCTGCCCCTACCGATCCCCGCGTCTCCACCTTTACCTGCCAGCCGCGACGGCGCGCCTCTGCCTCCAGCGCCTCCGCCGCCATGAAGGTATGCGCAACCCCCGTCGGACAGGCGGTAACCGCGACCAGCCGCAGGCATTGCGATCGATCCTGTCGCGGCGCCGCACAGTGATATGGCGAGGCATCGCGCAGCGCGCGGGCCAGCAACTCCGCCGGCTGGCGAATGGCTTCGCCCACCGAGCCCCGGTACAGCGGTTTCCCCTCCAGCGCGGCGTCCTGCGGGGTATCGTCACCGATAAACAGCACCAGCGCCGCATCCTGCGGGCGGGTAACCCAGGTAATCTGCTGCTGGGCGGCGACGGCCTCCAGCATACGCCTGGCAAGGAAACAGCGGGCCTCGCCCTGCGCACCTTCCGTAATCAGTAGGGTATTCATATGACCTTCCACAATCAGTTAAAAGGATCGAGCTCCACGCGTGCCATCATCGCCGCCAGCTGCGTGCGGTCGCTGATGCCGACATTGCTCTGACTGACCGCCAGGGCAGAAACCGCCGTAGCCAGCCGCAGCGTGTGTTCACTGGACTCCCGCATCATCAGGCCATAGATCAGTCCGCCCACCATCGAGTCACCGGCGCCGACGGTACTGATAACATCCACCTCAGGAGGCTTAGCCAGCCAGGCACCGGAGGCGTTGACCCACAGCGCCCCCTCCGCGCCCAGCGAAATCACCACGTGGGCAATCCCCTGATCGCGCAGCGCGTGGGCGGCACCGACGACGTCTTCCAGCGTCGGCAGCGCCCGGCCAGCCCAGATTTCCAGCTCGCGGCGATTGGGCTTCACCAGCCAGGGGGCCGCCTTCAGCCCGGCGACCAGCGCCTCGCGGCTGCTATCAAAAATGATGCACGGGCACTGGCTACGCAGGCGGCGCATCCAGTCGGTAAAATCATCCGCCGCGACGCCGGCCGGCAGGCTGCCGCTGACGCACACCATGTCAAACTGCCCGAGCCAGCTCAGGGAATCATTAACGAAGCGATCCCAGTCGCTCTTGCTGACGTCGAAACCGGAGAAGTTAAAGTCGGTGACCGCCCCATCCTTCTCGGTCAGCTTTACGTTGATACGGGTGCGCCCCGGGACTACCTGAAAACGGTTGGCGATGCCCAGCTCGCTGAACAGCTGCTGAAACCCATCCTGGTTATCCTTGCCCAGGAATCCGCCCACGGTCACATCGATGCCGAGATCCTTCAGCACCTTGGCAACGTTAATCCCCTTACCCGCGGCATGAAGCCCGGCGGTTTGTACCCGGTTAACCTCACCGCGCTCAATCTCCGCACAGTAACCAACCAGATCATAGGCCGGGTTTAAGGTAATGGTTGCAACTCTTCTGCTCATGATATTTCCTCGCCAAGGCCACTCGCGATGGCCTGGCCAATAACGTCTAATGCCTGCTGCGCATCACTGCCGCTGGCAGTAAAGCGCAGACGATGGCCTTTTTGAACCCCCAGTGCGACAACCTTCATCAGACTGCGGCCATTGACCGGAACCCCGTTGCCATCAAGGTTGGCAACGGTTATCTGGCTTGCAAACTGCTTAATGGTATTCACCAACTGCGCGCCCGGTCGGGCGTGCAGGCCATGCTCATTACGAACGGTAAAGCTGGCGCTCAGGCTCTCACCGCTCTCTGTCAGCTCGCTGGTCAGCAACGCAACGATCTCTGCCGGGGTCTGCGCCGTCAGCAAACGTTCCGCCAGCTGACGCTGCAGCAGACGGCTCAGATAGTCCAGCATCCCCTCCGGCTGCGCATCGGCCATCGCAACGGTCAGCAGCAATGCCACCGGCTCCCCATCGAGGGTAAAGGGCTGACGGGGACGCGCCAGCGCTGCCGCGCTGCCCTGAACACCCAGCGCGCTGTCGCAGAGCCAAATACCCTGCCCCAGACACAGCGGCGCGCGGCGGATGACATCGCTGACAAACTCGCCGCTGACCGCCCCCACCTGCTGCAGGCGCCCGGCGTTCAGCGCCTGCAGCGTCATCAGGCTGTCGGTCTCCACCCCCAGTGTCACCATGCTGATATCAAAGCGGAATTCGGCAACGCTGCGCTCACCCAGCAACAGGCTGCGCAGCGCCTCCACCGACGTGGTCTGCGCCAGCTCCCGGCTTACGCCGTCGTCGCTCAGCACGTGGGTCAGCTGACGCAGCAGCATCAGGTGCTCATCGGACTTGGCGGCGATACCGATCACCACATAGGCCCGCTGCCCCTCGCCCCACGCAATCCCCTGCGGAAACTGAAACACCTGAACTCCGGTGTTCAGCACCTGATCCCGGGTATCCGTCGTGCCATGGGGAATCGCGATACCGTTGCCCAGGTAGGTCGACGTCTGCTTCTCGCGCTGCAGCATGCCCTGTACATAGCCCTCGCCGACGTAGCCCGCCGCGACCAGCGCCGCCGCCACCTGCCTGATGGCCTGCTCTTTACTGTCAGCCCCCGCTGCCAGATGGATATCCTGTAGGGTCAGATGAAACATAGATGCTCCTCGTCCGTCATACCATGTGCGTTGTGCGTCACTGGGAAATTGAATCGTTTCAGCTCGATTGGGAAAGAAAACCCGGGTTGCCGCGCTTCCCCCGTAGACCAAGACGCTGAATCGTTTTTGTAAGTGTGGTTCGACGCACGGCATTACGCAAGGGTCCCCCGCCGTATCTGTACATATTTTAGACCTTCAGCACATTTTTGCTGACGTTTGTTGTCAACACCGCTGACGTGCGACAATACGCGCTGAAATGTGCTGATGGAGAAACAAGCATGACGGTAAAAGTAGGGGTTGGGGTGATCATCGTGAACGCCGCTGGCCAGATTTTGCTCGGAAAACGCTGCGGCAGCCACGCGCCCTACTGGTCTATCCCCGGCGGCCACGTTGAACAGGGAGAAACCTTTGAACAGACGGCGATACGTGAAGTGGCCGAGGAGTGTGGCCTGCACATCGATGCGCCGCGCTTCGTCGGCGTGACCAATAACCTGCGAACCTGGCATGACGAAGGGGTACACAATGTCTCTGTCATTATGCAGGTCAGCGCACCAGCGGCGGCGGCCCCTCAACGCTGCGAGCCGGAGAAATGCGAACGCTGGCAATGGTGCGATCCACATCAGCTGCCGCAGCCTTGCTTTGACGCCTGTCAGCAGGGTGTTCAGCTGTGGCTTACCCGACAGACCTATTGTGCTACACCAGCCTAGCAGCGCTGCGGTGTGGTCAAACCCGCACCGCTCCAGTGCACACACTCAGCTGAACAAAAATAAAGCAATATGAGTAAGATAATATTCTCTCGCACCATACCCCTCCACTAGTGCACCAAAATAGTTAACGCATAAACCGCTATCGCACCAGTATAGAACGCAACGCACTAAAATAGTGCAACTCACCACCCCACACCTGCCCCAGCGCTGTATCTTTTGGCCAGAGATAAATGTAACTAATTGATAATGAATATAAATAAATAGTTGGCATGTTTTTTTCATTACATCCCGGTCAAATACAAGCGGCTTATCGCAAAGACAAGGAACCATTACGATGAAAGCAATGTTGAAAGCCTCCGTGGCAGCCCTGGCGCTGGCCTTCGCCGTCAGCGCTCAGGCTGCGGAAAAACCGCTGATCGTCGCCACCGATACGGCGTTCGTCCCATTCGAATTTAAAAAGGGCGATAAATATGTCGGTTTCGATATCGACCTGTGGGATGCCATCGCCAAGCAACTACACCTAAGCTATACGCTGAAACCAATGGACTTCAGCGGGATCATTCCCGCGCTACAGACCCGTAATGTAGATCTGGCGTTGGCCGGTATCAGCATTACCGAAGAACGTAAAAAAGCCATCGACTTCTCCGACGGCTACTACAACAGCGGACTGATGGTCATGGTGAAGAGCGGCAACGCACAGATCCACGGAGTGAAGGATCTGGACGGCAAAGTACTGGCCGTGAAGAGTGGCACGGCCGGCGTAGACTATGCAAAGGCGCACGTAAAGAGCAAGGATCTGCGTCAGTTTCCCAATATCGATAACGCCTATCTGGAACTGGCGACCGGCCGCGCCGACGCCGTCCTGCACGATACCCCCAACATCCTTTACTTTATTCAAACCGCGGGCAACGGTCAGTTTAAGGCCGTCGGCGACTCGCTGGAGGCACAGGCCTACGGTATCGCCTTCCCGAAGGGCAGCGATGCGCTGCGCGGGCAGGTCAACGACGCGCTGAAAACCCTGAAGGCGGATGGGACCTACGCGGCTATCTATAAAAAATGGTTCGGCGTCGAACCGAAGTAATGCTCTGGGCGCCCGCCGGGCGCCCCTTTGTCCTCACGGGCGTTGCACGGTAACAAATACGGTTTTACCAGGAGAATCAACATGCAGTTTGACTGGAGCACCATCTGGGATGCCATCCCGCTGCTGCTGGAAGGCGCCAAACTCACCCTCTGGATCTCGGTGCTGGGACTGCTCGGCGGCCTGATCATCGGCCTGGCCGCCGGTTTTGCGCGCGCCTTCGGCGGCTGGCTGAGCAACCACATCGCCCTGGTGTTTATCGAGCTTATCCGTGGTACCCCCATCGTAGTGCAGGTGATGTTTATCTACTTCGCCCTACCGATGATGATGCCGCTGCGCATCGACCCTTTCAGCGCTGCCATTATCACGATCATGATCAACTCCGGCGCCTATATCGCCGAAATCACCCGCGGCGCGGTGCTCTCCATTCACAGCGGCTTTCGCGAGGCGGGACTGGCTCTGGGCCTCTCCCGCCGCGATACCCTGCGCCATGTGATCATGCCGCTGGCGCTGCGTCGCATGCTGCCCCCGCTGGGGAACCAGTGGATCGTCAGCATCAAGGACACCTCGCTGTTCATCGTCATCGGCGTGGCCGAACTGACCCGTCAGGGACAGGAGATCATCGCCGGAAACTTCCGCGCCATGGAAATCTGGAGCGCTGTCGCTGTGATCTATCTGATCATGACGCTGGCCCTGAGCTTTGTCCTACGCCGCCTGGAAAGAAGATTAAAAATTATATGATTGAATTTAAAAACGTCGATAAAAGCTTCGGACAGACCGCCGTTTTGCACGATATCAACCTGCGAATTCAGCCGGGTGAGGTAGTCGTGATCATCGGTCCCTCCGGCTCGGGGAAGTCGACCCTGCTGCGCTGCATCAACAAGCTGGAGGTCATCAGCCGCGGTCAGCTGCTGGTGGATGGGATGGACGTCAACGATCCCAGGGTGGATGAACGCCTGATCCGCCAGGAGGCGGGGATGGTATTCCAGCAGTTTTATCTGTTTCCCCACCTGACTGCGCTGGAAAACGTCATGTTCGGCCCCATCCGGGTCCGCAGTATGAGCCGGGCCGATGCCGAACAGCGCGCCCGTACCCTGCTGGCCAAAGTGGGACTCTCCGAACGTGCCCACCACTATCCGTCAGAGCTCTCCGGCGGGCAACAGCAGCGGGTGGCGATCGCCCGTGCGCTGGCGGTCAAGCCCAAGCTGATGCTGTTCGATGAGCCGACATCCGCGCTGGATCCCGAGCTGCGCCATGAGGTGCTGACGGTGATGAAAGATTTGGCAGAGGAGGGCATGACCATGGTCATCGTCACCCATGAAATCGGCTTTGCCGAAAAGGTGGCGTCACGGCTGATCTTCGTCGATAAAGGGCGTATCAGCGCCGACGGCAGCCCGCAGCAGCTGATCCATACGCCGCCCAACGAGCGTCTGCGCGAGTTCCTGCAGCACGTCGCGTGATCGTCCGCCGGGACCGCCCACGCAGGCGGCCCCGGTGCGGTATCAGAATCGCCAGGCGATAAAGCGGCTCACCTTCTGCCCCTGCGCCATCGTCACCTCACGCATCTCCTGCACCGGGATTGCGCGCAGCGCTCTGCGCAGCGCCGGCAGCGTCTCCCGTCGGGACACCAGCGAGGTAAACCACCCCACCTGCGTCGCAAACGCGCGGCTCTCCGCGATCATCCGCAGAATGAACGCCTGCTCACCGCCGTCGCACCACAGCTCATCCGCCCTGCCGCCAAAGTTCAGTCGCGCCGCCTGCGGCGGTCGCAGCCCCAGGTTGGTCAGCTTTCTCTGGCTGCCCGCGGCGGCCTCCGCCGCGCTGCGGTGAAAGGGCGGATTGCACATCGTCGCGGCGTAGTACTCTCCGGCCTTGATAATCCCCTGAAAAATCGCCTGCGGCTGACGCTGACGACGCAGGCGAATCCGCGTGCCCAGCGCCGGATTGGCCCGGATGATGGCCGCTGCCGCCGCCAGCGCCTGCGCCGAAATATCGCTGCCGGTAAAGCGCCAGCCGTATTCGGCTTGCCCCAGCAGCGGGTAGATACAGTTGGCACCGGTGCCGATATCCAGCACGCAGGTCTGCGCGCCGCGCGGAATGGCGCCGTCTGAACGGGTGCTGGCCAGCAGATCGGCCAGATAATGCAGGTAGTCGGCCCGGCCCGGGATCGGCGGACAGAGAAACTGTGCGGGAATATCCCAGTGCGCGATGCCATAGTCCTGCGCCAGCAGCGCCCGGTTGAGCGCCCGGACCGCCTGTGGATCGGCGAAGTCGATGCTTTCGCCGCCGCCCGGCGTCACCCGGACAAAGGCCCCCAGCGCGGGAGAGATCCGGCACAGCACCGCCATATCGTAGCGGCCATGATGGCGGTTGCGCGGGTGCAGGCCCGCTTTCTGGTGCCGATCCGACGGCGTGACTGGCTTATGGTTCATGATTCACTTCGGGGGAGTCGCTCAAACAGGGCGGCAAGTATACCCATTTCCGCGCCGGACACCTACCCTCCTGCGCTTTCCCTCAGCAACCCGTCGCCGGGTAGCGTATACTGCGCACACGGAGAGTGACTGCGTCGATCCCATGACCGCCGATCGTCTGCAGTCACCGGTTATGGAGCCCGTTTCCCATGCGCTTACCCGCTCTGCTCGGTCCGATACTGGGACTTACACTTCCCCTGCTCTGTGCGGCGGCGCAACCGGATACCATCGACGAACGCTACGCCATCGCCCTCAGGGGCGAGGCCAAATATACCGCGGGCTTTAGCCACTTTGACTATGCCAATCCCGCCGCGCCCAAGGGCGGTACCCTGCGCCTGGCCGCCATCGGCAGCTATGACAGCTTTAACCCCTACGCCGAGTACGGCACCCCGGCCATCCGCAGTGCGCGGCTGTACGATACCCTGTTCTGCCCCTCCGCCGATGAGCTCGACAGCGCCTATCCGCTGATCGGTGCCTCGATCCGCTACGATCGCCGTTTCCGCTGGGCCGAGGTGTCCATCAATCCCGACGCCCGCTTTCAGGACCGCACGCCTATCACCTCCCGGGATATCGCGTTCAGTTTTCGCGCGCTGATGACCCAGGGCCCCGCGGCCTTCCATCAGCGTTTTCAGGGCGTCACCCTACGCCCCCTCTCGCCGTTGACGATACGCATTGAGCAGCCATACCCCGACAAGGCACGCATTCTGGCGCTGCTGACCCGGCTGCCGATCCTGCCGCAGCACGCCTGGCATCAGCGATCGCTGCGTCATCCCTTGCGCCAGCCGCCCATCGGCAGTGGCCCCTATCGCATCATCCACTACCGCCTGGGCCACAGCGTCACCTATCAGCGACTTGCCGACTATTGGGCGGCCAACCTGCCGGTCAACCGAGGACGCTATAACATTGATACCCTGCACTATATCTACTATCCCAGCCAACGGGCAGCACAAGCGGGCTTTCTGCACGATCAGATCGATGTGTGGCTGGAGACCTCCCCGGCCCGCTGGGCGACCCAATACCCCGAACGCAACGTGGCCCGCGGCGCGATCGTCAAAGCCGATATTCTCAGCCACGCCGCCCAGGCAACCCGCTGGCTGGCGTTCAATAACCAGCTTCCCCTGTTCCGCGACCGGCGGGTACGGGAAGCCATCTCGCTGGCCTTCGACTTTCCGACGCTCAACTGCAGTCTCTACCATAGCGACTACCGACGCGCCGACAGCTATTTCCAGAATACCCCCTACGCCGCGCACGGCTACCCCAGCGCCGCAGAGCTGCTCTGGCTTGCCCCCCTCCAAGGCGAGGTGCCGTCCGCCGTCTTCCTACAGCGCTACCGCCCAAGCGGAGAGAATCCCCTGGCTGACCAACGGCGGGCGCAGACGCTGCTGACGCAGGCAGGCTGGCATCGCCACGGCGCATGGCTGGTCAACCAGGCGGACGGGCAGCGCTTCGCCTTCACCCTGCTGCTGCCGTACGGCAGTCGGCTACACTACGTCGTCCCCCTGCGTGACAGCCTGGCCCGCCTGGGGATCGATATGCAGATCCACGAGGCGCCGCGCGGCCAGTTCAGCCGCCTGGCCCGACGCCATGCCTTTGGCATGATCCCGCTGATCTATCCGGCGACCCCCTTTCCCTCCCCGGCGCTGCTGATACGTTGGGGATCCCGCTACGCCGATGGCCGCGGCAATATCGCCAACGTCCGCGATGGCGCAGTCGACGCGCTGCTGACCCACATCGCGGCACAGCAGCGCTCGCCTGATGCGCTGCGGGCGCTGGGCCGGGCGCTGGACAGGGTCTTAACCTGGAATGCGTTTATGCTGCCGCTGTGGTATTCCGACCACCGGCATCTCGCCTATTGGAACCGGTTTACGATGCCGGCGCAGCGGCCGCGCTACGGTCTGGGATTGGATTATTGGTGGTATGACGTAAATCGTGCGGCCCGTCTGCCGCCTCAGGGGGACGCCGGGGTCGATGGGATCACAAAAACGCGTGCGCCGCGATAGGCTCCGCGATCGCCACCCCGTCATTCTTCAGGCGGCACATCACCGTACTCTCATCCTCAGGATCGACAAACAGACAGGGCTCGCCGTCAAGCGCAACGATAGCGCAGGCAACAGGCATCTCCTGCAGGGAGAGATACATGTCACGCATCACCTGCCAGGCGCTCTCGCCGCGCTGGCTCAACAGCTTCAGACCGATCAGCCGGTTGGCCGCGCCCTGCGCCTCCGGCTCCGAAATGGGCTCAACCTGGACGCCGGTGCACCCAGACGCCCAGCGGTAGCGCTGAGGCAACCGATGAACTATCGATAGCTGGAGATTCTTCACGTTAATACTCTGATGATAAACACAGCACAATTTTTTCACAAAAAAATCACACCGTAAATGCTGAATCGCGAAAATTAGTGCAAATAACCGATTGACAGCAATTAATTTCGTTAGAATTGATTACATATCACCAACATTGTCGTTATTCTCCCACCGCTGTCAGATCTCCGGATACCCCACTCCACACACCACATACAGGAAGAGCGCCATTACCAGGGGACTGCACAGCGCTATCGGGCCAGCCAACGGCCAAAATCCCAGCACCCGCAGCACACAGGCCAGCCCCTGCCACAAACGGCACGCCAACCCAACGTGCAGCATCGCCTGTACTCCGTAGCGGTGCTACGTTACGGCGGTTAATCAAGGTCATCAGAAACAGAATATTCAGGGCAAATCAGGGCAAAATAGTAGCCGAAATGCTGATGAGAGCGATGTAGACAAAGGGGCACGCGCTGAAAAAACGTCCCGGAGAAGAGGAACCCGCGGGTCAGATATAGCACAACGCGCGAAAATGGCGGAACTGAGCGGCGAAATGGGTCAGGGTGGCCACAGCCGGAATGGCTGACGCCGCGCACGCGACAGCGTCTTCCGGATAAACAAGGCCACCAGCAGCGCCATCGCCCATAAAATGGCGTGCCAGCTAAACCGCAGCATCAACGCACCGCCCGGCAACGGGGCGCAGGTCATAACCAGTGCCACCAACGAGATCATGCGCGAAAATTTATCCTTACTGAACATCTCGCATATCAGGGCATTGATCACCGCACGGGCAACGGCCACAGCAGGCCAGCAGAACGATGCAGTGCACCAGCACACAGGTAGCCCCGGTCAGGGCAAACAGGAAAGTACCGAACAGGATCACCAGATTACGCCCTACGCTGTCGGCCCGCGGGCCGTACACCCGCTGACCGCAGAAAAAACCTAACGTATCGGCCCTCAGGGGCATCGGCACCGGACACGCCAGACTGTACGGCGATGACGGACAGACTGGGCAGATAGATGCCGATGACCAGCGGCATCAACATCGGCAGCACTCCTAATATCAGGAGAAGCCTCAGATGAGGCCCTCTTTACACGCCGGGCTCCTTACCCCCTGCCAGCCAGTGCGCTGGCCACCTCATCGTCGCTCAGCGCACGGTACTCGCCGGGCGCCAGCGCCGCATCCAGCGCAATGGCACCGATACGCTCGCGGTGCAGTCCCACCACCCGGTTACCCACGGCGGCGAACATGCGTTTCACCTGATGATAGCGCCCTTCGCTGATGGTCAGGCGGACATGATGCTCGTCGAAAGCCTCCAGCTGCGCCGGTTTGGTCAGATCCGTTTCACCGTTCAACATAATCCCCTGGGCAAACAGCGCCGCGGTCTGCGGCGCCAGCGGCTGCTCCAGCGTCACCAGATAGCTCTTCTCACAGTGATGGCGCGGCGAAGTGATGCGGTGAGACCACTGCCCGTCGTCCGTCAGCAGCACCAGACCGGTGGTGTCCAGGTCCAGACGCCCGGCGGCGTGCAGCTTTTCTGCCATCGGCTCATCGATAAAGTAGAGAATGGTGGCATGGTCCGGATCGTCCGTCGAGCAGACGTAACCCTCGGGCTTATGCAGCATAAAGTAGCGCGGCCCGGTGATAAACGTCAGCACGTTGCCCTCATAGGCAACCTCCTGATCCGGCGTGACCTGCAGCGATCCGCTGCGGGCGACGACACCATCGACGGTGACGCGCGCAGCCCGCAGCTCGCGGATCACCAATGAGCGGCTGATCCCCAGCTGCTGGGAAATAAATTTGTCCAGTCTCATGAAACCTGCTCTGTTATAACCAAGGCGAAATAAAAACCGATATTGTCCGCGGCACTGTACCGAACGCGGGAATCTCCCACTGCCGAGGCAAACGCAGACCGCTCAGTCTACCATACCGCCCATACCGCCAGCTATCGCCGCGCAGGAAGCGATGCGATAGGCTGGATCTCGCACGCCCGATGAGTAAACTGGAACCCGTCCGCAGTGCGGGCACCCTATTCCCCCCTTCCAGCCAGAGGTTATATTATGTCTGCATCCATTCACGGCCATGACGTCATGCATATGATGCTTTCCAGCGACACGACCTATACCCGCGACACCCTGATCGCCGCCATTGACCGGCGCTTCGGTGCCAATGCCCGTTTTCACACCTGCTCTGCCGAGGATCTCAACGCCGCCGGGCTGGTGGATCTGCTGGCCAAGCGCGGTAAGTTTGTCCCCGCCGAAGGTGGCTTTATCACCCGCGCAGATAAAATCTGCCGCCACTGATGGCCTTTACCCTGCGGCCATACCAGCGTGAGGCTGTCGATGCCACGCTGGCCCACTTCCGGCGCCACCGGGAACCGGCGCTGATCGTTCTGCCGACCGGCGCCGGGAAAAGTCTGGTGATCGCCGAACTGGCCAGACTGGCGCGCGGACGGGTCCTGGTGCTGGCCCACGTTAAAGAGCTGGTGGCCCAAAACCATGCCAAATACCTGGCCTGGGGACTTGAGGCCGACATTTATGCCGCCGGGTTAAAGCAAAAGGGCAGCCAGGCCAAAGTGGTCTTTGGCAGCGTCCAGTCGGTCGCACGCAATCTGTCCGACTTCGATGCCGCCTTCTCCCTGCTGATCGTCGATGAGTGTCACCGCATCGGCGACAGCGAGGAGGGACAGTACCAGCAGATACTGCAGCACCTGCGCGGCCATAACCCGCAGCTGCGGCTACTCGGGCTCACCGCGACCCCCTACCGACTCGGCAAGGGCTGGATCTACCGCTACCACTATCACGGCATGATACGCGGCGGCGATGACTGTCTGTTTCAGGACTGCATCTATGAGCTGCCGCTGCGCTATATGATCCGCCATGGCTTTCTGGTGCCACCGGAGCGGCTGGACATGCCGGTGGTACAGTACGACTTCAGCCGTCTGCAGCCGTCGGAGGCCGGGCTCTTCAGCCCCGAGGATCTCAATCGAGAGCTGCGCGATCAGCAGCGCATTACGCCGCACATCGTCAGCCAGATCGAGGAGTATGCGGCCACCCGGCGCGGCGTGATGATCTTCGCCGCCACCGTCGAACACGCCCGGGAGGTGCTGGGCCTGCTGCCGACGGGTAGCGCGGCGCTGATCAGCGCGCAGACGCCCCATGACGATCGGGACGCGATCATCCGCGATTTCAAGGCGCAGCGACTGCGCTACCTGGTCAATGTGGCGGTGCTCACCACCGGCTTTGACGCGCCGCACGTGGATCTGATCGCTATTCTGCGACCGACGGAGTCCGTCAGCCTGTACCAGCAGATCGTCGGGCGCGGCCTACGCCTGTGCGACGGCAAGCAGGACTGTCTGATCCTCGATTACGCCGGTAACCCACACGATCTCTATACGCCCGAAGTCGGCAGCCGTAAGCCCCACGGCGACAGTCAGCCGGTGCAGGTGTTCTGCCCCGCCTGTGGTTTTGCCAATACCTTCTGGGGCAAGTGTGACGGGCAGGGCCGTATCGTCGAGCACTACGGGCGGCGCTGCCAGGGCTATTTTGAGGACGACGAAGGGCGACGCGAGCAGTGTGACTATCGCTTCCGCTTTAAAAACTGCCCGCAGTGCAATGCGGAAAACGATATCGCCGCCCGCCGCTGCCATCAGTGCGCCGCGCTGCTGGTCGACGCTGACGATATGCTGAAGGCGGCGCTGAGGCTGAAAGATGCGCTGGTGCTACGCTGCGGCGGAATGCAGCTGCGCGACGGGGAGGATGCCAAGGGCGAGTGGCTGCAGATCACCTACTACGACGAGGACGGTGCCGACGTCAGCGAACGCTTCCGCCTGACCACCCCGGCTCAGCGCACTGCCTTTACCCAGCTATTTCTACGCCCGCACCAGCGGGCGCCGGGCTGTGAGCTGAGCTGGCAGCGGGCGGCCGATATCGTAGCGCAGCAGGAGGCCCTGCGCGCGCCCGACTTCGTGGTGGCGCGCCGACGGGGCCAGTTCTGGCAGGTGCGGCAAAAAGTATTTGACTATCAGGGGCGTTTTCGCAAGGCGAACCAGCTGCGCGGCTAATTTATTTGCCGTCCCGGCGCGGATCGGCTAGAATGCCGCCCGCCTTGTCGAGGGTGTTTAGCCTGAGACGGGCACACGATATCCCGTCTGCTGCTGGGTCGCCTGTAGCAGGCTTCATTTTTTTAAAGAGACAGATCAATGTTCACGATCAACGCTGAAGTACGTAACGAGCAGGGTAAGGGTGCGAGCCGCCGCCTGCGCACTGCCGGCAAATTCCCGGCAATCGTTTATGGTGGTAGCGAAGCCGCGCTGTCCGTTACCCTGGACCACGACTCCACCATGAACCTGTCTGAAAAAGACGGTTTCTACACCGACGTTCTGACGCTGTCCGTTGACGGCAAAGAGATCAAAGTGAAGATTCAGGCGGTACAGCGTCATCCGTACAAGCCGAAAATCACGCATATCGACTTCGTTCGCGCTTAATCGCCCGTTCGCGTCAGATGATAAAAAAAACGCCGCTCTGC
>NZ_AFJI01000087.1 GCF_000264785.1 Edwardsiella ictaluri ATCC 33202 | reverse complement strand
CCCGCAGTCTGGAGGGTAGCGATGGCAGGCTGCTCAGTGAGGTGTCAGAAACTATCAGTGCCCGCAGCCCGTCGGGCAGCTGCGGTAGGTTGCTCAGTGAGGTCTTATAGACATTCAGCGTCTGCAGTTCGGAGGGCAGTTGTGGCAGGCTGGTCAATCGGGTATTACGAACCTCCAGCACTTGCAGCCCGGGCGGTAGCGGCGGTAGGCTGGTCAGTGAGGTTTTATAGACCACCAGCGTCTGCAGTCCGGGCGGCAGCGGCGGCAGGCTGGTCAGTGATGGGCCATAGACATCCAGCAGGGTGTCATTTTGCATGCAGTGACGTAGCTTCCACACAGTATTGGCACGGTCTGCTGCCTCTTCTGGCGGCGCAGCCCTTTCCCATTCTGACCACGCAGCCTCATACTCTTCCGCTGTCTGTGGGCCCGCGGTGGCGGAAGCAGCTGAAGCACATGATGCCGGGAGCCCCTCATCGCCTGGTGGTGCGGGCTGGCTGATGTCATGTCTCATCATGCCCTCCGGATAGATGACGGTATAGGTACCGGTATCATCAAGGGTTACTGATACTATTTCCTGTCCGCCTTCACCCAGGATACCGAAGTGGTTCTCTCCATCGCGATCAGTCCGGATATTCTCCCTATATCCGGGATAGGCGAGCGTTCTGAGCTGCTCAAATCTGTCTGCTACAGCCTCCCGCGTGGTTTCGGCTGGCGGGTAGCAAATCTCCCGGAGACAGTTCAGGACTTCAGACTGGTCCGTTGAGCAGAAAAACACCTGAATTTTCTCATGTATGTCTATTTCCAGTGGGGTATCAGCGCTGGAGATGTGATTAGTGTGGTTATTGCTGATGGTGGCAAGGAAACATCCGGTTCCGACATAAAGTGGCATAGTGAAATTTTCCCATTAATTCAGTTGATAAATACCGCCTGTCCGAACGGATGGCTTTCCTTAAAGGGGGCAGTTTGAAAGGAGGGCAGTTTGGATATTGAAACGCATTGTACGTGAAGGCGCTTTTTTGACTTTTCGACTTTACGCTGATCTTTGCTGAACCGTAGCGGATTTCTGGGAGATGACACTTTCAGTGAAAGGCGATCCGCCAGGATAGCGAAATCATCCCGGCGTTACCCCCCCGAACCCGGTGAGCGGGCAGTCAGAATGCTGAGAGCGCAGCGGGATAGTTACTCCTCTGAACCTGCTGCTATTTAGAGCCGCTAACAAAACCGTTCAACAAAGCGCAAGCAGATAGCAGCACAAGCCAGCGTCAGCAATGCAAGATGGGTATCCAGCCGCCGTTCGAAGCGAATACGCAGCTTGCCAAAACCCGCTAACCAACCATGAGTTCGCTCTACAACCCAGCGATAACGACCCAATCGGTCATGGCTATCAACGCCTCGCCGGGCAATACGGGCCTTGATTCCCCGTCGCCTCAGATAATCCCGGCAACGGCGAAAATCATACCCCTTGTCTGCGTGTAGCTTGTCAGGCCGATATCGTGGTCGCCCTCTCTTGCCTGCTAACGCCGGGAGGGCATCCAACAATGGCTCAAACATTATCGGG
>NZ_AFJI01000086.1 GCF_000264785.1 Edwardsiella ictaluri ATCC 33202 | reverse complement strand
AAAAAAATGATGGTAATAATGCACAGGCCATCGCAGTGGCTCTGATGCAACCGACAATGCAGTTCGTGCCACCCAAAAGCCCCGAACAGCAGGATATCCAGGCTTTACACCGGGCAAGGCAGCGTATTATCAATCACCGCACTGCTACAGTCTGTCAAATAAGAGGGCTGTTACTTGACCGGGGGATCCCCATTGGCAGTGCTGTCTCCAGAGCTCGCCGGGCTATTCCTCTTATCCTTGAAGATGCAGAAAACGGTCTACGTTCCCGTATGCGCAGAACAATTGCCGAGCTCTATGAGCTCTTTAACGATCTCGAGCGTCGGATCCATTTTTTTGATAAGGAAATTGAAACAGTATTCAGGCAATCAGAAGCCTGTCAGCGTATCGCCAGAGTTAAAGGCATTGACCCTAAAACGGCCACGGCCGTTGTTGCTGCTATTGGCAAAGGAACTGAATTTAAGAATGGCCGCCACTTTGCTGCATGGCTGGGTCTGGTTCCACGCCAGCATTCGAGTGGCGACAGGCAGGTGCTGATGAATATGACGAAAAAAGGCGACAAGCATCTGCGGACTCTTTTTATTCATGGTGCCCGCGCTGTCGTCAGGGTTGCCACGAATAACAATGATGGTCATATGAATCAGTGGGTTAATCAGTTAAAGGAACGGCGCAGATTTAATAAAACGACCGTGGCGGTCGCTAACAAAAACGCGCGAATAATCTGGTCGATGCTGAGAAATGAGACCGAGTATCAGGTAGTGTGAAATTAATCCCCTGCCAGAAAAAGTTGCAGCGTACTGAGAAATGGTGACAGGTTGCACCTGCACAATCGGAACCTGATTTTTATACTGGCCTCAGAGGCCGTCCAGTTGTTGAGGCGATTGTGTGCGAATTACCCATTTGGGCACAGATTTTCCTGATGCCGGATAGATGTAAGCAACAACCCAAAAGCAGATTCAGTACTTGCAAAACGGAGGTAGTCCATAGATGTAAAAAGTGGCCTCAGAAATTCCCATCTTTCTGCAGACTTCCTCCACTCGAGTGCCGGTTTCGGCCTGTTTCAGGATATCCCGCTCTCCTTCAGTGTGTTTCAGCTGTGCCCGCAGTTTCAGGATCTCAGTTTTGGCTTCCAGCAGATCACGGGCATACTGCTCGCTATTATCGGGTTTGATGGCCCGTAACCATTTGTAGAGGCTGTGCGCAGACACGCCTAGGCGCTCAGAGACTTCAGTCACGGAGTAGCCGCGCTCGGTAATTTGACGGACGGCTTCTTCCTTAAATTCAGGTGTAAATCGTGGTGTGCCCATATACTCTCCTATGCTCAAACTATAGGGCAGGATCGTCTACCGAGGTGGTGTCAGTCCACACAGGATATAGGGGACGACCATTTTATTAACAAGGCCTAATCTCAAGAATAAAGTGCATTCCAAAATAAAACAAAGGAAGAGAATATCAACATCAAGTCTATTAATATCTCAAAAATATAATATGGCATTTTTAAGACAAAAACCTTCCCTAAACAGACACCTATGGCTATTGATGAACCTACTAAGATCCCACTGGCAATAATATTTACTGGCAATGCTCCAATGGTACTAAAGGTGATCGATTTTGATATATAGATGACAAAGGAGGCTGCAGCTTCTGTTGAGAGAAGAACTCCTTTTGTCAGACCATAAAATGAGAATAGTGGTACAGTTAACGGCCCGGTAGAAAAAACAACTCCGGTAAGAAATCCTAAAATCACACCAGCGATTGAAAGTTGCCAATTTGTAATGGAAAAATTTCTTACCTTCGCCCATCTCCTCCATGGTATAAGTAAAATAAAAAAACATGCTATAATAACATCGGTTATATCAGTAGGTAAAACCCAAAGCGTTCTAGCTCCCACAACAGCTGCAGGTATACCTGGCAAGCTATAATATAAAAACGCCTTTATGTGTATACTTTTTCGCCATGAGACAATGCGTGATACATTTCCTATGACAGATGCCACAGCCATAATCGGCACTGCTTCCTTAGGGCCAAAATAATAAATAAGAGCAGGTAGTAAAACAATAGATGAACCAGTACCAACGATACCACTAATAACCCCCGCTAGAATACCTATGCCCGTAACATATATAAAATTCATCAGATTTCTCTTTTTATTTAATTCAATCCCATGGTAAGCTTATAGTTTTAATATTGGTATAGTTTTTCATTGACTCCCGCACTCCCTCTTTCAATCCTAACCCGGAATCTTTTATTCCTCCGAATGGAGAAAGCTCTGTACGAAACCCAGGCACTTCCCATACATTCATGGTACCGACGTTTAGACGGGAGGAAAATTCCTTTATCCAATCCAGTCGGTTTGTGCATAGTGCAGATGAAAGCCCGTATGCTGTACTATTTGCAATAGCGATAGCTTCGGAAATTGTCTCAAAGGTTATGATAGGTGTCACAGGACCGAACGTTTCTTGAGTCACAAGCTGCATCTTAGGATCTACATTTGTCAGGACTGTCGGCGAAAGTAGCGCCCCATTACGTTGATTGCCGCTCAGTAACCTCGCTCCTTGATCAATAGCCCCGTTGACAACGTTTTGAATTCGTATAGCTGCCTCTTCATCAATAACCGTACCCATCATTGTAGCGGATTGCATGGGATCACCTGTAACCCAAGCTTTCGACTTTTCTGCAACCAAATAGTTTAGATCATGAACGATAGATTTATGGGCAAGAACTCGTTTTACTGCAGTACATCTCTGTCCACTATTGGAATAAGATCCCCTAACGACCAAATCAGTCGCACGCTCCAGATCCGCATCTGGCATAATAATTAAAGGATCGTTTCCACCTAGCTCAAGCACGATTTTTCGATAGCCCGCTGTACATGCTATTGACTTTCCAACATCTACGCCCCCGGTAAAAGTCACCATACTGATACGTAAGTCAGAAATCATTCTCTCGTATAATATTTTTGGGTTTCCGATAACGAGACTAAACATCTCTTTTGGTAATCCACACTTATATAAAAGGTCACGGAAGTAAATGGCAGAAAGTGGAGTTTTCTCTGATGGCTTCAGAATGATTCTGTTATTTGTTGCAATAGCTGGTATAACCTTATGTGCAACCTGATTTATCGGATGATTAAAAGGGGTAATCGCATATATTATTCCGTCCAATGGCTCCCTAATAGATATTATTTTTCTTTCTTTGAAACCTTCATAAAGGTCACAATCCATGATAGATTCTTCAGAAGATAAAATTTCATTGACACCTGATAACAATACATTGATAGTTCGACCGATCTCATAACATGTATCTTTTTTCGATAATCCAGTCTCACTTGTGATAAGCGAGGCAGCTTCATCTTTATCTTTTTCAAGATACATAGCACATTTTTTTAGTATATCAGCTCGTT
Organism: Edwardsiella ictaluri ATCC 33202; assembly: GCF_000264785.1. Classification (GTDB taxonomy): domain Bacteria; phylum Pseudomonadota; class Gammaproteobacteria; order Enterobacterales; family Enterobacteriaceae; genus Edwardsiella; species Edwardsiella ictaluri. Next base: position 20,814 of record NZ_AFJI01000086.1, on the reverse strand, counting down.
GAGAGCGAGAAAGATGTGATCGGTAATTGTAACTTGTATCGATAATCTCAGAGATTGCGGAGATTGAATCAACTTCAAGCTCGTGTATAGTTTCACCGGTATAGGGATTCTTTATTAACAATGGCTTTAATGTCATTTTGTAATATTCCATATTGTATTTAATTCAAATACCTCATCACACCTAATTTTTATTGGCACGCACTAGCCAGCCATATAAGAAAAATATAGCGCAGAGATAAGGCAACTCTAATTATGTTTTACAATAAAATAACGTCAATACTATATCATACAAGAATTAATTAAAACTGAAAAATTATTCCCCACTGTTATTTAATGATTGCATAAAGTCTTTTTTATTATCCAGAGGGGAAATAAATGGGCGACAAAGATCAGCTCTACTTCCGGTGCAACAAAGTATTTCAATGAAAGAACTACCTGTGCCATTCAACGCTTGCACTAAGCTTGATCTTAATTCATCCGGTGTTGATACACGGGAAACATCTGTGTAACCACAAGCGGCTGCAATAGCACTAAAGCTCTGCTGTGCACCTTTTGTTTTTTGACCGCCAACTGAATCATGGGCTCCATTATTAAAAATAATATGGATCAGATTAGATGCATCAGCACTATTTGTTAGTCCTCCCATATGCATAAGGCATGCTCCATCACCATCAAGGCAAATTACTTTTCCATTAGGATAAGCAACTGATATTCCATATGCTATCTGTGAAGCTAGTCCCATTCCACCAATGTTGAGAAAATCGTAATTATGGCTGACACCATTTTTTTCTCTTATTTCGAAAAGCTCCCTTGAGAGCATGCCAGTTGTACAGACAACAGGCGTTCCATAAGGTATGCGTGTCACGCATTCTTCCAAAGCATGCTCCCTTGACATATGCTCTTTAAATGCCGATATATATGGTAATACTTTATTATTTTTTAATTTTTTAAATGTATTTTTTCTGACCACAAGTGCAACAGGTGTTAAGCTATGACGGAGCAATGTGATTAGCTCACTGATAATTTCTTCCGCATTCTCATCCTCCATCTCTGGCGTCAAAATAGAGTATGGAATACGCAGTGACTCCAATAGCGAGAGCGTCGTTTCCCCCTGCATTCTATGCTGTGGTTCATCTGCCAGTTGAATACCATTTTGGTCAATTTCTCCTCTCCAACCAATAATAAAAAGGAGTGGAATTCTAAACACCTCCTCTGCTGACAAAGAGCATACAGGATTTGTTATATTCCCAATTCCAGAATTCTGCAGATAAACAACAGGTATTTTCCCAGTCACCAAATAATTACCTATAGCCATACCTACTGCGCATCCTTCATTAGCAGCAATGATATGATTTATACCATTATCAGGCTTATCTAACTCCATGCAAAACTCTTTCAATAAAGAATCAGGCACACCAGAATAAAAACAAACATCTTCTTTTTTTAAGACATCAATAATAACAGTAGATGATAGCATTCCTACTCCTTCTATTTCCCGTTAACGAAAAATCATTCTTGGTATCAATCCAATTAGAACAGTTTTATTTCATATGTTAAACATAGCTAGAATTAAATCCCTCTACAACAATAAAACCAACTATTAATACTTAAATCATCTAATGCTTAAATCATCAGATACCGACATTACACTAACACCAAGCCATTCAACGCCATCTTCTTTGCAGGATTAATGTAGGATCCGCACCAAGTTAATTCGCAAAAAACGCTAAGATCAACATTATCTATAGTATATAAAAAAGAAACTCAACGTGTCCCAGGGATTAGATCAAGGACTTTATTAATGGGTAAGCATTTATTTTCTATCTCGAGAGTTCGTCCATATTTAAGTATCTGATCAGCAACATATTGCATGGCTGGATAAGATGCTCTTAATAGATGATTGGCATATATAACAATATTAAATCCGCCATCGATTAAATGATCAAAATGAACTTCATTGAAACTTGTTGGAACACATACAAGAGGAACATCCCTATAATGAGCTCTAAATATTTTTGCAAATTTTAGGATCTCGCCAGCATCTTTTTTTCGGCTATGAATCATAATACTATCTGCACCAGAATCAACATAAGTCAATGCACGGTTGATAGCATCATCCATGCCTGCTTCAAGGATTAAACTTTCTATCCGAGCAATCAACATGAATTCTGGGGTAATCTGTGCTTGTTTAGCAATAGCTATTTTTTCAGAAAACTCCTCGATCGAGGCCTGAGTTTGCGAAACTTCGTTGCCGAAGAGCGAGTTTTTCTTCAACCCGGTTTTATCTTCTATAATAAATGCAGAGATACCAAGATTTTCTGCCTGAGCAATATGATAAGGCAAATGTTCTACTTTTCCGCCAGTATCACCATCAAATATCATTGGTTTAGTTGTTACATCAAAAATATCTGAAATTCTCGAAAATCGACTTGAAATATCAATAAGCTCGATATCTGGTTTACAGCGCAATGTGGAGTCAGTTAACGAACTTGACCAAAAACCATCAAATTCTATTTTATCTGATGAATCATTCTTATATTCAGCTTTTTCAACTAATAGCGCAGACAGTGGACTATGAGCCTCCATAATACGAAGTCCTTTTTTTTCCTGTAGTATTGTTTTCAATGCTGTACGTCGGGTTCCTGGGGTAGCACCGTGCAGCATAGGTAATGCATTCATTTTATTTTTCCTTTTTTAAAATATTACCTTTGATAATGTCAATAATATTTTCTAATTAGACAAGAGGCAGGAACGAAAATAGTCACACTTGATGTAAACATCTATAGCTATGATTAGCATCACCTCACAACAAGATCAAATTCAACCAATACTTATATTTATCAACTAACCAACTTAGAGTCTATCCCATTAGGCTATTTGATTTGCCATTTCGGTCTAGGGGCCGTGCTCACAATCCTCACGTACTGCGTGTACGCTCCGGTTGTTGCGCGCTGTCCGTGTCCAAACACGGCTGAAACAATACACTCCTACTGGGATAGGCTCTTATTGTCATCATAAATAAATGTTATCTTTAAGATTAAGAAATTTAATTTACATCTTTTTTGTTGTGCTCCCCATCGCGTTAACCCAACGTTAACAAACTTGGGGAGATTTACAAGCTTTTATCGATTAAATTATTTACACACGTCTCAAAATAAAGTTTCAAAGTATGTCATTAAAAAATATTTTATTATTTCCTTATTTCCACCGAAAATAGACATTAAATTAGCCAGTTAGTCCTATTTCTAGTTTGTTTCTCGGTATATTGGGGTTCCGTGGTAATTTCTGTCATCTGATCAGGCACATAGATGTCTGCTCAAGGAAAATCATGAGCTACCATGCGAGGAAAACTCTGCAGGCTGCGTACTGTTCAGCTTGTTACCTGTCAATACATGAGAAGAGCGGGATCACCGGCTCAGTAACCGGTAACGATGACAGCGATCAGAACGCGCTGGCTGACCAGAAGCAATTCCGGAAGAGAATAAAAGAATCGGTGACAATTTATAACCATGAGCGTCCGCAGCGGGCCCTGAATGCAAAACGCCTGGTGATATCCATCAGGCGTTTCAGGCGTAAAAGTATCAATCTATATCAGGACACATTACCCATATCTGTCCACCGGCAGAGTACGGGCACGCTCTCCTCAGCAGCCCTGAGTACAGGAGCTCCCCTTCGCCGCATCGGCCGATACAGGCGTTACCGAAGAGGCCTTATCTACCGGATAACCAGCCTCTTTCCAGGCGGTAATCCCGCCTGGCAGGCGATAGACATGCCGGTAGCCCAGCGTTCTGGCCCACATGGCTGCATTATGTGAACGAGCGCACTTAACAAAACCGCAGTAGAATACCAGCATCCGATCCTTATCGGCGCCCAGCATACGCATAAAATCGGCCTGCGTTATCGCCCCCATGCTGGCTTTGTCCCACACGGTCATATCCCCCATCGGGAACGCCATATTCAACGCGCCCGGGATATGCTGCTTCTTATAGGAGTCGGCAAAGGGCATGGTGTCGACGATCAGCATCGGCTTTTTCTCACCCATCCACTGCTTAAGTTCCTGCACGGTCAGCAGCTGATACTTCCCACTCGCTGTTTCCCGCGCCAGTTGTACCGCCTGCTTTTCCGCATCCACTTCAGAAGGGGAAAACAGACCGGCCTGCGCCGGCAGCGCCGAGAGTGCAGCCAGCATCACGCCAGCAACCAGAGGTAATACGGGTTTCATCATTTTTCCTTATATAAAAGTCCCAATTTCACGGTAACTTTTTATATAACAAAATGATGTGACTAGCGTGGCAAATGCTAATTTGCCACGCTTAGCTTACGTTAAGCTCGAACGATCGGCCCTGCGGGACCGTCATCGACACCACAGCAGATGCTCAGCATCGGTGCTTATCCGTCACTGTTGCGCGCCATCCACAGCGACAACGCCCGGATAGAGTCCGGGGTAAAGCTATCGCAACGTTCGGCGATCTCCTGCGGCGTCATCCAGCATACGGATGCGACCTCGCTCTCCTGCAAGGCAAAGGGTCCATGGGAGACGCAGCTAAACAGCCCGCCCCAGACCCGACATGCGGCCTGCTCATAGTAGAACAGACCATGATCGGCGAAAGGCACTCCGGCGATACCCAGCTCCTCCTCCGCCTCACGGCGTGCCGACTCCAGCATATTCTCTCCACTCTGCACCACACCGCCAGCGGTGGCGTCCATCCAGGCAGGATAGTAATCCTTACCCTCGGTTCTCTGCTGCACCAGGATCTTACCCATCCCGTTATGCACCACAATGTAGGTGGCACGATGACGCAAACACTGTGCCCGCATCTGCTGGCGGCTGGCCTGAGCGATAACTTCGTTATTTTCATCAACGATGTCTACCCACTCAATCTCGCTGTTAACCTGCTGGTCCACCATCCTCTGCTACCCTATTACTGATTCTCAACGGCGCTACTGCGCCACGATGCCATCACCACCGACGCGGGCGGCCTGGCCCCTTGCCAAAAAAGATAATCTTACCATGTCGCCGCAGCGCTCAGACTTACCTCCGCCAGTATCTCCGTACCGTACAGCGCCTGAACCCACAGCCGATCCCCCGCCAGCATGCCAAAGCTGGGAACATTCCCGCCTTTGGGTAGGCTGATGGATCCGGGATTAAAACAGATATGCGTCCCCTGGCGCCCGGCCAGCGGCAGGTGCGTATGGCCATAAACCAGAACGTCATCCGACGCCAGCGCAGGAAGCTGCTGGGGATGATAACGGTGACCGTGGGTCAAAAAAAACCGCCTGTCCGGCAAAAGTGCCTGCTGCCACGGTGCCATCATCGGAAACATGAGCAGCATCTGATCGACCTCGCTATCGCAGTTGCCGCGCACCGCGATAATGCGCTCGGCGTAACCATTCAGCAACGCAGCTACGCCCGGCGGATCGTAGCGATCCGGCAGTGGATTACGCGGGCCGTGGTTCAGCACATCGCCCAGCAGGATCAGCCAACGGCAACCACTGTGCGCAAAGATCTCCAGCGCCCGTTCGGTCGCGCTGAGCGAACCGTGAATATCGGAGATAAACATTAATTTCATCGTGAGGCTCTGCAAAAAGAATGCGCCCATCGCGCGTATGACGGAATAGCGTTTAGTGTAACCAGCCCGCTTTTACGATACCAGCCACCCCCGGCTACGGCGCCATTTTTACCCGCCGCGACGCCCCAGCGCCAGCCACTGGCACACTGAAGCCCGCTGCCACTGGAAATGGGCATACTCCGCCAGCCGCTCAGGCAGACCATCGCCATGCTGTGCCAAACGGTTCAGCATCATCGCCAGATCGGTGTCGGCAATGCACCACTCACCGAACAGATTTTGTCGCCCGGCCGGCAGCAGGCGCTCCGCGGCGGCCACCAGCCGGACGGCCTCATACCTGGCCTCCTCCGACAGCGCACCCGCGCGGTGGCCGCAGAACACCACCTCGCTCGGCCGCTCACAGCGCAGCGCAGCCAGATCGCTGCGCAGCCAGGCCTGCACCTCGCGGGCGGTAGCCCGCGCCTGACGCAGATGCGGATAGAGCGGCGGATAATGCGGCGCGCAGAAGGTTTCATCAAGAAATTCACAGATGGCGGAGGACTCCGCCAGGTCAAAACCATCCAGTAACAGCGTTGGTACACGGCAGGTCAGAGACACCGCTGCATAGGCCTCCTGACGGTTTTCATGCTCCGCCAAATCCACCGGAACCAGCTCACAGCGCAGCCCCTTTTCCTTTAGGGCAACAAAGACGGACATCACGTAAGGGCTCAGATAGCGGCTGTCAGAATAGAGAACGATCGCAGAGGAACTCATAGGCACTCCTGATGGCAGTCAACGTCGGGCAAGCGATCGCGCACCCTCGCTGACAGTATGCCATGTTTCTGTCGTGACGAAACGCCACGTTGCGCATCCCGTCTGCGCCCGAACTGGGAATACGCACAAAACAATCTGTTAACATCATCCTTTTATCACCGCGAAATTTGCTCTATAGTCGCCAGACCCACCCCCTAGCAGGAAACGACCATGATCGATCTTTACTACGCTGCAACACCGAACGGCCACAAGATTACCCTGTTTCTGGAAGAGAGTGGCCTGCCCTATCAGCTGCATCCTGTCGATATCGCCGCCGGTGAGCAGTTTACGCCGACATTTCTGGCTATATCTCCCAACAATAAAATTCCGGCGATAGTCGATCGCCAGCCTCTGGATGGAGGCACACCGCTGAGCCTGTTCGAATCCGGCGCTATCCTGCTTTACCTCGCGGAAAAGAGCGGGTGCTTTCTCAGCACGGATCTGCGTGCGAGGGCCACCACTCTACAGTGGCTTTTCTGGCAAGTGGGCGGTTTTGGCCCGATGCTGGGGCAGAATCATCACTTCAACCACTATGCCCCGCAGCCGGTTCCCTACGCCATTGAGCGGTATCAGGTGGAGACCTGCCACCTGTATGCGGTGTTGAACACTCAGCTGCGGCGGCACGCCTACGTCGCCGGCGCCGACTACAGCATCGCCGATATGGCGATTTACCCCTGGGTTGCCGCCTACACCCGCCAGCGCATCGATCTGGCCGATTACCCTGCCGTCAGTCGCTGGTTCCATGCCATTCAGGCACGTCCGGCCACCCAGCGTGCCTACCGGCTCGCCCAGGCCTGATCCCCGCAGGCGGCTGCCCCCGCCTGTCCGCTACGTTACCATTCAGGATCGCTTATGAGTCCACATTTCCCAGATGCCATCATCAAAATTAAAAACCTGCGTCTGCGTACGTTTATCGGCATTAACGAGGAGGAAATAGCCAACCGGCAGGATGTGGTGATCAATATTGCCATTCACTACCCGGCGCAACAGGCCCGCCACAGCGAAGAGATCGCCGATGCGCTCAACTACCGCACCATCACCAAACGCATCATCGCCCACGTGGAGCAAAACCGTTTTGCCCTGCTGGAGAAGTTGACTCAGGATCTGCTGGCGATCGCTTGTGAACATCCTTGGGTCACCTATGCTGAAGTAGAGGTCGATAAACTTTACGCCCTACGCTATGCCGATTCGGTCTCCGTGACCATGCGCTATAGCCGGGGGGAATAAGCGGAGGGAACGGTGCGTCGGCGCGCGCCGTAAGGAGCAGCCTATGGAGATCTTGATTACCGGTGCTACCGGTCTTATCGGTCAGGCGCTGTGCGCCCGGCTACACGTGCTCGGCCATCGACTGAACGTGCTGACGCGCAGCGCAGCGCGGGCCCGTCAGCGTATAGGGAACAGCGTTCAGTGCCTCACCTCACTCGATAATCTGACCAGTCTGGATGGCTATGACGCCGTCATTAATCTGGCCGGTGAACCGATCGCCGACAAACGCTGGAGCGCGGCGCAAAAGCAGGTACTGTGCGACAGTCGCTGGACAGTCACCCAGCGTCTGGCCAACCTGATCCGCGCCGGACAGCGCCCGCCCCACGTGCTGATCTCCGGCTCCGCCGTCGGTTACTACGGCAGTCAGGATGAGACGCCGCTCAACGAGGATGACCCGCCCCGCAATGACTTCACCCACCGCCTGTGCGCCCGCTGGGAGGCGCTGGCGTATGAGGCGGAGAGCGAATATACCCGCGTCTGCCTGCTGCGTACCGGCATCGTACTGGCTCCCAACGGCGGCGCGCTGGGACGTATGCTGCCGCTGTTTCGCCTGGGGCTCGGCGGCGAATTGGGCAATGGCCACCAGTACATGTCCTGGATCCATATCGACGACATGGTCAACGCAATACTGTATCTGCTGGATAACCCTACTCTGCGCGGCCCCTTTAACATGACAGCCCCCTACCCGGTGCGCAACGATCAGTTCGTCGCCACGCTGGGCGAGGTGCTGGGGCGGCCTACCCTGCTCCGCGTACCTGCCATGGCCCTACGCGCGTTAATGGGTGAGGCCAGTCAGATCCTGCTGGGCGGCCAGCGGGTACTGCCGCGCCATCTGGAGGAAGCGGGCTTTGGCTTTCGCTATTACGACCTGCGCGAGGCGCTGGACGACATCATCAGATAGCGTGGAGCGCACGCAATGTGCAGCCCGGCGCACCGGCGGTGACGGTGTGACCCGACGCGCCCACTACACTCTCTGCAGAGAGAAGCGATGGTACCGACGGCCGACGCAACTAAGACACAGCGGGCGCGATACCCCGGTTCGGCACTCCGTGCCGGTTCCGGGGCACCGGGCCCGGATATTTCCCACGGTGGAGCATCTATGAGCCCAACCCTCTTGCGCGATAAAGTGGCGCTGGTCACCGGCGGCGCGCACGGCACCGGCGCCGCCATCGTAACAGCCCTGGCCGACAGCGGTGCCCGCGTGGCACTGACCTACCACCATTCGGAAAGCGAGGCGCGGCGGCTGACTACCCAAATTCGTCAGCGAGGCGGTGAGGCCATCGCCCTGCGTACCGACGCACGCAGCCCAGAAACCTGCGCCCGCGCCATCACCCGCACGCTGGAGCTGTGGGGACAGATCGATATCCTGGTCAATCAGGCCGCCGTGACCATCTGCAAACCGTTTGATGAAATTGAACTGCGCGAGTTTGAGCAGGTTATGGCAATCAATGTGCAGGCGGTATTTCTGACCAGCCAGCTGGCCGCCCGGCGCATGTCGGCGGGGGGGCGAATCATTCATATCAGCGGCGCGCACCAGCCTCCCGACCACGGTGGCGCGCTCTGTGCCATGAGCCGCGCGGCGCTGACCGCACTGACGCGCAGCATGGCGCAGGAGCTGGCACCCCAGGGCATTACGGTCAACCATCTGGTACCCGACCCGTTTCCTTCGCCGGGCCGGGACGTAGAGGGCACGGTGCAGTCGATCGCCGAACTGGCGCTGTGGCTGGCCTCACCGGTGGCGGGCTCCATCACCGGCAGCCAGCTCAATATGGCGGGAGAGGGTTAGCCTGCCACAGGCCCCTGCCAGCGTGGGAACAGATCCTGCGGCAGACAGATGTCCAGCTGATCCAGCACCCGGTTGACCGTCTGGTCGACGAGATCCTCAATCCGCCGAGGACGGTGATAAAATGCCGGCATCGGCGGCATGATGATCGCCCCCATCTCGGCGGCGGCGGTCATTGTGCGCAGGTGTCCCAGATGCAGCGGCGTCTCCCGCACGCACAGCACCAGCGGACGCCGCTCTTTCAATACCACGTCGGCAGCGCGCACCAACAGGGTGTCGCTGTAACCGTGCACAATCGCCGAGAGCGTTTTGATCGAGCAGGGCAAAATCACCATCCCGGCAGTTTTAAACGAGCCAGAGGAGAGCGAGGCGGCGATATCCCGCACATCGTGTACCACATCCGCCAGCGCCTGCACCTCTTTTAGCGAGAGATCCGTCTCCAGGGCCAGAGTCTGACGCGCTGCCTGACTCATCACCAGGTGGGTCTCCACCGCCGACAGCGCCCGTAGCGCCTGCAGCAGACGGACCCCGTAGATCGCGCCGCTGGCGCCAGAGATTCCGATAATCAGTCGTTTCATCGCCCGTCACTTATCCTTATTCAACGCTTTGCTGCAGCGACTTTGCCGCAAGGCGGGCGAGCGTGCAAGTAAAAACGGGCCGCATATGCGGCCCGGCGGCAAAGCGCAAAACGTGCTGCTACCCTTCATTATACAACGCGAGATCTTCCGCCTGCTGCTGGTTATTCAGCGCCTTGGTATCATCGCCGCGCAGCGATTGCAGATAGTCCAGATAGGCCTGATCCACGTCGCGCGTGATATATACCCCGTCAAATACCGAACACTCAAACTGCTCGATATCCGGGTTATCCTCTCGCACAGCCTCGATAAGATCCGTCAAATCCTGGAAAATCAGCCCATCGGCGCCGATCAGCTGGCGGATCTCCTCGACCTCGCGCCCGTGGGCGATAAGCTCGCTCGCGCTCGGCATATCGATGCCATAGACGTTGGGAAAACGGATCTCCGGCGCGGCGGAGGCCAGATAAACCCGACGGGCGCCCGCCTCCCGTGCCATCTCGATGATCTGCTCCGAGGTGGTGCCGCGCACGATGGAGTCATCCACCAGCAGCACATTCTTATCGCGAAACTCGGCGCGATTGGCGTTCAGCTTGCGGCGCACCGATTGGCGGCGCAGCTGCTGCCCCGGCATGATAAAGGTACGCCCCACATAGCGGTTTTTGACAAACCCCTGGCGGTAGGGCTTATCCAGAATACGGGCGATCTGCAGCGCGATATCGCAGGAGGTTTCCGGGATCGGGATCACTACGTCGATATCCAGATCCTCCCATTCACGTGCGATCTTCTCGCCCAGCTTCTGCCCCATCCGCACCCGGGCGCAATAGACGGAGATCTTGTCGAGAAACGAATCTGGACGGGCAAAATAGACATACTCAAACAGGCAGGGATGACTCTTCGGATCCTGGGCGCACTGGCGGGTAAACAGCTGTCCCTGCAGATTAACGTAAATCGCCTCGCCCGGCGCCACGTCACGGATAAAGTCGAACCCCAGCGTATCCAGCGCCACGCTCTCTGAGGCGACCATATATTCTGTACGGCCATCCTCTAGGGTTCGCTTGCCGATCACCAGCGGCCGGATACCGTTCGGGTCGCGGAACGCCACCATGCCATGGCCGATGATCATCGCCACGCAGGCATAAGCCCCGCGGATTTGGCGGTGGGTCGCCGCGACGGCGGCGAAGATATTTTCGTCACTCAGCGGATAGTGATCGTAGCGATCCAGCTCGTAGGCGAAGATATTCAGCAGGATCTCGGAATCTGAGGTGGTATTGACATGGCGGCGGGCATGCTCAAACAGGTGCTGCTTCAGCTGATGGGCATTAGTCAGATTGCCGTTGTGCGCCAGGGTGATGCCAAAGGGGGAGTTAACATAGAACGGCTGAGCCTCTGATGCGCTGGAGCTTCCGGCGGTGGGATAGCGCACGTGCCCGATCCCCATATTTCCCTGCAGGCGCTGCATATGGCGCGCCTCAAACACATCACTGACCAGTCCATTGGCCTTACGCAGGCGGAAGGCATGGTTATCATCGATGGTGACGATGCCAGCGGCGTCCTGGCCGCGGTGCTGCAACACCGTCAGAGCATCATAGATAGACTGGTTTACCGGTGTAAAACCGGCGATACCGACAATACCGCACATGTTGTCATTTCCTCATCAGCGTTACCGGAGCGGCAGCGACGGCATGTGCTCCGGCAAGAAACTCGACGTGCTTTGCAGATAGTCAAATGACCACCTGATGATAGGGCTAAACTGCGGGATCAGCCGGGATTGCTTCCACTCCTCGCTTTGCGCCATCGCCGTGAAGGTGTCCATAAAGAACAGCAACGCGGCGACGATCAGGATACCGCGTATGGCGCCAAAGCAGACGCCCAGCACCCGATCCGTACCGCTCAGTCCGGTACGCTCCACCAGGGTGCCGATCACATAGTTAACGATGGCGCCGACGATCAGGGTCGCAACAAACAGCACCGCTATCGCAATGCCATTACGCACCAGTGCATCCTCAAAGCGGGTAAAGAAGGCAGCCAGGTAGGGATAAAAATGGCTGGCGACAAAGAACGCCGCTCCCCAGGTAACCAGCGACAGCGCCTCGCGCACAAAGCCCCGGATTAAGCTGACCAGTGCAGAAAATCCGACGATGCCAATAATGACCCAATCAATCCAAACCATGACAATTCCAATGCATGAACTGCCGCAGATGTCGCCCGCGGCGCATTCTAACAGAAAAAGAAAACGGTTGCGCAGCAGATTTCCGCCGTGCGCCATAAATAAATATGTCGCACCGACCGTCCGTTTTCACCAAAAAAATGGCGCCGCCCGCCGCAGCGAACAGCGCCGTCGAACACCGTTACGCGCGGCTTAGCGCACGCTGTAATTGTGGATCTGCCCATTCAGTCCACTCAGACTGTTCAGCTCCGGCAGCGCCGACTGCAGCTTGGCGCGCGACGCCTCCGGGCCAACGAACAGCCGGTTGATCTCACCCTGCACCGGCGTCGCCGGTACGCTATAGACGCGGTAGCCGGACAGACGCAGCTTGGCGATGATTTCATTCACCTTGCCCGCGTTACGCAGCGCGCCAAGCTGCACCACATAGGCCTGACCGACTGGCGCTTTCTCACCAGCATCGCTCTTGGCGACGGGCAGCGGACGGCTTTCTGGCGGCGGCGTCACGCTCTTCACCGCCTCGACGGCCTTGGGGCGGCTCTCCGCGACCCGCGTCGGCGGCTCGCTGGCTTTCGGCCTGCTCTCCTGCGGCGACGGAGTGCTGATAGGCGGTGGCGCCGTACGCGGTGGCTCCGGCGCCCGGCTCTCGACCGGCTTCAGCTCCACCAGCTCGCCGCGGGTATGTGCCGGGGCCACCGCAGGCGCGGATGCAGAGGGCGTCGCAGCACTTACCGGAGCGGCGCCAGCGCTGGCGCTAGGCAACGGCGTTTCCCCCAGCGGCTGCGTCACCGGCGGAATGGCATCCGTCGGGTCGTCCTCTCCCGGACGCGGCACCAGTGGAATCGCGGCAAACTCATCCTGATAATGCTTTTTCTGACCATCCAGCAGGCCGGGCAGAATGATCACCCCCAGCGCCACCAGGATCACCGTACCGACCAATCGGTTCTGAAACTTACTTGCCACCCGTCTCTCCTGACGCGAGGGCTGCCATTACGTGAGCAACCGTATGGAAGGAACCACAGACCACCACCGTATCGTCGGCGGCCGCATCGGCCATCGCCTGGCGCCAGGCCAGCTCAACCCCGCCAAACGTTTGGGCATCAGCGGGCAGGTGCGCCATTAACGCCAGGACCGCCGCACCGCGCGGTCCCTCCAGCGGTGCACAGTACCACTGGTCAACCAGCGGTATCAGGCAGGCCAGCGTACCGGCGATATCCTTGTCCGAGAGCATACCGATCACCATGCGCAGGCGGCCGCGCTGCGGCAACGTGCGCAGACGCTGGGCCAGATAGGCCGCCGCATGGGGATTGTGTGCGACGTCCAGGATCAGGCGCGGCGACTCCGACAGCTGCTGAAAGCGCCCCGGCAGCACCGCATCGCGCAGCCCCTGACGGATCGCCGCGTCATCGACCGGCAGCGGCCCATAGCTGAGCGCCGTCAGCGCCGTCGCCGCGTTGGCCAGCGGCACCTGAGGCAGCGGCAGCCCCTCAACATGGCGCGTAGCATCGTGCCAGCGCCATCCCTGTGCCTCTACGCTGAAATCCCAGTCCACGCCGCGTCGCAGAAGATGAGCACCACACGCCTGCGCGACCGCGCCAATCGAGTCCGGCATATCGGGTTCGCCAACCACCGCCGGCGCCGCGTCGCGGAAGATACCGGCCTTCTCACGGCCGATGCTCTCCCGCGTATCGCCCAGCCAGTCGGTGTGATCCAGCGCGATGCTGGTCACCACCGCGACGCTGGGATCCACGATGTTGGTCGCATCCAGGCGGCCGCCGAGGCCGACCTCCAGGATCACCGCATCCAGCGCCGCCTGCTTAAACAGGTACAACGCGGCCAGCGTGCCGAATTCGAAATAGGTCAGCGATACACCGTCGCGCCCCGCCTCAACGGCGGCAAAGGCGGCGGCATGTGCCGCATCGTCCAGCTCGCGGTGCTGGATGCGCACCCGCTCACGATAGTGCAGCAGGTGCGGCGAGCCATAAACCCCAACCCGATAGCCAGCTGCCATCAGGATCGCCTCCAGCGTACGGCAGGTCGTCCCTTTCCCGTTCGTTCCCGCGACGGTATACACTACCGGGGCCGGCGTCAGTAGGTCCAGGCGCTGCGCTACGTGGCGTACGCGATCCAGACCGAGATCGATGCTCTTACTGTGCAGGTTTTCAAGGTAGTCAAGCCAGGTGGAAAGCGGAGAGGTTGCCAATGGCGTAGGAAGCGTATTCATGCTGTTTTACGTCCCATAATAAAACCGATTGCGGAATGTAACCGGCCGCGGAGTGGCGCCGGTTGCCAAAGATGCACGGCGTATGGACCTGCCATACGCCGTATCGGCGGCCAGTGCGGCGCGCCGGGAACACAGGCGTGGAAATTACGCCCGCGCGCTGCTTTCCGCGCCAGTAGACTGTTGGGTTGCGGTATCCAGCGGATCCGGACGACCGGTCATCTTGGCCATCAGGCAGGCCAGCTTATCGCGCATCGCCGGGCGGCGCACGATCATATCGATGGCCCCTTTTTCCAGCAGAAACTCACTGCGCTGGAAGCCCGCCGGCAGCTTCTCCCGCACCGTCTGCTCAATGACGCGCGGACCGGCGAAGCCGATCAGCGCCTTCGGCTCAGCGATATTGATATCACCCAGCATGGCCAGGCTGGCGGAAACGCCGCCCATGGTCGGATCGGTCAGCACGGAAATATAGGGCAGACCGCGCTCACGCATCTTGGCCAGCGCTGCGCTGGTCTTCGCCATTTGCATCAGCGACATCAGCGCCTCCTGCATCCGGGCGCCGCCGCTGGCGGAGAAGCAGATCAGGGCACAGTTATCCTCCAGCGCCTGTTCAACGGCTCGGACAAAGCGTGAGCCGACCACAGAGGCCATAGAGCCGCCCATAAAGGAGAACTCAAACGAGGCGGCCACCACCGGCATCCCGTGCAGGGTACCTTTCATTACCACCAGCGCATCCTTTTCGTCGGTCTCTTTCTGAGCGGCTGCGAGGCGATCCTTATACTTTTTGGAATCTTTGAACTTCAGGATATCCTTCGGCTCCAGCTCGCTGCCCAGCTCGACGTGGCTACCGTCATCCAGCAGCGTATTCAGACGCATCCGCGCCGTCATACGCATATGGTGGTCGCACTTGGGGCAGACCTCCAGATTACGCTCCAGCTCGGCACCGTAGAGCACCTGACCACAGCTGTCGCATTTGGTCCAGACGCCCTCAGGTATGCTTGCCTTCCGGGTTTGAGAGATATTGCTCTTGTTAAGAATGCGTTCAATCCAGCTCATCGATGACCTTTCTGTTTGAACCTGGCGAAATGCCAGTCCTCTGCCCCTGCCTGGGAACTAAATGCAAAGACCCAGCCAGCGCTGAGCCCGGTTTTAGCCCATGTATCCCCTTTATTCAGGCGACGGGCTGCGTTTTTTAACTGGCAGGAACAGACCATAAATGCCGTTCATTAAACCACAACGGTTCGACCGTGTGGATAAAAAACTGGTCGAACCGTGCAGTGTTTACATTTTTACCCACTTTAGGTGAGCATGACGCGGCTATTTTGCCGCCTTATTCCGCCGCGCCTGACGCCGATGACGCCAAATTTCAATCACCCCGGGCAGGATGGAAACCACGATGATCACCACGATCAGCAGCTTCAGGTTCTCCTGTACCACCGGCACATTGCCGAACAGGTAGCCGGCATAGGTAAACAGCAGAACCCACAGCAGGGCCCCGATCACGTTATAGGCGGCGAAATGACGATAGGACATATGCCCCATGCCAGCAACAAATGGCGCAAATGTACGCACAATCGGCACAAAGCGCGCCAGAATAATCGTCTTTCCACCGTGACGTTCATAAAACGCGTGGGTTTTATCCAGATAGCTGCGGCGGAACACGCGCGAGTGGGGGTTACTGAACAACCGCTCGCCAAACAGGCGCCCGATAGTGTAGTTCAGCGCATCACCCACGATGGCAGCGATCACCATCAGCAGCACCATCAGGTGCACATTCAGATCGTTGCTCGGCAGCGACGCCAGCGCGCCGGCGACGAACAGCAGCGAATCGCCGGGCAGAAATGGCGTTACAACCAGGCCGGTTTCACAGAACAGGATCAAAAAGAGTATGCCGTAAATCCACACGCCATACTGCGCGACCAGCTGTGCCAGGTGCACATCAATATGTAGAATAAAATCAACAATCCACTGTAGGTATTCCATAACGGCTCCGGAGATTAATCGGGTAAAAACAGCGGCCCCATCGGCGACTGCGGCAGGGCAAATTGCGCCGGGTAGTCTACGGCGACCAGATACAGCCCGGCCGCCTTGGCAGTCGCGGCAGCCAGGGTACGATCCCGGCCCGCCAGCAGCCCGGCGATCCAGCTTTCCGGCTGGTTGCCGCACCCCACCTCAAGCAGACTGCCGACGATATTACGCACCATATGATGCACAAAGGCATTGGCCTTGATATCGACCACCACGTAGGAGCCGTAGCGGTCGACCCTCAGGTGGGAGACGTTGCGCCACGGGGTACGGGACTGACACTGGGCGGCGCGAAAGGCGCTGAAGTCGTTCTCCCCCAGCAGCGCCTGTCCGGCGCGCGCCATGCGTTCTGCGTCCAGCGGCAGATAGAAATGGGTGACTCCGCTCTGCAGCACCGCCGGGCGGTAGCGATGATTATAGATGACGTAGCGATAGCGGCGCGCCGTCGCGCTGAAGCGCGCGTGAAAATCGGGACTGACATCCTTAACCCAGCGTACCGCGACATCCTTGGGCAGATGGGCGTTGACGCCCATGGTCCAGGCGCCCTCCTGACGCAGGGCATGGGTGGTGAAGTGCACCACCTGACCGGTGGCGTGTACCCCGGCGTCGGTACGCCCAGCGCAGAACACCGTCACCGGCTCGCTGGCGACGCGCGACAGCGCCGCCTCCAGGCGCGCCTGGACGCTGTCGACCTCCCGCTGGCGCTGCCAGCCGGCGTAGCGGCTGCCGTCATACTCGATCCCCAGCGCCAGAGTATATTCCGGGCGCGGTGTCTGCCCGGTCAACGGTTGCTGCGACATCAGTAGAGATACTCCTGCATCAGGCGTTCTGCTACCTCCAGCGCCATCAGCGCCCCGCCGAAGCGAACATTGTCCGCCACCGACCAGAACTGCAGGGCCTCCGGCATGCCGTAATCATTGCGTACGCAGCCGATGCTCAGGTGAGGATTGCCCGAGGCATCACCGACCTGGGTCGGGTAGTCATCCTCCTCGCTCAGACGGATATCCTCCGACTGCGTCAGCCGCTCCCGCGCCTCTTCAACACTGAGCGGACGCAGGGTCTCCAGATGTACGCTCTGGGCATGGCCGTAGAACACCGGCGACTGGATACAGCTGACCGTCAGCGGCAGCCCCGGCTCCTGCAGCACTTTACGTACCTGATCCACCAGACGGCGCTCTTCGGTCACGCTGCCCTGGGGATCCGCCAGCAGCGGCAGCAGATTAAACGCCAGCTGCTTCTGGAACAGGCCCGGCTCGAACGGCATGCCGTTAAGCAGGCGCGCACTCTGCCCGGCCAGCTCATCCACCGCCGCCTTACCATGGGCAGAGGCGGAGAGCAGGCAGGTTACGCCAATACGCGCCAGGCCGATCTCAGCGCTTAACGGATGGATCGCCGTCAGCAGCTGACTGGTCAGGCTATCGGCCACCGCCACAATATTGCGGTTACGGTACTCCGCCAGCGCATGGGGATTAACCCCCGGAACCACCAGCGGCACGTCCGCCTCCAGTGCAAAGGCATCGCTGCTGTCGATCACCAGACAACCGGCGTTGCCGGCATCCTCGGCATAGCGCAGCGACGCCTCGCGTCCGGCGACAAAAAACGCCAGCTGGGCCTGTGCCCAGTCAAAGGTGGCCGCATCCTGCACCGTCACCTGACGCCCGCCGACGCGCACGCTCTCCCCGGCGCTACGCTCGCTGGCCAGCAGATAGATCTCACCCAGCGGAAGATCGCGCTGCTGCATCTGCTCCAGCAACGCTTCACCGACGGCGCCGGTTGCCCCCAATACGGCAATATTCCAGCCTTCGCTCATTCTCATTCTCTCCCGGACAGCGGGTTACGCCGCCGTCCCTGTCAATAGCCCATCAAAAATCGCCAGTCCCCCTCCCGGGTACACTGGCGATAAGCATCCATTGTCTGATCAGGCGACGCGGGCGTCAAAACCCAACGCCGTCAGCAGCGAGGCACTGGTGCAATCGTCGCACAGTACCTGCAGCGATGACCACTCGCGGCGCGCCGGATAGTGTTTACGCAGGCGATCGAATTCGCCCTCCTGTGCAGCGACGCGACGCAGCGGTACATCATCACGGCGCACATCATACACCAGATGCATCAGACGTTTGAGCATCGCCTGATCGGGATGACCGTGAATGCGTACGCTGGCGACCGGCGGTGGCGGTAACAGGGAGGGCAGCACCACCGACTGCGGCTGTCCCAAGAAGGTGCTGAAAGCCTCAAATACCTGGGTAGTACCGCGCGCTTTCCCCTCCAGGCTGTATCCGGCGATGTGCGGCGTCGCGATGTCCACCCGGGCCAGCAGCGGCAGCGACAGCATCGGCTCCGGCTCCCAGACATCCAGCACCACCCGCAGATCCTGCCCCGCCTCCAGCGCCTGCAGCAGCGCCGCATTGTCGACGACGGCGCCGCGCCCGGCGTTAATCAGGATCCGCCCCGGCGGCAGCCCGCGCAGAAAATCCGCATCGGCCAGGTGCAGCGTTCGATAGGGACCGCTCTTGTTCAGCGGCGTATGGAAGGTGATGATATCCGCCTCACGCTGTAAATCCGCCAGACTGTGAAACTGCTCGTCATCACCGCGATCGGCGCGCGGCGGATCGCACAGCAGGGTGCGGATCCCCAGCGCGGTCAGGCGGCGCTGCAACCGGCTGCCCACATTGCCAACCCCGACGATCCCCACGGTCTTATCGCGCAGCGCAAAACCGTCCCGCTCCGCCAGCAGCATCAGGGCAGAAAAGACATACTCCACCACGGCAATGGCGTTACAGCCGGGGGCGGCGGAAAAGCCGATGCCAGCCTGCGCCAGCCAGGCTGTATCCACATGATCGGTACCGGCGGTGGCGGTGCCGACAAAGCGAACGCGCTGCCCCGCCAGCAATGCCTGATTGACCGTCGTCACTGAGCGCACCATCAGCGCATCAGCCCCGACCAACGCGGCCGCGGGCAGCGGGCGGCCCCGCACGGCCACTACCTCGCCAAGACGCCCAAACAGCGCCTCGGCATACGGCATATTTTCATCAACCACAATTTTCATCTGCTCTCCCCTGCGGCTACACCATAGATTCAGGACGGATTATTCTGCCACCAAATGCATGCGACACCTAACCTCAGCAGCGACAGCATCCCGCCCCAAAGACAGGACGGTCACCGACGCAGAGCAGGGAGAGTGGATACACAGTCACGCATCGATTATCATCCGTCGATAAACGCAGCATGGTAAGGCGTCTCCCCATCAGGAGTCTCATGTGCCCCCCTTCTCAACCACCGTTTGACAGCGGTTACAGCGTTCGCCGTTCCGGCGCCGTTTTAAGCTTAACGCCGACGAGTGGTGCTATCTGCAGCGTAACGGACTGCCCCGGATACTGAACCATGCCCGGGACTTTATCGATACCCGACGGGCCCCTTCCCACATCCCCAGCGATGGCAAACAGACGCCCATGCGTGGACATCCGGTTTTTGTGGCATAGCATGCTACCGCCACCTGCTGCCGCGGCTGCCTGGAAAAATTGGCACCATATGCCGCACGGCCGGGCGCTGAACAGCGGAGAAAAACTGTACATTATGGCCTACTGGCTGGCGACACAAACGCCGCGCTGAGCGCGGATAGGACACATATCGCCGCCGTTGTACATACGGTTACTTACCGACACCAAACACTCACGGACAACCGTCGCGCCGCTGCCTAACATATTCTCAACGGCTCCAGTGGGGGGCTTACCAAACGGCAAATCTTGAGGACAGTCAAAATGAATAAAGTATTAGCTCTGGTTGTTGCTGCTGCGATGGGTCTCTCTTCCGCCGCTTTTGCCGCCGAACAGGCCGCAGCTCCGGTCGCTGCCCCGGCAGCCCAAAGTGCCGCTCCGGCGGCTAAAGATACAGTTGCAGTAAAACATCACCGCATCAAAAAACACCATAAAAAAGCGAGGACGGAGCAGAAAGCCCAGTCAGCGAAAAAAGCGCACCATAAGAAAGCGGCCGTTGAACAAAAAGCACAGGCTGCCAAGAAGGTGCACCACAAGAAAGCAGCCGTAGCGCAAAAAGCACAGGCTGCCAAGAAGGTGCACCATAAGAAAGCAGCCGTTGAACAAAAAGCACAGGCTGCCAAGAAGGTTCACCACAAGAAAGCAGCCGTAGCGCAAAAAGCACAGGCTGCCAAGAAGGTTCACCACAAGAAAGCAGCCGTAGCGCAAAAAGCACAGGCTGCCAAGAAAGTTCACCACAAGAAAGCGGCGCCTAAAGCCTAAGCCCACCGCTTGAGTCTCACCCAGACGCCCCGTGCCTCATCGCCGGGGCTTCTTTGTTATCTGCGTTGTCTGCGTGGCCAGCTAGCGGCGCAGGCGACAGACGAACGCCGTCACGTCAAAGTTCACCCGAACATCGCGCTCCCCCCCCGCCGACAGCAGTGCCAT
>NZ_AFJI01000085.1 GCF_000264785.1 Edwardsiella ictaluri ATCC 33202 | reverse complement strand
GCTGCATTTGTGGTGCTGTAGCTGCTGATACTGTCTTCAAGCAGGACCTGTCCGGCCTGGCTGGTGCTGGCGGCGCGGGTGGCCTCCTCATAAGTACGCTTTACCGCATTGGGCGTCGCTGCCTGGGTGGTGCTGTCGCTGTCGGTGCTGTCGTTAAGGCGTACGAAACCTACTTCATCTAAGGTGGCAGTAGGGTGGTTGCGTGATGCCTCATGGGCTCTGAGTGCATCTTGCTGCCGATCGCCCGGCGTAGCAGGGCGCAGGTCAGTGGCACCATCCGTCGCAACGGTGGCCAGTGGGGCCAGGTAGTGACAAAACCCCGCCGCGTCGGTGTAGTCATCAATGGCCTGCCTGTTATCGGCGAACAGTTGGATAGCGGTCTGCCAGGCACCGGTCGCGGTGCCTTGCCAGCTGGCATCAAGCCAGATTGTCTGTCCGGGTTGCACGGGCAATGTGGTGGCCGAGGGTAGCACCACACGCAGCCCCTGAACGTAGCCGATGCCTGGCGCGATGTGCGCTGCCCCCTCTTGCGGCGTGACGCGCCAGCCATCGTCCAGAAAGGCCGCGGGTCCGTAATGGTCACGGGCTATCAGGCGGCGGATCTCATCCATGCCAGCCAGGCGGGCGGTGAAATCTATCTGCCAAACCTCTGCGGTAACGGTCACCTGCATGGCGGCGGCGGCACCGTCGAACTCCATGGCGAAAGTGCGCGTCAGGTTATTGCCCTGTATACCGTCTGCGGTTTTGATTTTTTGCTGACGGGGAACGTGGGAGATCATGCACAGGGTGTTGCTCTCTGCGTGCAGCAGACCTATCCAGTTATAGTCAAAATTGCCTACGGTGGTGTCCAGGATAACGGAGAATGCCACGACGTTCGGGTTGAGCAGTCCGTATTGCATTACGGGCATACGGTGGCGGATGAACGTATCCGCTGGCAACGGCTCGGTGTGGTCTATCTCTGCATTTTCGTCTTGCCCGGGGATATAGGCAAAAATGACGGTATCCGGGCGGGCAGGCAGGTCATGTGACATCTGGCTGGCACACCACTGCTGGTAGTGTTGGGTGATCACAGTGCTCATGGGTGTGTGCCCTCATTGGTGACCCGGGGAATTTTGGCGTGTAAATAGCGGTAGTCGCCGTCAAAGGTTGCGCCGGTGATATGCAGGGTGCGGTTATTGATGATCTGGAAAAAATAGCGGCGGCAGGTTCGGCCATACTGGCGCACCAGGCTCATCATTAACGCGTTGTTCTCGCTGAGCTGGAGATCGTTGATACGCAGCATGATCTGATCCCAGTCGAGCCGTGACTGGCGTTGCAGCGTTTGTACGTCACCTATCTCCAACCGCTGAAAAATACGCTCAAAGCCGCGCTGCTCGCCGGCGTCTTGGGCGTTGATAAAGGCGTGCTTTACGCGCAGGCGGAACAGCCTCAGCGGTTCACCGTTAAAACGGGTGATGCTGCGCTGGTAGGCCAGCAGGTTAAGCAGTGGTACCGCACAGCTGTCCACATCGATTTGTGCCAGAGGCCATGTCAGCCAGCCATAGACTATCTCCCAGTAGCGTTTTGAGGCGTGTGCCAGCGTCAGCGGCTCGCCCAGGCTCATCCAGCCGGGCAGGGCGATGTCAGGCAGTTTTGGCAGATTCATACGGGTACCTCGATGGACAGGGCACGCAGGCGCGGCACGGCCAGGCCGCTTTCGATATCTGTCAGCGAGAGTATGACCGATTCGATTTCGGCAAAGTGCTGGTGAATCTCCTCACTCAGACGCGACATGCTAAAGCGGCTGTAGGGCCAGGTCTTCTGTACGTCATATTCGGTATTTTCACGGAACGCGCAGCGCACCAGGTTGCCGACATCGCGCCGCAGTACATCGATCGCCTGTCCGGTCAGCCCAAGGCTGGCATCGAGGTACAGGGTAACAGTCAGGTCGTGGCGTGTTTCGGGCATCGCGAATGTACGCAGATCGTCGCCGTGGCCGTGATGCCCCCGGTCCATGATATGGTCATTGATGGTGTCGATGAACGGCTGGGCGGGGATCCCGCTGTCCAGCAGAATATAGGCGTTGGCGGTGCCCGGACCGCGCGGCGCGTCGTGTACAAAGTAGATGCGCTCGGCGCTGATACCGGCAACGCTGGAGATCAGGCCACGGTATACGGCATCGGTGTGGTAGGCACCGGCCAGATTGAACTGATTGCGCACCCGATCGCGCAGCTCATCGTCGCGCTCGGCATCGGCACCGGGGGAGAGCAGCCAGTCCTCGGGGTTTTCGACGCGCTCGATACCGTCGATGGCGGTAGGCAGAATGCGGTAATAGCCCGGGGCCAGATTGAAACCGGCACCGGGAGCGTCAGCGGTGACCTTCAGGCGCAGCTGCGCTACCCCTTCCGGAATGACGGCGTCGGCGGTGGTGGTCAGCGAGTAGATGACGCCATTGATGCGCTCTGTCTGGATCTGGGTGCCAGCAGGTACGGTGATGAGCCGGGCGGCATCGGCCTTGGTAAACAGGATGACCCCCCGGGCGGCAGTGGCAGGCTTACGGGGCAGGTTGACCGCCCAGGCCATGATATCGACGAAGACGCCGCTGGCTGTCGCCAAAAACAGGTTTTTCATCACCACGTTGACCAGCGCATCCTTGAGCCACATCACCGGCGTTGTGACGATGGCGGTGATCAACTTCCAGAAGGGCGACATGCGCGACGCATTGGTGATCAACCCCTCTGCTTTGACGATGGCGTCAAACCGGGCTCGCGCCTGCGCGGGAGTGGTGGGCATGCCCTGCTCCGCCAAAATTTTCTCGTAATCGACCTTCGGCTTGCCATTAATCATTCAGTGTCACCTCAAATCTCAGCGGTTCATGGCGAAAATCTTCGGTTGCGGCCAGGATAAGCAGCCGGCCGGAAAGCGGCGTCTCTTCGGTTACGCTGACCGTGCCCGGAACGATGCGATCGTCATCTTCGACCAGCAGCATCATCTGCATCATCAGGTCAGCGCGCAGGGTGGGGCTTTTCTCCGCCAGCATGCGTGTCGCCAGCCCGCTCTCGATAATGGCGTGCTGGCAGTCTTGGGCAATGCTGCGCAGGTTATCGCACAGCACCGGTTCCCGGCCGCTGTTCAGGGTGAAATTGCGGTCGGTGATCAGCAGGTCGATATAGCGCGCTGGACTATCGTGCATAGAGTTCCTGAAGCTCCCTGATGTCGCCGGCAGACGCACTGGCGATGTTAAACGTGGTGGTGCGAACCGACTGATCGATGTCGGTTTTGCTGTTGTTGCTGTTGCGGATCTGCTGGCCGATGCCGCCGGGCCCCGCGCTCTGCACCTGTCCTGCGGTCAGCAGTGGGGTGGCCTCGTCGCCGGCATTGCCATTCAGCGCGTCGGGTGTGGGGATGGGCTGCATCTCTATGCTGACGCCGGGGATCAGGTTCAGTTTTTCGATGATCCAGTTATAGGCGCTGGAAAATGAGGATTTCACCAGCGCCCACAGGTTGCCAAAAATGTTCAGGATCCCTGCGGCGATACGCTTCATTGACTGCAGGGGGTTTTCGATATCGATGGCCTCCCAGATGTCTATCCATCCCTGGCCAATGATGACAATGGCATCCCACACCAATCCGAGTGCGTTGGTTATCATCTCCAGCGGTGCCAGAATGGCGCTGACGGCAGCGGCAGCGATGCGGCCAAATGAGGCGCCCGCCTGGCTGACGCGGCTGAACTGTTCGCCGGTCAGCGCGATGGGAGTGAACAGGCCTGACAGCCAACCGAAGAGGGTTTTTACACCGGACCACACCCAGGCAATCCCCCTGGCCATTATGGTGAACAGGGGGGATCCCTTGGATAGCTCGACCCAGGCGTCAGAAAATCCCTGAATGAAGCCCGAGAAAAAGGCCCTGATGGGCTGCCAAAATTTGTAGACCAGCAGCACGACGCCTGCGATGGCGGCGCCGATCAGCAGTATCGGCCAGGTGACCATGGCGATAGAGACTGCCAGTCCCCGGCCGGCGATACTCGAGGCAAGCATGCCGGCGCGCAGGTGGCGCAGAGCCATGGCATAAACTTTTGTGGCGCTGGCGGAAATCAGGGTGCCGATGGCATTAAGGCGAAATGCCCAGGCGAGCACGGTAAAGGCCGCTTTCAGGCCACTACCGACAAATCGCATGACACCCAGCGTGATATTGACGACGGCACCCGCGGCGGCCAGCGCCAGCATGGCGACGGCCATCAGCCCGATGGCGCGGGTAATGTTGGGGTAGAGCTGCAGCCATTTGATGAACTCGCGGCCACCGCTGACGGCCTGATCGATAAACGGATAGAGCACCGGCAGCAACTGGGTGCCGATCTCAATGCGCATGGCATTGATGACGGCCAGACTCTGTTTCCAAGGATCGGCCATCGCCCCGGCCATCTCGGCGGCCTTACCCATCCCCCTGCTGTTTCCCAGGGTGGTAATGTTCTTTTCCAGATTACCGATATTGGCATTGAGCAACTTGACCATCGCGACGGCCTGCTTGGAGCCAAAGGCCTTTGCCAGTAGGTCACTGTCGGTAACTTTGGACAGATCGCCAAATTTACCCTGGATCAGGCGCATGATTTCGGTGATGCCCTTCATGGTGCCGTCACGGCGGGTGAAATTCAGCCCCAGGGTTGTCTGCGCACCGCCGATGCCGGCCAGGAACGCCCGGTACTTTGTTCCGGCCTCGCTGCCGCTCATGGTGGCCTGCAGCTGGCCGAGCACGGCGAACTGTTCGGCGACATCGACGCCGGCAGCGGTGGCGCTGGCGCCCAGCGAGGTGAATGCGGCAGACATCTGATCGCCGGTGGTTTTGAACATCTGCACCGCCGTCGCCGTCTGGCCGGCGATTTGCTCCACCCAGGCGCCCCTGCCCATGGCGTTGGCCTGCTGCTCGAAAATGCCGTACATCGTGCCCATGTAGGCGGTGATTGTCGCACTGCTCGACTTGGTGGCTCTGGCCAGGGTGGCGGAGGCCGCCGTAAATCGGGACAGCTCGTTATCGGTCAGACCCGCGATGGCGGACTGGATATCGTAGGAGGAGCGTACAAACTCCGCGGCATTGCCACCATAGGCCATGGTGAAGTCGAGGGAGGCGCGCTGCAGTTTACGCAGTCCGCTCTCCGCCACCCCCAGTGACCTGACCTCACCCAGCGCCCTGTCCATTTCGATGGCGGGCTGCAGCGCCCCTTTGATGGCATGACCCACCCCCCACAATGCCGCGCCGCCGATAGCGATTTGGCCGAATGCGGCACGACTGGTGGCGGCAAACGCCTGTACCTGACTGCCGGCCGCACGCAGCGGTCGGGTCAGCTTGTTATTGAGCGAAAGCAGCAGCTCCAGGCGTTGCATGTCTTACCCCTTAAAGGCTTTCACGATGCCGTTATTGACGGCGGCGCACAGGCTCTCCCAGTAGTGGTTATCCAGCCAGGCGGCCATGGCGAGACTCTGCGGCCCGTCATCCTCACCCGGCAGATAGTGGCGGCGCAGGGCCAGCAGCTGCGAAAACGGGTTATGCCTGATAGCCTCAACCTGCGCCGCTATTTTTTTACGATGATCTCGATGTTCGGGGCGTACTCGTCATTTACCGCGCTTGCTATCGCCGCCGGCATCCCGGGTTTTTGCAGCAGCGTATCCAGCGCCTGGCGATGATCCTTGATGACG
This sequence comes from Edwardsiella ictaluri ATCC 33202, assembly GCF_000264785.1. Classification (GTDB taxonomy): domain Bacteria; phylum Pseudomonadota; class Gammaproteobacteria; order Enterobacterales; family Enterobacteriaceae; genus Edwardsiella; species Edwardsiella ictaluri. The sequence continues at coordinate 25,325 of NZ_AFJI01000085.1, read as the reverse complement.
ATGCGGCGCAGGTAGTTTTTCAGCGGCGCGACTTTGTTGTTCGGCATAAAGTCGTTTTGCAGGGTGTCGTAGGCCTGCGGCGTTGGGGCGAAGGTCAGCTCCTGCTCACCGATCTGCAGGGTGATCAGGCCGGGTGCATCGTTGTACTGCGTTTTTTCCGTCATAGGAGACTCCTGGGATAATCGGTGGCGTTATTAGGTTTGGGGCGTGGCCACCCGTGCCCGCATCCAGCCATAGGTAAAGTCTTCCTGGGCTTGATCCCGCTCGGTGATCTCAAGGTAGCGGGCTCCCTGGCTGCAGTTCAGCGCAGAGAGCAAAACCGTGGCGCCCTCGTCGCCGCGGGCGTTCAGGTAAGCCTGCAGAGCGGAGAGGGTACGGGGACCGATGCTGCCATCGGCCTGTAAATCCGGATACAGTTTTCCGCGCTGGTTGAAGGCGTTAAGCCAGCGTTGTAGCCAGGCAGAGGGGACGGACGGCCCCATGTTGACCCCCGTATCCAGTAACTCCTCGGCCAGCGGGGGGCTCAGGGCATAGACCTGATCGAAGCGGGGCGCGCGCCAATAGTCGGCACGGTAGATCTCCAGGGCCTGCCCGCGGGTCAGGTAACGCATATCACCGGTGTAGCCATGCGCGCGGGCGGTTTTTTCGGTGATACCCCAGTTGGTGGGACCGCCCTTATCGCTGGGGTGATCGACATAATTCCCCTCTTTGCCCAGCAATTGATCGAAAATGGCATCAATGTTCATGAAATACCTCGTACGGTTAGCGTTTATCCCGGTCGCGCCGCCGTAACCAGCGGCGCAGATAGATTTCTATGCACTGGTACCCGGCAACCCCCAGTGCGGCGCCGACGCCAGCGACGGCCAGCGGGGAGAGGCTGGGGTACTGGATCAGCAGGGCGGCGGCGGACATGGAGAGCCCGCTGCCGAGCAGCGTCCGTCCGATGAACAGCTTCCAGGTGATGGGCTCCTCACTCAGCAAGACCCGGCCAATGGCGGAACCGGCACCGATCAGCGCCAGGGTGAACAGGGTTCGCTCATGCTCGTTGAACATAGGTCACCCCATCAGCCCGCGCACGTCGTGCTCGGACAGTACGCGCGTGCCGTTGATATGGACAAAATCCGGGCTGGAGACCAGGTACTTCAGCTTATGCATGGCGAGCTCCCCCCCCTTGCTGTCGATATTCAGCAGGTTAGAGAGCAACAGCTTGCAGCCGAAGGCTTTCACATCGATTCTTTCGTCGCCGGTGTCGGCAAAAAACAGAAAATCCATCGGCGGCAGGCCGCGCCACGATCCGGCCTGGCTGGCTGCCTCGCCCAATAAATTAAAATTACGGCTATCCACCTCGATTTCCCCCTCGGCGCTGATGGCGCCGTCGATGGTACCGTCGGGGATGCCGCGCGTCTTGGCGACACTGGTCTCGTCGCTGATATCCAGGGAAACGGTGTTGATGTGGATCTCGATGCCGCCGACGTTGACGTCGAATGACATACCACTGATGCGGGCGGTCATACGTTATTCTCCTGATCGGTATCCAACATAATCCCGACGGTGATTTCCTTCGGGCAGTTGTAGGGGCGGATAATGAAATTGATACTGACGCGGGAGTTCTCTGGCCAGGTGATGGTCACATCGCCATCTTTCGGCGGGCGAACCTCACCGGGGAAGGTGATACCGTTGATCTGCACGCTCTTGGCCATCTCACGCAGCGGCTTGCCAAACAGCATCTCATGGGCAGCGATACTGCCCGGTGTGCTGTTCAGGGTACGATCGGCAATTTTGGGGATCGCCATGATACGGATGCGCCGGGCGGCTTTGTCAGCCACGCGCACGTTTTCGATCACGCCATAATCTCCGCCCTCGGCCTCCAGCGTGACGCCGTCTGACCAGTACAGGCCTTCGTAATCGGCATACCACATCGGCACGCTGTAGCGCACGCGGGCCAGCGCCTGCAGCGTGGCCAAACCGAGCTGGTTGTCGTCTACATCAACGGGTCTGTCCAGGTTTTTGAGCCCCTGCAGCGGCCCTGTTGCGACGCGTGCCGGGCTATCGGCTACGGTTACCGCGGCATTACACAGGCGCCCGGCCAGTACGCCGATATCATTACCAAAAAACGTCGGCACCAGCTGTACCTGTGGCGCGACGATGCCCTGCTGCAGCGCGGTCAGTTTTTCGATGTATTCCGCCCAAATCTCGTTGTTGACATCGATACCGGCGACGGGCAGGGCAAACCACAGCCAGCGCCCCAGCGTGTTATTGAGCTCGGTGCGCAGCGCCTGGGCGGCCAGGATCTCCTCCTGAGTGCTGATGGTTTCAGTGATGATGACTCCCTCTACCGATACCCGCGCCATGGCGCGGCGAACGGTATTGGCCCAGATGGGTTGACGCTTCTCCCCCGGCGCGGGAAAAGGAATAAAATCTGATATAACCGCCGCGTAGCAAAACGCGCCCGGCCCGGCGCTCTTGAAAAACGCGGCGATCTCATCTTTCAGCACACAGTCGTCGCTGCCGAACATGGCATCGAGATCGCTGCTGGCGATGACGGGAAAGATCGCTTCATAGTTCATACTGGCAGTCCCGACAAACAGCACGGTGCGCTCGATGGACCTGGTGACGCCGCCGAACGTGTTCAGCTGGGTAATCGTGACACTGGGCCAAACCATAGGCTTACCTCTTGATATCCTGTTTTTTCACATTCCAGCCAAACTGGATCCCGCGCAGTTCGCGCGCCAGAATGGTGGCGAATTCGTCATCACTGGCACCCAAAAATGCGCGTGCCGGCAGGGTGATAGTCCACGCCGTTTTAGGCGCTTCACCCTTGAGCTGCCGGATTATCAATCCCGCCTGAGCCATGCTCAGGTTCGCGCAGATCCACGCCTGGCTAACCCGGCGTTTTTTGCCGCGTGTTGTCGGTGCCTTGTAGCGTCCGTCGGCCCCACGGTCTGGCGTGTCCGGGACCTGATAGCCGAGCGATACCAGCGTGCGCGCCTGCGCTCGGGTGGCTGACTTACCAGCCTGCTGGGTGCCACTGCGACGCAGGGCGGCGGCGGACATCTGGATATCAGCTCCGTGCTGGTTGACGTAGCCGATGGCACCGGCGTGCGTGTTGCTCTCGTAGCTCCCGCGTCCAAAGCGCAGCGTGACAGAGCCATCGCCGTTCTCGCGTACACCCAAAAACTTCGGCAGTCCGGTCAGCATCTTGCGTTTGCCGCGCCGACGCTTGGGCCAGGGCGAACCATCCGGGGCGGTCTGTGCTCTAACATGGCGCTTGGCCAGCGGGATAAGCCCACGCCTGGCGATACGCCACAATAGGCGCTGACGCTTGGCGGGCGACATGTCGGCCTGTTTAAGCGCCTGGCGCAGCTGCTTGAGCTGCGCAGCGTTAACCTCACCCCTGATCATCGTCAGCGCCCGGATGGATGGTGCAGTGCTCTGCGACCCAGATATCTGCCGCGTCCAGCCGATAGCGCTGGTTGCCGTAGGGGATCTCCCCGCGCATATCCTCGACCAGCGTAATCGGGTCGGCCAGGGGAAGGGTGATTTGTAGCCAGGCACTCCCCTGATCGTCGACATCCACATCGATGCCCGGTCCGGCCAGCTCCAGCTCATCGCGCAGTCCGTTGGCGTGAGTGGTCAGCCAGCTGTCGATGATGGCGAAAAGCAGGTCGGGGTTGGCCAGCCGGTAGGGCCATGCCTCCCACGTCAGCACCGCGTCATACTGGCGCACCTGGATGCGCCGACAGCCATTGCCCAGGCTCTTGGCGGCGCGGCGTAGCGTGATGTTGTCCATCTCGCTGTAAAAGCGGGTGTTCGCCCGCGGCGGCAGGTGGTGCTGGATATAGGCGGTCAGTTCCGACAGCTGCGTCATGGCGTATCCTCAATCGATCAGGCTGACAGAGCAGCGCGGGCGCTGCATGATGGCGCGCAGTGCCATGGCAGACTCAGCCAGCAGTCCCCGGCGTACGTCCGGCGCCTCCTGCCCGGGGTGCGCGTCGCGCCGTCCAATGGTGGCGAACTCGGGCAGCAGGTCGGCCTTTGCGCGGGCATAGAGCGCCTTGATATACAGCGCCGTCAGATGCGTGCGGCGCGGTGCCCCATCGCGCCGCACGGCATCGATGGCGGCGGGGCCGGGCACGGCATCAGCGGTGTTGTATCCGGCCTCCCGATAGCGTGTCTGGGTGGCGGTCAGGCTCATGTTCAACTCGGCGATCGCCGTCAGCAGGGCGTTGATCACCACGCCGTGATCGATGACGGGCGGAATAGTGCGGGCGCGCTCAAAATCACCCGCGTCAATGTCCGGCCAGAATCCATCGTTCTGGAGGGTTGTCTGCTGATAGTCGATGCTTTTACCGTCAAACATGGCGTAATCCTAAAAAAAGCGGGCAGACCGGTTTCCGCGGTACACGCCGGCCGATTGGCCTGTGTCCCTCCACCGCGCCCGCTTTGGCCTGTGGTAGTCGTTTTACTAACCTTCCAGCGCCCGCAATCGCATGGCAATGCGCTGGCGCAGGGTCTTCACCTGTACTTTAGGATGCAGTAGTGCCGCCTTTTCCAGCAGGGCGTCGGCCTGCTCCAGCAACTCAACAGAGCTGATAGCGCTGGGCTGCTCGCTCCCGCCGCTGCGCAGCAGCAGCAGGGCGGCAAATTTGTGGTAACGCGCACCCAGACGCTCGTTGATTTGCCACTGATGCCTGACCCGGTCGAACACCCGGGAGAAGTAGGGCTGCACGCTGTGCCCGGCCTCAGCCTCCCGCTCCGCCCATTCCAGGATGTTGCTGGCAACAAATGTCGGCAGCTTCGACTTGATGTTGCCCGGCGTCTCCTGGCCCTGGGGGATGGCAATATCCGCCCAGTCCAGCGCCTGCTCAAACTGCTGCGTATCCAGTAGCCAGATGATGCAGTAGACCAGTATCGGGTTTTGGTAGACGCGTCCGCCCTCCAGATAGGCCTGGGCGTGTGGGAGCCATTTTGGCAGTAGCTCGCTGCGCTTCATCTCCACCTTGTCAACGACGCGCTCGATGCCGCGCAGTCGCGCCACGTCGTTATCCAGCGCCAGCATCTTGATGTGCTGGCTCTCCCCGGTGGCCCCGGCTGCGGGATGCCCCAGGCGTTCGGCGCGCAGCTTATTCTGCTGCTGTGCCCTCTGGCGCTGCATTGGAGTTATCATGGGCTGCCTCGCTGGTTGGCTTCTCACCGGCGATAGTGATTGCGCTCTCATCGACCGCGGCGTACAGGTCGGGATCACCCAGGGCGTAGCCCTCATAGCGCCAGTAAGAGTTTTCAAACTGCTTGCGCTCGCCGGCATCCTCGGCCTTGCGGCGGCGTGAGCCTTTCAGCGTCAGGATCTGCAGATTGGGCAGCATGGTAATGACCATACGCTTGCCGGGCATAAACGGCGGTACGATGGCGCGGCGCCCGGCGATGTCCTTACCCAGCTGACGCGCGGCAACCTGTTCAGAGGGTTTATCCTCTTTGTTGAACAGGCGTAGGCTTTCTGCGGCGATCAGATCAGCGCCGACCAGGACAACCAGGCGTGGGTCGTTGTGGTACTGCGGCGGGATGGAGGCGTGGATCAGGTCTGACGCCATCGCATCCAGACTGATATAGTCGCCCCCTTCTCCCACGGTCACGGGCGTCGTGAGAATGCGTGAAACCCGTCCCTCGTTGTCCCCCCAGTTCCTGGCAATCTGATGCCAACCGATGTTGATGTCTTCACCGCTGGGGTAGTCAGTGGGGTTAGAGTTCTCGGCGGCGTGGGTACCGTTAAAGCCGATACGCAGCATATCGAGTGCAAAATTGATCACTGCCGTCGAATTCATCAGGTTGAAAAACTCGCCCGGCGTGCCGGCATTTGCCCAGATGGCCAGCTGCGCCCAGGTGATGACGCAGCAGGAGTCTGTCTCGACCAGCCTGAACTCGTTGCCGCTGATGCCGCTGCCCTTAGTGAAGCGCCCATCCTTGACACGGCCGGTGCGCAGGGTGGACTCACCCACGGTGACGACCTGCCCCTGCGGGTGTGGTACATCCATCAAATTGATCAGGCGTAAAAACTCGGTACTTTCCAGCAGTGCCTTGCGCAGCGCGATGGCGCGCGGCTCGGTCAGGGTGAACTGCATATCGCCAGAGCGCCCGCAGTCGTTAAACGTATCGGAGAATTTCGCGATGAACAGCTGCGTCAGCTTCTGGGCTTCGGGGGTGATCATACTCATGGTGTTTATTTGCCTCAGACCAGATTGATGGATTCGTCACCGGACGGGTTTCCGTTCGGCAGTGGGGTGTTATCGCCCTGCAGGTCGGCGAAGGTCTGGCTGATGTCATCCATCTTTTTAGACAGGCTCTCGATAGCCGTCGCCAGTTGCTCGAGCTGTTCCTGGCTCGCAAAGTGACCCTCGCCCCCATCATTACCTGCCGGGTCGGATGTGGCGCCTTGCGGCGGCGTGGGCGCCGTGGCTGCGGAGGGACTGGCATCAGCGAAGGATTTCTCCATCGTCTCAACACGCGTACCGATGAGGTTGATGGCGTCCATCACCTGGTTAAATTGCTTCTCGTCCATAGGGGTCGCCTTTGCTGTTTCGTTGGGGGCGGGTGTTTCCTGGGAGAACAGGCGGGAAAAGAATCCCCGCCTGGCCTGTTGTTCAGCAGCACTGTCCGCGTCGTCACCCGGCAGCGTCAGGATCAGCGCTTCCACGTTGCCGTGATGGGCGCCGGGATTGTCCTGGCTGAACTGCAGGCGGGTGGTGCCGATGCTGGCCGGTGTATCGGTCACCGCCAGCCCTTTGAGAAAGTATTTCCCGCTGCCGAGGTAGTCCTCGACGATCTCGACAGAGGTAAACAGTTTCTGCCCGCTCCTGTTGGCCTCAATGAGAAACTGATTGGGAATGAGGCGGGCCATTAACTGTATTTTACCGTCGCGCGTTTCGGTCTTTAACTCGTCGACTTCGCCAAAGTTGGTGCCGAATGCGCGCCAATAGGGGCTTTCGTGATAGGGCCAGATCATGGCGGTATACTCATCCCGGTTATAGCATTTGGCGGCGTCGGTGAGCCATTGCGCCTCAATCTGGCGGCCGTCAATGGTGGGTCCGGCGGTCGCGATGGCTATCCAGTCTGTTTTTAAGCGCGCCATATCAAGATACCGACCTGATTAAAGAGGAGTAGCCAAATTTAACCGGTGAAAATCGCGGGTGTCATGCAGGCCGTTACGGATAGTTTCGGCTATGGCGGGGTATCCGAAACTATCCGCTTTCCCGCTCTCGCCGCCGCGTGGGTTCCCACAGAGAATTGACGGAACACAATCAACGCGGTGATAGGTAATGGCCTATTCTGAAGAAGTGATCGCTGCGGCTAAGGCGCTCTACTTAAAGCGGCACACGCCAAAGGAAATACAGCGCAAATTAAAGCTAAGCAGCCCGCGAGTGGTGTATTACTGGGCGACCAAATATGAATGGTATGCACAGCTCAGTACCGATTGCATCGAGGATGCCATCGCCCAGCGCCTGACCCTGCTTGCTGCCCGCGAGCATAAGAGCGACGTGGAATGTGACGAGCTGGATCGGCTTATTGGCCATCACGTTAAGTTGATGGCGCAGAAGAATAAGCATGCGGAGCGGATGGCCGAGATTGCACAGCGGCGTGCTACCGGGGCTGACTATGTCGCTGCTACGGGGGAGGCTGAGGCGGCCGAGGGGGAAGGGAGGCGCAAGGGACGGCGTAAACAGAATGATATTTCTGAGTTGACCGCCGAGAGCTTCACGCCGTTTCTGGATAACCTGTTCAAGTATCAGCTGCATCTGCGTGACAATAAATTTCGCCGCGTGCGTAATTTGCTCAAGGCGCGCCAGATTGGCGCCACCTACTATTTTGCCTTTGAGGCATTCGAAGATGCGGTGCTGACGGGGGATAACCAAATCTTCCTGTCGGCCTCCCGGCGCCAGGCCGAAGTCTTTCGCACCTATATCCTGAAAATCGCACAGGTTGAATTCGGCATTCAGTTAAAAGGGAATCCGATCAGGCTGAGCAATATGGCCGAGCTGCATTTTCTGGCCACCAACTCCAATACGGCACAGTCGAACTCCGGCCATTTGTATATCGATGAGTATCTGTGGATCTCGAAATTTACCACCTTTAATGAGGTGGCCTCCGGGATGGCGACCCAGAGCCATTGGCGCTTGACCTATTTCTCCACTCCCTCCGCCAAAAACCACCAGGGCTATGCGTTTTGGAGCGGTGACGAATGGCGGCGTGGCAACGCCGAGCGCAAGAGCGTGGTGTTCCCGGCATTCGACGAACTGCGTGACGGTGGCCGTGAATGCCCGGATAAGCAGTGGCGCTACGTGGTGACGATGGAGGATGCCATCGCCGACGGATTTAACCGGGCAGATATTGAGGAGCTGCGCGAGCGTTACGGCGAAAACGCCTTTAACCGGCTGTATATGTGCGTTTTTGTGGATGACAAAGACAGCGTATTCGACTTCGCCAAACTGGTGCGGTGTGGCGTTGATCCGCATATCTGGCAGGACTTTCATCCCGACGAGGCGGCGCCGCTGGGTAATCGTGAGGTGTGGGGCGGGTTTGACCCGGCGCGCAGCGGAGATAATGCGACCTTTGTCGTCATCGCCGTCCCATTGCTGGCGGTGGAGCGGTTCCGGGTGCTGGAAAAGCACCACTGGCGCGGCCTGTCATTCCAGTGGATGGCCGACCAGATTCGGACGATCAAATCGCGCTACAACATGACCCATATCGGCATCGATGTGACCGGCATCGGCTATGGCGTCTATGAACTGGTGCAGGGGTTTGCACGGCGTGAGGCCAAGGCCATTCACTACAGCGTCGAGTCAAAAAATCGCCTGGTGCTGAAAATGCTGGATGTCATCGACAGCAATCGTATCGAGTGGGATGAAGACGCCAGAGATATCCCCGCGTCGTTCCTGGCGATAAAGCAGAGCGCGACCGCCTCCGGCAATGCGGTGACCTTTACCGCCGACCGTACCGATGAAACCGGACACGCCGATATCTTCTTTGCCATCGCTCACGCCCTGGCCAATGAGCCCATCGGCTATAGGAACAAACGCAGGTCAACCTGGATTTTTGGTGATGAAGAAAACAAAAACGCCGCCTAAGGCGCGCGGCGGCAAGCTGGGACAGCGCGCTATGCGGCACCGTTCGCCGGGGAGCTTTATCGAGTTTGGCGATCCCGAGCCGGTCGCGGCCTGGGGGAGCTATAACGGCGTGCTGTGGAGCGGGTACGACGGTTATTACCTGCCGCCGATTGAACGGATGGATCTCGCCGTGCTGGCCAACATCGCCCCTTACCACGGTGCAGTGCTGCGCGCCCGCGTCAATATGGTCATGGCCGGGTTTCAGGGGGGCGGGGGACTGACCCACAGCGATATGGCGGCCGCGGTCACCAACCTGCTTATCTTCGGGGATATGGGGCTGCTGAAGGTGCGTAATCGGCTGGGGCGCATCAACCGGCTGCACGTTTTACCCTCCCTCTATCTGCGCCGCACCGCCGATCGCAGGACGGTCATCGTGCAGGGCGGTATCAACGATCTCACCTATGGCGGCGGCGAGGTGATTTTTGTCGCGCAGTACGATCCCCAGCAGCAGGTCTACGGCGTTCCCGACTACCTCCACGGCATGGAGTCCGCCATGCTTAACGTCGATGCCACCCGTTTTCGCCGGCGCTACTACAAGAACGGCGCTCACCTGGGCTATATCCTCTACAGCACCGACCCGGATATGGATCCGCAGCTTGAGGGGCTGTTTCGCAAGAAGATTGAGGCATCCAAGGGGGCCGGCAACTTTAAGTCGATGTTTATCAACATCCCCGGCGGTGATAAGGAAGGGGTAAAAGTCATCCCCATCGGAGACTCCGGCACCAAGGATGAGTTTCTGAATATCAAGAACGTCAGCGCGCAGGATCAGCTGACGGCCCACCGCTTTCCGCCCGGCCTCGCCGGTATCATCCCCAGCAATGCTGGCGGACTGGGTGACCCGCTGAAGGCGCGCGAGGCGTACTACCGGGATGAGGTGATCCCGCTGCGCCGCCTGATTATGGAAGGGGTCAATGCCGCTCCCGATATCGGGGGGCTTGGGCGGGTGACATTCAGCCTGACGTTTGACGATGATGCCCAGATAGCACAGTGAATCGCGGCATGGTTAAAAAATGGGTAAAATTTCGCCATGACAGCCACGGTGTGCAGGGGTGGATATGCGCAGACAAAAAATTAAATGCCGCTGCTGCGGGGCGCCGGCGATTATCCAAAAGACGGTCTGGAAGACCGACAACTATGATTTTGCCGATGCCTACTACCGCTGTACGCGCCTGGAGTGTGGCCATACCTGGGTGATGAACCTGACCTATTCCCATACCCTGGTGCCGAGTGGGTTGCAAAGCGGTGTCCTGAAGCTGCTGATCGAGCGACTGGGGCCAGAGGAAAAGCAGATGGCGCTGGAGTTGCTGCAGGGGGGGTAGGTGATTGTTCGGCTGAGGGAAGGCTATACTTGTGGAGGCTTGGAGTCTCTCCATCTCACATAATGAACATATGTGTTTTGTGTCATTTCTGATTTTTTATTAACTAGTAAAAACGGTTGATTGTGTTAGATTTTTACATGGTCTGTTCTTGACTTTAAATCAAAATTAATTCGATCAAGTTGGCACGCATAATATTATTGATTATTCTGTGTCTTTGAGGCTAAGCTAATCGCTATAACTTGGCTTTTATAACTTCAATGTTTATGTTTTGATAATTTCCATTATAAATTATGATCGTTAATATTGTTTTATAAATGAAAATAATCATTGATATAATAAGGTGATGTATGAAGATAATATCTGTCTTTAATAATAAGGGTGGTGTTGGTAAAACAACGCTCACTTTTCATATTGCGCAAAGCATGTGCGAGATGGGATATAGGGTATTAATGATTGATGCTGATCCTCAGTGTAATTTAACTATTTATTCTTTAAAGCAAGAAAAAATACAGAGGCTATGGGAGGTAGAGAATGATTTTATAGACTCAGGCTTTGACTCGGCAAAAAAGAAATTATCAGCAGAAGACTTTAACATCATATCAAATGAACCAAGAAGCCTTCATTATATATTACAACCGACGCAAGAAGGTACTGGTGATCATAAGATTTTGCCTCCTCCTGTTAACTTGAGGGATAATCTTGATATTATTCCTGGGAGGCTAACGCTGCATTTGTATGAGGAGAAGATTGCTAGTAGGTGGAATGATTTATATCGAGGAGAGCCTCTTGCAATTAGAACCATTTCCAGAATAAGAAAATTAGCTGAAGAATATAATGAACGTTATGGTTATGATTACATTATAATTGATACGTCTCCTAGCTTAGGATCCTTGAATAAAGTAATCATATCTACAGTAGATGGATTTTTTATACCTGCACTACCTGATTTATTTAGCCTTTATGGAATTAAAAATATTGGAAAATCTCTTTCCTCTTGGAAGAGGGAATTCGATGCAGTCTATCAACTTATATCATCAGAGAAAAGACATTCATTCCCTGAAAATTTTGTGAGATTTTTAGGTTATACAATCTATAATGCAAGAAAATATGAAAATGGAAAAAGAAAATGGGATCTGGCTCAAGCGCATTTAAATTATGCTGAGCGTATCCCTAATACAATTGATCAGTTTATTATTAGTTCAATAAGAGGTAGCATTGACAATTCAGTCCTAGCTGAACCTATTGGTAATACAGCAGTAATGTATAGTCATAATACATTTCCTTCAATGGCACAGTATTATAATCTGCCTATGTGGTTAGTTCCTGAATATCCTAATATAGAAAGCGAGCATGCAAATACTTTGAGAGGGTCAAAGTCAAAATACATTGCCACCAAGAAAAGCTATGAAGCTTTTACCAAAGATTTGATTGCAAGAATATCTATGCTCGGTAATTAATTATGGAAAATGTAGACACTATATTAAATAAGTATGTTTCAAATCGACATCTTTTTGAACATTTTATGAATGGTGTTGTTGATACTTTTAGACTAGACCCTAGTTTAAATGATTATCATCACCCTGTCATTCATACTATAAAAAGCAGGTTGAAGGATGTTGACCATTTAAGAGATAAGATTGAGAGAAAAAATAGCAGTGACGCCCCGATCTCTGAGGAGAATGTATTTTATCGGGTAACTGATCTTGCTGGTGTTCGCATATTACATCTTTATCAAGATCAACTAAAAAATATTCATGAATTAATACAGAAAAAAGTAGATGATGGTGATTGGTTTTACAGAGAAAGTCCTATCGCGTATTCATGGGATCCTGAAAGTTGTGACTTCTTTACGTCGTTAGGTCTTACGCCAAAAATCAAAGAGTCTTATTATACAAGCATTCATTATGTTATTAAGCCAAAGACTGATTCAAATATTTGTTGTGAGATTCAGGTGAGAACTCTTTTTGAGGAAATTTGGGGTGAGATTGATCATACAATAAATTACCCTCACCCAACTGAGAATTTCGCGTGTAAAGAACAATTGCGAGTGTTATCTAAACTTGTATCAACCGGTACTAGGTTGGCTGACTCTATTTTTAGAGTTAAGGGACAATAGTAGTTGATAGGCTGGCTGTTTGTTTTGGCTAGCCTATGTAGTTAGCATCCTCTGGTTAAATAGTTTGGATATTAATTGGTCGGTTTTGATGGCGCTTAGTTTATGTGATTATCGCATGAATGGCTTTACTAGCTTTTTATTCAAAATGATGTATTTCATAGGGAAGTTTTTGCTTTAGCTGATTTTACATTTATTAACAGAAGACTTATCTTTCAACCTCTACATCATCAATAGCTAGTGGCTATTGTAAGGGATGCGTCGTGTCTATGTGCTTTTTGCTCAACGGGGCAGTCATCGATACAAGCTCGATATTGAATCGTACCGTATCACGGTAGTCACTAACCGTTGCCATTTCCCCGCGTTGCCCTTTTCATCCTTTCAATAAGCGAGGCCGCCCGCTCGGCGGTGGTCGTGTGCTCGGCAGGATCCGGGGTCTCGGAGCTTGCTTCTGCCTGCCGGGTGGACAACGCCTGCAGTTCTGCCTGCTTGACTTTCCATTGCTCGATGCACTGCCGGGCCAGCGTGCGGGGATCCCGGCGGTTGGCGCGCCAGCGCTGCTCTCTGATACGTCCCGGTATACGCTTGAGCGGTGGCGGGTGTGTCACCGGCAGCAGTTCGCCCGTGATGCGGCTGGCGCGGTAGGTACGGCCATCCTCCAGGCGGACCACGCAGCCGCGCGCCAGCAGGTCGATCTCCTCCGGGGTGATCTCCAGCTGTGCCGCCGGAATACGTTGCTGAATACGGGCCCGTCGCTCGGCGACGTTACCGCCGTCGGCCGTGGCCGCAGGCGTCCGGCGAGAGGGGGGGCCCTCACGCCACAGCAGTTCTGTGCGGAGCTCCGTTGCCGTATTTTGGTGCAGGGGACAGTTATTGCCACGAGTCCAAGGGGCGGCGGAGCCGCCCGGAACGTCAACAGACTCCCCCGGCTGCGCCGCGGGAGAGGTAGCGGGCGCGGCCTTTTTGACCAGCTTCCAGGTGTCGGGATGGGTGCATATGCGGGACGCGTCGCCGAGCATTGGTGAGTAGATGCCGTAAATCTGAATGGGGGTTTCGCCATAGTCATTCTCGGTATCGGCGATATCGTAGGCAGTGCGTACCACGTAATCTCTACGGGGGATCAGTACGCCGCCCTGGGCCATGATGTAGGCGGCAAAGTCGCCGGCATCGGCGCAGGCCAGAACGTTATCCATGGCCGGATCCGGTAAGCGTTGCGGGCCGTCCGGGGTGCGTGCCATCTGGCAGGCCAGGCGGCGCAGCTCACGCCAGACCTGGCGTGACGGAATGCCGAAAAACTGAAACTGGCGCACACCGTGTAACCCTGCCCAGCCGATGGCATTTTCGACCGTCTCGGCCATTTCTTTGCCGCTCTCATTGTCTTTGCGTGGCTTGCCCGTTTTGGGGTCATCTCCGTCTACGGCACCGCGATCGATATTTTTGCCGATATAGGTGGCGATGTAGCCGGTGGGGGAGCCTTTTTCGGCAGTGATGATCTCGCTCTTAAAGCGTGGGGTAATGTCATCGCCCAGCTCTTCCCGCTCGTCCCGAATGGCAATATCGCGCACAATTTTCTCGATCGTCTCGCGCTCTTCTGGGTGGGCAAATATCATCATGTGCCAGTGAACGGTGCCGTCGTGGTGCGGCTCGGCAACGCGGATGCCATACCAATACAGATTGTTACGTTTGAGTTTTTTACGTACGGCGGAAAAAAAACGGTTAACCAGATAGTCGCTGCTATCGCGTACGGTGGAGCCATCCCACCGGGCATTGGGGTGACCATCTTCGGTAGTGGCGTGAAAGCGTGATGGGCAGGTCACCGTGATGAACGTGGGAATATCGCCACGCGCCTCGGCGATGAGCTCCAGTCCCTTCATGGTGGTCATCATTTCAAACCGACGATGTTTGGGACTGCTGGCGCTGGCGTAATAGACATCATAGAGATCGATGGTGAAGCCGTCCTCGTTAACCAGTTCATGTGATTTGAGGAAATCCCGCAGGCGGCGGCGCTGTTCCCGGAATGCGTTCAGCGCATCCCGACTCAGGTAAGGGGAGGTCTGGCGTGATACCTGGCCGGCGGCGCGCAGCTGCTCCTCGCGCCAGCGGCAGCGCAGACGCCATAATTGGTGCGTCCACCACTCGGCACACATCAGGCGAGACAGGGCACCGGGTAGTTTTTCCAAATCAATTTCTTTGCGGCGGCCTTTGTCGGGCCGTAATGCCTCCCAGTTTGGCGGGGTAATGTGCAGGGAGAGCGCCATATGTCCCAGGCGCTGGTAGATGGCGAGTGCCTGCATGGGCGTCTGCTTGATGCCGGGCTGCGTGTACTGCCTGTCGAACTCCCCGCTGAATGCGCTGGCGGTCAGTGTGGCCAGCGTCTGGATCCCGCGTTTGTTCAGGAGCGGCAGGTGCAGCAGCTCGTCGAGACGTTCACGCACGGCGAGCAGCTGGTATTTATGCGTTAAAAACCGGCTATTGGTCAGCGCGATGCGGCGCAGTAGCAGGGCCAATTTACTACGGATGTAGCGGCTCGCTGGTCTGGATGACTTGCCGGCAGCCTCTGCGGCCTCCTGTTTTTTCTGCAGGAGCTTTAAGCGTTGCAGCAGCGGGGTGCGCAGATAGTCCGGCAGGGCCATCAGATCGGCCAGCGGGCCGGAATCTGGATCTTTGCGGGCGGCGGCATGAGCAATGCGTATTTTTGGCAGCAGCAGATCGCGCTGGCGAAAGCGTTCGCCGGCCGCCGCGGCGAGCGCCTCCTGGTGGGATGCGGCCTGCTTTTTCTCGGCTCTTTGCTGACGGGCTTCCTGTTCTTCGCGTGCTTTGCGGTCTTTATCCTCTTTAGCATAAAGTGCTATCGCATCGCCCAGGGCGGTGCGTGGGGCGCGGCCGAATGTCTCCGGGTCGATCGCGGGATGAGGTGCGCCCCAGGCGCGTGGATATTGCCCTGACATGCGTTACGGCTCCATGCCCACGTTCTGCAGCCATGCCTGACGGCAGGCATCGAGCAGCCGGGCAGCCTCTGGGGCATACTGCCGGGCGCTGACTTGGTGGCCCGATCGACTGGTACTGTGTGCTATCAGGTCTGCGACCAGGGCGCCCGATGTCTGATAGATGGCGATGACGCCGCCGGTCTCCATGAGGCTTGTCAACTTAAGTCCGGCGGGGCGCTCTACGCTGTCGGGTGGGTTGATGCGGACGCGGTAACGGCCATCGATAATGAACTCGTTCGCCTGGAGCGTGCACTGTTGATTGTGGCGTGCCAGTTTGTGACGCCACAGATCGTGAAGCTCCTGGACTTTAACGCCCAGGCTTGCATCGATAGACCATAGCCACTCAATGAAGGCGTGAAAGTCAGTTGCCGGCGCAGCAGGTTGTTCGGCGATGAGTGGTGCAACAACGTGATTTTTAGGCATGGGGCGCCCTCCGTCGGTGCGGATAAACGATAAAACCCGCGGGCGCCAACGGGGCACCGCGGGTTGATGCGTTACATGGGCTGTTCCGGGCTGGCGGCGATATCGCGCTGGATGGCGGTGATATCGTCTGCGATATAGCTGAGTACCGCAGGGACACACATAAACGGCAGGGTGTCCTTACGGTGAGACAGCTCGACCTGCAGATAGAGCGCCAGGGTGTGGATACGGTGAAGCCGTGAGGTAATGCTGGGGGCGTCAGATGAGAGCTGACGGGAATGCGGGGTATTACGGTGTTTGGCTGCCATGATCGGGCATCCTCTCTTGTAAGTTGTGATAACTCACCAGCCAGAGGTTCCAATCTCGGGGTGGTGAGACGTACAGGGTTGGAACTACCGGTTACAAGAGAACCCGGCGCGTCCGTAGACGCCCCTGCACGCCCCACCATAATGCGTAGATGTGGCCGTGCCTCGCACACAAAAAAACCGCTTATAGCGCGGTTGTGCGCTCTTGTAATGTCCGGGGTTCCAATCCCGGCAGCCGATTTTGCGGCTGCCCGGGAAATATAGCGCCCGGTCATTGGATCGCGCAAGCGGTTTTTGGCGGTGCCGGCCCTGGCCAGTGGTGCACTGGCCAGGGCCGTATCGAACTTGTGAGCCCGATCGCGGGCGATAGGGCGGGCGAGGCAGTGATTACACGGCTGCATGACAGGAATCTGGTTTTTTGTGGTAGATGATGTAATCAACCGTGCGGCGCTCTAGCTCGAGCTTTTCGGCGATGGCCGGGTGAGTCAGCCCCTCGGCGCGCAGGGCATGGGCCATATTGATATCCCATTGGTCGATATAAAAGGCGCGGCGTGGCAACCCCATGACGTAGGTCTTTTGGCTCACGGAGGCATAGGTGCGGCCCAGCTGCCCGGCGATCGCTTTGAGGCTCTGGCCATCGGCGATCCCCTGCTCCAGCTGTCGCTCCTCCTGTTTTGTCCATAGGCGTTTCATCGGTGTGCCTCCGCTAAGATTTCGGTCGGTGCAAACTGCAATACCCAAACTGCCGGGTTCCAGCGCCAGCTGTAGGGGGTGTAATGGTAGAAACCATCCCAGATACAGCGGAAATGTTCCCGGGGAGTGTCCGGCGGCATACCCTCGGCGATGGCGGCGTGGTCGGTGATGTCATGGAGCAGTTCAATGGCGATGGCTTTTAGCTCCGCGCGGGCGAAGGGGGTCACGGATTGATCGGCGCGGCGTGTCGCCAGCTCAATGAGATCGCCTGCGTTCCCATGAGGGCACCGTGAAATCATAAACGCCTGCGAGGCCTTAATGAGAACGGGGGTGTTGGCGGCGATAACCAGCTCGCAGTCACGCTCAGGCAGAGGAAGGGTGGTCATGGTCTTAAAGGCCGTCTCCCAGTACCACTGATCTGATTTAATGACAGATCGGGTACAGGCGGATTTTATCGGGCGACGTGTCACGGTTTTGCAGCCATCAAGAATGGCGGTTTTTAGTGCCTCACTGAAAATCAATGTGTGCGCCATTTGCGTATATTCCTGGTGTATTGTGGGTGTTTAAGCAGCTTCCATGTATTTCCTTCATCCAGGCTGAACAGCCGATAACGGTCGGTGATATTAATCACCCGGGCCCGGGGTAATACGTCAAGGCGGCGAATGTGGCTGTCATCGCCGGTTAATACTCGATTGAATGCTGCCCGAGCCTGGCGTTCCAGTTCACCGCCGCGATACAGAGGTGGAATTATCAACCGCATATCGGTGTTTCCTCCGTGGGTCGTGGTTGACAGGGCAAATGGCGCGGCAATATGCCTATTGCATGCTGCTGATACAGAGCAATAAAAAGAAAATGCTGGCGCATGCTGAGATCAGCAGCAGTATGCCAAACACCAAGGCGGTGAAAGCTTTGACCATGTTCATTCAGTGCGCCTCCACGGTGGTCAATAACGGTGGTGGCTTATCGCTGACACAGAGCCCGGTGAGCAGGGCTTGGATATCATCGGCAGCGCGATAATCGCCCATGGCCCGGGCAACCCCTTCAAGTAATTCAATACCAATGGCCAGGTCTGTCATGTGACGATTGAGACAGTAACGGGTCAGCATTGGATTCATGGCATTGATGCTTTGTAAATTTGCTTCTTTATTTGAATATGTTAATAACAGCTGATTAATTATTTTCTGAAAGCATATGTTCATGTTTATCACCGAACTGATTAAATATCCTGAATGGGTGCCGGGATATAACGCGCCCGGCCGCGTCGTGGTAAGCCTCGTTAGGCCTGCAGTCCTGCTTAGACGTTGGCAGGCGTAACGTTCAACACCACAAGGAGAGGTGCAATATGAGTCAGGTTAAAATTTATGTGTTCCAGGCGGCTGATAATAAATTTTATTGGGAAGCCCACCCAAATGTCCCCAGCCTTTCTGGTGGTCCCTTTGAAACCCAGCCTTCGGCCATTAAAAACCTTGAGGCTGTCATTTTATCTTCCGCAATTTATAATATTAAGATTGTGAACTTCGCTGGTATTAAAATGCCAAATATGTATTTCCCCGTGATTTTGCAAATAAATATGATATCGGCGACGATCACCCGTCTTATCAGTTTCTCAAGAACCGTGACTTAGACTAAGGTAAAGATTGGCTTACTCTTTTTTTATCGGGTCAGGTATTAATGGCGGAAGCTTAGGGTCCGCCATTTCAGCCGTAACTATAAATGGAATGATGACCGGCTTGTCTGTATTGGTCATCAGCTCTTGGTTAGAAAGCGTATTTTTTAGAAAATCAACAAACGCTTTATATGGCACATGCTCCCCGACACAGCCGGATCTGGTGTGTATTAAGGCGTAATAACCCCATTCATTAAACGGTTTGACAGATGAAATATCTGCAAGTCTAAAGAAGGCATGTCCCATAGGACTGTATTTATCTATTATCTCAATAAATATATTTTTCATTTTTTCTTCCTTGGTGAGTTGCTGGCAGCAGTGGTGACGATTGCCTACGGGCCGCTGTTAGCGATGGCGTCTTTCAGCATCGCAATCATATTGACCTCGATTTTTTCTTGCGCACTGCTCTTGGGGCGAATGATGATACGGCCATCGGCAACCATGCCCCGGCAGGTCGCGACAGGAATACCGGAGAGGCGCGCATATTCATTGATCGAGACGTATGGCGCGCTGACGGTGACGTTAATAGTGATGTTCCCCATCGTTGTGCTCCTTTAGCTTTCGGTAACGGCCCGTAGCCCCCGCAGGTAGATCAGCCTTGCCATACTGGCGGCTGAGCGGCATTCCTGTTCTGCCAGCTGGATTAAGTGGCGGCGTTCTGCGTCGCTGAGGTACATGGCAATGCGTCCACCGGATCCAATGCCCTTTTGCTGCCGTGCGCGGGGTGGCTGGTTGGTCTGTTCCATAGTGGTATAGTGTCCTTGGTTGGATGTCTGTTAAAAGCATCCTTGATCACTATCATTGTCAAGTCAACTAGAGAATTATGAAAAATGTCCACTTTGGGATCTAGGTTGAGAGAGGAGCGCACTTGCAAAGGATTAAATCAGACTGATTTTGCTGCGCTAGCTAAAGGTTCTCGTGGCTCACAGGCTGCCTATGAGCGAGATGAAAAGATCCCTGGTGGTGGGTACTTATCAGCGTTGGCGGGGACTGGAGTTGATGTTTTATATATATTAACCGGGCGCAGAACGCCGGATATAGGAGATGTCAGTACCGATGAATTGGAGTTCATCAAACTTTATCGTGCGGCACCGCCAGCGGTAAAGGCGGCGGCTCTTGCGGCCCTGGCCGCCGGCAGTGCAGTGGCCAGCTCAGTCACCGTGAGCGGTGGCAGCGATCAGCGTATCGCAGGCCGTGACTACCATGAGCATAAGGAGTGAAAACAGCGGGGCAAGAACCGGATGGCTCCGGTTCCCGGGATCAATGTCTGGCGGTAAAGGCCTGCACTTCATTCTGGTTCAGGAGTGACATTTGCAGAATAGCTGGATGCTCGGCAAAGAATTTATCCTGCGTATGCAGAAGATCGGGTGATAAGTCGGCTTTATCAACCAGACGGAAGGTGTTGCGGACAAAGTCCATGCCATCAAAGTACAGGGCAACGAAGCGGTTGCCCTCTAATCCGTTGGTACAGAGCAAGTCGAACAGAACGCTGCCTTCAAATGCTTCGTCCCTGAGATGTTGGGCAATGGAGCCCAGACATGACAAAGGGCTCTCGTAGCTGGTTGCTACGACAAGCATGGGGTAGGTCATGTCAGATCCCGCTCTGAATTTAAACATTTTATTGATATAGCGTGTCTATATGTTCGTAAGCTCTCTCTGAGAGACGGAGCAACGGTGGCAACCCTGTGATTTGGCGGCTGCTCTCCGCAAAGCTATCCATGTGATAGGATAACTCCTTGGTTTGATAATGTTCTACCTAATGATTCAAATGATGGGGAGCGTGTTTTTTGCGCGCATTTCGTGGGGCTGTGCTTCCCTGTGCAGATACCCATGACTCTGTGTCTAATAGTATTTTTATTTTGTATGTAAAATATTAACTCCATGTGGATATTTTATTTATATTGCCTGTGGCTGGATAAGTATTATTCATTATAAAATACGGCGCTCCACTTAATTATACTAAAAATAGCGGAAGAGTCACTTTATCGCTTGTGTCATGCTTTTATTTGTGACACTGCTGCAGTGGCAATATATTCCGGTTATATATGCCGATGTCAGAAATGGGGTAATAAGTCTGGAGAATACTATGGGCACGGAGGCAAGAGGGCGGCGCAATCGGGTGGGAGGGCGTGATTTTTATGAGCGCAGCGTCTATATCGGCCGCTATTGGGTCAACATTACTCTGTCTGCGCCACAGTCAGATCTGCGCCCATTGGTACCCGCTCAGCGTATGCGCCTGAATCAGCTGGTGCAGCAGATTACAGATTGTGGCGATGATATGGGGATGACCATCTGGCAAAAAGTTTATGCGGAACTGGGCGTTAATGGGCTGGATGAGCTGACGGTAAGTCATTACCCGGCAGCACGGGGTTACTTGCATATATTGCTGAAGCAAGCCAGGGCCAAGAGCGCAGATAAGGCGCTTATTCGCTTATTGCAAACGGGAGCTACGACATCGATCCGGCGCCGACAGTTGCAACGCTATTGCCATATTCAGTTTGGTTCGGGCTATCTGCATGAACTTAGCCGCAGCCAGTTGCGCCAGGCGCTGGCTTGGTTGGAGGAGAGGGGCGGTGACGATATACCTGCGTTAACGTCTCCCTTCTGGCCGCGCTATCGTGCCCCGTTGCTGTGCAGCGTGCTGTTTATGGCGGGTGTTCTGCTGGGGCTATGGTGGTAATGGTTTTCATAAATGGATTTTTGAAGTGTGGTGGCATATGACAATCCGCAGATTGGCGTCAGGAAAATGGCTTTGCCAATGTTTCCCTTATGGGCGGGATGGCCAGCGTATCCGCCGGCAATTTACGACCAGGGGAGAGGCCCTTGCTTTTGAGCGTAGGATGAATCCGCGGGGAGTGAGTTTAGATATGGGTGAGTCAGCAACTCATCTATCGGATTTGATTCTGCGTTGGTATGAGTTACATGGACGGATGCTGTCATCAGGCGCTGGGCGTAAGGGAAAATTGGATGCAATTTGTCGGCGGCTTGGCGATCCATTGGCCGGTGATTTTGATAAGGGTATGTTTGCCCGTTATCGGGAGCGGCGGCTGAATGGAGAGTGGAATCCCAAGGGGAAAAAGCGCCTGCAGGAGGCCACGGTTAACCGTGAACAGGCTTATCTGCATGCGGTATTTGCGGAACTGCGCAGGCTCGGTGAGTGGGAAGGGGGTAACCCTCTCGATGGCATTCGCCAGTTTCGCGAAGGGGATCAAGAGCTGGCTTTTTTATATGCCGATGAGATTACGCGCCTGCTGGCGGCCTGCGATGCATCGAGTAAGGCTGATTTGGGGGGTATCGTGCGGGTATGTCTGGCTACCGGAGCGCGCTGGAGCGAGGTGCAGTCGTTGCGCCAATCGCAGGTGTTGCCTGGACGATTGACCTTTACCCATACCAAGAGCAAAAAGAACCGCACTGTACCCATCTCCGAACGATTGCAGGCCCTGCTGCCTACAAAGCAGGGAAGGTTGTTTACCCCCTGCTATGAAGCTTTCAAGGCTGCACTGGCACGGGCAGGGCTTCACCTGCCGAAAGGACAGCGTACCCACGTATTGCGCCACACCTTTGCCAGCCATTTTATGATGCAGGGCGGCAATATTCTGGTATTGCAGCAGATATTGGGCCATAGCACGATCACGATGACGATGCGCTATGCACACTTTGCGCCCGATCATTTGGATGCGGCGCTGGCTCTGAACCCATTTGATAACCTTGATACGCTGAAAAAATGCGGTGGCAAAAATGGCAGCAGAATTTGATAGAGAATCGATTTGCCCCGTTTCACGCCAATTAAATATATTTAAAATCATATTCTTATGATTTTTAAAAGGTCGATTTAGTTTTTAAAATCCCTCGGCGTTCGCGCTGTGCGGGTTCAAGTCCCGCTCCGGGCACCATGACAAAATGGTATAAAAATCAAAAAGATATATTTTGTTATTAAGCCACCGCAAGGTGGTTTTTTTGTGTCTTCATCCCCCTTTCATAATATGTTTTCATAATATTATCCTTCCCATCACTGCCCATCCACCGTAGGAACAATCGGGATCTTTCGGTTATAACGAGCTGTTTGCTCCACGTTCTTGTGGCCAGAAATGGCCTGCTTCTCGTAGATGTTCCCCTTCAGATCAGAGATCCCCTTAGCTTTCAGATCGTGAAAGGTGAAGTTGAAGTCCAGCTCGGGATATCGCTTTTTGGCTGCTTTCTTTGCCTGACGCCAACGGCTGTTGAAACCGTGCCGGCTGTACTTGTCACCAGAGCGCTGGTGGATGACGTAAAGTGTGCTTCTACCTGAGTCTAAGGGGAGGGTAGAAGCCAATTTTATTGCCTCACGTAGGCGTGGGCTCCAGGCTTTGATTTGTCCTACGGCAGTCTTGCTCTGCTTGATTAGGATACCCTCTGGCAAAAATTGGCTTTTCATCATGTTCAGTACATCCTTTTGCCGGGCACAGCATAGATAGGCCAGCTCCATCGCGACTCTCACTACATCTGAAGTGACGCCGTATAGTGCCAGGTACTCTTGGTGCGTGATGTAGCGATCGCGGCCAGGCTCTTTAAATTGTCTGACGCCCTTCGTCGGGTTACCTTTTACATAGCCTCTTTCATAGGCCCAGCGATAGACCCGTGACATAAAGGATTTTTCGCGGTTTGCCTGGGTGTGACTCCTCAACCCTCGCTTATCCATATAGCGTCGAACATGCTCAGGCCTGATGGCATCGGGCGGCATTTTCCCGAATACGGACAGTATTTTCTGTGAATACTTGTGATAGTCCTTCTGTGTTTCTACAGCTAATCCAAAGAAGTCGGCTGATTTGAGAAAGCGTTCAACCAGTCCAGCCAGTGTAGTGGTGTCTGGTCTCTCGTTAATCAATGCTTCCCATGCAGCCCATACCTGGGCCTGTGTTGCCGTTTTATCGCATAAGCGGATATTTCCACCATTTATTGGATGAAACTCATAGGCGGATCGCCCCATATATACCCGGGGCGGCATCCAGGCATCATCTTTGTTTTTTCTTATCCTGGGCATCAGTCAAGCGCTCCAAAATCAGGCTCTGGCGTTGGCGTTGGCGTTGGCGTTGGGTTGGTATCCTGCATGCGTTGACGATGAGAGAGTGGGTTATTGAAGTGCGCCCAGGTGGTTCGTGGGCGGCCATCTCGCCGGGTAATGAAGAAAATGCCGGCCTCACGCAGGGTCTTGCATTGTTTGGATGGAATTTTATACCCGGTTAGTATCTCGATATCAGGGTCGGAAATGATGTCATTTCCGGTGGTGGGAGATGTATGTGGTGTCATGCTATACCTCTCTTTTTCATGGCATCGAGCAGGAGATCCTGCACTGTTCGTTTTGAGTTGCGCCGCTCCATCACCATTTCGTCCATAGTGTCGGCGGCGATAATGTGGTGAATGAACACCGGGCGGTTGTGTCCGGCCTGAATCTGCCGGGTTGGCCCGATGCGTTCGATAATTTGCTGGTACTGCTCCAGATCCCACCAGTGTGAGAAAAACACCAGTATGTTGCCGCCGTCCTGCATGTTCAGGCCGTGGCCCGCGCTGGCCGGATGTGCGAACAAAACAGGTATCTTTCCGGCATTCCAGTCGCGCAGCGTTTGCGGATCCTGGTCAAGATGGCGACCGCGAGGAAATGCTTTAAGTAGACGCTCAAGGTCGTGTTTCCAGTGATAGGCCACCAGCACCGGCGCGCCAGCTGCTTCGGTGAGGATGCTGTCCAGCGCCTGCAGCTTTGCATCGTGCAGTTCTGACCAGCTTCCGGTATCGTCGGTGTATACCGCGCCGCTGGCGATCTGCAGGCACTTCACCGTTTTTGCCGCGGCGTTTGGCGCTTCGATACCTTCGCCGTTCAGCTCAAGGAACATTTCCTTTTCCATCTCGCGATACTGCTGGCGAGCTTTCGGCGGCATGTCCACACGGATCACGTTATGGATGGGCTCTTTGATGTCGAACCAGTCAGCGGCGTCCAGTGAGATAGTCACATCGGCCAGTGCCCGCTGTATTTCATCCTGCGAATGGGCGAACGGCTCGAGCTTCGTCCAGCTCTGCCCCGGAAACTGTATTGAGTTGAACCAGCGGGAAGTAAACGCGCCGTAGGTGCGCCCGAGGCGCTGCCCCTGATCCACAAACCACGCCTGCCCCCAGAGGTCCACCAGGCCGTTCGGCGCTGGCGTACCGGTGAGATTCATCCAGCGCCGGACGTGCTTATGTGCCACCTTGCCTAGGGCCGCCGCGCGCTTGCCGCCCCCGCGCAGCCGGAAGGATTTCAGCCTAGTGCTTTCGTCCGGGATGACAGTACCGAACGGCCAGCGGCCGCCCACCTCTTCCACCAGCCAGACCAGATTGTCGTAGTTGATGGTGAACACGCTCGCGTTGCTGTTCGCCAGCGCCGCAGCGCGTGCTTTGGCGTTACCGACAATCGGCTGCATCTCGATATTGCGCAGATGCCCCCATTTGACCGCTTCATCAGGCCAAGTGCTGGCCGCCACGCGCAGTGGCGCAAGTACCAGCGCGGGTTGTGTCTCTACGCCCGCCATGAAGAGATCTTCCAGCGTGGTGAGTGTCGCTACGGTTTTACCCATGCCCATGCCAGCCCAGATGTTGCAGCGCAGAGCGTCGATTTCGTGGTTGATGATCAGGTCTTGATATGGGCGGGGTGGCTTTG
>NZ_AFJI01000084.1 GCF_000264785.1 Edwardsiella ictaluri ATCC 33202 | reverse complement strand
TCTAGTGACCCGCTCCCCGTATGTGGTCTATGCATAATCAGGAATAACCGGCCTTATTCTGGCTGCATATTCTGGCAACCGGCGGATTTTTCAGTAAACGCTGGGGGTATCCAGCCCGGTGCACAATGGGGACGACGCGGGTTATAGCGTATGTGACAGGTCTCGATTTTGCCCGTTCATCCTTCAGAGATATGCACCCGTTTTCATTCAGACCCGCCTGCCTTAACCTGCCGTTGAAGGATCCCACCGTCGCGTTGTCTGCCGGTGTTCCCGGGCGGGAGACGCCGATCCCGCTTTCATACACCCAACTATCCAATATGTTCCCTGCAAATTCAGAGCCATTATCGGCTTTCAGCACCTGCGGTAAAGGACGCCTGTGCGCTATGCTATCCAGCATCCCGACCACGTCTGTCGAACGCAGATGCTGTCTCACGTCTATCCTCAGCTATTCGCGGGTGTAGCGGTCGAAGCCGTCAACGGGCGCAGCTCTCGCCCGTCAAACCACGTATCAGAGACAAAATCCATGTCCCAAATCTGGTTTGGAGGTAGGCTCTGAGGCTGCGGCTGCCGCCGCTGGGCTGATTTATGGCGGCGTGGCCGTTGAGGCGCCGCGACAGCCCCTGCTCACGGTAGAGGCGGTAGATCCATGTGCGATTATCATGCCATCCCTCACGCTGGAGCATCCGGTGTACCCGGTGATCTCCGTAGTGAATTCGCGTTTCGGTGCTCTCCCGGATACGCAGGCGCAGTGCGCTGCCATCGGCAGCAACGGAGCGATACCTGAACGAACTACGGCTGACCCGCAGTGCAAAACAGACCTGTCTTGCGCTGGCACCCTATAGGAGCTGTCAATCCCTGATCCATTCGCACAGAGGTGCCAGCGTCAGCCCTTTTTACCAATACCCCCTGCAGCATCACCTTGTCGGGGCTGAGATCAATAGCCAGCTTCTCTCTTCAGCCGTAGATTTTCCTCTGCCCGTTACCGCATAGGTTTGAGTTCAGAGGGGAGATTCCGCCGTA
This sequence comes from Edwardsiella ictaluri ATCC 33202, assembly GCF_000264785.1. Lineage (GTDB taxonomy): Bacteria > Pseudomonadota > Gammaproteobacteria > Enterobacterales > Enterobacteriaceae > Edwardsiella > Edwardsiella ictaluri. Next base: position 163 of record NZ_AFJI01000084.1, on the reverse strand, counting down.
TTTCTTTCGCCAGGTAATGGGATGGACTACCTCCTCCCGCTGCGGTTGGCTGTACGAAATGCGCTCACCAGGAGAATCACCATGAATATCGTATTTCTGGGTATTGATCTGGCTAAAAATGTTTTTCAACTCTGCGGGTTAAACCAGGCCGGCAAACCGGTTT
>NZ_AFJI01000083.1 GCF_000264785.1 Edwardsiella ictaluri ATCC 33202 | reverse complement strand
TCGCGACGGCCAATGCAGTAAGGTACACCTATCAGATTGCAACCCGTCGCGCGACTACCACCCAGCCCGGACAGGTCCAGCTTGAAAACAACATCAACAGCACCAGCACCACAAATGCGCCGACATGCTCTGCGCTAAAGCGTGTCTATGACGAGGCAACCCGTCGCGCGAGTACCGGCACTCCCGGACAGGTCCAGCTTCAAGACAACATAGACAGCACCAGCCTCGCAAATGCGCCTACATCCAATGCGCTAAAGCGTGTCTATGAGCATGCAACCCGTCGCGCGACTGCCACCCAGCCCGGACAGGTCCAGATTGAAAATAACATCAACAGCACCAGCACCACAAATGTGCCGACATGCGGTGCGCTAAGGGATGTCTATAACGAGGCAACCCGTGCCGCAACTACCACCCGACCCGGACAGGTCCAGCTTGAAGACAGCGTCAGCAGTACCAGTACCACACGGGCGCCGACGGCCTCTGCGGTAAGAAGAGTCAGCGATAGAGTTAACAAGGCAGCTGTGGGGCACAAGACGCTGCTTTTTAGCGGTAATATTGGAAATGGTAATATCTCGCTGTCACAAAACCCATCAGATTTTGATGAAATTATTATTGTCTCTACTGATGATAATAATTGGTATGCTGCAATCGATATTAAGCCCATGTGGGTGATTAATGAAATAGTTAATAGAAATCTATCAGTCGATATTAGCATTCGCTCAATAGATGGCTCTATCTGGACAATTCCAACCTCGGCATTCCGTTCGACATTATGGGTCGTCAGTGATGAAAATTCTCGTATCCATCTAATATATGGCGTTAAATACACATAATGAGTGGGTTTGTTATGAAAACAATATATATTCCAAAAGAAAATCCCGATGGCTATATCGAATATCCGCCACCTGAGCACGTAGCGTGCTACTACGTAGTGACGGTACCCGATAATTTTACCCTGAGCGGTAAGGTTTTTAATACTGAGCTGCATCAGTTTATAAGTGCTTCCGATAACGATGTCCTCGATTGATATTTCCCTGATGCGCGGTGAACAGCCCCGGATCGTTAGCCACCTTTTGCCAGAAACCAATGCCACCCTGGCACAAAACTGTCATTTTCGGCACGGCGTCATCACTCCACTTTATATGGATAAAGACGAGGCGATCCCGTTTTCTCTCGATCCTCAGACGCTGTTCCATTACCGGGATGATGTCTGGTTTACCTGGGCCGGGCGGGTTCAGGCCATACGTAGCCCGGTGGCGCAGGATCAGTATGACCGGGTCTATTTTACCGATGGTCGGCATCCACAGGTCACCAGTGCCCAGATTGCCTCTCAGGGCCACGGACGCTATCCGGCGGCCAGTTATCGGCTTGGTATCCCGGCCCCCGAGCACCCGCCGACGATTGGTGAAATCCATTATCCGGAGGATGAGCAGCCAAATGATCCACTGGATGACGAAACGCGGTTTTATGTGGAAACCTACGTCACTGCCTATGGGGAAGAGGGGCCGCCTGGACCGGTATCCAGAGAGGTGAGTATTCCCTATCCCGGTAGCCGAGTGACGCTGCATCTAGCCCCCTTGATTGCCCAAAACCATAACATTTCCCGTCGCCGGATTTATCGTACCGTTACCGGCGGTGGGGCTGCGGATTATCTGCTTGTTACGGAGCTGGCTCTTGGCCAGGAAAGCTATGTTGATGCCTTACCTTCTGCTGAGTTGGGCGGTGTGCTGGAAACCTATGACTATCTGATGCCACCGGACAATATGGTGGGGCTGTGTTTGATGGCGAACGGCATCGCGGCTGCTTTTGCCGGTAATGAGGTGATGTTTTCAGAGCCCTATTTACCCTACGCCTGGCCGGGTGCCTATAGACAGAGTACCGAGCATAATATTGTGGCCATTGCCGCGTTGGGTACTGTGCTGGTGGTGGTGACACAAGGGTACGCCTATCTGTTCAGCGGCGTCTCGCCGGGCAGCATGACCAGCAGCAAACTACCGATTATGCAGGCGTGTCTCAGCACTGACAGCATGGTAGAGATGGATGGCTTTGTGCTGTATGCCGCGGCCAATGGGCTGGTGTCCGTCGATGCTGCCGGCAATGCCCTGGTGGCAACGGAAGCGATTGTTGAGCCACGTCAGTGGCGCCAGGGCTTTCACCCTGAGACTATCCGCGCCTGGCGGGTGGAGGGCGAGTATTTTGCTCTGTATCGGGATGCGCGGGATCGCCCCGCAGGATTTATTTTCGATCCGCGGGCGATGGATCTACGCCGTGTGGATACCGACTTTGCGTGCGCCGGTTATCGACTGGAGAACGAACAGCTGTATGTGGTCAGGCGGCGGCAGCTGTATCAGCTGCAGCAGGGGACACAGCCCCACCAGATGCGGTGGCGATCCCGGGTGTTTCTGGCCCACGCCGCGGTGTCGTTTGCGTGCCTGCGGGTGCTCAGTCCCCAGTTGCTGCGGGTGGGGGTCCAGATTGTGATTGACGGTGAGGTGGCGTTCAGCCTGCCGCCTGGCGCACTGACGGAGCCCTGCGTGAAGCTGCCGGTACTGTCCGGCCGTCGCTGGCAGATCGAGTGCTTTGGTACCGCTCAGGTCGAGCGCCTGACGCTGAGCACATCGATGGATACGCTGCCGCCATGAGTAAACGCCACACGTTTCGCGCCGGACGCAGTCTGGACGCGCTGTATGAGAACGTTGAACTGATGACCGGGCAGCGCGGTGATGGGCAGGATAAGGCCATTACCGCCCGGGATCTGGTTGCGCTGGGGCTGGCTCGCCCCCTCCGAGGACAAGGGGGCGAGCTGCATCTGCGGCCGGGTCTGGGGGGGCAGGCCTGGCCCGATGATCGCCGCAAGGTTGATTTTCCACAGGCGCCGCAGGGACTGCAGGTCAGCGGCGGATTTAGCGCCGTGCTGTTGGAGTGGCTCGCGCCAACGTATGGCGGCCACGCATTGACAGAAATTTACCGCCATACGCAGGATAATCTGGCCGATGCTGTACTGGTGGCGACGTCGGCATCGGTGATCTATGGCGACCCGGTTGATCCGGGATGGCAGGGATTTTACTGGATACGCTTCGTCAATACGGCCGGTGTGCCCGGACCGTTCAATGCGCCGGAGGGGACGGCAGCACAGACCCATCCTGAGGTCGATGCCGTGATATCACTGATTGGGCGTGAAATTAATGACTCCCCGCTGATTGCAGAGTTGGTCTCCGGACAGGAGGAGGGGCAGCAAGCGCTGAGCGAAACGAGGGATAATCTCCGTAGTCTCGATCGGGAGGGAAGCCAGGCATTTCAGTCGCTGTGGAGCCAGAAAAACCGCGTCGGAGACATCAGCGCAGGCATCGGAATTGTTGCGGGCAGCGACCCACAGGGCAACGCCTTGAGCCAGGTGGCGATTGCTGCCACGCAGTTTTTTGTTTTTGACCCCAATAATCCCAACGATGATGGTACTTATGCGCTTCCCTTTGTGGTGGATGGCAACAGCGGCCGGGTCGTTATGGCGAAGGCGACGATAGAGCAGGCAACCATCCAGATTTTGCAGGCACAGCGTATCGTGGCGGATGAGGTGGTAGCGGGTATCCGGATCAGCGCCCCGTATATCAGCGCCGCGCAGATCTACGCATCAGAGTTGGTCAGCCTCGGGGCGCCGCCGACCTTTTCCCTGACGGCCGATGGCATACTCAGTGCGCGTCATGCGGAGATTAGCGGCACAGTCCATGCCACCAGTGGCACCCTGAGCCGGGTCACAATCGATGAAACCTGTGACGTTAAAGAGATCCGCGCCGAGTCGATTAAGGGGGATATCGTAAAGTGTTGGGCGATTATGAATGGCCAGACAATCACGATTGAGCCCGCTCCCTTTGAGCGGATATTGGTTGTTCCTGTTTGTATTGTTTCGGGCGCGACGGATCAATGGACTGTGTACCACCGGGATAATGAGAGCACCAGGCGTTCGTATGATGGGGGATTTGCCAACATTATTATTGACGGTGTTCCCCGCACACTCTGCAGCAAGTCAGGCGATGGGATTAATGCCGGGCAATGGATTTCATCCCTGCCGCGCGATACGGCTATTTCCATTGGGTATTATGGTGATAATTACAGCAATAATAGTGACATTAACAGGAATTATTATCCCGATGCACTGATATTAATGGCTTTTAAAGCGTGACGCCCGCCCTCTATCACCAGATTATCCGTGCCGCCGCCGATGACGGAGGTTTATCCCTGCTTGATGACATCAACCGGACGTGCCGACAGGGTATGGCGCTCTGTATTGGCTCTGACCATGTACGGATAGTCCTGCGGCTGAGGCTGCGTGATGGGGTGCCTTATGTTGTGGTTTGGCTGGCCGCCAGCACCTTGCCCGATGGTCTGCGGCGTTACACCCCGCTGGTCAAGATGATGATCCGCCAGGTCGGGGGACACTGGGCAGAGTTCGCGACCCGGCGGCGTGGGTTTATCCGGCTGGCAAGACGGCTGGGATTTGAACGTTTGGAGGATGAGGGGGCGTTTCTGCGATTTAAAATTCCGCTTTAAGGGGGCGATGATGGGAAAGGGTGGCAGCACGGAGATTAGGGAAACCTCACAGGAAAAGGCTGCGGCGGAGGTAGCACTGGAGCAGTGGAAGCTGTACCGGCAGGAGTTACGTCCCTTTGAGGATCTGTTTATACAGAAGGTCGGAGAGCTGAATGCGGAGGGGCGCTACGATCGGTTGGCCGGTGAGGTGAATCTGGGGTATCAGCAGGCATTTGGCCATGCCAGAAAGCAAACGGCAGATGCCCTGAGCGCATCGGGGGTCGATCCCGGGAGCGGCAAGTTTCGGGCAGCGCTGCGGGATAGCGTCAGCGATCAGGTGGTTGGACAGATCGATACCGTGAATCGGGGGCAGAGCAGTCAACAGGAGAGCCATATCGCCGGTCTGCAGGACGTCGCCGCGATCGGTTCGGGGCAAAAGGCCGATACGCTGGGCGGATTTAACGATATCGCCGGAGCGGCACAAAGCCGTGCGGCCAGCGATGCCTATACCCATATCAACGATCGGCTGGCGCTGGGGGGCGCCGTCGGAACCGGTATCGGTATCGCAACACGTAGCTATGGCACACCCGAGAAAAAGGATGCGTAGCGCGCAGATCTCCGGGACATGGGGGCTTACCCGGTGTGCCGTAAAGTTCCGTCCTTCAGGGCGGGGAGGATGTCAAAGGAGGACGCGATGGGATGGGCATCTGATACTTATGCCGATTTGACCCGGCAGCAATACCAGGACTGGAAAAACCGGTTTTATCCGCAGCTGAAAAAAATGATGGATTATGCCGCGGGCGATCGACTGTTAAGCGATCAGCTTTTCCGGGCAGATAGGAATACCCAGAGCTCACTGCGCTCGGCATTGAGCGGGCAGGTAAATCAGATGGCTCGCTATGGCACGCCGGTGGCCCGTGATCCACAGGACAATAGCCTGGGACTGCGTACTGCGCTGGCCCATGCCGGCGCCAAAAACAGTATTCGCGATGCGGCAGAGGATCGTCAGCTGAATATCCTGACCGGAGGTTCCGCGGGCGTACGTGAACAGATGAGGGTGGGGGGCAGCACATAATGGGATATGGGCTAATCGATGTGGGCAGCCAGGCCCGCAGCCAGGCTGTACAGGGTGTAAGACAGAGTTCTGATCGCGAGAGGCAGCGCGAGATGGCCAATAAGCAAATCCAACAGCAGCAGCAGGCTGCCCGCTTGAATTCCGCGGGAGCCGGCGCCGGCGTAGGGGCCTATGTGGGGGCGGGGACGTCGGTCGGCGGCCCCGTCGGCGCCGTGATTGGTGGCGCTCTGGGGCTGCTGGCCTCGGCGCTGTTTTCCTGAGCGTATGACGGGAGGATGAAACGATGGGGATCCAGGGGCTGGCGGAGGGGCTGTTAGCCGGGTTCAACGCAGCAGATAGCGCGCTGAGCCGCCGTGATGCACTGAAGCTGCGTGAACAGGATAATCAGCGCCAGCAGGATAACACCGATCGTCTGTTCAACCAGGCGCAGGAGCAGATCCGTTGGAGCCGGGAGTACCAGCAACAGCGGGATGCCCTACAGGATAGGCGCTGGGCGATGGGGCAGGCGTTAGCGCAGGAACGATTCAATCAGGAGAGGGATGAGAAGGCTTATCAGCGGGGGCAGAATGAACGGGAGCAGCGTTTGCGGCAGGAGATGCCGTTGGTTAAAGCGGGCTATGATGCACTACATAACGGACAGTATGAGCAGGCCAATCAGATATTTTCAAAGGTGTCATCGGACAGTCCGCTGCACCCAGCACACTATTTTGGCGAGCAGCCGCTCGGCGTAGCCAAAGCGATCATTCAGGATGTTCCCCGGGTGCTGGCGGGTGAGCTGGATTACAACGGCCCCGAAGCGATGGCGATACTGAATCAGGCATTCGATGCCGATCTGAAGCGCAGTGTCGGGCAGAGGGATCCCGCAAGCGGTAAGACGATTACGGATACCCGACTGATACACTTGGGACGCAGCGCTGATCATAAGGGATTTATCGGAACCCTGCAGGTCACCTACGATGATGGTTCGTCAGTTGAAAAACCGTTGACCCGCCATGGCTCCGCCGATCCACGGGATACCGTGCCAGTGATCCCCGTAGAGGCGTTGCTGGGGGGAATGTATAACTATGTCCGCACCGTGGGATTCATAAACCAGCCCCGACAAGTTGAGTTTATGCATCGTTTGGTTAACCCCGAGTCGGTTAAGCAAGGGGATAACAGCATGATGCGTGACTACCAGCGTTATGCCTATGAGCTGGACAAAGAGGAGGCCGATGCATTGGTCGGTATTGAGAAGCAGGACAAACGGGCAGAGACGCAGGCTTATTATGACGGGCTGCGGGCACGGCTTGATCAGCGTTTCGGTTATGGCACCGCGGATGATCCGGGCGGGCAAACCTTGCCTGCTGCTCTCCAGCGCTGGGCGGGGAAGGATACCGACAGGCAGGCGTTTGTCCGTGAGGGGAGCCAGCGGGGCGTACTGCCGGCAACGGTGACCCCGCGCCAATTGGATGTCATGTATGCCGATGCCCAATCGTTGTCGCAGCGTCCAGAAGGTAAGGCGCGGGCGTTTGCCCAAGAAAGCGATGACGCGTTGGATCGTAAGGCCGCCTTCCTGCGTAGTGACTTACAACATGCCACCGCGCCCGAACTCCGCTCGCGAATCGCCGGTGAGTTGATGGCACTGGAGCGGGAGTTAGA
>NZ_AFJI01000082.1 GCF_000264785.1 Edwardsiella ictaluri ATCC 33202 | reverse complement strand
CCCTGTTGAAGCCAAAAGCTCCACTTCCTGCAGTCGCTGTGTGTACTGCGAGCCTTTGACGCTGTGACAGCCGTCGGGCCCACAGCGCCGGCTCCAGTGCATCCCGCACGAACGTGGTTTCCATCGATGACGATACACGCCAGCCCACAATGGCACCGGCGAACACGTCGATGATGAACGCCTCATACGCGAAGCCCTGCCACGTCCTCACGAACGTGAAGTCGGCGACCCAAAGCTGATTGGGTCGCTCTGCCACGAACTGACGGTTTACCCGCTCGCCTGCAACAGCCTCTCTCCGGCTGACTGTAGTGCGTAATTTTTTACCCCGCAGCACGCCGGTAAGCCCCATGTTTTTCATCAGTCTCGCGATGGTGCATCTGGCCACACTACTGCCGGCACGCTGCAACTGGCGCCAGACCTTACGTATGTCATAGACACGGTAGTTTTCGTCGTACACGCGCTGTATCTCCATCTCCAGCTTCAGGTGATCATCACGCCGGTCACGCTGACTGCGTGTTTCAGGTTGCTGATGGTAATTCTGGTACCGGTAGTATATCGATGGGGCGATATTCAGCTCATGACATACCGGTCCGACCCCATGACTACCGCAGAGGATATCCAGCAGCGGCGTTATTTTTTGCACAGACGGTAGAACTCCACCTGTGAAAAATAGGTACGGTTCACACTGGCATGCTGCGGTCATTTCGACCGGACGGGCAAGCGGCAGCATTTTCTTCTTTACATACCCGGGGCGCTTCGTTATGATGCGCCCCGTTGTCACGATTCCTCTGTAGTTCAGTCGGTAGAACGGCGGACTGTTAATCCGTATGTCACTGGTTCGAGTCCAGTCAGAGGAGCCAAATTCAGAAAAGCCCGCTTAAGGAAACTGAAGCGGGCTTTTTGTCATCTATCGTGTCATATCACTCTTTTTATTATAAATTGCCAAATAAATCAGCATATTGATCTTATTGTGGCCAAACGCACGCGGGTGGCGATATCCCCCCTTTTACAGCGACGGCCCCCTTCGCTATGATGCGCCCCGTTGTCACGATTCCTCTGTAGTTCAGTCGGTAGAACGGCGGACGTTAATCCGTATGTCACTGGTTCGGCTCCAGTCAGATGAGCCAAATTCAGAAAAGCCCGCTTAAGGAAACTGAAGCGGACTTTTTGCCCCATCGCCTCCAACAGACGGCCTGCCACGACAAACTGACAAAAAAATCAGCATATTGCCTTAATTCCACCCGAACGTACCGATAAGGTGATTTCCTCCTTTACAGTGGCGCCCCCCTTCGCTATGATGCGCCCCGTTGTCACAATTCCTCTGTAGTTCAGTCGGTAGAACGGCGGACTGTTAATCCGTATGTCACTGGTTCGAGTCCAGTCAGAGGAGCCAGATTCAGAAAATCCCGCTTAAGCTGACTTAAGCGGGATTTTTATCGTTGGAGCATGCCCGACGGCTACAGGGTATAAAAAAACGGGGTCCATAGACCCCGCCCCTTGCCTGACCTGTGGCAGATCACTTCTCTTCTTTATACTCGCCTTCGCCCAGCGCTTTCAGTTTCTTGGAGAGATCACGGCGCTCTTTGGAGAGATCGGCGTTCTTGATGATGTACTCATCCACGCGATCCTCGTAGTTACCGCGCATATCGGCAATGATTGCCTGAATCGCTTCAACACTCATGCCCGGCTTGATGTAGTCGCTCAGGTTGTCCAGCAGCAGAACACGTTTCTGGTTATCGCGGATTTTCTTCTCAACATCCGCGATTTCGCGCTGCAGCTTGTTCTTGCGGCGGAAGGTACGCACGAATTCCAGCACGTTCTGGAACGTCGGCTTATTTGCATTTTCCATATCAACACCTTTGCTTAAGTTAAAAAACCAAACCTGGCAGCCCATGGACTGGCGTTAATCGCTCTACTGCTGTTTGTACCATCGACGGGCGCACAAAAACAGCCCATTATCACAAGAAAATGGAATGAGTGCCGAGTTTTTATGCAACAAGATGCGGCGTTACTTGGTAATTCCCCCACAAAGTAAAAATCCGGGCACAGGCCCGGATTGGCATCATTACGTCACTCACGTATGACCGCTGGCTTACTCCGCCAGCCATTCGGTATGGAACACCCCTTCCCGATCGGTGCGTTTGTAGGTGTGGGCGCCAAAGTAGTCGCGCTGAGCCTGAATCAGGTTGGCCGGCAGCACCGCGGCGCGGTAGCTGTCGTAATAGGTAATCGCTGCAGAGAGGGTCGGTACCGGGATCCCCTGCTGTACGGCGTAGGAGACCACATCGCGCAGCGCCTGCTGATACTCATCCGCGATGGCCTTAAAGTACGGTGCCAGCAGCAGGTTGGCCAGCGCCGGATTTTCGGCATAGGCATCGGTGATCTTCTGTAGGAACTGGGCGCGGATAATGCACCCGGCGCGGAAGATGCGGGCGATCTCGCCAAAGTTCAGCGACCAGTCATATTCATCAGAGGCGGCCTTCAGCTGCTGGAAGCCCTGGGCATAGGAGACAATCTTGCCCAGATACAGGGCACGGCGCACCTTATCGGCAAAAGCAGCGCGCTCTGCCGCCGGCAGCGTCTGCGCCTGCGGGCCGCTCAGCACCCGGGAGGCCGCCACGCGCTGCGCTTTCAGCGAGGAGAGATAGCGGGCAAAGACGGATTCGGTGATCAGCGTCAGCGGGATCCCCAGATCCAGCGCGCTCTGGCTGGTCCACTTGCCGGTGCCTTTATTGGCCGCCTCGTCCAGGATCACGTCGACCAGATCATTCCCTTCGTCATCTTTCTTGGCGAAGATATCGGCGGTGATCTCGATCAGGTAGCTGCTCAGCTCGCCGCGATTCCATTCGGCAAAGGTGGCAGCCAGCTCGTCGTTGCGCATCCCGGCGGCATGCTTCAGCAGGGAGTAGGCCTCGGCGATCAGCTGCATGTCACCGTATTCGATACCGTTGTGTACCATCTTCACATAGTGACCGGCACCGTCCGGCCCGATATAGGTCACGCAGGCCTCACCATCTTCGGCAACGGCGGCAATCTTCGTCAGGATCGGCGCGACCAGCTCATAGGCCGCCTTTTGCCCGCCGGGCATAATGGATGGCCCCTTCAGCGCCCCCTCCTCACCACCGGAGACCCCGGTGCCGATAAAGTTAAAGCCCTGTGCCGACAGCTCACGGTTGCGGCGGATGGTATCCTGGAAGAAGGTATTCCCACCATCGATCAGGATGTCTCCCGGCTCCAGATAGGGCGTCAGAGAGGCGATGGTCTTGTCTGTCCCCTCACCCGCCTTCACCATCAGCAGAATGCGGCGCGGTGTCTCCAGCGAGGCCACGAACGCCTGCACAGAATGGTATGGCACCAGCTTCCGCCCCGGGTTTTGCGCCATCACCTCATCGGTTTTCTCAGGTGAGCGATTGAAGATAGAGACGCTATAACCACGGCTTTCGATATTCAGTGCCAGGTTACGCCCCATCACCGCCATTCCCACTACACCGATCTGTTGCTTGGACATGACAAACTCCTGTGTAACACATACCGGCTGTGCCCACTGCACAGCATAATTGTGGGTAATATGTTAACTCATCTTTGCACTTCAGGGATATCGATTGCTGCCATCGGCCGATGGATGGCATGGATTGTGTTGTCGTCACAGGGTTCATCATCTAAAAATATAGGCCATTACATTTTTTTATTACATAATCTGATTACGGCTCCCCAAGGCATGGGATAGACCTTATTAGATATATAGAATGTCAATGCGAAATGGATAAATTTCGCGAGTGCAAAAGCCACCGCAGCCCCTAGCAAAGAGAAATAGGTTACACCTGCAAATAATAGGGCAACACCTAACACGCCAGAAATAATTGTCGTCAACGATAGATATTGTGTCTTTTTGGCATAAAAGATATAGTTAGTAACCATAAGATACATACCAGAAAAAATCTGTCCAAGGCAGACCCATCCAATAATATTACCTGCCGCAGCATATTTATCACCAGCAATCATCACAACAACATATGGAGCAATAAAAAATGCCAAAAACGCAATAAAAAGCAAAGACAACATATAACAATATGTAATTCTCACGATCTTTAGCTTTTCAATAAAACACTCATTCTTCAATCCATAAAATAACCATGGAATGAATGCTTTATTGATAGCATCAAATATAACTGCTAATGCAGAACTTAACTGAAGAGCGACCATATAAATTCCAACCTCAGAAACGCCAAGCTTATGATTAATAATAAACCTGTCACTCATGCTTAGCAGTAGCATTCCAAAGGAGTGAGGTAGAAGAGGAACACCAAAATGTAATGCTTCCTTTATATACTCCAACCGAAAGGAAAAGACATCAATTAATCTATCGCGATAGAGAAGAGCCATGCTGAATACTGCAGTTAAGGCCGAACTGATTACTATAGCATCTATGCGCCCCTCTCCATTTAGATGCAGAAGAACCACAAAAATAACTGACAGCAGCATATTGCCAATGCCACCACCAACTTGTAATAAACCAAATGATTTCGCTTTATTTCTAATCTGCCACTGGCCTAGCCGCATATTTGTTACGAATAGAAATGAAGCAGCCAGTATTGCATAAAATACCCACCATTCTGGTATCGATAATATTTTCGCCAGCTGTGCCTTAAATGTTATTCCTACAAAAGAAAGAAACAAGAAACTAACCAATAGAATATGACAACAGCTTCCATTAAATTTCATTAATACTATTTGATCAACACCCCCATCATAATACTTACGGTTTGCCGCACCTATTGCATTCAATCCAACAATAACCGAAACTGCTGATAGAAATGTCTGAAACATCACGACCTGCCCATATTCTTCGATCGATAAACTTCGGGTTAATATCGGCAAGAGAAAAAATGGAATAAGTGCATTTAATATATTCGATGTAAGATATACACCGATTCCTTTAAGTAAACTCACACCCCCTCCTAGAAAAAGAGCAAGAAAAAGCATTACACATCAAGATCAATATCATAAAAATCCTTATAGTTTACATTTCTATCTGATAATAAAAAACTTACAATAGCTCCAACAGCATTTTCTAACGTATTTTTTTTATAATAAGGGTTATTGATTATGGCTATTTTTTGTTGAAAACAGCTTGACTGACTTAGTTCAATCGCCGCAATGATCGCAGCTTTTGTACAGGCTGCATCAATCACGCTATCACCGTGAACACGCCCCTTCTGCCGATCCCCAATATTAATCGTTGCAATATTCAGCGAAGGAGCTTCAATAATCCCTGAAGATGAGTTACCTATCAAACCACAAGAATACTTCACTAAGCCCAAATATTCTTCAGGGCTCACTGATATCATATAGCGAGATGCACTCTGCAAACAGAATGACTTAATAATATTAATAATCTTTTCTGAGCCTGTATCGGCATTAGAGCCAATAAATATGAAATCATACTCTTCAGAAAATACGCTTAACGCCGTAATCAAGGCTAATGTTTGCTCCGTCAATGAGACTTTAGTCAGCGTTTCCGGGTGGAACACCACCACAAAATACGGCTTAACCAAAGAACCAAAACGAGACTCTAAATCCTGTTTATCAGGCAATGCGAGGCTACGACAATTTTCAGCCCCTAATGCACCAATATTAATAACTGAGCTGGGATGTTCTCCTAATTGAATGACTCGCTTGCGGTATTCCTCTGTCGAAACCAGATGAAGACTACTCATTTTAGTGATTGCATGTCGAATAAATTCATCATAATTCCCTAACGTTTTCTCGCCACCGTGAAGATGAATCAGGGGAATATTATTCATAGCCGCCACAGTGGCAACAGAAAAAATCTCATAACGGTCACCCAAGATCATGACAGCATCATAATCATGATTAGCGAAAATTGAGGCAAACGCATTCTGACAAAGCGACATTGAATTTATTATTTTTTCATTGCTTGATGAGTCTAAATTAATATCTATAACTTTACTTAAATCAAGCCCATCACTCACAATATTTTTATATGTGCTCCCATATTTAGGATCGCAATGCATCCCTGTCGCGATGATACTTAACTTGACCCCCTCCGTACGAGATAGCAACATTAATAATCGGCGTAAAATTCCATATTCAGCGCGTGAACCAGTAACACATAGCAAATGCTTCATGACAATGCAGTCTCAATGTTTTCTTTCAATTTCGTATAGGCAAGTTGTGAAAAATGCAATCCATCATAGGTATATGATGCAGGTAGATTCCCATATTCATCATAAAACTCGTTGGAAAGCCCGATCCAATGAATAGATTTATCCAAACAAACCTTCCTTAATATTATATTCAATTGAGTTATAATATCATTATTTCGATCAACTCGCCCCCTCACTGGTGGTACTGCAATAAAATAAATAGCCACATTGTTTTTTATTATTCTAACTTTATCAATAAATTCCCTGACCCATTCAGCAGAAAATGTAATATCCCAGTCATTGAGCACCATATCATTAGTACCCAACATAATAATAGCAGTATCACCAATATTTTTTATTAATGATCTATCCAAAATAAGATCAATATATTCTTTAGTATTAATTCCAGCAATACCCAGGTTGTTTACTTCCTCACCATTAATATTATCAACCAGCCAATAATCAAAAATGGAATGACCAAGCAATGTTATCGATGTATTTAAACACATTAGCTCTTTCTTTTCTGCAATTCTATTTATAATATTTTCTCGCAAAATTTCTTTTTTACACCGGCGCATCTGTATATTTATAGCAACTTCAAAGTCATATCGATCATCAATATCAAGAGAGTCTTCTTTACTCATGATAAAGGCCACGCTATCACTACCAAAAAAATGCCGCCTCTTCAGATAAGCCTCTGGCTTAGCCATAAATATAGCACCATTTGGAAAGTATTCTTTATTATCCTGTCGGTGATATAAACTAAAATCAATATCAAAATATTTTAAGGTCAGATCTTCCGCCAACGGTTTAATAAGATAGGAGGGTTTATCACTTTGTACCATTGAGACTAAAAAGCTATGCTCTGATGAATAAAATAAAGCAGCAGCAGACTTAATATGCTCCGCAGTACGAAAAGGCGATGTTGGCTGCAGCAATGCAAAATACTGTATATCACTAACTTTACTCAAAACATCCTCAACCACCATATAGGATGTTGCTGAGTCAGAGGCTAACGCCGCATCTCTAATAAAAACCTCTGCGCCAAATGACTCTGCAATGCGTTTATACTCATCTGAGTCAGTAGAAACAATCACCCTATCAAACACACCAGAGTTTATAGCAGCCTCAATAGTATACGCAATTAATGGCTTATCCATTAACATTAGAATGTTTTTATTGCGCAATCCCTTTGAGCCAGAGCGAGCTGGAATGATGGCAACTTTCATATATCTTATAGCTCCTGCATGCTCAAGTTAGAGCAATAGATCAGTTCATCTTCACAAAAATCTCGCTCTGCAATGCTGCCTAAGACCTGATACCAATGCATAGGACTAATTCCATTACCTGGACGCTTGGTTGTAATATTCTCTAAAGTAAAAACCTCACCTTGCTTTATATTCTGTTTGGCAATGATCGATTTTCGAGCAACTATTTTATTCTTGCGTTCAGAATTAGTCACAATTTTATCATAGCTGCCTAATGCTAATTCAATAGCCCGAATCCCCTGACATAAGAGTCGCAATTCATCTGGAGTCACCGATGCTTTATGATCTGGACCGGGAAATTCTTTATTTAAAGTAAAATGCTTCTCGATAAAACAGATACCATAAGGCACAGCTGCAATCCCTGAAAAATATCCAGGGGAGTGATCGGAGAATCCAATCTGATATTCTTTAAAAATATTCTTAAAGCTAGACAACGTATTAAGATTCACATCAGAATAGGGTGTAGGATATTCTGTATTACAGTGTAGAATGGTAATATCACTTGCTTTGACACCATTGTTATGCAATACATGCAATGCCATATTAATTTCATCTAGCGTTGCCATTCCGGTCGATATGATAATTTTCTTATCAGTAATATCTAGTCTTGCTATTTTTTCAAGATAAGGAAGATTTAATAACTCTCCAGATGGAATTTTCCATATGCGTTGTTTTAATGAAGCAAGAAAATCGATTGAATCAAAATCAAAAGGGGTAGAGAAAACATCTAAGCCAAGGCTTTTTGCATATTGTGACAATCCAATAAAGTCATCATATGCAAGCTCCAATTTGCGTGTCATCTCAAGCTGAGACTCTTCGCAGCCAGTTTGCGTTATCTGATACTCCGCCTTTGGTGCATACTTTGAAATCAGCAAATCTGCTTTAAATGTTTGAAACTTTACGGCATCCACCCCAGCGGCTTTTGCCTGCTCAACCATTTTTTTAGCCAGTAGAGGATCGCCATTATGGTTACAGCCAATTTCAGCAACGATATACACTTTATTCATCATGATTCTCTCTGATTAAACGCGTCGGGGAGCCCGCAACTACAACGTTATCTGGAATATCTCTAATCACCACTGAGCCTGAGCCAATAACTGAGTCATTACCAATAGTTAGCTGCCCATTAATCACGCTGCAACTCCCGGCAAATGTTCTCACACCGACTTGAACATCACCATTTAAAACAGCATTTGTAGATATATTAGAGCAACAACCAATTATATTACCATGCTCAATTAATGCTCTTGTGTTAATTACTACTGCATCATGAATTTTTGTATCGCTGTTGACAATACACATCTTACCGATATATACCCCCTGGCCAAGAATAACATTATGAGACGATACTATAGCTGTTTTATCTATAACATTAATCAGCTCCAACCCCCTACGTTTCAATTCATTATAAAACCACCACCGAATTTTAGGTTCACCAACGCCAATAAAATAAACATACTCATTAGGTTTTTTTATTTCATCAAAAGTATTAAATAATATTGGATAGCCTTGATGAATTCCTTTTTTATAAGTATCTAAAAACCCGATCAAATCATACATAGTGTAATCAATGCTATCCAATATTGCCTTTGAAAATCCTCCCGCTCCAATAACAACTATTTTATTTTTTTTCCGCATAGTAATTTCCACTCAACTACAGCACGATAGTCTCAGCACCCATTTTTACTAATTTATCACTAATGCCATCTATAATCTTATTGGAACCATTATACTTTACTACATAACAACATATCCCCGGAACATTAATCAGATTAAATTGAGCACTACTGGAAAATCCATATAAGTTGATTTTTGAATATTCCCCAAGCATTCTAATAACTATAAACTCAGCCAAATCATTACAGCAAAAAGCACTATCGAGATAGTATTTTGAAAATGAACTGTTAGTCTCTCCTCGCGGGTGTGGAATATAATACATGTTTTCTTTTGATTTTAAAAACAACAATACTTTATTTATCAAATCATCTCTATTTTCACTGCAAATTTCTTTATAGACACTACCTAAAAATATTGATATCTCATTATCCCCACCTGGATTATAAGATCGATTGAAGTCAAATAAATCTACGAGTTCTACATTGGATATAATATTTCGCATCCCTTTATATATACTATAATGCTTACGGCTATTTTTCTGTATTTTTTCTCGATCATAAGCTTTGCAAAGAATTTTATGCGCAATCGTATTAATTAGGCTGGGATTCACCGGGTCATGATAATAGACACCATCATAACTAATATTTAATGTTCCATCATCAAACGTCTCAATCCTTTCAAACTTAGAGTAGGATAAAGCATAGTGAACAACTATATTATCTATGCTTGCGACATATACTGTCTTATACCTCTTACCCCATAAAATAAAGAAGATACGAAATATTTTCCATAATATTCGCGTATCCCCCATATAAAATGACAACTGCATCTGCTTTTTTATTTTATTATAAGCTCTTTTATTAACATCATTATCTTTCGAACTAACATATATAAGATGCCCATCGTCTTTTTGCTTTTCCTTTATTTTTTCAGCAATTAAAGCCTGTAATGGCGTAAGACAAATATAAAGATCCATATGTTTTTGACATTTTAAACAACAATGCGCAACATTATATCTTATAATACAGAGAATACCAATCAACAAAGGCCTGCACCCCCGCCTTCACCCCCACCTGCGGGCGGTAGCCGGTCACCGCGAACAGATCCTCGGTATCGGCATAGGTCTGGTAGACATCGCCCGGCTGCATCGGCATAAAGTGCTTCTGCGCCTCGATCCCCAGGGCCTCCTCCAGCGCCGTGATGTAGTCCATCAGGCGCACCGGGCTGCCGTGACCGATATTATAGATACGGTATGGCGCGGAGCTGGCGGCCGGTGAATCCTGCTCGACCCGCCACCCGGCGTTTGGCTGCGGTATCACGTCCATGATACGCAATACGCCTTCGACGATATCGTCGATATAGGTAAAGTCACGCTGCATATCGCCATGGTTGTAGATATCGATGGGCTTGCCTTCCAGCATGCTCTTGGTGAACTTGAACAGCGCCATATCCGGGCGTCCCCACGGCCCATAGACCGTAAAGAAGCGCAGGCCGGTGGTCGGCAGCCCGTACAGATGAGAGTAGGAGTGCGCCATCAGCTCGTTGGACTTCTTGGTGGCGGCATACAGGGAAATCGGGTGATCGACGCGGTCGGCGGTCGAGAACGGCACCTTGTTGTTCAACCCATACACGGAGCTGGAGGAGGCGTAAATTAGATGCCCCACATTACTGTGACGACAGCCTTCCAGCACGTTGACGTGTCCCAGCAGGTTGCTCTGGGCATAGCTCAGCGGGTTGGCCAGGGAGTAGCGCACTCCCGCCTGCGCCGCCAGGTGAACCACCCGGTCAAAGTGGGCGGCGCTAAACAGCGCCGCCATGGCTTCGCTGTCGGCGATATCGATCGGATGATAGGTAAAGTTGGCATCGGCCTGCAGCGGCGCCAGGCGCGCCTGCTTGAGCGACACATCGTAATAGTCGTTCAGGTTGTCGATGCCCTCGACCTGATGCCCCGCCGCCAGCAGACGACCACAGAGATTGGCACCGATAAAGCCGGCGCAGCCAGTTACTAAAACACGCATAAATTATCCTGTAAAAATCTCCCCCGGCTGAAACGACACGCACGCCCTGGGGCGTGCGTTGGAGGCAGGTGTTGGTCAGTATGATCCAATGGACATTATGCTAACCTCAGTGGCCAATTTTGTCTTACAAAATTTGCCGGTAATGGTTAGTCATTGCCGGAGATATCGCGGGTGTAGACCTTATCCGCCACGTCATCCAGCTCCGGCGCCATACGGTTAGAGATGATCACGTCCGATATCGCCTTAAACTGCTCCAGATCACGGATCACCTCTGAGCGGAAGAAGCTGTCCTCTTTCATCACCGGCTCAAAGATCACGACCTTGATCCCCTTAGCCTTGATGCGCTTCATGATCCCCTGAATCGAGGAGGCGCGGAAGTTATCCGAACCGCTCTTCATAATCAGCCGGTACACGCCCACCACCTGCGGATTGCGCGCGATAATCGAGTCGGCGATAAAGTCTTTACGTGTACGGTTGGCCTCGACAATCGCCTGGATCAGGTTATTGGGCACCGAGGAGTAGTTGGCCAGGAGCTGCTTGGTATCCTTTGGCAGGCAGTAGCCGCCATAGCCAAACGAGGGATTGTTATAGTGGTTACCGATGCGCGGGTCGAGGCTGACCCCCTCAATGATCTGGCGGCTGTTGAGTCCCAGTGCCTCGGCATAGCTATCCAGCTCGTTAAAATAGGCAACCCGCATCGCCAGATAGGTGTTGGCAAACAGCTTGATCGCCTCCGCCTCCGTCGAATCGGTCAGCAGAGTCGGGATATTCTGTTTAATCGCCCCCTCCTGCAGCAGCGCAGCAAAGCGCTCCGCGCGCTCAGAGCGCTCGCCGACCACGATACGCGACGGATACAGGTTGTCATACAGCGCCCGCCCCTCGCGCAGAAACTCCGGCGAAAAGATCAGGTTATCGATACCCAGGCGCTCACGCAGCTGCCGGGTGAATCCGACGGGAATGGTCGACTTGATGATCATCACCGCCGCCGGGTTAATCGCCAGCACATCGCGGATCACCGCCTCTACGCTGGCGGTGTTAAAGTAATTACTCTTGGGATCATAGTCGGTCGGCGTCGCGATAATGACAAAATCAGCGCCGCGGTACGCCTCTTCCTTGTCCAGCGTCGCGCGGAAATTCAGGGAGCGGTTAGTGAGGTACTCCTGGATCTCCTTATCCACGATCGGTGACTGACGCCGGTTAAGCATCCCGACCTTTTCCGCCACAATATCCAGCGCCACCACCTCATGATGCTGAGCCAGCAAAATTCCATTGGACAGGCCGACGTAGCCCGTACCGCTAATCGCTATCTTCATCACATACCTTTGTGTTAATAAAATTAATCCTGGTATCCATTCGGGTTGTTCTGCTGCCAGCGCCAGGTATCGGTCATCATCGCCTCCAGACCATACTGCGCACACCAACCCAACTCTTGCGCCGCCAAGGCGGGATTGGACCAACACTCGGCGATATCACCCGCGCGGCGCGGTGCAAAGCGATAAGGTATAGTAACCCCGGAGCACCTCTCAAATGCGGCAACGATATCCAAAACAGAATACCCGACGCCCGTCCCCAGGTTATACACTTTATAGCTGGCCCCCTCATCGCGACGATCGAGTGCGGCAAGGTGGCCGGTGGCCAGATCCATCACGTGAATATAGTCGCGTACCCCGGTGCCGTCCTGTGTGGGATAATCATGGCCAAAGATGGACAGGCAGGCCAGTTTTCCCACCGCCACCTGAGCAACATAAGGGATCAGATTATTGGGTATCCCGTTGGGATCTTCACCGATAAGCCCCGATGGATGAGCTCCCACCGGATTAAAGTAGCGCAGCGCGGTAATCCGCATCTCAGGTCTAGCGCGGGATACATCCTGCAGGATCTGCTCGACCATCAGCTTGGAGGTGCCATAGGGGTTGGTCGTCCCGCCGGTACGGCTGCTTTCCGTCAACGGCACTGACTCCGGATCGCCATACACCGTCGCCGAGGAGCTAAAGATAAAGCCCTGCACGCCGGCGCGGCGCATCTCTTCCAGCAACACCAGCGTACCGCTGACATTGTTGTCGTAGTACTCAAGCGGTTTTTCCACCGACTCACCCACGGCCTTTAGACCGGCGAAGTGAATCACATCGCTAATGACGTGCTGTGCAAAAATCTGCTGCAGCAGCGCCCGATCGCGCACATCACCGCGGTATAGGTGGGGTTGGCGGTCACAAATCTGCTCCACCCGGGCCAGCGCCTGCACAGAGGCGTTGACAAAGTTATCCAGCACTACCACCTCATCCCCACGGGACAGCAGCGCCAGCACCGTATGAGAACCGATATAGCCGGCGCCGCCGGTCACTAAAATTGCCATGCTAAATACCCTGAATCATTCAATTCGCGTCTGCACATCCTGCAGCCAGGCGGTAAAGGCCGCTCCCTGCTGAGAGTGATTTAACCCACCGGCGACAAAGGCCTCAGCATACCCCAATTTATCGCCACAGTCATAGGATAGCCCCACCTGACGGTAGGCCTCGACCGGACGGTGCTGCAACAGGGTTGCAATAGCGTCGGAGAGCTGGATGCGCTCCCAGGCGCCAAAGCCGGTGGCAGCTAAAATCGGCCAGATGGCGGCCGACAAGACGTAGCGCCCGACCGCCGACAGATCGGAGTGGTACTTTTCCGCATCCTCAGGTTTTTCGACAATCGAGGTCATACACGCACTCTGCCCCGGTTCCAGCACCGCATCGGCACAGTTAATCACCGAATACTCCGGCAAAGCCTCCAGCGGCATCGGCTGCACCAGCACCTGGCTGCGCCCGCTCTCCTCAAAGCGCCTGACCATCGCTGCCAGATTCTGGGTTTCAGGATCGAAGGTACTGGCATCTAACCAGATATCCGGCAGCGCGACGATAAAAGGATGTTCTCCCACCAGAGGACGGGCACAAAGAATGGCATGTCCCAGACCCAGCTGCCTATGCTGACGCACGCTGTTAATCGTCACCCCGGGAGGGCAGATGGAACGTACCTCATCCAGCAACTGGCGCTTAACGCGCGCCTCGAGCAGCGCTTCCAGCTCAAAGGAAGTATCGAAGTGGTTCTCAATGGTATTCTTGGATGAATGGGTGACCAGGATGATCTCTTTCACCCCGGCGGACAAACACTCATGGACAACTTTCTGAATCAGCGGCTTATCAACAATGGGCAGCATCTCTTTCGGGATGGCCTTGGTGGCCGGCAACATCTTCATCCCCAGTCCGGCGACGGGGATAACGGCTTTAAGACTTGTCATCATGCTTCTCCAAAAACTCGTAACGAACCGTATTGGCGATACCCTGCTCTAACGTTACCGGCGCTTTAAATCCCGTTTGCGCGATATGGTTTGACTTAAACTGAGTACGAGCACAAAACTTCTTCACACGAATGCTGCTTACGGGGAACTCTCGACCGGTAACCTTTGCCAGGATATCGAAGCAATAGCCACCTAACAGGCCAACCGCATAAGGAATACGAATATTGTTTTTATGGCGATGTAATGCTGTACAAATCACCCCAGTTAAATCATTCATACTAAAGTCTGGTTTATCTATATAGTTAAAAACATGACGCCCCGCTCCCATCGTGGTCGAAAACCTCAAGAAGGCGGCCATATTTTCAACATACGCCATTGATTTTTGATTCAGCCCTGGGCCAATCATCAAAAACTTACCTGATGCTATCTGGCGGAATAAGTTATATACGTTCCCGCGATTATTTTCACCGAAGACAACGGTTGGTCTGACTGTTACCAATGTTCTCTCTGGTACTTTCGCTTGCCAGGCATCATACGCAAACTCAGCCTCTAATTTTGACTTACCATAATCATTGAAAGGATTATACTTCCCATCTTCTCCGGTTTCTTTTTCCACAAAACCATAAACTGCAACTGATGAAGTAAATACAATATGTTGTATGTTTAGCTTTTCAGCGACATCACAAACATTTTTAGCACCTTGGACATTTACATCATAGTAAAGGCTGATTGGATGGACATTATCTTTGTGCTCTGCGGCGAGATTAATGATGACATCTGCGCCTTTCAATGGTTCTTCAAGTGATTCAGGCTTAGTAACATCTCCATATTGCCAACACTCCGGAAACGTTTCGCTGTTTCGTTTATCAACAATAGTAAATTCAACATTATTATTTTTTAACTGCGTAGCCAGACGCGTACCGATAAAACCAGAACCGCCAATGATTGCTAATTTCATTTATCACCCTCAATTAATTCAATATATTTTTCAGCAAGATTGTTTATATCAAAGCAACCGCTTACAACCTGAGCAGATGAAAAATATTTATCATATTCAAGCAAAACAGCACCTAACTTACATCTTAACGAAGATATATCATTAGAAAATAACTCGCCATTACTACATCCATTATTCATTAAAGTAATTAGTTCAGAACAACCACCTACATCACTTAATAAAATAGGCACCCCAGAAGAAGCGGCTTCCAATGCTGACATAGGTAAACCTTCACTATCAGAACAAAGTACAAAAATATCATAGCACTGAAAACTGTCAAACCCATTAATCTCGCCAAGAAAATAAACATTATTATGTTGACAGGATGTCTCTAACCTTTGTTTTAGAGGACCATCACCTACCAGATAAAAATCCACATCAGGAAAACTGTCTGCTACAGCGACGAACAAATCGGGTCTTTTGGGATGAATCATTCTTCCAACAAAGAGGACTTTCTTTCTCACATTAATAACATTCTTTTTTTTCAGGGGGCTAACACCATTTCTAATGACAAATAATTTTTTTCTTTTATCCCTATAAATTTTATAGCATTATTCATATCATTCTCAGAAACACATAGTATTTTATCTGAAATTAATGATAGAAATCTTTCAACCAAGCACTGTATCTTTTTTAATCTTCCGCCATTATAAAGACAAGACCATCCATGGGAAACATAAATGCTTTTATGAGAATATAGGAATTTAGATAACCTCGCATAAACCCCAGCATTTGCAGAGCTTGAAATAACGATATCAGCTTTATATTTCCGAAATATATTAGCCAATTTAAAAAAACAAAAAATACTCTTAAGATTCAATAACCCTGGGTAAAGAATGACGTGAGATGAATCAAATTTTGATGTTAGCCATCCATCTCCAGATGTAATAATGAAAATTTCATATTGTTCTTTTAAAATATTGGATAGCTCAACAATCCACTTTTGCGCACCGCCAATCTCTGATTTTGTAATTACAAAAAATATTTTTTTCATATTATAATTTCGATCTTATCCCATTATAAATGGCATACCAATTATTAATTATAGCCCCAATGGAAAATTGGTTCTCACAATGGTCTTTGTTTTTCGCTTTGATATCTTTAACTTCTGAAGAGTCAAGCAAAAAAAACTCATCAATTTTCTCAGCTAATTTACTGCTATCAGCAATTGGAACCAGCCAATCAGCATTAGAAAGAACCTCAGCAACACCCCCTGCATCAGTTGCTATCACTGGGCATTCACATGCCATAGCCTCTGCGACAACTAACCCAAAACCCTCCCAGCGAGATGGCAATACAAATAGATCAGATAAATTATAGTAATCAGAAATATTATCAATTATCCCAATAAGTAAAATCCGATGCGATAGATGGCAACGATCAATTAGTCTCTCTATATCACTACGCATGGGACCATCACCAGCAATGATAATCTTACATTTTTTCTGGTGCATCTTAGATATTGCGAGGATCAAATTAGGATAGTCTTTTGCTTCTGTTAATCTACCTGCACAAAATATCACCTTCTCATCAAAATTTATTCCTAATTTATTTTTAATATTTTGAATATTAGTGCTTTTCTTTTTAAAGATAGAAAGATCTATTCCATTATAGACTAAACTAGACTTTCTTTTTCTAAATGCTTTCTTAGTTATAAACTCATCCAGAGCTTCCTGACTAACATTTGTTGTTTTAGCACATAGAAAATCAGTCATTCGATAAATAATCATCCTAACTCGCCCCCCCTCGTTTTTATTATGAGCCGAGCACACTAACCTAGATGAAAATAGGGAAAGGCAACATGAAATACGAGCTAAGATATTAGCATGATACATATGCGAATGGATCACATCAGGCCTAACGTCAGATATTATTGATTTTAGTTTCCAGATCCCCTTGATTAGTGAAGAAAAACTTTTATCTATACCTAGATTATATATTTTTATATTTTTGTTTTTCGGCTTAACCAGTACCTCTCCGGTTAAATAAACGATTGAAACTTGCTCACCTCTAGCAGTAAAATTATCTGCTAATAAAGAAAGTTGTTTCTCTGCCCCACCCAACCCTAACCCTGTAATAACATATAGTATTTTCATAAACTTTTCCAAGAGATAGATAAATATACTTTCCTTACAACCCCTCTCATAACTCTTAAAAAGAATGAGATATGTGATTCATGATTAACATAAGTTTTTCTATCTGTCTCTATTGAACTTTCATACGACTCAAAGTCCTCCAATACAATTAGAGGTCTTATATGAAGTATTTTTAAATTATAATTTTTTTCAAAAAAAAGCCAATCATCAGCAACAGTGCATACCTTACCAAAGGCAGCATTATTAATCATTTTCTTTGCACCACTTTGAGAAACCAGATATCCTACCGTTCCACAAGTCCAGTTCCTAAATGGTATTCCTAAAGAGTATGCACCGCTCTTTACGATATTTTTAATTGGCTCCTTAAGATAAAAACCAAAAGAATCACATGCTTTTAACTTAGAATATCCCAGCAACATGATATCCCAGTCTATATTCTTCATTTCCAAAGCCAATATGAAATCATTAAGAATCTTTTCATCATGATTTAAAATAACCGCATCATCTTCAATTACTCTAGCAAATGCTAAATTATCATCAACAATTTTTTTATATAGCTGCATATGACTTAAAGCACATCCAATCTCTCCTTTTGTCATATGCTCTCTAATTGCTGGATGTTTATAATTAATATTTTTACATTTTACCGCTGAAAGCACATCATCTGATGCCACTCTCAAATCAACCGCATCAAAAAACTCGAAGTCATGATGATGTAACCTATCGCTAATGCTATTTCTACGAGCGACTTCATCTTTCAAGGATATAATAAAAGTTTTCATAGGTTCAATGGATTCTTATAATGTGGATGTAAAACACTCAATATTATAACGCAATCGACATAAAACAACATTCATTATCTCGCCACTCTTTCAATACTATGGCACACGAATAGAGATAACACCAAAAATAATAATGGAGTTGCTAAAGAATAATAACTGAGAAATGATGCATAAACAAAGAAAAAACACATAAAAGCCAATAGATAATAAGACTTACCAGAAACTATTTTTGCAACAAAAACAACCACCGCCAAATAATAAATAGAAAATAAAAACCCAAACCCAAGAATAAACTGGATAAACCAATTATGTGGTATATTAGTAGCCAACTTGTTTATTTCTAAATAATTAGTCACCCCATTAATAATAAAGTGAGTAAAATGGGATAATATAAAATCCACGGCCTCCTTATAAATAGTTATCCTTTCCATATTACTGGCATCATTTAAATCAAAAAATCGGCTATGGCCGAAATCGAGATCAGACAGTATTGAAGGGAATATGTATGAAAAGAAATACTGAGAGGCTATAGACACAAATAATATAAAATAGAACAACAATAATTTCCGCTTAATCTTACAACATAGAAAAAATGCAGCCAAAGCCAATATTGCCGTTCTTGATTTTGTCAAATAAACAACAAAAAGCATTAATAATAAAACTAACACTTTAAGCTTATTACTCACAGAAAATACAAAAGAAATAAGTAGCACAGTTAATAAGATCAAACTGGTATAGTTAGGATCGCCATTAACTAACGAATAACGATCGATGTGTGATTCATACAGAAATAAAAATGAAAAAAGAACAGTAGAAATTAAAATAAAGTGCGTTAAATTGCGACAGGAGTAATTATGAAACTGAAACTTATCAGAGATGATTAATAATGAAAAAAGAGCCACCACAAGCGGATATGCAGCAGTAACTCTGTCCATAATAGTCAAATAACTTAATGGGAATAAAAAAATAAAAAAGATGATGATATATTTTCGCTTTACTCTATAGAAAAAAGAGAAAATCAAAGCAACCAGTGAATATACATGAATAAATAATGCGTTTAGCAAAAAAAAATGAAACGGAGGCTTGAATATAAATATCAACACAAAGACAGAAAAAAACAAATAAAAAAACAAAAGATTCACACTACGATTAACGGACAATTTTGAGAGCAACACTTTGAACAATCCCTCTATTACACAAAAAAAGTCAAAATACTTAAACTCTTTTGTAGGAAACATTCCCCATCACCTTTAATACAATTACACATCCTTTAACAACCCTCTAAAATCATACATGGATAACATGTGTAATATTTTACTATTAATATCATACACATGAAGTATACAATCACTAAAGATTGATGGCTTATCATTTTCTATCATTAATTTAGCTGCATACATTCCTATTAAATAGCCTACTGCAAAAACGCCAGCTTTAGTTTCATAATTCCTTTAGGCTTCCGTCGCTTGTATTCGTCATCCAAAACTCCTCTAGAGTCAGGTTATTCAGGAGTTTATACGGATGTTCATAGTTATATTCCCCAAACCATTTGTTTGTTATTACATGTGGCTTAAGCGTTGTTGTATAAGTCTATTTTATGCTGTTATCTCAATATAGTGGCCAACCCTAGTGACGAAAAATCATGTGGTTAGAGCGTGTAGAGAAATATGTCTTCTTGAACCCTCCCCTCAACACTGCAAACAGCATGATTCAACAAAGCCTATAATTATATATAGCCCTCACCTAATTGACTCTCCAATCCATAAAACAACATGTGCCTTATGTAATCCTCTCACTTCAAAAAATGCTTTTCAAATTTGCGTATTTATAAGAAAAAAACACTAACAACATTAAACTAAGGACCTCAGTTATTAATATCGAGACCCCGCCACCAAAAGCGCCATACTTTTCACTCAAATAAATAGAGTATGGCAAATGTATTATAGCTGTTATTATGGGAGCAATATAAAACAATTTACTCTTCCCCATTGGCAGTAGAATGCAATTAGAGAATATTACAGACAAAGGAATTAATAATATCATTGGGGCCATTATTTCAATGAGCTCTGTCAACCCATGAAAACCACGCCCTAAAATAAATGGCGCAATGATTGGCATGAAGAAATAAAATAATATCGTCCCAACCCCGCCAAAAATAATCTGCGAAAAAATAATTCGCCTTATAAATAGCTTATATTTTGAAAAATTACTTTCAAACAAAACAGTAGCTCTTGGATAAAAAACCTGACCTAGCACAATAAACATACCTAAAATAGCACTTCTTAATTTATCTACTGCTGAAAAATAGCCGACCTCAGTATAATTACTAACAATGCTTAAAATAATTGGAGTACATGCCGTATATATACTTATAGCCACAGCCCCAATAAAAACAGAAGTAGATTCTTTTATCAAAAGAATAGCATCATTAACCCTTACCCTCACATCTGAAAAGTTGATGATATTTAACTTATATGCTAGATAAAAACCAATGATACCAGAAAAGAACAGCGGGAAACCAGAGATAATTATAGCTTTATCAATATCACCAGCATCTCTTACAAATAAAAAAAACAGAGGAATAATTAATAGCTTTGTGGCAGATGTTATTGCTGATATTAGATATAACCGCTCCACCCCTTGATATAACCAAGCAGGAAAAAAAACACAGCCAATAAACTGAGGTATTAATAAAAAGAATAAAGACCTAATAGGATAAAATGAATCAATCGTATAAAGCAATAAAAACACGATAACAAGCGAGAGAAAAAATAACAAAAACTTAGCCAAGATAACATTAAAAAATATGGCGCTAATAGCATAATTATCACCCTTGTTTTTTGCGATTTTCCTCGTCGCACTAAGATCAAAACCAAAATTTATGAACAATATTACATAAGCGCCAACACTCATCGTTGCACTATATATACCAAATGGATATACATGCAGAACTCTAGTCAAGTAAGGTAGCGTTACTAGTGGTAGTATGTAGTTAATCCCTTGCATTGCAAGTAAAGATATGGAATTTTTTAGAAGTGAACTCATAATATACCATTATATTTTAACAATGCTTCCAGCCATCAAAACTTATCCTCAATACCAATATTTTTATTATTTTACAAAGCAACTTCCTTATTAAATTAAATAATATATAGACCTCGGCCTTATCATCAACAAATAACAACCCACCTATTGAGAACAAAAAACATATGAATTCTCTTCCATATTAATGAAAAATTGGATCCACTTCACCAATCAACACACCAACGGTGATGCATCCAATTAGTAGAACATATATTTTTCTATGAAGGTACCAATGCTTTTCCCGTTAATCTTAGCTGAGCTTGTTTTACGATTCAGCCGCTGAATGCGGGTGCAAAGTATCAGATTATTATGCACAATCCGCTGAGTAAATATTTTACCGATCAGAGGCATCTCTTTCGGGAATTCTCTGGCATAACGGACCCAGTCATCGCTGGCTATCATGCCGAGATTAAACGATGTAAGCAGAATCAGCAGCTCACGGAATATATCATAAGTACGTGGTCCAAACCTATAACACCAGAACGCCATCTGTTGTGGTGTTGTATGCATACCAAAACCAGTGTTGTCGGGTTTTGATTCCGACGAAACGCTATTGCCCATCGAGTTCGCAGATAAGCGCCACATCTTCATGAGCAACAGGGATGATGTTATTCGCCTCGGCGTGCGTTTTTTTAAGTGCGAATAATGACGGTGTTAATGCCGATTTTGGATGTTCTTATTGTATCCCGGACATCGGATCCGTTGAATACCATTTCAGTAATTTGCTCTTTAACTCCGAGCTTACGGGCTTCATAGGTATAAGAGAGCAGGAATATAGGGTACCAATCACGACAGCGGACCCGGTCACAGCCCTTAAAGGTTGTAAACCTGAGCAGACTGAAAATGGGAGCAGTGAGCGTTAACACTGGCCATGAGACAACCTCAACAGCGGGAATTATACACCGATATCAGCTAAGACTCTATCCCATTAGGCTATTTGATTTGCCATTTTGGTCCTGGGCCGAACTGACAATCCTCACGTACTGCGTTTACGCTCCGGTTGTTACGCGCTGTCCGGTCTAAACTGGGTGCAATAATATATTCCTACTGGAATGGATCTAATTGAAGGAGTTACCCACTGTACATATTATTATTTATTTTGAATAAATAATGGGCAGCCTTACAATCATCTTGCATATTAAACCACAGTCATTTTAAATTGTTAGTTAATTTATTTATCAGAAGTTTTTTACATAAATATAAAAATAGAAGTTAACATCTAAAAAAACAAATAGTGACAGGCGACTGGTTAAAAAAGGATTGCTATTCTTACGCTACCGCCCTTGGCTCTACAGCTACCAATGCACTGACTACCCTGAGCAACTTTTTACTGTGTTTACATCTATGCCACACTGTCAATATATTCCTTGAAAAACAAGACACGGCATGCAAACAAGCCCATCATAACGCAGTACGGCTGTGAGATTTCCCCACGGCTCACTCTCACCAGTGGACACAAGCAGCACTAATTTTTATACTTAATAGAAAAAAGGTAAAACATCTCAAATTTTTATTTTCAAACTCCGACGGCCAATTATCATACAATTTATCTTTCCGATTATTGTATATCACCCTGTGTATATAACCAATATCTGCATCTGCATCTGCCGCCACCAAGGCGTAAAAGTAACATAAAACCAGCCTATCGACATGTCATTTCCACATGGCTGGCACTTGCCACCGCAAACCAAAAAAGGCAGGCCTCTGGCCTGCCCTCTCCGTGTATATCGCTGCATTTGTCAGCGGTGCAGCGGTACCATAAACTCGGTGGCGACGATCACCACCACCAGGCCGACCAGCACCGGCACCGAGGTGCGTTTAACCACCTCAAAGGGGGAGATCTTGGCCATCCCGGAGACAGCCACCACCACACCGGAAACCGGCGATAGGGTGCGGCCCAGATTGGAGGCCTGCAGCATCGGAATGGTCAGGTAGGCCGGGTTGATGCCCATCTGGCCGGACAGCTTGGGGATCAACTCGACAAAGGCGTAGAACGGCGCGTTGCCGGAGCCGGTGGTCATCGCCGCCAGCATGGTGATCACCACCAGCACCAGCATCATGATGATGCCACCGGTGCCAAAGGACTGGGCCAGCTCGATCAGGCTGCTGATAAAGCCGACGGTGCTCAGCCCCTGGGCAAAGACCCCGGCGGCCACCAACAGCATCACCACGCTGGCAAAGGCGTCCGCCATCCCGCGGTAGGCCACCTCCAGCCCGCTATAGACCTTTTTAGCGTCGAAGCTGCGCAAAAACTCAGTCACCGAGGCCAGCAGCATACAGATAACCAGGACGCTGATGATGTGCAGATGTGGCCCCCACTTACCGTCGAACACCAGCACGCCGATGATCGGCGTAAAGGGCAGAATGGCATAAAACGAGGGTGCCGTGGTGGTGATCTCGTTGACGTCCAGTATCTCGTGCTGCGCCTGCTCCTTGTTGTCCAGGTAGCGCTGCCAGAAGTAGTGGGCAATCGCCATACAGACGATAGCGATGATGGAGATGGGCAGGGTTGTTTTAAAGGCAAAGTCGATCAGCGGCATTTCGGACGCCTTGGCTGCCAGCACCACATCGCCGGAGGTCGGAGCCAGGATGATCGCCGCAGGCGAGGCACAGATCGCCGCCGCCGCCCCCCGGCTGATCCCCACGTTGACCATCACCGGGAACAGGGTTGCCATCAGCAATACTCCCAGCCCGGTGGCCGACGAAACGGCCAGCGACATCAGGCAGGCGACAAAGTAGGCCGCAATCATTAAAATATAGGGCGAGTTAATATAGCGCAGCGGGCGGGAGGCCAGCTTGACCACCATATCGTTGGCACCGATATGGGTCATATAGGCGGCAAAACCGCACAGCATCATGATCATCATGCCGAGGTCGCCGCCGCGACTCATCAGCAGAACTTTTACATACTCAACGATATCGGTCGCGCGCCAGCCGGTCGACTTGCTGCTGGCGGGCAGGACATCGTGCCCCATCAGCGCGCTGATGATCAGCAGCAGCAGGCCGCCGGTCATCAGTACCCCGGTGGGGGAGTATCCTTTAATAATGTAACGCCCGACGCCAACGGCAACCACGACCCCAATCAGTAGCTCAAGCATATTCTTCCTCAAAAGATAGACAGGCGACCTCAGCCGCACCCAAGACAGGCATTGTTTCTGCCTTTATTAGCTGTTAATTCCTTTTAACACGGTCAAAACTACCGCACTGTGCCCAAATGATAAGATTAATTTACTGATATTGGTCAAGCTTTTCCGATGTGACGGTGTGGAGCACGGAGAGAGTGTGATGCAGGATATATTTTTATCCCGCCGCTGCTCTGCATCGTCAGGCTACGCAGAGCAGCGGCGGCGGGGAGTCGCCCCGGATCTATTCGCGACGCTTCTGCAGCCACTGCTTAAGCGCATCGCGCGCCTGCTGCTCCAGCGAATCGCGCAGCGCCTTATCAACATCTATCTGATAGTTAAGCTGTTGCCAATCGCCGTAGATATGCAGCGGAATTGAGGTCTTCTGCAGCGTATCGATCAGGCTGCCGTGACCGGTCCAACCCTGCAATACCCGGACCCCCAGAGTGATATCACAGCGCCGGGCCGCCAGATCGACGCTACCGCTGCCGCCGAGATCCAGCAGCGGTGAGTGTCCATTCAGCGTATTCAGGGTAAGGAGACCGCTGTGCAGCGCCGCCGCCGCCTTCAGGCTCTGGAAGGTGGTAAAGGTGTCCACGCTCTCCCCGGCCTGCACATCACTCCGATCGCGCACCACGGCCTGCTGGATCAGCTGGGCGATGTTCATCCCCTCCAACCGGGCATTATCCACCACCAGGGAGAGAGAGCCCTGCCAGCGCCGCTGCAGGCTGGCAATGGAAAGCCCCTCGCCCTGCAGATGGCCACTGAGCGACAGTGATCCGTCGATAAACGCCGGCAGCGCCAGCGTCCCGAGCAGCGGCGCCAGGCTCAGCTGGCGCAGCCGGGGGTCAAGCGTGACCTGTACCGCCTGACCCGGCCGGCTTTGCAGCGTACCGCTGATGGCGAACTCCCCTGCCCCCATGCGACCGCTCAGGCTCTCCAGCGTTCCCATCCCCCGACGATTGTTGGCCTGCAGGGCAAACGCCTCTATGGCCATGCCATGGTAGGTCGCGCGCTTGGCCTGAATATTCAGCCAGGCGCTGAAATCGCGCAGGAATGCCATCTCGTCGCTGCTCTCCGGCGGCGCCACCTGTGACACCACCGGCGGTGGCGGCGGCGGCGTATTACCGGCATTGGCATCGGCACTATCCACGCTTTGCACCTGCCAGCCGCTCAGGCTATCCCAGTCCAGGTTATCCGCCTGCAGCGTTACCCGGTATTCGGGGATGGCGTCCAGCGTCGCCTGGATCTCGCCGCGCAGCTGGCTGTCATTGGCACTCAGCGTCAGATCGCTCAGGGTCACGGCGGCCGACGCAGCGCTATAGCCCAGGGTCATACTGCCCTGTCCGGCAATCCCCGCTGACGGCAGCCCGGCACCGCTGTAGCGGTATTCCAGGTGGTCGATGCGCGCCCGATACTGTTGGGGATAGCGGCTCAGATCGACGTCCGCCTGCAGGCTAAGCTGCAGATCGCGCTGATCGCGGTTGATACGGCTGGAAAAGTCGACGCTGGCATGGCGGGTCGCATCCTGCTGGATATTCAGCTCGATATCGCGCAGGTTGATAGGCTCCCCGTCGGGCGCCTGCCAGATCACCAGGCTGTCTTCGACCTTCACCTGATGAATGTTCAGACGCCATGCCATATCGCTGATGGGTTCGCTGCGCACCGCCGACGAGCGGGGCGCGTTCGGCAACGGCGTCGGTTCACTCGCCGGTGTCAGGCGGATCACCGCCCCCTTCAGCATCACCCGGCGCACCTCCAGCTGATGCGAGAGCAGCGGCCACAGACGGACGTCTAAGCGCATATTGTCGGCTGCGATCACCGGTTGCTCAGCACCGTCGGCACGCAGCGACATACGGTCGGAGAGGATGCTCAGCTGTGGCCAGACGCGCCAGCGCAGATCGCCGTCCAGCGTCAGTCTGTAGCCGGTGCGCTGCTGCACCTGCTTGATCATGTAGGCCCGGAAATCATTGGGATTGATCAACAACAGCAGCGCACTGATGCCTGCCGCCACCACCACCAGCAGGATCATTAATGTGGTGAGAAGTCGTCTCATGCCATCCTCAGTCTTGGTCGTCCGTTACGATCATGGGATCAGTCTTTATCGATTCGGCTGGCTACCGCGCCCTGTTGCCCTTTGTACTTGGCATCCTCCCGGCGATTATAGGGACGCGCCGCCGGGGCGGAAAGCGGTTCAAAGCTCAGGGCGCCAATCAACATCCCCGGGCGCAGCGCCAACGGCAGCTTACCGGAGTTAAAAAACTCCAGCACGATGCAGCCCTGCCAGCCGGGATCGATGCGATGGGCCGTGACGTGGACCATCAGCCCCAGGCGCGCCAGCGAGGAGCGCCCGTCCAGCCAGCCGACCAGATCGTCCGGCAGCGTGACGGATTCATAGGTGACGGCCAGTGCCAGCTCGCCCGGGTGCAGGAAAAAGGCCTCATCCTCCCCCAGCTGGATCTCATCGCTCATCACCCGCTCCAGGGCCTCGGCGACCTCCTGCTTGGGGCCACTCAGATCGATATAGGCTGCCGTGTGTCCCTGAAAGACGCGAAACCGGTTCCCCAGACGCACGTCCACGGTGGCGCCGCTAATCCGCTCCTGAGGCGGACGCGGGGTAATACTCAGCCTGCCGTCATCCAGCCATGCCTCTATATCGCGGTCACACAGTCTCATGATAGTTCATCTCCGTCTCATCGCCACGCAGCACGGCTGCAGATGAGAATATCTTACCCGATCACCCCCTTTTTCCGAAATGATTCAGAGACATTGCCCCTTTGTACCCAGGGCTGTGACGTAAAAAATCGGGTCATGGGCTTGGCCGCCACGGGATAAACCATTAACATCGTGGCGGATATGGCAATGCGTACAGGGAGCGTACGATGGGAAGTCTGCGTCAGGGTATGGGATATGTGCTGGTCGCCGCCGCGCTGTGGGGCAGCTCCGGCGTCTGCGCACAATATATTTTGCAAAAAACCGGGCTTTCCGCCCAATGGCTGACCATGTTTCGCCTGACCTTTTCCGGGGTGATCCTGCTGGTGGTCTCTTTTCTGAACGGCGACCGGCTGTTCGCACCGCTGCGACATCGCCGGGACATTGTCGGCCTACTCTGGTTCACCCTGCTGGGTGCCATCATGGTGCAGCTGACCTTTCTGATGACCATCGAGCGTTCCAACGCCGCCACCGCCACCATTCTGCAATTTCTGTCGCCGACCATTATCGTGGCCTGGTTTGCCGCGGTCAGGCGCCAGCGCCCGGGACTGCCGGTGATGCTGGCCATCGGCTCCTCGCTGGGGGGGACCTTTTTGCTGGTGACCCACGGCGATCCGACCTCGCTCTTGATCTCGCGTTCCGCGCTGTTCTGGGGGATCGCCTCCGCCTTTGCCTCCGCCTTCTACACCACCTACCCCTCTGGGCTTATCGCCCGCTTTGGCACCCTGCCGATCGTCGGCTGGAGCATGTTGCTGGGCGGCCTGATGCTGATGCCCTTCTTCGCCGGCGAAACCGCACAGGTACAGATGGATAACGCCACCCTGCTGGCCGCCTTCTATCTGGTCATCATCGGTACGGCGCTGACCTTCAGCCTGTATCTGAAGGGGGCACAAATCATCGGTGGCGCCAGGGCCGGTATTCTCAGCTGCACTGAGCCGCTGTGCAGTGCACTGCTGTCGCTGCTGCTGCTGGGGATCACCTTTGGCGCGCTGGACTGGCTGGGAACGCTGCTCATCACCGCATCGGTCGTGCTGATCTCGTGCGATGCGCGCGCCCGGGAGGGCATAAACTGGAGTCGTTGGCGCCGCAGGACGGCGCACGCTGACGGCCAAGAGCCGCGGCAGGCGCGCCGTCGGCGGACTTATTCGAAGAACTGGCTGATCTTCGCCTTGAGAATATCGATGGCGATGCGGTTTTTACCGCCGCGCGGCACGATGATATCGGCGTATTGCTTGGAGGGCTCGATAAACTGCAGGAACATCGGGCGTACGGTCTTCTGGTACTGCGCCATCACCGACTCCATAGAGCGTCCGCGCTCGTTTACGTCTCGCTTCATCCGGCGCATCAGGCAGATGTCCAGCGGCGTATCGACAAAAATGGAGAAGTTCAGCTCGTTGCGCAGGCGGGCGTCGGTCAGCAGCAGGATCCCCTCCAGGATGATCACCTTCTTCGGCTCCAGGCGGATGGTCTGCTGAATACGGGTGTGCTCAACGTAGCTGTACTGCGGCAGCTCGATAGCGTTCCCCTGCTTCAGCATCTGCAGGTGCTGAAACAGCAGGTTGTGATCCATGGCGCTCGGATGGTCATAGTTGGTCTTGACCCGCTCCTCCATGGTCAGGTGGCTCTGGTCTTTATAGTAGCTATCTTCCGGGATGACACCGATATGCGCCTCACCGACCTGTTCGCGCAGTTCGCGGTAGAGGGTACTGGCAATCAGACTTTTACCTGAGGCGGATGCGCCTGTGATGCCAATAATGACGCACTGGTGGGTGTTGTCAGTCATGTGTTAAGACCTGGTATGTATAAGTGTTCGACGGGGCAGGGCACGAAAGGATCGGGATAGACCGGTGCCTGAGACGCGGCAATTATAGGGAGTCTGCCCGGCGGACGCCAGTCCAATCAGCACCGCGGCGGCGGTAAAAAAACGGGCTGCCGCCACGGCGCCCGTTATGATGGCTCCGATCCCGGCGCTTATACGGCGCGGAAGGCGATTTCGGTCGGAATGGATTCACCGCCCCAGTACAGCTGAGCGGCCACGTCGGCGGCCAGTCGGCGGTAAATGGCGCTGAACTCGCAGTCAGGACGGCTGCTGACCGTCGGCTCGCCGCGATCCAGATCCTCACGCAGCGAAATATGCAGTGGCAGCTGCCCCAGCAGGCGGGTATGGTACTTCTCCGCCAGCTTTTGCGCGCCACCGGCACCGAAGATCGGCTCATGGAAGCCGCACTGGCTGCAGATGTGCATGCTCATGTTCTCCACGACGCCCAGCACCGGTACGTGCACCTTCTCAAACATCACGATGCCCTTCATCGCATCCAGCAGCGCAATATCCTGCGGCGTTGTCACCACCACCGCCCCGGTCACCGGGATGCTCTGCGCCAGCGTCAGCTGAATGTCACCGGTCCCCGGCGGCATATCCAGCACCAGGTAGTCCAGATCTGGCCACAGGGTATCCTGCAGCAGCTGCAGCAGTGCCTTGCTGGCCATCGGCCCGCGCCACACCATGGCGTTATCATCCGTGACCAGATAGCCGATAGAGTTACTGGCCAAGCCATGGGCCATGATCGGTGCCATATGCTGTCCGTCCGGCGACGTCGGGCGCTCGTGGGCGGTACCCAGCATGGCCGGAATCGACGGGCCATACACATCGGCATCCAGAATCCCGACCCGGGCGCCCTCGGCAGCCAGCGCCAGCGCCAGGTTAACCGCGGTGCTGGACTTGCCGACCCCGCCCTTGCCCGAACTGACGGCGATGATATTACGTACGCCTTTCACTCCCGGCTGGTCATTGGCCCGCTTCAGGGTGGCAATATTATGCGCCAGGCGCCAGGCGACGCGCTGCACGCCCGGCAGCTGCAGCAGCGCGGGTGTAACGCTGGCCTGCAGGGCAGCAAAGCCGCTTTGCCAGGCAAACGGCATCATCAATTCAATATGCAGGACACCATCCAGCAGGGCGCAGTGGTGCAACGCCTTCAGCGCGCTCAGCGGATGATTCAGCGTAGGGTGGGTAAAACCATCAAGGATTGCGCCGACCTGCGCGCACAGCGTTTCAGGCGTGGACTGCTCATGGGATTTATCGCTCATCCCGACTCCTTTATTCGTTATTATAAACCGCCCGTCCAGTCTACCAGAACTGATGGCCGATCGCGCAGGGGATCCGCCGCCGAATTTTAGGCGCCGCTCACCCACAGATGCCGCCTCCGTAGCCAGAATCGTGGGGGCTCGCTCCAGGGCGTGCCCATTACGGGTCGTGAGCCTCTTTTCGCCCAGGGCAAGGCGCGGGCGGCGAGGCTGGGTGAGCCAAAATGCACCCTGAGTAACGCAGTACCGGGCTAAAATGGCCCCAGCCCTGCGGGACGTGTGCCAAAAGCGCGGACTTTACGTTGTCGGACTTGAACATAAACCCACGATATCCTGCGCCCTCAGCCTTGATTATGCGCTTCTGGCGCAGCGTCAACGCCGCGGACAGTTACGGGACGCGCCCTAGCGACCGACGGCGCAATCGGGTAACATCAGAGGTTACCTTCCATTGTTTAACCGAGAGATACAAAATCCACTATGGCTTCAGTCACTGATACAACAGGATCACGCAAAATTCTGGTGACCTGTGCGCTCCCTTACGCTAACGGCTCCATTCACCTCGGCCACATGCTTGAGCATATTCAGGCGGACGTGTGGGTGCGTTACCAGCGAATGCGCGGCAATCAGGTGCACTTTATCTGCGCCGATGATGCGCACGGGACGCCGATCATGCTGAAAGCCCAGCAGATGGGGATCGCGCCGGAGCAGATGATCGCCGAGGTCAGCAAAGAGCATCAGCAGGATTTTGCCGACTTCCAGATAAGCTATGACAACTATCACTCGACCCACAGTGAAGAGAACCATCAGCTGGCGAGCCTGATCTATACCCGTCTGAAAGAGAACGGCTTCATTAAGAACCGCACCATCTCTCAGCTCTATGACCCGGAAAAAGGCATGTTCCTGCCGGACCGTTTCGTCAAGGGCACCTGTCCCAAGTGTCAGTCCGCCGATCAGTATGGCGATAACTGCGAGGTGTGCGGCGCCACCTATAGCCCGACAGAACTTATCAACCCGAAGTCCGTGGTCTCCGGCGCCACGCCGATCCTGCGCGAATCGGAACACTTCTTCTTCGATCTGCCATCCTTCGGCGCCATGCTGCAGGCGTGGACCCGCTCCGGCGCCCTGCAGGAGCAGGTTGCCAACAAGATGCAGGAGTGGTTTGAGTCTGGCCTGCAGCAGTGGGACATCACCCGCGATGCCCCTTACTTTGGCTTTGAGATCCCCGATGCACCGGGCAAATACTTTTACGTCTGGCTGGATGCGCCTATCGGCTATATGGGGTCATTCAGGAATCTGTGCGACAAACGCGGCGATCTGAACTTTGACGACTACTGGGGCCAAGGGAGCGACGCCGAGCTGTATCACTTTATCGGTAAGGACATCGTCTACTTCCACAGCCTGTTCTGGCCGGCGATGCTGGAAGGCAGCGGTTTCCGTAAGCCGAGCAACGTCTTTGTACACGGTTATGTCACCGTCAACGGCGCCAAGATGTCCAAGTCGCGTGGCACCTTCATTCAGGCCCGCACCTACCTGAACCACCTGGATCCGGACTGCCTGCGCTACTACTATACCGCCAAGCTCTCCGATCGTATCGACGACATCGACCTAAACCTGGAGGACTTTGTTCAGCGCGTCAACGCCGATATCGTCAACAAGGTGGTCAACCTGGCCTCACGCAACGCCGGTTTTATTACCAAGCGCTTCGCCGGCCAGCTCTCCGATACCCTGGCCGATCCGGCGCTGTACCAGACCTTTGTCGATGCCGCGGCAGAGATAGCCAAAGCCTACGAGGCGCGCGAGTCGGGCAAGGCGATCCGTGAGATCATGGCCCTGGCCGATCTGGCCAACCGCTATGTCGATGAGCAGGCGCCGTGGGTGGTTGCCAAGCAAGAGGGACGCGATGCCGATCTGCAGGCCATCTGCTCCATGGGCCTCAATCTGTTCCGCGTGCTGATGACCTACCTCAAGCCGGTGCTGCCGGCGCTGAGCGCGCGCACCGAGGCCTTCCTCAACGCTGAGCTACGCTGGGATGCTATCGCCGAACCGCTGCTCGGCCACCGGGTAAATCCGTTCAAGGCCCTGTTTAACCGCATTGAAATGAGTAAGGTTGACGCCATGATTGAAGAAGGCAAACTCGCCGCCGCGGCCGCAGCGAAACCCGCCGCCAGCGGCCCGCTGGCCGACGATCCCATCCAGGAGACCATCACCTTTGACGACTTCGCCAGGGTCGATATGCGCATCGCCCAAATCGTCAGCGCCGATCTGGTGGCGGGTTCCGACAAACTGCTTAAGCTGCAACTGGATCTCGGCGGTGAAACCCGCCAGGTCTTTTCCGGTATCCGCAGTGCCTACCCTGACCCGCAGGCGCTGGTCGGCCGTCTGACGGTGATGGTCGCCAATCTGGCACCGCGCAAGATGCGCTTCGGCATCTCCGAAGGCATGGTGATGGCCGCAGGCCCGGGCGGGAAGGATATCTTCCTGCTCAGCCCGGATTGTGGCGCCCTGCCGGGCCAGCAGGTGAAGTAACGCCGCTGTCCGTTCCCCCCAAACCCGCCGCGGCGGGTTTTTTATCGCCCCGGCCTCAGCAATGTGCTCTGTCAGCGAAGGCCGCAAAAAAAACGCCCCGGAGCACAGGCATCCGGAGCGATTTTTCGCGGTGGGTCGCTTAGTCGACCTTGGTCGTCGGGAAGGTCATCTCGCTATAGCGGACAAACCGGGTTCCCTGCGTCAGCTTATAGCCAAACCAGATGATCAGGAACAGCGGCAGACCGATATAGGTCGCAGTTACACCGTACCAGTCGATGCGATCCTTCAGGAACGCCTCATAGTTCTGTCCCAGCGTGATGATCAGACACAGCACAAAGGCAAAGATTGGCCCGAGCGGGAAGAAGCCGGATTTATAGGGCAGCGCATTCAGGTCGAGTCCCGCCATCACGTAGCCGCGACGGAAACGGTAGTGGCTGATGGCGATCCCCAGCCAGGCGATAAACCCGGTCATCCCCGAGGTGTTCAGCAGCCACAGATAGACCTCCTGGTTGCCGAACATCGAAGTCAGGAAGCACAGACCGGCGACCACCGTGGTGGCGTACAGCGCATTGCGTGGCACGCCCCCCTTGGACAGACGGCCGAAAATACGCGGTGCCTTGCCCTCCGTCGCCAGGGTGTACAGCATACGCGTCGAGGCATACATCCCAGAGTTCCCCGCTGACAGCACCGCCGTCAGGATCACCGCGTTCATCACCGCCGCCGCAGAGAGCAGACCGGCATTCTTGAACACCAGGGTGAACGGGCTGACGGAGATATCCTTCACGTCATTACGCAGCAGGCTGGGATCGGTATAGGGGATCAGCAGACTGATGATCAGAATAGCGAACACATAGAACAACAGAATGCGCCAGAAGACCTGACGCACCGCCATCGGAATATTTTTACCCGGATCCTTAGACTCCCCGGCGGCAATGCCGATAAGCTCGGTGCCCTGGAAGGAGAAACCGACGATCATCGCCACCCCGATCATCGAGGCAAAACCCCCGGCAAA
This sequence comes from Edwardsiella ictaluri ATCC 33202, assembly GCF_000264785.1. GTDB lineage: Bacteria > Pseudomonadota > Gammaproteobacteria > Enterobacterales > Enterobacteriaceae > Edwardsiella > Edwardsiella ictaluri. Next base: position 34,889 of record NZ_AFJI01000082.1, on the reverse strand, counting down.
CGGCGCATCACCGATGGTCCAGTTATGGAAACCGGCACCTTCGCCGCCCTTCAGGATACCGGCGATCATCATCAGCCCCACGGCGATAAAGATGATCACGGTGCTGACTTTGATCAGCGAGAACCAGTACTCCGCCTCGCCAAAGCCCTTCACCGAAATATAGTTCAGCAGGAATATCAGGCACAGGAACAGCGCGCTCCAGATCCAGCCGGGCATATCGGGAAACCAGTAGCCCATCACCAGCTGTGCGGCTACCAGATCGACGGCGATGGTCACCGCCCAGTTATACCAATAATTCCAGCCCAGCGCGAAGCCAAAGCCCTCTTCCACGTAACGTGAGCCGTAGGTAGAAAACGAGCCTGACACCGGCATAAACGCCGCCAGCTCACCCAGGCTGGTCATCAGGAAGTACACCATCATCCCGATGATGATATACGACAACAGCGCTCCGCCGGGGCCGGCCTGGGACACCGTAGCGCCTGATGCAACAAACAGCCCAGTACCAATAGAACCGCCGATAGCGATCATCGACAAGTGCCGCGCTTTTAACTCCCGGCGCAGCGCCGGTCCTTGTCCCGCATCGGGGACGGTAGTTTTTGTCTGAGCCATTAGAACCCTATCGTTGTTTTGCGTTGAATCATGAAACCAGGCGGGATTGTAACAAATCCATCTGCGGCAGGAAGTAACAATCTAACGATAATAAGAGAGCTTCATGATGGTTGCTGGATTATTAGCGGGTAGCTAATCGCGTATGTAATAAAAATACGCCAAGATCACAATAAACTACGGCAGCAGCCTCTGCTGCCGCCTCGTAGGCGCTACGCCTGGCAGTAGCTCAGAAAACGGGCCAGTGCCTTGGAAATATGCTTCTGGCGGTGGTGGATCAGATACAGCGAGCGATGCAGGTTGATCTCCGGCAGCGCGACCTCGACCAGGGTACCATTGCTCAGCTGCTCTTCGATCACCCGGCGCGACAGGCAGCTGATGCCGATACCATAGCGCACCGCATGCTTGATAGCCTCGGAGTTGCCCAGCTCCATCACCAGATCAAAATGGGGTAAATGGGAGAGCAACAGATGCTCAACCACCTCGCGGGTACCGGAACCGGTCTCACGCAGGATCCACGGCGCATCCGCCAGACGGGCCAGGGTAACCGGCTCCCGCAACAGTGGATGGTCCGGTGCGGCAAACACCACCAGCTCATCCTCCAGCCAGCTTTGGGTGGTCAGCTCCGGCATGTGACACGGGCCCTCGATCAGTCCCAGATCGGCGTTGAACGCCGCCACGGCGTTGATCACATCATGGCTGTTACCCACGTGCAGCTCCAGCGGCGTTACCGGGAAATCGCGCCGGTAGGCGGCCATCATCGGCGGCAGAAGATAGTTACCGATGGTGCTGCTGGCGGCAATGCGCAGCGCTCCGCTCTCACCCTTAAACAGCTGTTCGATTTCGCTGGCCTGCTCCAGCAGCGCCATCGCTTTCGGATACAGCAGACGACCGTGCTCGTTGACCACCAGCCGTTTACCTACGCGATCGAACAGACGCACCGACAGCTGGGTCTCCAGATCCGACAGCGCTGCGCTCACCGCCGACTGCGAAAGCGCCAGCATTATGGATGCCTGCGTGGTCGAACCGCTTTTCAGTACTTCTGTAAAAACTTCCAGTTGTCGCAAGGTGATGTGCATAGACAGATCCAAACCGTTTCAACCAACGCGCCGTCCCCGGCGCCGATAGCCCTGTGACCCGACGACGACGGGGCCGCTCTCTGCGTCAAATTTCATTTACGCAGCGCCAACTATAGATAAATCAGAAATAATTTACTACTTAAAGCGATTAATGTCTCGTACCCGGTCCCCTGCTTCTCTTTCCAGCGCCGCGCGGCGCACACGCAGCGGATCTGACGCCGCGCTGCCGGAAGATCCCGTCTGACGATCACCCGGACGGGTGATTTATTCGCCGCCGCCCCACTCAGGGCAAACGCACCACGCTTTACCCCGGCACATTTCCACTATACTCAACGCAGGCAGGATAAAGACGAAAGCAGCGGGTGGGAGGTTGCCATGGAGACCCTGTATGGTTATCTGATCGGTGCGTTGGTGACCCTGGCGATCTGTGCCTTTGCCTGGGCCAGGCAGGGATGGCGCGGCAGTACGCTGGCCTTTATCCTGCAGATGGCGCTGGCCTGTGGCTTTTACTATGGCGCCTGGCTGCTCTCTCAGGGCAACACGGTCACCGCAGCGCTGGCGACGCTGCTGTCACCCCTGTGCGTACTGCTGATCATCATCAACACCAGTGCAGCCACCCCACCGGATGCCTGAACTGGCCGCGTCCGGCCGTGAGAGCATCTAGCAAATATGTCTATAAAACATAGTACCATTATCGATTTAGAATTTAGCCACTGTCTCTTTAAGCTTGACGGCTCTTGAATTCACAATAATACAGTTCACCATAACAATGACAGAAAACAGATCGCACGCTTCACACCAGACTCATGCCCTGCTGCGTCTGCTCCCCGGACTGCTGCTGACCGGCATCATCACCGCCGTATCCATGTGGGCCGGTGCCCTGCCCTGGGTCGAACAGCTTGGCTTTGGCGCTCTGACCCTGGCCATCATTCTCGGCATTCTGATCGGTAACAGCGTCTACCCGGCGCTGAGTATCCCCTGCTCCGTCGGGGTCCATCTGGCCAAACAGAAATTCTTACGCCTGGGGATCATCCTGTATGGCTTCCGCCTGACCTTTCAGCAGATCGCTGACGTCGGCCTGACCGGCATTATTACCGATGCCCTGACCCTCAGCTCCACCTTCCTGCTGGCGCTGTGGCTGGGGCGTAAAGTCTTCGGCATGGATAAACAGACCGTGATGCTGATCGGTGCCGGCAGCAGCATCTGCGGCGCGGCGGCGGTCATGGCCACCGAGCCGGTGGTCAAAGCCGACGCCAGCAAGGTTTCGGTCGCCGTCTCCACCGTCGTTATCTTTGGCACCATCGCCATCTTCCTGTACCCTTGGCTCTATCAGCTCAACGCCCACTACCAGTGGGTCGCCATGACCCAGGAAAGCTTCGGCATCTATATTGGATCTACGGTACATGAGGTGGCCCAGGTGGTCGCTGCCGGGCGCGCCATCAGCGATGACACCGGCAACGCCGCGGTGATCACCAAAATGATCCGCGTGATGATGCTGGCGCCGTTCCTGCTGATCCTGTCCAGCACACTCAGCCGCGGTACCGGCTCCACCGACGGAAAAAAGGCCCCGATCACTATTCCCTGGTTCGCGGTTATCTTTATTCTGGTCGCCGGCTTTAACTCCTTTAACCTGCTGCCTGGCGCGCTGGTGCATGCGCTGATTACCCTGGATACTATCCTGCTGGCCATGGCCATGGCCGCCCTTGGCCTGACCACCCATATCAGCGCCATCCGTCAGGCCGGCATCCGCCCCATCATTCTGGCCAGCCTGCTGTTTGTCTGGCTGATTATCGGTGGTGCCGCCATCAACGTCGTTATCCAGCACTGCCTGTAAGCGATAGCCTCTGCACCCTGTTAACCTATGGTTAGCAGGGTGTTTTTATTTTATTGCCCGCGCGTTCAGTGTCATAATAGCGCCATCGCAACAGGAGATAACCCTATGAAATATATTGGAGCTCACGTCAGCGCCGCCGGAGGACTGGATCAGGCCCCCGCCCGCGCCCATGCGCTGGAGGCCACCGCATTTGCGCTGTTCACCAAGAATCAGCGCCAGTGGAAAGCGGCCCCGCTGACAGACGATGCCATTGACGCCTTCAGGGCCGCCTGCACGCGCTACGGTTATCAGTCGCAGCAGATCCTGCCGCACGATAGCTACCTGATTAATCTGGGCCACCCGGTCACCGAGGCGCTGGAAAAATCGCGCGGCGCCTTTATTGATGAGATGCAGCGCTGCGCCGATCTGGGACTGACCCTGCTCAACTTTCACCCCGGCAGTCACCTGCTGCAGATCGACGAGCGCGACTGCCTGTCCCGCATCGCGGAGTCGATCAATCTCGCACTCTCTCAGACCCAGGGGGTGTGCGCGGTGATAGAGAACACTGCCGGTCAGGGCAGCAACCTGGGGTTCCGCTTCGAGCAGCTGGCGGCCATTATTGAGCAGGTCGAGGACAAATCGCGCGTTGGGGTCTGTATCGATACCTGTCATGCCTTCGCCGCAGGCTATGATCTGCGCGATGAGGCCGCCTGCGGGGAGACCTTTGCCCAATTTTCCCGCACCGTCGGCTTTAGTTACCTGCGCGGCATGCACCTCAACGATGCGAAAAGCGCTTTCAACAGCCGGGTTGATCGGCACCAGAGCCTCGGGGAAGGCAATATCGGCGATGCGGCGTTCCGCTGGATCATGCGCGATCCACGCTTTGACGGTATCCCGCTGATCCTGGAAACCACCGATCCTGGGCGCTGGCAGGATGAGATAGCCTGGCTCAAGGCGCAGCAAACGGCAGAGTAATAGAGTATGGCCCCCGGTGCCGATTGCCTGAAGCACCATCATCCCCTCCCGGGGAGGTGGCCTGAGACTGACAATAAACAACGCAGCCTCTTAGCTGCGTTGTTTATTATGATACCGGAAAAAAGCTTTATGCCGCAGGCGGCGCGGTAAACGCCTACGCAGCTGTACGCTGACCGGTTATTGCATGGCGCATCAACACCGCACCACAGGAAAGCAACAGGCCCGCCATCGCCGACAACAGCACGATCAACGCCCCCTTAGGCGCCTCTTTCTGTACCGGAATACTCGGCAGCATCAGATATTTAAAGGGCTGAATCTTCAGATCGCTCAGGTGCACCTGACTGAGACGCCCAATATACTGCTGGCTGTTCTTCAGACCGGCGTTAAGCTCCGTCAGATCCGTTTGGCTTTTCTCGATATCCAGCTTCTGGCGCAAACCGTTAGTCCCCAGAGAAATCGGGAAATCATCGTCATCCTTAAACGTTGCGCCGTTGCCATACAGCGGTTTACTGATCCCCGCCGCCTGTGCCACCGCCAGCGAATAGTCCAGACGGCGGATCTTCACCTGCTGATCATTTCTCAGATTCTGCAGCGTCAGCTGATACCGCGCCTTTTCCCGCGCCAGGGTCTGATCCAGCTGATTCTTAATGTTATAGCGCAGATCGTCCACCACCCGAGCGGCGACAAAGTCAATGTACCCCTGCAGCAGTGCATGGGCCTCCTGGGAGCTGCGGGCACTGACTCCCAGTCGGTAGTAGGTGTACTCCTTACTCTCGGTTGCCTGATCCAGCTGGCTGTTCTTCAGGGTAAAGGCTTTCTGGGCCAGCGAGCTGAGCAGCCGCTCCCGCGCCAGCGGGTCAGACAATGCCGCCGCCAGCGTTTTATAGTAATCCGTCTGGGCAATGTATTCGCGACGTACTATCTGGGACTCGTAGGTTTGTACAAACCGCTCTATCAGCCAGCCTGGCGACGCATTCACTTTAATATCCAGGAGCGCCAGCTGATTCAGTTCGCTATTCATCGCAGCCAATTCACGCGCCTGTGCCGGGATCAGCTCGGCATAGCTGGTCCACTTTTGAGGTAACAGTGTCTTGACGGCAAATCCCGCCAGGGCACACACCAATACGGCCCCCAGGATGACCCACTTAGCCTTAAACAGCACCAGCAGGAGAGACAACAGATCGATTTCATCCTGCTGCAGCGGTGGCACAACATGCTGATGTGTCAAGGCAACACCGGAAGAAGAAAGCGGATTGGATGGATTGGATGGATTGGACAATGCAGTACCTCCCATTCCGTGATGGGAGCCTCCCTTTAAAAAAGACCGATAGATCCCTCAGAGAAAACCACAAAAAATCAGGGAGCAATTCTCTGCCTGGCACTCTACCTGACAAGTATTATTTGCGATAAAATATAACTATTTTATATATAATTATTTCAAACGGTTATACTTTTTGGATTCTACATAAGAATTTTATCGCAGGCAATGATTTAGTATGATAATTGCGGCTATCCGCTCTGCTGCGTTAGCGGCGACGGCGTGAGGCAGAGTGGCGAGAGGCCCGCTTTTGCGCCACGGGCTGTGGCCAGGCAGGCAATTCCCCCTCCGGCAACGGCGGCTGCAGGATAGGAAACACCGGCAGCGCGGCCAGCAGACGGCTACCATACGGTTTACTCAGCAGGCGGCGATCGTAGATGACGATCTCGCCGCGGCAGGCGTGGCTGCGGATCAGCCGCCCTACCTGCTGGATCAGGGTAAAAGAGGCACCAGGCAGGCTTTGCACCTCAAAGGGGTAGCGGTTATGCGACTTCAGCCACTCTCCCTCCGTCAGGATCACCGGGCTGTCTACCGGAGGAAAGGCTACCTTATGAATATGCACCTGGGTCAACAACTCACCCTTCAGATCCAGCCCCTCGGCAAACGACTGCAGCCCGACCAGCGCGCTCTGTGTCCCTGCGTGCACCCGGCGACAGTGCTCTTCCACCAGGCGATAGCGGGGACGGTCCCCCTGCACCAGCAGCCCCAGGCGCAGATCCGGGACAAAACCTAAAAAAGTCTGCATCGCCCGCTGGCTGGCAAACAACACCAGCATACCGGTGTGTTCACCACGCAGCCAGGCCGCACGGAAGAGGTGAGCCATCTGACGTAAATGCTCTCCCTCCTGCGCCAACGTAGGCTCCAGCGTCATCTGCGGGATCACCAGACACCCTTGGTGTACATGGTCAAATGGCGAGTCCAGCACCACAAAGCGATCGCCGGCCTGACTGTTCAGGCCAGAGAGCTCGCTGATGCGGTCAAAGCGGTTCAGGGAGCGCAGGGTCGCCGAAGTGATCACCGCGTGGGGAATACGCCGCCACAGTAAGCGCTCCAGCTGATCGCATACCCGGATCCCGACGCAGTGCAGGTAGCGGTGGTGTACGCCATCGCTGAGCTCTTGCGTCAGCCATTTGGAGATCGGTGCATTGGAGGCCTGATCCAGTGCCGCCAGGCGCCACAGCTTGCTCAGCGCCTCTAGGTAGCTGAACGCCCGGCTCATCTGTAGCAGCGCGCGCTGTACCCGTAGCGCATCGTGCGTCCCGGTCTTCTCCTGCAGGTCGTTCATCATAAACTCGCTCAGGCCGCGTAGACCATCGCACAGCTTATACAGGCGCTGTGCCAGCTCACCCAGCGCTTCGGGCAGCTGGCCCAGAATAAAGCGGTGCTGCTCCTCACCGGCCAGCAGCCCGGCGGCAGCACGATCGAAATCTGTCAGCAGCTGACGCAGCTCCGCCGTGTGCGCCTGCAGGCGCCCGCTGCCCAGCAAGCGCGGGGGATTCTTGGGCTGATACTGTGCCTGGCACTGTTCGATATGGCGTACGATCATATCGATCTGCCCCTGCACAAACAGAGCGGTGATCTCACCCTCCATCTCCAACGCATCACGGGCGACATCGGGCAGATGGTGCCCCTCATCCAGCACCAGCAACAGATCCTTCGGCGGCGGCAGCACCGACTCGCTCTCCAGCGCCGCCATCACCAGCGCATGGTTGGCTACCACCACATCGGCGCTTTCAATTTCGCGCCGCGCCAGAAAAAACGGGCAGTGGCGAAAATGGGAACAGCTGCGGTTCAGGCAGCTGGCCCGATCGGTGCTCATCTTGGCCCATAGCCCATCATCCAGATTGTCATGCAGATGGTCGCGCAACCCATCCCAGCGGCGGCTCTCCAGCTCTTCCTGCAGACGGCGGCACTGCGCCCGATCCTCCTCGCTGCCCGGCTGCAGCGCATCATCGATAAACAGCAGCAGGGATCCCTGCCCATCCTGATGCTCGGAGAGCGCCGCCAAATTACGCGGACACACGTAGCGACCGCGGCCAAAGGCGGCGGTAAAAGTCAGATCGGGGATAATTCGCCGCAGCAGCGGCAGATCCTGGGTATAAATCTGATCCTGTAACGCTACGTTGGCGGTACTCACCACCAGCGGCTTCTGCTGTGCCCGACTGATGGCAATGCCGGGCAACAGATAGGAGAGGGTTTTACCGACGCCGGTCGGCGCCTCGATCACCAAATGACGGGCGTCAATGCCGCTCAGTGCCCGGGCGACTTCAGCGATCATTTTCCGCTGCTGCGGACGGGTGACAAAATCGGGAATTTGCTGCGCCAGGGCCTTATACCACTGGGAGATCTGGGTTTTGAGTGCGCTGGAAAGGGTCATTGATACTCGCTGCGGGAAACATGGCGCGCTATTGTCGCACAGCGGGCGGACAAAATCAGCCACCCGCCCCACCGTTGTCCCGGCGCCGATCAGCGGCGCAATACGTTGCTCAACAGATCGCGCAGCTCATCCAGCTGCATCGCCAGCTGCATATTCAGCCACAGATAGCCATAAATCGGCGCTTCTCTGTCGCTGTGCACCTGCGCCTGCGCGATCAATGTCTTCAGCTCTACCACCATCGGCTCCATCTCCGGCAGGTGCTCCAGCGCCTCCTCCCCCCGTCCGCTGAGCAGCATCTGTGACAGTCCGTGCAGGGCGTTGATGGTCAGCTTCTGAAACATCCGCAGCCGGGTGGCGTTCAGCATGATAAAGTGGCTTTCACGGCTGGCCCAATAGGCGTCGGTCATCATCTCCAGCGTGGCCACCAGGTTACGGGTGATCACCTGAATGGCGTCGAACACCGCTTTATCCACCTTGGTCTCCCGGGCGCTGGGTGCCAGCAGGCCGCGTACGGTGCCCAGATCGGAGAGAATGAGCTGCTGATGTTCGGTCAACTGCGGGCGTTCAACCATATTAGGTGAAATATAGGCACTATAGATGTTACTCATGCAGGTCAGGCCATGGTTCATCTTTAACCGCCAGTGGGTGAAGGCCCGCTGCGGATAAATGCTGGCAAACAGCAGCGCCAGCAGCGAGCCGATGATCACGTTGACGCTGCGCAGCAGTGCCGTCTGAATATCGCCGGGCCCGGCGGCGGACACCACGCACAGCGTGATGCCGATCAGTAGCCCCATATAGGGGCGCTTGCCCAGGGCTGCGATACCACAGACAAACATAACGACAGTGCACCACACCAGCATCAGGCTCATCGAATAGAGCTCAAGATATAGTGCCACCAGCCCCGATGCGGCACCAAACACCGTCCCCATACAGCGCTGCAGTGCCCGGACGGTAACGTTACCCCAAAAGGAGATCGGTCCGATCACCACCACCATGGTGATTAGCGCCCAAACCCCCTCTGGCACCGCCAACACCCGGATCAGAAGGAACGTTAATACGAAAGAGATCGCCATGCGCACACCGTGTACAGCGCGATAATGCCCATAGATGAAAGAGTCAAACGGAGTGATGCTTTTATTTAAACGCACGGAAACGACCTTGGATCAGGATCTCAACAAAAATGAATCTTTAGTGTAACGGAAATCCTCGGCATAAAAAAATACCCAGCACTCTTATCATCACTTCTGGGACAGGTCATACCGATATCGCAATAAATAATAGAATATTGGGTTTCCCGCCCGGCACGGTTACACTAAGGCATGTTACGTCACTGTGCATCGCATCTGTACCCAGAGGGAGCGCCGCTGACTTTCATTCACGTTTTCGCTGTAGAGGCCCTATTTTGAGCAAGGCTGCGCCCACCTTCCTGTTTCACGACTATGAAACCTTCGGTCAGCATCCGGCGCGGGATCGTCCCGCACAGTTCGCCGGCGTGCGCACCGATGCCGACTTCAATATCATCGAAGAGCCACAGGTGTTTTACTGCCGTCCGGCCGATGATTATCTGCCCCAGCCCGATGCAGTGATGATCACCGGGATCACCCCGCAGACGGCGCTGGCCCAGGGGGTCTGTGAAGCCGAATTCGCCGGGCGTATCCACCGGCTGTTCAGCGTGCCGGGTACCTGCGTACTGGGCTATAACAACATCCGCTTCGACGATGAGGTGAGCCGCAACCTGTTCTACCGCAACTTCTTTGACCCCTACGCCTACAGCTGGCAAAACGGCAACTCACGCTGGGATCTGCTGGATGTGGTGCGCACCTGCTACGCCCTGCGCCCCGAGGGGATCGTCTGGCCGGAAAACGAGCAGGGGCTGCCCAGCTTCAAGCTGGAGCACCTGTCGCAGGCCAACGGCATTGAGCACAGCAACGCCCACGACGCCATGGCCGATGTCTACGCCACCATCGCGCTGGCCCAGCGGGTCAAACAGGCTCAGCCACGGCTGTTCGACTATCTGTTCCAGCTGCGCAACAAAAACCGGGTAGCTCAGCTTATCGACATCGCCGCAATGACGCCCCTGGTGCATGTCTCCGGCATGTTTGGCGCCCTGCGCGGTAATACCAGCCTGATCGCACCGTTGGCCTGGCATCCCGAAAACAAAAACGCCGTGATCGTCTGCGATCTGGACAGCGATATCACCCCGCTGCTGACCCTGGATGCCGACGCCCTGCGCGAACGGCTCTACACGCCGCGCAACGAGCTGGGCGACGCCGCCCCGGTGCCCATCAAGCTGGTCCACATCAATAAATGTCCGGTGCTGGCACCGGAAAAAACCCTGCTCGCGGACAACGCCGTCCGGTTGGGGCTCGATCGCCAGCGCTGCCGGGATAATCTGGCCCTGCTACAGCAGCACAGCGAGATCCGTGACAAGGTGGTATCCCTGTTTGCCGATGCGCCGCCCTTTCCGCCATCGGACGACGTGGACAGCCAGCTGTACGACGGCTTCTTCAGCGATGCCGATCGCCAGGCGATGCAAATTATTCGCGCCACCCTGCCGCAGAACCTGCCGGCGCTGGATCTGCGTTTCAACGATCGGCGCATCACGCCGCTGCTGTTTCGCTACCGCGCCCGTAACTACCCGGCGACGCTGGATGAGAGCGAGATGCGCCGCTGGCAGCAGCATCGCCAGAGCATGCTGACACCGCAGCACGTACAGGATTATCTACAGACGCTGGAAATGCTGTACAACCGCTATGAGGATCAGCCTCAGCGGCTGACGCTGCTGCAGGCGCTGTTTGATTATGCCCGTGAATTAGTAGGATAATAATCTGCGCCGGAAGGATGCAACCGTCGTCAGATTGATGACGTTTATTGCACCATCCTTCTCTCTATTTCCACTCTGCCCACGGCAGAGTGGCCGATAACCAGGCTCCGCGACGGAGCAGACAATCAAGGCTGAACTATGTGGCTGCGCAATGGACCGCTGCTGGCGGTACTGTCGTTTATTCTGTGGGGGATCACGCCGCTATTCTATAAGCTGCTTAACGATGCCAATGCCTTCGAACTGCTGGCCCAGCGTCTGTTCTGGTCGGTGCCCCTGCTGCTGGCGCTGCGTCTGCTGTTCAGGCACCGCACCTCCTGGCGTGAGGCCTGGCAGGATAAACGCTCGCTGTACTGCTGCCTGCTGGGCGGCGCCATCATGAGCATCTCCTGGACCACCTTCATCTATGCCCTGACTCACAACCTGGTGCTGGACGCCAGCCTGGGCTACTTCACCAATCCGCTGTTCGCCATCTCGCTGGGTGTCATCTTTCTGCACGATCGGCTAACCCGCTTTCAGCGCATTGCGGTGCTGCTGGCCATCATCGGCCTGACTTACCAGATAATCCTGCTGGGGCGCGTGCCGGTGTTGGCACTGGTAATGGGTATCACCTTTGCCTTCTACGGCCTGGTGCGTAAGTATATCCGTTACGATATTATGACCTCCATGACGCTGGAGACTCTCTGGATGCTGCCGCTGGCGCTGGGGATCACTCTCTGGCTACAGATCGGCGGCGACAGCCATCTGGGCAACCTCAGTCTGGCGGAATATTCGCTGTATATTCTGACTGCGCCAGTGACCTATGCACCGCTGCTGCTGTTTGCCGCCGCCATCAAGCGCACCTCTCTGACGGTGGTGGGCCTGGCGCAGTATGTCGAACCCTCGCTGCAATTTCTACTGGCGGTGCTGGCCTTCGGTGAACCGATCAACCTGCCCAAAATGATCAGCTTCTCACTGATCTGGCTGGGACTGGCGCTGTGTATCTATGAACTGTTTCGCAACCCGCACCGCCCTGCGCGGTAAACCGGGCCAGCGCGGCGACAGAGGCCTATACGCCTCCTCTGCACAGCACAGAGAAAACCTAATTCGCTCACGCTTTCCTTCCGCGCCGGGCTACCCGGCACGCTCCGTCTCTACGGCAGCACCAATACCCCACCAAATGGGCATAGCTGTCATAGAGCGAATTCATGATGTGATCAGTAGCACATTTTACCAATTAATTGTATGATGATTATGTTTTCGTTTTTGGGTACACTATGATGTCAAATCCACTTTCTCTTTGCTGGCAATACGCACGTGCCTTCGTGCTGATTTACCTGTGCCTGTTTGCCGGTAATGCGCTCGCCACCCTGTTACCAATCAAGATCCCGGGCAGCATCATCGGTATGCTGATCCTGTTTGCCCTGCTGGCTTCGCAGATCATGCCGGCCACCTGGGTCAAACCGGGGTGCAGTCTGTTTATTCGTTATATGGCGCTGCTGTTCGTGCCGATCGGCGTGGGTGTCATGCAGTATTACGACGTACTGTGCCGCCAGTTTGGCCCCATTGTGGTCTCCTGCGTGGTCAGCACCCTGATCATTATGGTGGTGGTAGCCTACTGCTCACACCTGGTTCATCGCGAACGGCCCGGCAGCGGCGAGCAGCCCCTGAGCCATCCGCAGGAGAGTAAACAATGATGACCGTCATGCTGAATATCTGGTGGTCACTGCCGCTGACGCTGGTGGTCTTCTTTGGCGCCCGTCGTCTCGCCCAACGCCTGAATATGCCGCTGCTCAACCCGCTGCTGGTCTCTATGGCAGTGATCATTCCGCTGCTGCTGCTGCTGCATATTCCCTATAAAAACTATTTTGCCGGCAGCTCGGCGCTCAACAGCCTGCTACAGCCGGCGGTCGTAGCGCTGGCCTTCCCACTGTATGAACAGCTGCACCAGATCCGCGCCCGCTGGAAGTCCATTATCACCATCTGCTTTATCGGCAGCGCCACCGCGATGATCACCGGCACCGCCATCGCCCTGTGGCTCGGTGCGACGCCGGAGATCGCCGCCTCGGTAATGCCGAAATCGGTGACCACACCGATCGCGATGGCTGTCGCTCAGTCCATCCACGGGATCCCGGCCATCAGTGCCGTCTGCGTGATCTTTGTCGGGATCCTGGGCGCCGTATTTGGCCACACCCTGCTGAATGCCCTGAACATCCGTACCAAGGCGTCGCGGGGTCTGGCTATGGGGACGGCATCACACGCCCTGGGAACCGCCCGTTGCGCAGAGGTCGACTACCAGGAGGGTGCCTTTAGCTCTCTGGCGCTGGTTATCTGCGGGATCATTACCTCCCTGCTGGCGCCGTTTCTGTTCCCGATACTGCTGCATATCTTCTGATAACATTGTCACAGCGGGGGGTGCCGGTATGCGCTCTCCGCTATCGACAAACCTTTTTTACGTTAAAAACGTTGAAATTTTTCCCTCATTCGAGATATTTATTACAATTATTGCATCTAAAAAGTGATTATTATCACAAATATCACCTATTCGCTTCCTTACAATAGCCTCCCGTAACTCACAAGAGGCTTTCCCATGCACGCACGCTTTGCCGCTGCATTCAGCCAGCTGCCTGCCGAACTCCAAGCGGCGCTTACGCCAGTAATGGCGTCTGACACCTTCAACGCCGTGATCACCGCAGCCCAGGTGGATGCCATTGGTCATGCCTGCCACCTGGATCGCCAGGCCCTGAGTTTTGCCCTGTTGCCGCTGGCTGCCGCCTATGCCCTGACGCCTATCTCTCATTTTCAGGTCGGTGCTATCGTCCACGGTGCCAGCGGTAACCTTTACTTCGGCGCCAATATGGAGTTTTCCGGCACCCCGCTGCAGCAGACCATCCATGCTGAGCAGTGCGCGATCACCCACGCCTGGCTACGGGGCGAAACGGCACTGGCGTCAATTACCGTTAACTGCACGCCCTGCGGCCACTGCCGCCAGTTTATGAATGAACTGAACAGCGGTACCTCGCTGCCAATCCATCTACCGGGCCGCCACACCGCCACCCTGGGCGACTATCTGCCCGACGCCTTTGGCCCACGCGATCTGCAGATAAAAACCCTGCTGCTGGACCCTACCCATCACGGGCTGATGCTGGACAATGCAGCCAGCGATCCCCTGCAGCAGGCGGCGCTGGACGCCGCCAACGCCAGCCATGCGCCATATAGCCAGGCCTACAGCGGCGTTGCTGTCGAAACCCCCCGAGCCGTCTATGCCGGCCGCTATGCGGAAAATGCTGCCTTTAATCCCAGCCTGCCACCGCTGCAGGCCGCCCTGATCCTGCTGAATATGTCCGGCGACAACGTCAACGCTATTCGCCGGGCCGCGCTGGTGGAATCCCGTCAGGCGCCCCTGTCACAGTATGCGGCGACGCGCGCCACCCTACAGGCGCTCGGCTGCAACGATCTGCAGCACCATCCGCTGTAACCCTGACGCCAGGGTTCCCCCGGGAGCCTTGGCGCGTTACCCCAACACTCCCGCCCCCTAAAATCATTGTTACAAAACATATATTAAATGAATGTTTTTGATAACAAACATTGAACAATGGCGAACTCTCTTTTAGGATCTTCAGCGTGTTATTTTATCCCGTTAACATAAGAGCGTACTTATGGATCTGGAACACGAAAGTAAACGTCCGCTGTATATTCCCTATGCCGGTCCCATCCTGCTGGAATTTCCACTGCTCAACAAAGGCAGCGCCTTCAGCGAAGAAGAGCGTAACACCTTTAATCTGAACGGCCTGCTCCCTGAGGCCATCGAAACCATTGAAGAGCAGGTTGAGCGCGCCTATCGCCAGTTTTGTGATTTTCATAGCGCCACCGAGCAACATATCTACCTGCGTAATATTCAGGATACCAACGAGACCCTGTTTTACCGCCTGCTGCGCAGCCACCTTAGCGAGATGATGCCCATCATCTATACTCCGACGGTCGGCGAAGCCTGTGAGCACTTTTCCTATATCTACCGGCGCGCCCGCGGGCTGTTTATCGCCTATCCCAACCGCGATCGCATCGATGACATGCTGCAAAATGCCACTAAACAGAATGTAAAGGTGATCGTGGTCACCGATGGCGAACGTATCCTTGGCCTTGGCGATCAGGGCATCGGCGGTATGGGGATCCCTATCGGTAAACTGTCACTGTACACCGCCTGTGGCGGCATCAGCCCGGCCTATACCCTTCCCGTTGTGTTGGACGTCGGTACCAATAATCCACAACGCCTCAACGATCCACTGTACATGGGCTGGCGCCATCCGCGCATCACCGGCGATGAATATAATGCGTTCGTCGAGGAGTTCATTCAGGCGGTCAAACGTCGCTGGCCGGATGTTCTGCTGCAGTTTGAGGACTTTGCCCAGAAAAACGCCATGCCGCTGCTGAGCCGCTATCGCGATCGGTTATGCTGTTTTAACGACGACATTCAGGGCACCGCGGCTGTCACCCTGGGCAGCCTGATCGCCGCCAGTCACGCCGCCGGCAGCCGTCTGCGCGATCAGACCATTACCTTCCTTGGCGCCGGATCTGCCGGATGTGGTATCGCGGAACAGATCATCGCCCAGATGATCGCCGAGGGGCTGAGCGATGAAGAGGCGCGGACGCGCATCTTCATGGTCGATCGCTTCGGACTGCTAACCGATCGCCTGCCCAACCTGCTCGACTTCCAAAGTCGTCTGGTACAGAAACGGCCAGCGCTGGCCGGATGGCAAACGGAGAGTGAAGGGATCTCCCTGCTCGATGTGGTACGCAATGCCCACCCCACGGTGTTGATCGGCGTATCGGGCCAGCCGGGGCTGTTCAGCGAAGCGATCGTGCGCGAAATGCACAGCCACTGCCCCCGCCCCATCATCATGCCGCTCTCCAACCCCACCTCCCGGGTGGAAGCCCGTCCGGAGGATATCATCAACTGGACCGATGGCGCGGCGTTGGTCGCCAGCGGCAGTCCCTTCGAACCGGTGCTCTATCAGGGAGAGCGCTACCCGATAGCCCAGTGTAACAACGCCTATATCTTCCCCGGTATCGGCCTGGGCGTCCTGGCCAGCGGTGCGCGGCGGGTAACCGACGGCATGCTGATGGCCGCCAGCCGGGCGCTGGCCGACAGCTCGCCGCTGGCACGCGACGGCCACGGATCCCTGTTACCGGATCTGAAGGATATCCAGCAGGTTTCACGCGACATCGCCTTTCAGGTTGCCAAGGCAGCCCAACGCCAGGGCGTAGCAGTGCAGACCTCGGACGAGGCGCTGCTACAGGCCATTGAGCATAACTTCTGGCTGCCGATATACCGTAGCTATAAGCGGACCTCGTTCTGATCGCCACCCTCGGCGGTGCCCCATAACGGGGCGCTGGCCGTCTCATGCCCGGGCCTCTGCGGCCCGGCTCTCTTTCCCGCGTAAATAACCGCCATCCGCCCTGCACGCGTGCCTTATGACTTGCGCCGCACCGGCGGGTAAAGTAGCCTCGGGAGAGAGAAAATAACGGGAAGTACGCCATGTGGTGGAAGCGACTCATATATGGCCTGATCGGCGTTGGCATCCTATCGGGGCTGGCGGCGCTGGCGCTTGACCGCTGGATAAGCTGGGTCACGGCCCCCTATATCTACGAAGACGTGCAGGACCTGCCGCGCCGCGAGGTCGGGGTGGTGCTGGGAACCGCTAAATATGTAGCCCCCGGTGTTATCAATCAGTATTACCGCTACCGTATCCAGGGCGCGCTGAATGCCTATAACAGCAATAAGGTCAGCTATCTGCTACTGAGCGGCGACAATGCCCTGCAAAGCTACAATGAGCCGGTGACCATGCGCCGTGATCTGATCGCCGCAGGGGTACCGAACGGCGATATCGTGCTGGACTATGCCGGCTTCCGCACCCTGGACTCGGTCGTGCGTACCCGCCGGGTCTTTGATACCGATGACTTCACCATTATCACCCAGCGTTTCCACTGCGAGCGGGCGCTGTTTATCGCCATGCATCTCGGCATTCAGGCTCAGTGTCTGGCGGTACCCTCTCCCAAAGATATGCTGCTGGTGCGCCTGCGCGAAATTGGCGCCCGCCTTGGCGCCCTCTCCGATCTCTACCTACTTCAGCGCCAGCCGCGTTTTCTCGGCCCGCCGATCCCGATCCCTGCGGTGCATAAGGTCGCGGCCGATGCCCAGAGTTACCCGGCGGTACTGCCTGAACAGCTGCAGGCGCTGGAGCAGCAGGCCCATCACCCGGCGGCCCCCTAGCCGACACAAATCGGGCGCGCTGCAGTGCCTGCGTCAGTGGACGCGGCTCGCCCAGTAAAAACCCCTGCAGATACCGCCCTCCAAAACTGCACAGGACCTCCATTGACTCACACGATTCAACGTACTCGACAACCACCTGCAACCGCCGCTCGCGGGCGATGTCGTAGATAGACTTGATGATCAGGTGGTCCAGTGAGCTGCTGACGATATCTTTGACAAACATGCCGTCGATCTTCACCACATCCGCGTTAAGGTATTTCAGACGCTGATAGTTGGAGAGTCCGGTACCGAAGTCATCGATGGCGATCTTAAAACAGTAGGTACGTAAGGTGCGCACCGTCTCCAGCTCGGCGTTTTCATCCAGTAAATTGTTGCCCGGTGATCTCAACGATCATCGCCTGCAGCCGTACCTGATAACGTTCAGAGAGGATGATGCCTGCGCGGCCACACCGTTTTGCATCAGCGTCAGCGGCATCAGGTTTACCCAAAAATAGGTACTG
This sequence comes from Edwardsiella ictaluri ATCC 33202, assembly GCF_000264785.1. GTDB lineage: Bacteria > Pseudomonadota > Gammaproteobacteria > Enterobacterales > Enterobacteriaceae > Edwardsiella > Edwardsiella ictaluri. Next base: position 17,150 of record NZ_AFJI01000082.1, on the reverse strand, counting down.
GAGCTGTTCAGCCCGGCGCGGGGTATGATGGCGTGAATCGGGGAGCATTCCGGGCGGGACAGATTCTCCGCGTAGGACCGTGCTCCCGGCAGGTTATTACCCAGCACCTTCCGTCATTTTAACGCCGCATCAGCACCAACCCGGCTGATCATAAAGCCTATACCGTGACGCAACGCGAATAAACGCGTACGTCGCGCTTTCCAAGTGGCATATTTTATAGATTAAACAATCTAACACCAGAACGGTGATACAAAACGCAGGAGATAAATTTATTAATAAAAATTAAATTATTACAATGACAAAATCACACAAATAAAATCAACCTCAGGGCAAATCACGCTGCGGATGAGGAAATTAGCGCCGAACACAAATATAAAATAATAAAACCCGCAGAATAACAGCCTATCCCAGTAGGAATATATTGTTGCAACCAGTTTGGACACGGACAACGCACAACAACCGGAGTGTACACGCAGTAGGTGAGAATGGTGAGCACAGCCCAGGGCCACAATGGCAAATCAAATAGCCTGCTGGGATAAGATCTAAATCATGCAGAGAAAATAAAACCAGAAACCCGCTATTTTTAATGGCAGTGCGGGAGGAGGTCAAGCGCAATAGCGAAATTGACAATGACGATTTTTAGAATGTGCTGGGCATGACATCGGGATCCCCAGTAAGATCAGCTGTGCAGAAACAGTCCGGTCAAACGGCGCCACAGCCACTCTACTGGCCCCTGACGGAAGACGCGCAGCCAGAGCGTCGCAAACAGCAGGCAGCAACCCCATACCGGCAGCACCCACAGCAGTAGCATGGCGCGCCCGGCGTGGTTGAACAGCCCCAGTCGATAAAATAACGTAGTACAAATTAGCGTCTGCAGCAAATAGTTGCTCAGGGCCATACGGCCAACCCGCTGCAGGGCGGCGGTCAGCCACCAGCCCGACAGGCGCGGCCAGGCGGCATAGATCAGCGCCACATACCCCAGCATCATCAGCGGCGCTGCCAGCTCACCGGGCAGCTGTAGCAGGTAGCCGCACCAGCGAAAATCCCAGCGCAGATACCACTGCAGACCGCTGCCCAACGCCTGGATCGCCAGCCCACCCAGCAGCAGCCCGACTCCGCAGCGCCGGTAGTGGGCAGAGGAAAAGCGGCCGCGCAACCAGCCGCAGCGCATCAGTCCCGCGCCCAGCAGCATCACCCCGCACAGCTGCCAACCATACTGCAGCGCCAGCGCCAGCAGATTGCTGATCAACAGCTCGCCGCGGTTACGCCAGGCCTCAACGCCCCCGCGCAGCTTCCAATAGGTCTCATACTGGATCTCGGCATAGTCGGCCTGCCAAAAGCCATGCGGCTCTGCCTGGCTCATCACGGCCAACAGCAGCAGTATCCCCACGCCAACGGCATACATCCCCACTCCGCGGTACAGCAGGCCGCGGCTAGAATCGGCGTCGCGGATCGTCCGCCAGCACATCAGGCCGATAAGGCCATACGCCAGAAGAATATCGCCATCCCACAGCAGCAGGGTATGCAATAGCCCAAACAGCATCAGCCATCCCAGGCGCGCCTGGATCCAGCGTCCCCCACGCGGCAGCTGCAGCTGCAGACCGGCGCCGAACAGCAGCGCAAACATGGCCAGAAACTTACCCTGCACCGCCAGACTGAGCAGCAGCCATGCCCCCTGATCCCAGACCGGGGGGATCCCCTGATAGGCAGGGTTCAGGTACGCCGCCTTGGGCAGGGCAAACCCGATGATATTCATCAGCAGGATCCCCAGCAGCGCGATGCCGCGCAGGGCATCCAGCGCTGCGATCCGGGGCGTCCGTCCCCGCTCCGCCGCCACAGGCACCCCGGCCATGGTGGTATTCCCCGTCGTTTGCAGATGAGGACGCCGGTATCGCGCCGGTGTCTTCATGCTTCTGAGCCCGGGCTAAACGTGGTGACGCACCGCGCGCAGAAACTCCTGGCGGGTATTTTGACTGGTTTTAAACAGCCCGCCCAGCGAGGTGGTGGTGGTCGCGCTGGTCGCATCGCGTACGCCGCGGGCTTTGACGCAGTAGTGCACCGCATCGATGGAGACGGCGACGTTCTTGGTCCCCAGCAGCGTCTGCAGCGCCACCAGGATTTGCTGGGTCAACCGCTCCTGTACCTGTGGGCGCTGGGCAAAAAAGCGGACAATCCGGTTGATCTTGGACAGCCCAATCACCCTCTCTTTCGGGATGTAGGCGACCGTCGCCTTGCCATCGATGGTGACGAAATGGTGTTCGCAGGTGCTGGTCAGCGTAATATCGCGCACCGTCACCATCTCATCGACATCCATCTTATTTTCAATAATGGTGATTTTAGGAAAGTTGGCGTAATCCAGGCCGGAAAAAATTTCGTCCACGTACATTTTGGCGATCCGCGACGGTGTCTCTACAAGGCTGTCATCCGACAGATCCAGATTCAACAGCCTCATGACCTCGGTCATGTGCGCCTCAATCTGCGCCTTGCGCGTATCGCGCGCCAGCGGCTCGCCGCGCAGTGGAGTTTCCAACCCGCGCGCCAGCAGCGCCTCGTGCACCAGTGCAGCTTCTTTACTTAGCGATGACATCACTTATCTCCCGATACCTCTTATCTCTGCCCCTGAACCCCGGCCCCGCGCCAGCCTCCCCACACCGATGATCTCATTCTGGCTCTGCACCGATATGACACCGCGCAGCGAAACACGGCTTAACATGATACAGATCACGGCAATGCGTTGTCTCCCACTGTAATGAAGTCCGTAGCCTTAATCCAGCGCAATCCCTACTGCCGACAGTCAGGCATGCGATCCGCACATCCCCTCCCGACGCGGGCGCATGGGCTCACCCGCCCCGGGCGCCGCTTTCGCCCTCGATCGCGCGCGGTAAATTCGTTATTGCCTATCGCAGAAATCCGCCTCGCAGCGCAAGCCGCCCGCACAGCCGGGTCAGATTCTCCCCGGAGCGATAATCTGCCATAATGGACGCCATCGTTTACTTATCATCCCGCCACCGGCGGGTGATCACATCGGAGATTACGATGGATTGTTGTACCCCCCCGGATCTGCTTTCCCTGCAACAGGCACTGGATCGGCTGCTGAACGACACTCAGCCAATCGCCGATGATGAAGAGGTCTCCCTGACCGACGCTGCCGGGCGCATCAGCGCACAGCCCATTGTCTCACCGCTGGATGTACCGCCCTTTGCCAACGCTGCCATGGATGGCTATGCCGTACGTCTGGCCGATCTGGGCAGCGCCCAGCCGCTGCCCATCGCCGGCAAGGCATTTGCCGGTACGCCGTTTCAAGGCACCTGGCCAGCGCACAGCGCGATACGCATCATGACCGGCGCCGCCGTGCCGGAGGGGGCGGAAGCGGTGATCATGCAGGAGCAGGCCCAGGCTGGGGAGCAGGGGGTCAGCTTTAGCCATCCCGCGCAGCCGGGGCAAAACATTCGCCTGGTGGGCGAAGATATCCGCCGCGGTGCCGTGGTGCTGGATGCCGGCGTGCGCCTGGGCTGCGCCGAGCTGCCGCTGCTGGCCTCGCTGGGCATCACTCGTGTCCGGGTCATGCGCCGCCTGCGCGTCGCGCTGCTTTCCACCGGCGATGAGCTGCAGCCGGTCGGCAGCACGCTGGCAGCGGGGCAAATCTACGATACCAACCGCTTTGCCGTCACCCTGATGCTCAAACAGATGGGCTGTGACATCCTCGATCTGGGCATCGTCCGCGACGATCCGCAGGCGCTGCGCGACGCTTTCCGCCGCGCCGATGCACAGGCCGACCTGGTGATCAGCAGCGGCGGTGTCTCCGTTGGCGAGGCCGACTTTACTAAACAGATCCTTGATGAGGTCGGCACCATCAGCTTCTGGAAGCTGGCGATGAAACCGGGAAAACCCTTTGCCTTTGGCCAGCTGCGCCACGCGCTGTTCTGCGGTCTGCCGGGCAATCCGGTCTCCGCTGCCGTCACCTTCTATCAGCTGGTGCAGCCACTGCTGGCGCACCTTTCCGGCCACAGCCACTGGCAGGCACCGCAGCGTCTGAAAGCCCGCACCCTGAGTCCGCTGAAAAAGGCGCCGGGGCGCCTCGATTTTCAGCGCGGCATTGTCAGCAGCAATGCGCAGGGAGATCTGGAGGTGCGCAGCACCGGTCATCAGGGTTCCCACGTCTTCAGCTCCTTCGCTGCGGCGAATGCCTTTATCGTGCTGGAGCGTGAGCGCGGCGCCGTCTCCGCCGGTGAGACGGTGGATGTGGAGCTGTTCAACCCGCTGCTGAGGAGCTGAGATGGGCGATCGTGTACCGTTGCCTCCGCTGAGCGATGCGGAAACCCTGCGCTATAACCGTCAAATCGTACTGCGCGGCTTTGACTTTGACGGCCAGGAGCGTCTCAAGGGCAGCCGGGTGCTGATCGTCGGCCTCGGCGGGCTGGGCTGCGCCGCCGCCCAATACTTGGCGGCGGCCGGCGTCGGCCACCTGACGCTGCTCGACTTTGACACCGTCTCTCTGTCCAACCTGCAGCGGCAAATCCTACATACGGACGCGCGCATCGGGATGGATAAGGTGGCCTCTGCCCAGGAGGCACTGGCCGCCATTAATCCCCATATACGCCTGACCGCCATCGCCCGGCGCCTTGACGATGTAGCACTGGCGCAGCAGATAGCGCAGGCCGACGCCGTGCTGGACTGCACCGATAGCGTGGAGAGCCGCGAAAGCCTAAACCGCCTGTGCCGCAGCGCGGCGGTCCCGCTGATCTCCGGGGCCGCCATCCGCATGGAGGGACAGGTCTGCATTTTCACCTATCAGCCGGGCGAGCCCTGTTATCGCTGCCTGAGCCGTCTGTTCGGCGCTAACGCCCTCACCTGCGTTGAGGCGGGCGTGATGTCGCCTCTGGTCGGGATCATCGGTGCGACCCAGGCCATGGAGTGCATCAAGCTGCTGTGTCACTTTGGGGAGATCCCGCGCGGGCGCCTGATGCTGTACGACGCCATGGCGTCACAGTGGCGCAGTATGGCGCTGACCGCCAGCCCGGCGTGTGAGATCTGCGGGAGCCAGAGCGTCAGCTGACGCGCCTCCGACGCCGTGCGTAACACTTGTTCCCGGCCGGTGTTACGCTCCTCCCATTCATTCACGCTTGCCGTCGGGTCGCCCCCCGAGTCCCCCTGCACCACTGCTCCGCCCTGTTATGCCGTAGCCTTCTGCTGCTTTCCCCGCAGCGCTTGGCCAGCATCTCAGACCGCACACGCGCAGGCGCGGGTCCGCATTATTCTTCCTGTCCGGCGCCGTACGCGACGTGTAGCAGGAGATCATCCAGTCCGATGGGCCACTGCAGCGCACTATGCGGATCGCCTTCGACGAATGCGGACAAATCAGCCCGCCGCTGCGGGGCAAGGCGTAGAAGCCTGCGCCTGAACGCCACGCTGATGTACCGACAGCATGGCTGATATGCAGGTTGATGAGACCGGGTCCGGCGTTAGCCGGGGCAAGTGTTTTCGTCATGAACGCCTGGCCGATCGGCGGCGGTCCGAAGAGGGTATCGTTGTAATTCATACGCTATATCGTGACTCATCAGCGATAGGGTAACCCGTTGTTAATCCGCGGTGGGTCGGGTAATGTCATTATTATGATATGGAATTTATACCCCTAAGAAATGGAGGCATATGAAAGTACTGGGACTGTTAGGCGGGATGAGCTGGGAATCCACGATTCCTTATTACCGGCTGATCAACGAATACGTTAAAGCACAGATGGGCGGCTTGCACTCGGCGAAAATCGTTCTGTACAGCGTCAATTTCCATGCAATCGAGCAGCTGCAGCATCGCGGCGATTGGCAAGGCGCCGGGCTGATTCTGGCACAGGCAGCGGCATCACTGCGCGCGGCAGGTGCCGAGGCGATAGCGATCTGCACCAACACCATGCACAAGGTGGCTGAGCAGGTAGAACAGGCCTGCGGCCTGCCGCTGATCCATATCGCCGATGCAACAGCGCGGCAGGTGCAGCAGCAACATATCCACCGCGTCGGGCTGCTGGGCACGCGCTTTACCATGGAGCAGGATTTTTATCGCGGTCGACTACAGGATAAGTTTGGCATTGAGGTGGTAACACCGGCGGCGGCGGATCGCGACAGCATACACCGGATTATCTATGAGGAGCTGTGCCTGGGGCGCATTCACGATGCGTCGCGCCGGGAGTATCGGCGCATTATCAGCCGTCTGGAGCAGCAGGGCGCGCAGGGAATTATTTTCGGCTGCACCGAAATCGGCCTATTGGTCGGCCCACAAGACGCCGGGGTACCGGTCTTCGACACCACGGCGATCCATGCACGCGCCGCGGCGGAGTATATTCTGGCCCATTAAGTTCGTCGGCCATCATACGCGCTGCTGTATGGCGCGCTAAGCCCCGAGTCCCAAAAATGCCGCTACCGCAGGTCAATGCTGTGGTTTGCATGGGACTGGGGCGACCAACGACCAGCCGCTGTTATTGATGGTAGCATCCGAATAGCAAAGATTTATCCATCGCACTCCGGCGGCGGTAGTCCCCTCTGCCGTATAGATCGCCCGCTCCCGCCACGTTACCCTGTACCACGATCTGCCATTCAAGACCGTCCGACAGCGTCCGGCGTCCACTCAGCATGTGTTCAGTATACGCTGGGCCCCATCCAACGCTCACGGCCAAGCCGATTTTCCCCCGCGGGACAAGGCCGCCGGTATCTCCCGGCTCTCGCCCATCACGCTACCATCGGAGAGATCGCCAGATTAAGTATCGCAGTATTTTCTGAGACGCTGCTCAGCATAGGGAACCATGAAAAAACCCCTGCCAGCAGACCGCCCGCAGGGGATGGGAACACGCCTATACGGGGCTTAACGCTGTTTCATACTCAGGCCGGCATACGGTAAGCCGGCGCCAGCTGACGGTAGGCTGTATGCCACTGACTGTAGCGTTCCGGATCGGCCCACAGCGCCTGATGCAGACGCGCCATTACCACCGGGTCACTCAGCAGCGCCAGACGCTCCGTCTTGCCCAGGCTCCGCGGCGACTCGGCCAGCGCCTGAGTCACCCGTGCGTCCCGGTCGCGGGCAATCAGCGGATGATTACGGTGACGCGCCGTGGCCATACCGCAAGCCAGCGCGTTATACAGCGGATCCAGCAGGGCGTGCATAAAGCCATCGTCAAGCAGACGCTGATGATTCAGCGCCACATAGCGCTCGGTGGCGGCCATCTCAACCGGCGGCTGATACTCCTCAGGGATCAGGAACAACTTGGCGCGCTTGCACTGCAGCCCGAGGGTACGACGGCTGGTGATCACCGAGACAAATGGTGACAGGATCAGCGACACCACGATGGGCGACAGCCACCACAGGAAGCGCAGATCCAGCACCGCCATTCCCCCGGCCCAGACCAGCCCCAACAGCATCTGCGATCCATGGCGGCGGAAAGCCTCGCTCCAAGGCGTGGCATCGTCGTCACGCTGCGGCGACTGCCAGGTGATCGACCAGCCAAGGAACGCGCTGACCACAAAGACGGTGTGGAAGATCATCCGCACCGGCGCCAGCAGCACCGAGAACAGCATCTCCAGCAGCATTGAGGCCAGCAGACGCAACGGCCCGCCGAACTGACGCGATCCCTTGGCCCAGATCAGCACCACGCTCAGCAGCTTGGGCAAGAACAGCAGCACCAGGGTTGTCGAGAACAGCGCGATCGCCAGCTCTGGACGCCACTGCGGCCAGACGGGGAACAGCTGACGCGGCTGTAGGAAATACTGCGGCTCCATCAGCGTATGCACCACCTGCAGCGCGGTTGACAGCATCAGGAACAGGAACCACAGCGGTGCCGACAGGTAAGACATCACCCCGGTCAGGAACACCGCCCGGTGCACGGGATGCATGCCCTTGACGAAAAACAGCCTGAAGTTCATCAGGTTGCCCTGACACCAGCGGCGGTCGCGCTTCAGCTCATCCAGCAGGTTGGGCGGCAGCTCCTCATAGGATCCCGGCAGATCGTAGGCTATCCAGACTCCCCAGCCGGCGCGGCGCATCAGCGCGGCCTCGACAAAGTCATGGGAGAGGATCGAGCCGGCAAATGTCCCGTTGCCGGGCAGCGGCGCCAGAGCGCAGTGTTCAATAAACGGCTTCACACGGATAATCGCGTTGTGCCCCCAGTAGTGGGACTCCCCCAGCTGCCAGAAGTGCAGGCCAGCGGTAAACAGCGGGCCATACACACGGGTAGCAAACTGCTGAATACGCGCATACAGCGTATCCATGCCGGTGGCCTTCGGTGCGGTCTGAATAATACCGGCAGTCGGATTGGCCTCCATCAGGCGCACCAGCCCGGTCAGGCACTCGCCGCTCATCACGCTGTCGGCGTCCAGGATCACCATGTAGCTGTAGTTCCCACCCCAGCGACGACAAAAGTCGTCGATGTTGCCGGACTTGCGCTTCACGCGGCGGCGGCGGCGGCGATAGAAGATATGCCCTGCGCCGTCGACCTCCTGGCACAGCTCCATCCAGGCCTTCTGCTCGGCAACGCAAATATCCGGATCGCTGCTATCGCTAAGAATAAAGACATCAAAGTGCGCCAGTTGGCCGGTTGCCGCCACGGATTCATAGGTGGCCCGCAGCCCGGCGAACACCCGTGAGACGTCTTCGTTGCAGATGGGCATGATCAGCGCGGTCCGATGCGCCGGATCGATCGGCTCATCGCCGACGGTACTGGCGGAGATACTGTATTTATCCCGCCCGATCAGCAGCTGCAAAAAGCCCATCAGCGCCGTCCAGAAGCCAGCGGAAACCCAGCAGAACAGAATGGCAAACAGGATCAGGATACCGGACTGCAGCGTATAGGGCAGCAGCTCCAGCGTGTACTGCATCAGCGGTTTACCGTGGAAAATTGACATAGGGTCGACCAACCCCCACCCCTGATAGGGCAGGATGGTCTTCATATACCAGGTGGCAACCGCCGTCTGTCCAAAGGTCAGCAGCAACAGCGCCCAGCGACGCAGAGAGCCCATCCGGCGCCAGCGCTTATCGGCCTCAGCCTCCTGATGGCTCTGAAACGTATGCTTTGGTGGCGGCGTACGCCCCAGTAGCCGCTCCCACAGACGGACGAACGGGTTGGTACGCCAGATTTCCGGGAACATGGAGGTACGGCGGATCGTCGGCATGGCCTTGATAGCAGTATGACCTGCCTGATCCTGCACCAGCGCCGCCCGCTGATGTTCCCCATCGCGCCAGCCCAAATCGAGGCGTGCGGCCACGGAGCGCAGCGCAACGTCGGCATCCTCATCTACACCGTCGTTCGCACCGGCGAGCGACAGATGAACATCCTCCACGGAGTGCGGCAGATGGGAAAGGTGTTGATCGAGTGCGCTCCGTTGCTCCGCGCCCGACGCCAACGCCTGTAGATAGGCGTTGGCATTTTCCTGAGATTTATTCATTGGCGGGTAACTGATAGCTCCAGGTTTCACTCAGCGGCTTACCGTCCTTGATCAGATAAGCGCGCATTTCCACCGGCTTCTTCGGATCGTTAACCTTGAAGCGCAGCGTCAGACGCCATCCCTTGGTCACGGGATTATAGTGCAGACTGTTCTCCAGCAGCTTGGTATTGTCGTCGGTGGTCACCTGCGTTGTTACCGGCGCATTCGGCTCCAGCCCTTTCAGCACCGGACCGACAAAGTCCACCAGCAGCGCGGTGCTGCCGTCCGCTTCGCGGATCAGGTTGGACTGCTTCACGTCACCGGCGGAGCGCAGGGTGCTTTTCACCCAGGCCAGATCGGGACGATGCAGCCTGGCTTCGTCGCGGGTAAAGATCAGGCGGTAGGCCACGTCCAGCGGTTTCCCGATCGGCGGCAGGCTATCCGGGATCCAGAAGGCAACGATATTGTCATTGGTTTCATCAGCAGTCGGGATCTCAACCAGCTCAACCTTGCCTTTCCCCCAGTTGCCGCGCGGCTCAATCCAGGCGCCTGGACGCAGATCGTAGCGGTCATCCAGATCCTGATAGGCGTTGAAGTCGCGGGTACGCTGCAGCAGGCCGAAGCCTTTCAGGTCGTCGACGCTGAAGGTGCTGACGGCGAGGTGTTTCGGGTTATTCAGCGGACGCCAGATCCACTCACCGTTACCGGAGGCGATAGACAGCCCCTCGGAGTCGTGCAACTGCGGGCGGTAGTTCACCGTCGGCGACGGCTGATTGGCACCGAACAGGTACATGCTGGTCAGTGGAGCGATGCCCAGCACCCCCACCTTATCGCGCAGGAAGACGCGGGCCTGCACATCCACCACGCTATCCGTACCCGGGCGCAGGATAAAGCGATAGGCACCGGTCGCACGCGGTGAGTCCAACAGGGCAAAAATCACCAGGTGCTTATCCTGCGGCTTCGGACGCTCGATCCAGAACTCGCGGAAACGCGGGAACTCCTCGCCAGAGGGCAGCGCGGTATCTATCGCCAGGCCGCGGGCAGAGAGGCCATAAACCTGCCCTTTACCGATCACCCGGAAGTAGCTGGCACCGAGCATGCTCATGATCTCGTCGTCTTTACCCGCCTTATTGATCGGGTACAGCACCTTAAATCCGGCAAACCCCAGATTCTTCACCGCATCCTTATCATGCTTAACGGAGCCAAAGTTGAAGTAATCCGGGCTGTACTTGATCTCCTTCACCGACGTCGCCGTCACCTCATTGATCTTCACCGGCGTGTCGAAGTACATCCCCTGGTGGTAAAAGGCCAGACGGAACGGATTCTTCTGCCCTGTCCAGTACAATTTGTCGTTGTTGAACTGAATCTGCTGATAGTCAGCAAACTTCATATTGCGAAACTCGGACGGCAGATTGCTTTTGGGTGCCTTATAAGACTGCTCCGCCAGCTTCTGTGCCTGTGCGGCAACATCATCCAATGAAAATGCCCACGCCTGCGCGCTGGCAAACATCATTAACATTGATACAGCCAGTCCGGAAACAGAACGCGATGTCGGCCGGATGGAGATTAAACGTGTAAGCACATACCCCCCTGATGGTGCTCAACCAAACCTAAAAACACGGTAATTAAGTTACTTGCTGCGGCTATAGTAATGGATTAGTTACCCTACAGACAACAAGCGGATAATACTCGCTGGACCAGCGATCAGACACATCCTGCCGAACGCATAAAATTTATGATAATTTCACATAAAAAACAATAAATTAAAACAATTCCATTGCTAATATTTCTGCCCAACTTTAACCATTTAGCGGCTAAACTATTCGCACTGTAGATTTAAAAATGCACACCTAAATAGAGTGCAGCATAATAAGTTTCCATAAACTGTTTTTTTATCCATGAAATATTTTTCAGACACTCGCCTGAATTGTCGTTAATTTGCGACAGAGGAACAAATTGGATTGTCGCTAATTTGAGACAGTATGAAAGACTTTCTCATTTAGCACAGGGGGAAGGCTCCGCTTGCGGATCGTGCTTAGGGTTTAATATACAGAAAACCCTGCTGCTGATGCTCCACCAGCGACAGCATTCCCGCCGGCACCGTATGGACGCCCATCAATAGCTGATCGACTAAGATCCCGTTTGCCCGCATGCTATTCTCACAGCCAAACAGTGCGATCCCCCGCATCTGCAGCGTCTCCCAATGCGGCGACTCCTCACAGTCCGCCAGCAGCGTACTGATGGCCGATCCGTTGAACAAAATATGAATTTCCGTCGGCTGACCATCGCGAATGGCCATCAGGTTACGGGCGTTATTAAATGCGTGCAGACAGTTGGCAGCCTCAGAGACGTGAAAAATCACTTTCATGGTTTGCATCAGCGTTAACCTTATCCCAAGCAGCGCGCCCCGCCGATGGCCGGAGGCAGCGTTATTCACTAAAAAATGCGATGTGCACGGCCTGCCGCCGTACCGCTCCCGTCTGACCATAGCAGCCAATGCGGCATATGTCATTGTCCTCCCATAGCTTAGTCTGCCCATCCCGAGTAAATTTTTTGCCACGCGCCTTGCAGCCCTGCGAATTAGGTCAACAATAAAACATTATCAGGGTCGTCGCCGTAGCGGGTACCTGCCCGATGGCCCTCCCCTACCCGACCGGAAGGAGCACACCATGGATATGTATCTGACGCTGGATGAAGCCATTGACGCCGCGCGTGAGACGTTTTTGGACGAACATGGCGACGACACCCCGCAGGTCAGTCAGCTTAACCTGCAAAAATATATCCTGCAGGATGGCGATACCCTATGGATGGCCGAGTTTCATGAGGATACTCAGGAGGATGGTGACGGCATCGCGCTGTTTTTTGGCGCCGCGGCGCAGGCGATTTTCGATGGCGACTATGACGACGGCGAAATCACCGAGGAGTGGCAGGAGGAGAGCACCCTCTATCAGTGGGACGACGATGACTTTCAGAATCAGCCGCCGCTGGACAGCGAGGAAGGAGAGAACGCCACCGCAGAGTGGGATGAGCCGAGCTGAGCTGTGGCGCTCACCAGCCGCGCCCGTCCCTGGTGCCGCACCCCGCAGCGGGATGCGGCGATGGCACCCTAGAGGCGGGCGCCTAAGTGCTGACGCAGGTAGGCTCCGGCACCAAGCAGGCCGGGGTTATCATGCACGATCAGAAAGACCGGGATCGGCGCAAGGTACGCCTTAAAGCGCCCCTTGTCCTCAAACGCCTGACGAAAGCCGGAGTCGCGGAAAAAAGCCAGAAAACGCGGCACGATCCCACCGGCGATATACACCCCACCAAAGGTGCCCATATTCAGCGCCAGATTGCCGCCAAAGCGCCCCATCATCACACAGAACAGTGACAGCGCCCGCCGACAGTCCGGGCAGTGGTCAGCCAGCGCCCGCTCGCTGACCTCCTGTGGCGTCAGGGGCTGAGGCGTCCGTCCCGCAACCCGGGCGACGGCACGATACAAATTGACCAGACCAGGCCCTGAGAGCACCCGCTCGGCAGAGACCCGCCCCAGATCAGTGCGCAGCGCCGCCAGCAGTGCGTCCTCTTCATCACTGCCGGTCGCGAAGTCCACGTGACCTCCCTCTCCCGGCAGGCTGATCCAGCGCTCCCCGGCCCGGATCAGGTGAGCGACGCCCAGCCCGGTACCGGCGCCGTAGATGGCGATAGGCCGATCTGGCTGCACCGTCTGACCGCCCAACTGCAGCAGACTCTCCGCAGGGAGAACCGGCACCGCCATAGAGACCGCGGTAAAGTCGTTGATCACCGACAGATGCGCCAGCCCCAGAGAGCGCTGCATCGCGCTGATGGAAAACGCCCAGCTGTGATTGGTCATCGCCACGCGATCGCCGGTGATCGGACAGGCGATGGCGATGCAGGCCGACGTCACCGATACCGCCTGCGCCTGCAGGTAGGTCCGGATGACCGACTCCAGGCTATCAAACTGCTGTCCCGGGTAGCTCTGCACCGCCTCGAGAGAGCCCGTATCGAGGCAACACAGCGCCAGGCGGGCATTGGTCCCACCCACATCACCAACCAACGCAAAACGGCTCATTTTCCGTCACTCCCCCTTTCTCTCTGCCGCGTCTTAGCGGGATCACCTCTACAGCCCCGCCATACCGACGGAGAGCCTATGCATGTCATCGAACAGTATGCCATCATCCGACAGCGGGAGACTCATCCCTGCGCCTCATCCCCCTTCCGGCGCAACGGGTACCTGCCACCTGCACCGCGCACGTCGGGTTACAGCCTCGCCGGACACCAACGGCACCTACGCTGTTCAGCCTAACACAGACGGTACGGTGTGGTGGGCATCTTTAGACACGAATCCGGCATACGGATAACTCTCAAAAAGGCACCGGCAGCCTCGCCCCCCCACCGGAGGGGGGACAAAACCGCTACACTGGGTGATATCCCGTTGCTGCCCGATGTATCTGGAGAGAGAGATGGCAAAAAATGGTTATCTATTGCTGGCGACGCTGTGGCTGCTCAGCGCTCCCCTGCAGGCCGATACGGATCTGCACCTGCTGCCGGGGGTCAAACTGTCCATCGATAATCCGCTGGAGGAAGCGTTGGAGCCGCTGGACGACTGGTCAGAAAACGCCCTTGAGCCGCTGGATGATTGGTCTGAAAAAGCGCTGGCGCCGCTGGATGACTGGCCAGAGAACGCGCTGCGCCACAGGAAATGGCGTGGCGATCGGGACGAGCAGGGCCGCCGCCCGATCTGGCATCGCCACCACAATGAGGATGACGATGATTAACCGGCCAACATGGTGAACAGCAGGTACAGGTTAAGCCCGACCACCAGAAAGACAATCACCCTGCCCACTGCCTGTACCAGGCGGCTATTGACCATGTCCCCCATCAGCGCACGGTTACCGGTAAAGGCCAGCAGCGGCAGCAGCGCCAGGGCGATCCCGAAGCTCAGTAAAACCTGGCTGAGCACCAGAATACGGGTCGCATCCAGACCGGCCAGGATCACGATAAACGACGGCAGCATGGTCACTGCACGGCGCAGCCACAGCGGAATGTGGAAATGAACGAACCCCTGCATGACAACCTGCCCCGCCAGCGTCCCCACCACCGTCGAGGAGAGACCTGCCGCGACCAGGCTCAGGCCAAAGATCGTGGCGGCGGCCTCACCGAGCAGCGGCTTCAGCGTCAGGTACGCCTGATCCAGCTCGCTGATCCCACTGTGCCCGTTAAAGTGGAAGGCCGCCGCTGCTGTCGCCATCATGGCCAAGTTAACAAAGCCGGCAATGGTCATGGCTATCGCCACGTCCAGTTTGGTCGAGGCATAGCGTTCCGCCCGGCTGCCTTTACTGCCGTTTTGGGTCAGCGACGAATGCAGATAGATAACATGCGGCATAATCGTCGCCCCCAGGACACCAGCGGCCAGCACCACCGCATCCTGCGTCGGCAGCTCCGGCAACAGCATACCCTGAGCCAGCCCGGCCACACTCGGGCGTGAGAAGACCAGCTCCACGATATAGGCGGCCGCGACAAACAGCAGCAGCGCACCGATCACCAGTTCCAGCGGCTTTTGACCGCGGCGTTGTAGTCCCAGGATCAGGAACGTCGCGATTCCGGTCAGCACCGCCCCCTGCAGCAGACTGACGCCCAACAGCAGCTTAAAGCCGATGGCGGCGCCGATAAACTCCGCCAAATCCGTGGCTATCGCGATGATCTCGGCCTGCACCCAATAGGCCCATACCGCCGGGCGCGGGAAGCGATCTCGGATATGTTCTGCCAGATTTTTTCCGGTCGCAATCCCCAGCTTGGCCGACAGCAGCTGAATCAGCATCGCCATCAGGTTGGCCCACACCACCACCCACAGCAGGGTGTAGCCGTATGAGGCACCGGCCTGAATATTGGTGGCAAAATTACCCGGATCGATATAACCAATGGCGGCAATAAAGGCAGGCCCCATCAGCGAGATCTTAATCCTGCGCGCCGGGGAGCGGGTGACGCCGTCTACGGTCCGAGAGTTCAACATAAGATGCCCTTACTGCCGTTGTTTCTATTATCTCTCAGTATAGATAGGTGATAATGATTATCAACAGCACTTTTGCGTTAATACCTATCTCTGCAATCGGCATATTCAATCGCACGCTTGAAAATAATCTCACAATAAAGGGCAATCACTGCGTAATTCTGATATGCTAATCACATTCGCACAGCTGCCATCCCGCGCTGTGTGTAGCGTTAAGCGCTCTCCTCCTATCCCGTTGACCTCGCGCATTTTTGTTACTTTTCTAACTTTTTCACTTACCACGTGAAAACAATTTAAATAAATGCAATCAATGTCTCGTTTTTAGTTTCAGTGTTACATAAAATTAGCTGAGAAATTTAGCCTGCCTCATAATTTGGAGCAAAGTATGTCCCCCGTTCTGCACTTTTTACTGGCCCTTGTGGTGGTGGCGGTACTCGCCCTGCTGGTCAGCCATGACCGCAAGAGCATCCGCGTGCGCTTTATTATTCAGTTGCTCGTGGTGGAAATTCTGCTGGCTTACTTCTTCCTCAACTCCGACATCGGTCTGGGGTTCGTCAAAGGTTTCTCTGGCTTCTTCGAGATACTGCTCAAGTTCGCCGCAGAAGGTACCAACTTTGTCTTCGGTAACATGACCGATAAAGGCCTGGCCTTCTTCTTCCTGAATGTACTGTGTCCGATCGTCTTCATCTCTGCGCTAATCGGTATCCTGCAACACATCCGTGTCCTGCCGATCGTTATCCGCGCTATCGGTACCGTTCTGTCCAAGATCAACGGCATGGGCAAGCTGGAATCCTTCAACGCCGTCAGTTCGCTGATCCTCGGCCAGTCTGAAAACTTCATTGCCTACAAAGACGTTCTGGGCAAAATGTCAGAGCGTCGCATGTACACTATGGCAGCAACGGCGATGTCGACCGTATCGATGTCCATCGTCGGCGCCTATATGACCATGTTGGATCCCAAGTATGTGGTAGCCGCGCTGGTATTGAACATGTTCAGCACCTTTATCGTGCTGTCCCTGATCAACCCCTATTCCGTTGAGGGGGAGACGGATCTGCAGCTGAAAAACACCCATGAAGGGCAGAGCTTCTTCGAAATGCTGGGGGAATATATCCTGGCGGGCTTCAAGGTCGCGATCATCGTCTCTGCCATGCTGATTGGTTTTATCGCCCTGATCGCGGCTGTCAACGCCCTGTTTGACACGCTTTTTGGCATTAGCTTCCAGGGTATCCTCGGCTACGTGTTCTACCCATTCGCCTGGATCATGGGGATCCCGAGCAGTGAGGCCCTGCACGCCGGTAGCATCATGGCAACCAAGCTGGTCTCCAATGAGTTCGTTGCCATGATTGACCTGCAGAAGATCGCCGGTGAGCTCTCTCCGCGCGCCCTGGGGATCCTGTCAGTATTCTTGGTCTCCTTTGCCAACTTCTCTTCTATCGGTATCGTTGCCGGTGCCATCAAGGGCCTGAATGAACACCAGGGTAACGTAGTCTCCCGTTTTGGTCTGAAGCTGGTCTATGGCTCTACGCTGGTCAGCATTCTTTCTGCGTCCATCGCTGGCCTGTTCCTGTAATTTGCTATCCACGCCATTACGATACCAGGCGCCCTACGGGGCGTCTTTTTTATTTCTCCCGTTCATGTTGGTTCCTAGAATTACTGAGATGCTAAGGGAGGCAGAGGCAGAGGCAGAGGCAGAGGCAGAGGACGAGACGACGAAGACGACGAAGGACGACGAAGGACGA
>NZ_AFJI01000081.1 GCF_000264785.1 Edwardsiella ictaluri ATCC 33202 | reverse complement strand
ACAGCACGACAATATGATAGCAGTATGACGGACGCGGGGTGGAGCAGCCTGGTAGCTCGTCGGGCTCATAACCCGAAGGTCGTCGGTTCAAATCCGGCCCCCGCAACCAATTTCGTCATCAACAATAAACACCTTAACCGGTGTTTTTTGTTTTTATCATCCGGCCGCGATCGGTGGGGTGCACGCCCTTGCCAACCGCTCCGCCGTCAACGCTTTGCCAGCTGCGCTCCGCTGGCAAAATAGGCCTTAATCCCCGCCAGAATCGACTCGGCCACCTGCTGCTGAAATGCGCTGGTGCGCAGACGCCGCTCTTCTTCTACATTACTGATAAAGGCCGTCTCCACCAGAATCGACGGAATATCCGGCGCCTTCAGCACCGCAAAGCCGGCCTGGTCGACACGATTCTTATGCAGTCGATTGACCCGCCCCAACCTATTAAGTACCTCGCGGCCAAACTTCAGGCTGTCATTGATGGTCGCCGTCTGCATCAGATCGAATATCGTGTGGTCCAGATACTGATCGCCGCTGCGGCTTACCCCGCCAATCTCATCCGACTCATTCTGCGTCTGCGCCAGATAGCGCGCGGCAGTGCTGGTCGCCCCCTTGGTTGACAGCGCAAAGACCGACGAGCCGCGCACTGTCCGGCTGGTAAACGCATCGGCGTGAATGGATATAAACAGATCGGCGCGCTGACGGCGCGCCTTGGCCACCCGCACCTTGAGCGGAATAAACACATCCTCATAGCGGGTCATATACACCCGCATATTCGGCTGACGCTTAATCAGCGCGCTGAGGCGATGGGCTATCTTCAGCACGATGTCCTTCTCCCGGGTACGGTTTTTACCGATGGCTCCGGGATCTTCGCCGCCGTGGCCGGGATCGAGCATGATGACGATGGGCCTGTCGCGTCCAGCCTTGCCTTTCTGCGGCCCAGCCTTAGGCAGGGATCGCTCCAGATCCCCCTTATTATAATCTTCCAACAGCGCCAGTAGCGGATCATCCTCGTCATCCATCCGCGCGGCGGGAGAACCGGCGACCGGATAGAGATCCACCACCAGGCGGTTCTTAAATTCAGCGACCGGTGACAGGGTAAACACCTTCGGGCTGACATTCTGCTTCAGCTCCAGCACCAGGCGTACCGTCTTTTGATCAAACTGGCCAACCCGGGCATGCTTCAGATAGGGATCGCCCCCCTGTACCTGATGGCCGATCCCTTTCAGAACGCTGTTGAGATGCACACCCTGAATATCCACCACAATACGATCGGGGTTGCTGAGCGCAAACTGCTTGTATTTGAGCGGATGACTCGACTCCAACGTGACCCGGGTATAGGTAGAAGATGGCCATACTCGCACGGCGATCACCTGTGCGGAAGCCGCGAAACCGACGCGGCTGACACTAAGGAACCAAGTGGCCGCGGCAGCCTGCAACAGGCGGCGGCGCGTTAGGCTATGGTTGGAATCTGTCATGTAACCCCAGGGAACAACGCTGAAATACCCACTCCGGCACTCCTGCGCCGGGAAAAGACGGGCAAAACTTTAGCGAAACCGTCCGGGGATGTCATTAGAAAATCTGAATAGCAATTTAACAATCTATGCCCTTCCCCGTGCGGCGGCAAACCCACGCAAAGAATTTGTCGCTTGCCTTTTGCTTAGCCGGAGAATAAAAATACAAAATAATCGAATATAAATTCACGAGAGGCAATCATGAAAGAGCGCAGCACAGAACTGGTCCAGGGGTTCCGCCACTCGGTGCCGTACATTAATGCCCACCGCGGCAAGACCTTCGTCATTATGCTGAGCGGCGAGGCCATCGCCGAGGCAAACTTCGTCGGCATCATCAACGATATCGCACTACTGCATAGCCTGGGCATTCGTCTGGTCGTGGTCTACGGTGCCCGCCCACAGATCGATACGCTTCTCCGGGAACAGCGCTGTGATCCCCGCTACCACAAGCAGATCCGGATCACGGATGCCCGCACGCTGGCGCTGGTCAAACAGGCCGCGGGCCAGGTTCAGCTGGATATCACCGCACGCCTGTCGATGAGCCTGAGCAATACGCCGCTGGCCGGAGCACACATCAACGTGGTCAGCGGTAACTTTATCATCGCTCAGCCGCTGGGGGTCGACGACGGCGTGGACTATTGCCACAGCGGGCGCATTCGCCGCATTGATGAGGCCGCCCTGCGCTGTCAGCTGGACGCCGGTGCTATCGTCCTGCTCGGCCCGGTGGCGGTCTCTGTTACCGGAGAGAGTTTTAATCTGACAACCGAAGAAATTGCCACCCATCTGGCTATCAAGCTACAGGCGGAGAAGCTGATCGGTTTCTGCGCCGCCCAAGGGGTCTGCAGCGACGATGGCAGCATCGCCGCCGAGCTGCTGCCCAATGAAGCCGAACAGCGTGTCTCAGCCCTGGAGGCCGCAGGAAAGGCTGCGCAGGCCAGTACCCGCTTTCTGCGCGGCGCGATCACCGCCTGCCGCAGCGGCGTGGGCCGCAGCCACCTGATAAGCTATCTGGAGGATGGCGCCCTGCTGCAAGAGCTGTTCTCACGCGACGGCATCGGCACCCAGATCGTGATGGAGAGCGCAGAGCAGATCCGCCGAGCCAACATCAATGATATCGGCGGAATTCTGGCCCTGATCCGCCCGCTGGAGCAGCAGGGGATCCTGGTGCGTCGCTCACGCGAACAGCTGGAGCGAGAGATAGAGCGCTTTACCCTGATAGAGCGTGATAGCCTGACTATCGCCTGTGCTGCACTCTACCCTTTCCCCCAGGAGCGCATGGGTGAGATGGCCTGCGTGGCGGTGCATCCAGACTATCGCAACTCAGCGCGCGGAGAGCAGCTACTGCAGCGGATTACCGCGCAGGCACGTCAGATGGGGCTGGAGAAGCTGTTTGTCCTGACCACCCGCAGCCTGCACTGGTTTCAAGAGCGCGGCTTCCAGCCGGTAGAGGTCGATATGCTGCCGCAGCAGAAGCAGGCGCTGTACAACTACCAGCGCCGCTCCAAAATCCTGCTGACCGAGCTGTAGCCCCCGCCGCTCGACCTGAGCAGGAGCCTCGCGATATGCCGCTTAATCGGCGGCGGCCAGCAGACGGGCCATTAACCCGCTGCGCCGCTCGGTCGGCGTGCGGATAGCCCGCTCCAACACCGGCCGGGTCGCAAAGAGCGTCAGCTGCCGCCGTGCCCGTGTGATAGCGGTATACACCAGCTCACGCGTCACCACCGGTGACGGCTGGGTCGGCAACGCCAGCAGCGTATGGTCGAACTCCGATCCCTGCGACTTGTGTACCGTCATCGCCCAGGCCGTCTCATGGGGCGGTAGCCGGTTGGGCTGCACCGCGCGCGGAGCGCCATCGCTGCCCATAAACCACACCTGCCAGCCGCTCAGCTCATCGCCCAGCGTAATACCGATATCACCGTTAAACAGCGCCTGAGTGGCGTCGTTGCGGGTGATCATCACCGGGCGCCCGGCATACCAGTGCTTTTGCCCCTCATGCGTGCGCCGGATCAACCCCGCCCGCTGCAGCGTCAGGGCGATACGCTCGTTGAGACCATGCAGGCCAAAGGGCCCCTCACGCAGGGCACACAGGGGACGGAAGCGGGCAAACTCAGCCAGGATCTGCGCCGGTGCCTCCCCGCGCAGGATCCCCTCCAGCATCGGACGATACCCCACCAGACAGCACGTTAAGAGCGTCTGGTAGTCTTCATCCTGGACGATTTCGTGCCAGTGCAGGTCGGTAAAATGGTCCTTCAGGCACGCCATCGCCATCCGGTGATGGCCCCGATTGACGGCCTGCGCCAGCTGACCGATACCTGAACGGGCGTCAAAGCGGTAGCTGTGACGCAGCAGGCTGATGGCGTCACGCAGAGCGACCACAGGCTGCGTATCCCCTGCGGGGATCGGCGCAGCGCACAGCTGGCTCAGCTCGGCCGCGCGCGTGGCACTGAATCCATATTCGGCAAAGCGGCACAGCTCACCCAGCACCGCACCGGCCTCAACCGAAGCCAGCTGATCGCGATCCCCCAGCAGGATCAGCTGCGCCTGCGGCGGCAGCGCCTCGATCAGCCGCGCCATCATCGGCAGATCCACCATCGACGCCTCATCCACCACCAGCACATCCAGATGCAGCGGATTATCCCGGTGATAACGCAAGCGGGCGCTGTCTGCGCGGGCACCCAGCAAGCGATGCAGCGTCAGCGCTTCGCGCGGCATCGCCTGTAGCTGATCCGGCGCCAGCGCCAATGCCGCCAAGGCCTGCCCCAACGACTCGCCCAGACGTGCCGCCGCCTTACCCGTCGGCGCCGCCAGCTGAATACGCGGCATCCGTCCGGGCGCCAGCGCGACCAACGCCGCCAACAGGCGCGCTACGGTCGTGGTCTTACCGGTGCCGGGGCCGCCAGAGATCACCGATGCCCGGCGCGTCACCGCCACGGCCGCGGCCACCTGCTGCCAGTCCGGCCGCTGGGCCGTGGCCGGGAACAGACGATGCAGCACCGGCGCCAGCGCGCCATCGCCCCGCCGCGGTTGAGCGCAAGCGTCGGCGAAAAAGGCCGCTACCGTCCCCTCATCACGCCATAGCCGCTGTAGATACAGGCACTCGTGGCTCACCACCAGAGGCGTCGCCCTCTCGCCGCCGCTGACGCAAGGCTGCGCCAGCAGGTAGTCCCGCCAGCGGGCGACGTCCCATCCTGCGAGCAGCGCAGGCCACGCATCGGCCTGCTGTGGAAAGCGCTGGCTCAGCGTCGCCATATCCAACGCCGTCAGCGGCAGGCAGACATGCCCGGCGGCCAGCTCTTGGCTGACCAGCGCCGCGGCCAGCGCCAGGTGCGGCTGCTGCGGCCCGGCCAACAGCGTGGCAAACTGCAGATCCAGCGGGCGCAGCGTACGCTGCTGCGCCATCTGGGAGAGTAGGGACTCACGCATCGCCATCCTCCTGTTCCCCGGCAAACAACGCATCCAGCGCCGTAACCAGCGCCTCTTCGGGACGACAGGCAAAGACCCCCTGCCCCGGTTCAACGCCCGCCATTCCGCGCAGAAAACAGTAAAAGACGCCGCCAAAATGGCGCTGATAATCATAATCCACCAACCGATGGCGCAGATAGCGGTGCAGCGCCAGGGTATACAGCTGATACTGCAGGTCATAGCGGTGGGCGATCATCGCCGCCGCCATCGCCGGGGGAGTATAGGCCGCCCGATCCTCACCCAGCCAGTTGGACTTATAGTCCAGCAGGTAGTAGCGCCCCCGGTGGCAGAAAACCAGATCGATAAAGCCCTTCAGCATGCCCTCGACCTGGCTGAACGCCAGTGCCTCGCACTGCGCCGACAACGCATCGTGGCGGCGGATCAGCGCATCCAGTGCCTCCGCCCGCAGCGGGCGGGCAATCGGCAGATAAAACTGCAGCTCGGGCTGGCGCTGCGACGGGGCCAGATGGCTCAGGGTCAGCCCGCTCTCATCCAGCGGCGTCTGCAGGATCTGCGTCAGCCACTGCGCCAGCGTTGGCACCCACGCCAGATCGATCCCCTGAGCCAAGCACTGCTCGGCCAGCCACACTGGATCCGGCGCCGCGGCGAAGTCCAACTTCTCCAGCAGGTCGTGTAAAAAGGTTCCCGGCGCCGCGCCGCGCGGAAAGGTGTGGGCGCTGAAGATCGTCGCCGCCGCCGTGCGATTCTCGCCGGCGGCATCGATATCCAGGCGCGGCAACAGCTCCAGATAGGTGCTACCGCCGTGCTGCTGCAGCGCGGAGTAGCTGGTCACCCGCCAGTCATCCTGCAGACGACGGGTAAAGCGGCGGGCGCAGAGCGCGCGCGGCGGTACCGGCTCAGCCTGCCACGGGGTTCCCTCGCAGGGAGAGAGGATCTCCAGGTGGATCGGGTCATTCGACAGCGTTTGCAGCGCCTGCTTCAGCCCCTCGGCATCGCAAGCCTCGGCGCGCTGCAGCAGGTAGCCGATGGCGCCGTGATGCAGATCGCTCTCATCCTGTTTACGGCGGTTTCCAGACACCAGCGGGGCGATACCCAGCGCACAGTGATACACGGCACGCGTCACGGCGACATACAGCAGGCGCAGATCCTCCGCCAGTCGCTCCTGATCCGCCAGCGCCAGCGCATCATCGTCCGCACACAGATCCAACACCGCCTGGTGGGTGACCCTGTCATGGTACAGCCCCTGCCGCTGACGGCGGAACGTCGCCACAAAGGGCAGGAAAACCAGCGGAAACTCCAGCCCTTTGGATTTGTGAATGGTGATCACCTGCACCAGATGGCGATCGCTCTCCAGACGCATTTGCTGGCTTTCCGCCTGCGGCTGCGGGCTGTCGATCTGCTGGGCCAGCCAGCGCACCAGCGCCGGCTCGCTGTCCAGCTGCGCCGCGGCCTCCTGCAGCAGCTCGCCCAGGTGCAGAACGTCGGTCAGGCGACGCTCTCCGCCCGCGGTCGCCAGCAGGTTCTCCGCCAGGCGGCGGCGCCCTATCAGCTCTCGCAGCATCGGCAACACCCCGCGGCGTTGCCACTGGCGGCGATAGCCGTCAAACTCATCCACCACCGCATCCCAGCGCCGCTCATCCTGACTCAGCGCGTCCAACGCCGCCGCATCCAGCCCCAGCAGACCTACGGCCAGCGCGCTGCGCAGGGTTCGGCTCTGGGCCGGCGTCAGGATCGCCTGTAGCAGCCACAGCAGGTCGCGCGCCTCCGGCGTCGAGAAGACGCTGTCGCGATTGGAAAGATAGACCGAGGGGATATTGAGCGCGCTCAGCGCATCGCGCATCACCGTCGCTTCGTGGCGGCTGCGCACCAGGATAGTCATGTCGGCGGCGCACAGCGCGCGTCCCGCCTTGCCGTCATCGCCGCCGGTCAGCCGCGCGGTGCCCCGCTGACCGGCGCTGAGCCAGTCGCGGATCTGCGCCGCGCAGCAGCGCGCCATCGTCTGCAGATACTCCTGCGCGGTGCAGCCGGGAACATCATACAGCCACAGCGCCATCGCCGACTGGGGCTCACCGTCGATCGTCAGTCGGCGCCCCGCGTTGGCCGCGGCGGAGGCCACCGGTAAAAAGGGGATCTCTGCGAACAGAAACGGCGCCTCCAGGCGTAAGAACAGCGCGTTGACGGCCTGTACGACGCCGGGCGCCGAGCGCCAGTTGGTCTCCAGGGTATAGCAGGCGTCCACCGCCGCGCGCGCGCGCAGATAGGTGAAGATATCCGCACCGCGAAAGGCGTAAATCGCCTGTTTGGGATCGCCGATCAGCAACAGCGCGGTCTCGGACGACCGGGCATCGTCTGCGGTATAAATCCGCTGGAAGATGCGGTACTGCAGGGGGTCGGTATCCTGGAACTCATCGATCATCGCCACCGGATAACGCTGGCGAATCGCCGCGGCCAGCGCCGCGCCGCCCGCGCCGCCCAGCGCCTGATCCAGCCGGGTTAGCAGGTCGTCAAAGCCCAGCTCGGCCCGGCGGCGCTTCTCCAGCTGCACGCCGTCACGGATTTCACCGAGCGCCCGCGCCAGCACGAGATCGCGCAACGACAGCGGCTCGGCCAGCAGCGACTCAATCTCCGTGAACACGCTATGGCGCGGCGGCTCCCCCTTGCTGGTTTTCTCCAGCAGCGTCGCCTGCGCAAAGCGCGCGATCGCCGACGGCAGCTGATAGTCACGGCTCTCCGCCTGCGCCCAGACCGACATCTCATCCAGCCATTTGGGCAGATAGCGGCTGCTGTAGCTGCGCTTATCAACGCCCGAGGCAGCGATAAGGCCGACCACCTGATGCTCATGCTCCCGCCACGTGGCCTTGACCCGTTCAATGCGGGCCAGCAGGACCTGATGACGCTGTGCCAGCGTCTCCTGTGCGTCGGGCGCCGGACGCAGCAGCGGCATCTCGCCGGACAGATAGGGCTGTAGCTCGGCCAACAGCGCCTCTGGACCGCTCCACAGCTGGCTGACCGCCTCCGCCAGATCGGCGGAGAGCGGATAGCAGTGGCGCCGCCAGAAGTCAGCGCAGGCCTGACGGCGCAGCGGCAGTTCGTCCTGCAGCAGAGTCTGCTGAAACAGCACCCCGGACTCGAAGGCATTGTGGCTGAGCATGCGCTGGCAGAAGCCATGAATGGTGTAGATGGCTGCCTCATCCATCTGCCGTTCTGCCGCCAGCAGCAGAGAAGCCGCCAGTGCCTGATCGGCTATCTGCGCCAGCAGGTCGGTGAGCAGCGGATGGTCACTCTCGCCGCGCAGGCAGGCCAGCCGCAGCGCGTGAATATTGCTGCGGATGCGGCCGCGCAGCTCCTCGGTGGCGGCCTCGGTAAAGGTCACCACCAGGATCTCCTCTACCGCCAACGGGCGCGGATAGGCGTTTTCCTCCCCCAGGCCCAGCAGCAGGCGCAGGTAGAGCGCGGCCAGGGTAAACGTCTTCCCGGTACCGGCGGAGGCCTCGATCAGACGGGCGCCGTACAGCGGCAGGGTCAGCGGATCCAGCGTCTGCGTCGGCATCGGCATCGGCGCGCACGGCACCGGCGGAGTCGACGGCGTCATCAGCGGGTCACCTCTATCTTCAGCGTCTTTTGCAGCGCACTGACGTCCGGGTAACGCGCCCAGCCGGCTGGCTGGGCATACTCTCCCTGAGTACTCTGTCCCAGAACCTGCGACAGCAGCGCCAGCCCCTGCGGCGCCAGCACCGCCTGGCGGAAGAAGCGCTGCAGATCGGCCCGCGTCAGCTCCTCCAGTGCGGCGATCAGTCTGTCACGAGTATCAAACGTCAGATTGCCGCGGGCAAAGTCCCCCTGGAAACGGTCGGCCTCCTCGGACAAGGTTTGCGGCCTCTGACGCAACTGGGTCACCAGCGCCTCGCGATATTGGTTAAAGTCCGCCCCGCTTAGCGCGGCCAGCCGCTGCTCCGCCTGGGCATAGAAGGCCTGATAGCGGCCATAGAGATAGTCGGGGGCCCGACTGCTACTCTGCAGCAGGAAGGTCAGCCCCCACTGACGGCCAACCGACGTCGGGAAGACAAACAGCGCATAGGCCAGTTGCTCCTGGGTACGCAGCCGATCGTAAAACCATGGCTGCAGGATCTGGCTCAGCAGCTGGCTGCGCGCCATGCCCCGAATCTCATCATAGCCGGTGGGCACGTAGATGGCCGCCAGTGCAGAGTCGCTGCTGCTGCCCGGCCTATCCAGTGTCGCCAGCGATGTTCCACCGACCACTACGTCGCGGCCATACCACCAATGGGTACCGCTGCAGCGCAGCTGGGCGCTGATGCGTTCCGCCAGCAGGCGCACCTGTTCCGCAGAGAGGTTACCGACCACCATCAGATCCGGGGTCGCCGCGCTGATAAGCCGCTGACGGTAGGTCAGGATATCATCCAACGTTATCGACGGCAGCATGGCGCGGCGCGCGGCGCGCTCGGTATAGGGCACGCTGGAGAGCGCACGCACCGGCTGCATCGCCATCTCAAAGGCCTTGGCCCTGTCGGCGGCGTCCAGCTGCTGGCTGTACCAATATTTCGCCTGCGCCAGCTGATCCGCCGTCGGGGTAAATCCGGCATAGCCCTCCAACAGCACGCTGAGCAGTTGCGGCAAACGCTGGGTAAAGCCGCTGGCACTGATCAGCAGGCCGTCGCTATAGCCGGTAGAGAAGCCGATGCCGCCCACCGACGCCTGATAAGAGAGCTGATCCAGCGCCAGCCCAGCCAGATAGTCCGTCAGGGCAAACAGCACCTGACCGCGCGGATCGTCGCTGTCGAGCGGGTTACGCAGCGCCAGGGTGATATCGGCCTTGGGCTCATCGGCAAAATAGCGGCTCGGCATATACAGCGCGCGCAGCCCCGGACGGGAGACGATCGGCTGCGGATATCTTGGCGTCGGCGATACCGGCTTAATCAGGGTAAAATTATCCGGAATATAGGGATTCAGGGCCGGCAGCGACAGAGAGATATCGCGTCCGTCGCGCTGCCAGCGCGACAGCTGGGTCGGCGTGATGCGCTCAACCTGATAGGGGGCATCGACAAAGTAGGCCATCTTATTGTGCGACTCATCGGGACCGATAAACCAGATGCGCGCACGCTGCGGCGTCATGCTGTCCAGGCGGGCGGCGATCGCCTTGGGATCGAAGCGATCGGCCAGATAGGGCGCATCCAGGACGTGTTCGATCGGCACCCGCAGCATCATATCGACCATCCACTCGACATATCCCATATCGCGCGTCACCGACGGGTAGCGGAAATCGAGCGCCAGCACGTGCGCTATCTCGTCGAAATAGCTCTGTTTGATGCCCTGGGTGCGCAGCAGGCGCAGATAGTCGTAGACGGCCGCGATCACCCGGCCCCGTTCGGCCACCCCTTTCTCAGTCAGGGCAACGTTGATATTGAACACCCCACCGTTGCGATCCGCCATCGGATCGGCGCCAGCGCTAATGGACTCCGCCAGTCCCTGGCGCTGCAGCCAGTCGGACAGCGTATTCTTGCTGCGGTTGCCAATCAGATAGCTGATATAGGTATCCGTTTTACTGCGGAACGCCGCGCTGTCGTTGGGAATGCGGTACTCAATGCGCAGCATCCGCCGCGGCTGGGCCGGGACATAGTGAATGATGATCCCCTGCTGCGCCGGCGTCACCACCGGCATATCGATCGGCGCGACCGTCGCATGTCGATTGGGAATGCGGCCAAAGCTCGACGCCGCCAGCGACGCCAGCGCGGGAAGCGGCTGGTTACCGTAAATCACCCCCACCATCAGATTGGCGGAGTAGTAGCGCTGATAAAACGCCACCAGCT
The DNA here is from genome assembly GCF_000264785.1 of Edwardsiella ictaluri ATCC 33202. Taxonomy (GTDB): domain Bacteria; phylum Pseudomonadota; class Gammaproteobacteria; order Enterobacterales; family Enterobacteriaceae; genus Edwardsiella; species Edwardsiella ictaluri. The sequence continues at coordinate 177,438 of NZ_AFJI01000081.1, read as the reverse complement.
GCTGATGCAGGCTGCTGCCTGGCTTATCGCGCAGGGTCTCCAGATTCCCCCCGGAGAATCGGGCGCTGGGGTGGGCCGGGTTCAGGGTCTCGGCAGAGACCTGCTCCATGCGCAGACCGTCGCGCGAGCGCGCGAGCGTCAGCTCGGCATTCACCGCGTGGCGCTCGCGATCGGCGTTCCCCTTGTCCAGCAGCGGCTCGGCAATGGCGTCCGCCAAGCGGTCCAGCGCCGGATCCAGGGCATCGTTTTCCACCTGCAGATAGTAGGCGGTGCGGTATGCGGCGGTGCTGGCGTTATAGCTGCCGCCGTGCTTTTTCAGAAACTCCGACAGATTGTCCGGCTGCGGGAACCGTTTTGATCCCATCAGCACCATGTGCTCCAGATAGTGGGCCAGCCCCAGCTGACTGTCAGGATCGTCCAGCGATCCCACCGGCAGCGCCAGCGCCGCCAGCGCATTCGGCGTCTGCGGATCGGAGACCAGCACCACCTTCATGCCATTATCCAGACGGATGGCCTGATAGGCGCGCGGATCACCGGCGCTCTTGTTGATGCTCTGCGCCAGCGGTTGCCAGCCCTGCGCGGCAGCACCGAACGGCGCCCAAAACAGCAGTAATATCCACAGTACGATGGTCGCACCTTGTCTACGTATCACATCCAATCCCCTCTTGCCCCTATCCTGGGTGCCCCCGAAAACGCACCCGCCTGCCCGCTCCCCGCCGTCGCGGAGGATCACGCCAAATTATGACGCAGCAGCGGTAAATAAAAGCGCTGCGCCTGTGCTTCGAGCTCTCGCTGCGCCGCGTCATCCAGCGTGCGCACCACCCGCTGCAGATAGGCATCCTGCCCCTCTCCGGGACTGAAGGCATCCCCGTTCCACGCCTGCAGCAGACTGCCGTGCGCCTTGGCGAGCCGGGCCTCGTCCGTCGTTTGTAGCTGTCCCGTTTCCTTATCATAACAGCACTTCAGCCATTGCCATCCGCTGCGCGTCAGCAGCAGCGGCGCCTGCATCCCCTCGCGGTAGCCCTCGATCAGGCGCACCAGCTCGCGCTCGGCCTGCGCCGCATCGAGTCCGGCAAAGTGCCATGCCGTATTCTTGCGCCCAAACATCCAGCTGTCGCCGCCCCCCTGAGCTAGGCAGAACAGCAAGTGCTCTATCCACAGCACGATCCCGTCCGTCGCGCCCAGCTCTGCGGGACGCCAACGCACCAGCCCTGACGCCTGCGCCTGCGGCAGCCAGCCGGTCAGGCGACACCCGTCCAGCGTATGGTCAATCTCCAGGCTCTCCCCCGGCTGGAACAGATCGCCGACCCGCTGCGCCAACTGCGTCATCTCATCACACTGCGCCTGCCACCATAGCTCGCCAAAGGCGCCAAAGGGCAGGGTCCCGGCGGCGCGGATCTGGCGATACAGCGTCTCGATCTCATCGCCGCCGATCAGGCGGTTAAGCAGCAGCTGGTTGATCTGATAGCGGCTGAGCGCATCCAGCGTGAAGGGCTCCTCCTGCGGCAGCTCACTCTCCTCACGGATGAAGCTGACCCCCAGACGCTGCTGAAAAAAGGCCCGGACCGGGTGACGGTAAAAGCGGAGCAGCATATCCAGCGTCAGTTGCTCCATCGGCAGCGGCGCCAGCCGGGTGGCAAACGGTGGATGCTCTACCCCCTGCCCGCTGGCGGCCGGCAGCCATTCACTGGCATAGCTCTGGAACTCGCCCTGCGGATCGAAGTTATCGGCATCAAACGGCACCCGCGGGTGCGTATGGCACAGGTGCGCCATCACCCGTTCGGCGCTGCTGTCCACGTCCCGATCCACATCCTGCGCCAGACAGTGACTTTGGGCGATATACTCCAGCAGCTCGCTGACCAGCACGCTGGGATAGCGCGCGCTGTTATCCTGCACCGAGCGACCAATGTAGCTGATATAGAGGCGCTGCTGCGCCGACAGCAGCGCCTCCAGAAACAGGTAGCGGTCATCGTCACGCCGGCTGCGATCGCCGCGCTGCGCTTTCCCCGCCATCAGATCAAACCCCAGCGGCGCCAGGGTGCGCGGATAAACGCCGTCGTTCATCCCCAGCAGACAGACCACCTTAAACGGGATGGAGCGCATCGGCATCAGGGTGCAGAAGTTGATCGGCCCGGCGAGGAAGCGCTGACTGATGCGCTGATTATCCAGACGGGCGGTCAGCTCGTCGCGCAGCACCGTGATCGGCAGCGTCTCGGGATAGGCCGACGCCAGCCCCTCTTCAACCAGCTTAAGCCACTGCTGTTCGATCAGCGCACACACCGCCTCGCTGTCAGCGTCGGTGACAAAAAAGTCATCCAGCAGAGCCCAGCACAGCGGCTGCCACTGCGCCAGCGTCTGCATCTGCCCCAAGCGCTGACGCCACTCGCGCAGCGCCGCCAGAAACTGCGCCAGCTGTCCGGCCAGCTCGGCGATCGTCCCGCTGGACTCATCGTAGGGCAGCACCCCCTGCCACTCTCCGCTGTGGCTGTCCATGGCATAGCCCAGCAGCATGCGCGTCAGGCCAAACTGCCAGGTATGCTGACCGGTCGCCGGCAGCGCCAGGTCACGCACTGCGTCATCGTCCAGCCCCCAGCGGATCCCGGACTCCTCTACCCAGTGGCGCAGCAGCCGGATACCGTCATCGTCGATATCAAAGCGCGCCGCCAGCGCCGGCACCTCCAGCAGTGCCAGCACCTGCTCGGCGTTAAAGCGGCTATGGGGAAGATCGAGCAGCGCCAGCAGCGCCTGTACCACCGGATGCAGCTGGCGGGCGCTGCGGTCCGAGATTGCGAAGGGCAGGTAGCGGGCGGCCGGCGTATTGCCGAAGACGGCCTGAATAAAAGGCGCATAGCTGTCGATATCGGCCACCATCACGATCACGTCGCGGGCGCTCAGCGTTGCATCGGCGGAGAACATATCCAGCAGGCTGTCGTGCAGCACCTCAACCTCGCGCTGCGGACTGTGGCAAACGTGTACGCTGATGCTGCGATCGTCCGACGCCAGCCTCCGCTTCTGCCGACTCTCCTGCAGCGTCTGCGCAGCGGCAGCGATGCAGGCGTGATCCTCCAGCTCCAGCATATCCCGCTGGATGCGCTGCAGCAGGGTATCCTGCGCCAGGTCAACAAAGGCGCTGACCTCCTGTGGGCCGTGCTGGGCCAGCAGATACATATGATCGCGTCCCAGCTTGCCCCAGGAGGCCAGCAGCGGATTACTCAACGCCTGCTCGCCCTCCTCGCTAAACAGCGCAGCGGCCTGCTCCGGCACACGAAACAGCGCGCTCTGGTTGTCGCCCAGACTACGCTGCGCCAGCAGATAGTCGCGACGGCGTCGGCTTTGCAGCCGTGCCAGAAACGCGTAATCCTGAATGTCGCCCCAGTAGTAACGACAGGGGTTGGTGAACATCAAATGTACATCAATGTGCTCCCCCAGCGCGCGTAGCGCCTCAAGGTAGACCGGCGGCAGCGCCGAGATCCCGCAGATAAATACCCGGCGCGGCAGCCCCGGCGGCGCGCTGTCGCTCACCTTCAGCGCCTGAATGAAGCGCTGATACAGGTTGGCGCGGTGCCACTGAGGCTGGCCCAGCTGCTCGGTATAGTCACGCAGCGCCACCCACAGCGGAGCCTGCCACTGCTGCGCGCTGTCCAGCCCCTCGATCAGTCCGCCCTGCTCCCAGCGCTGCAGCCACTCGGGGCGGTAGACCAGATACTGGTCATACAGGTCGGCAATCCGAGCCGCCAGCTGAAAATGCTTGCGCCGATCCGTATCGTCGCTCAGATAGTGCGCCAGCGGGGCAAACGCCGGGCGATCGAGGAACTGCGGTAGCAGCCACATCAGCTTCCAGGTCATGGCATCTTTGCTAAAGGCGCTGCGCTGCGGAATATCCGGCAGCACCCGGGTAAACAGATCCCAGATAAAGGTAGCCGGCAGCGGAAAGTCGATATTGGCGGCAATGCCGAAGCTGCGCGCCAGCTCCATCTGCAGCCACTGGGACATCCCCGGGCTTTGTACCAAGATCACCTCGCGCGCAAAGGGCGTTTCCAGCGGCTGCCCCTGCATCAGCGCCGCCATCAGCTGCGTCAGAACATCCAGTTGATTGGAGTGATAAACGGTAAACATAGCCTCTCCGGTGGGGCCCGCCCTGCTGCGCGGCCTGTTGGGTGTGCGCCAAAGCTACCGCGATCGTCCGCTAAGGGCAAATCAACTTTGCCAGGCTTACAGGCCGCCCCCGCGGCGGGGAGAGCTCGCATACCAGCAGACGACAGGATCCCGCGGTGCGCAGCCCCAGCGTCCGGTGCCACCCCGGCGGCATCCCCTCCTCCGACGGCGTCAGCAGCGGCAGCGTCGCCTGCGCCAGCGCGCCGCGTGCATAGCGCCAGGCCTCCTGACGCTGCTCCTGCACCCACTGCACATGCAGCAGGGCACGTTGGGTCTGCACCAGCCCCATCAGCCCGACACTGGTCAGAAGCAACGCCAGCATCACCTCAACCAGCACGCTCCCCCGTTGCTGGACAGGCGATCCCCGCGGGCAAAAAGTCGCTCCAGCCGCCGGGCAGCGCCCGATATCGTTGCTCCCGCTCATGCGCCTCTCCCCATAGATAGCGAACCCGAACCAATGGATAGGTCAGCGGAGATGGCTGGCCAGACACACACAGCAGCGCCCGCTGCGCATCCAGCGCACGAATACAGGCGTGCCACGACGGCGCCAGTGCCCGGCATTGCCAGTGCGGCCAGGCCTGCCAGAGCAGATGCTGCGCCCGCGCCAGCCAGAGATCGGCCTGCGCATCGGCGTACCAGTATCGCTGCTGCGCCGCACTACGCTGCAGCAGCGCCGTGGTTTGCGCCTGCTGCGCCAGCACCCAGCCCAATGCCAGCGCCAACGCAGCCAGCAATGTGCCCAGCAGCGCGGCACCGCGCTGACGCCTCATGGGGCTGCGTTCCGCGCCAGATTCGGTGCGGACAGCCACTGCCGCAGCACCAGCGGCGTATCGGGGTATCGTCGCTCCGCCAGGCTCAGGGTCAGGTGAAAGGTCGCCGCACGACGAACAATACGCAGCGACTCGACCCGCCAACGCCGCTCATCGCTCACCCGCTCCCAGCCACTGCCGTCACAGAGCGTGGCACTGCGACGCGCCTCCAGCGCCCCTTGGCGCAGACGCCAGCCAAAGCGTTCGGCCTCCTCAACGGCGCCATCGCCGTCCAGATCGTAAGCCAACAGCACGCAGGAGCCGTCCGGCTCCCCACGCATAGCGGCTATCTGCACCGGCGGCGCCGGACGGCGACAGGGCGCCGCGCAAAATCCGCTGCGGCGCAGATCCTTCTCCAGCCGATCCAGCAGCCCCTCCGCCTCCTCCATGCGCTGCAGCTGACGCTGAGCAACCAGCCCCTGGCGCCGCAGTTCACTGACCAGGCGCAGGGCGGCCGACATCACCAGCGCACCGAGAAACAGCCCCACCATGACCGACAGCAGACTCATTCCCCGCTGGTATCGCACGCCGTCAGCACCGGCAGTCCATACTCTGCGCACAGCCTCACCCTCCCCTGCGCCGACCAGATCACCCGAACGGCGCGCCGCTCATCGCTCAGGCGGATATGCCCCGGGCGCGCCGTATTGCGTACACCGTAAAACCCGGCGTCTGAAGACATCTGCGCCTCCAGGCGCAGCGGCGCTATCGGCACAAAGGCCGCGACGGTGCGGCAGTCATCCTGTGGCTGTCCAACCAGACAGGCCTCCCCCCCGCTGCCGCGACGGAGCAGGATGTGACGCACCCCGTTGCTGCGAAAGGCCTGCTCGCGCAGCGTCAGCAGATACGCCTGCAGGCGCAGACTCTCTGCCAGTATCTGCTGCTGATCGCGGCGCGGCAGCCAGAATGGCAGCGCCGCGGCGGCCAGCAGCGCCAGCAGTCCACAAACCAGCATCACCTCCAGCAGGGTGTATCCCCGCGGCGTATCCCGCATGACCGCCCCCGTTCGCACGATGGCACGGCGGCCCTCGCCGTGACGGCATTCAGCCTAAGCAGGCGACGACGGCAGACCAAGCGCTATCGCGGCGGGATCCGGCCGACACCAATAAAAAACGCCGGCACAGGACCGGCGTTTACAGATGAGTGTGCGTCGCTGCGCATCACACGGCGACAGGAGCTTTAATCGCCGGGTGCGGATCATAGCCTTCGATGATGAAGTCCTCGAAGCGGTAATCGAAGATCGACGCAGGACGGCGTGCCAGCACCAAACGCGGCAGTGCACGCGGCTCACGGGTCAACTGCAACGCCGTCTGCTCCATATGGTTGCTGTACAAATGGGTATCCCCACCGGTCCAGACAAAGTCGCCGACCTGCAGATCCAGCTGCTGCGCCATCATATGAACCAGCAGCGCATAGCTGGCAATATTGAACGGCAGTCCCAGGAATACGTCGCAGGAGCGCTGATACAGCTGGCACGAGAGGCGGCCGTCGGCGACATAGAACTGGAAAAAGGCGTGGCAAGGCGCCAGCGCCATCTGATCCAGCTCACCCACGTTCCAGGCTGACACGATGATCCTGCGCGAGTCGGGCTCCTGGCGCAGCTGCTCCATCACCTGACTGATCTGATCCACCTGGCGACCGTCAGCGCAGCCCCAGGCGCGCCACTGCTTGCCGTATACCGGGCCGAGATCGCCGTTATCATCAGCCCACTCATCCCAAATGGTGACGTTATTCTCATGCAGGTAACTGACGTTGGTCTCCCCGTTAAGGAACCAAAGCAGCTCATGAATGATCGACCGAAGGTGGCACTTCTTGGTGGTCACCAAGGGGAAACCCTGCTGCAGATTGAAACGCATCTGATGGCCAAAAATCGACAGGGTGCCGGTACCGGTACGATCGGCCTTGGGTGTCCCCTCTGCCAGCACTTTTCTCATCAAATCCAGATACTGTTTCATGTCACCTCTAACTCTCTACGGAAAAAATCAGGACGCCTGCGCGCGTGGCGAATGACGATAGGCCCACACCATCATGATAACGCCGACCACGATCATCGGTATGGAGAGGATCTGCCCCATGCTGATCACCCCATCAAACAGGCCGAGCTGCGCATCCGGCTGGCGGAAAAACTCACAGATAATACGGAAGGCACCATAGCCCACCAGGAACAGTCCGGAGACGCTGCCCATCGGGCGCGGCTTGCGAATAAACAGATTCAGGATAATAAACAGTACGACCCCTTCCAGTAACAGCTCATACAGCTGCGACGGATGGCGCGGCAGCAAGCCAAAATGGTTATACACCGCCTGCCACTGTGGGTGGGTCGCCGCCAGCTGCATATCCTCACTGCTGGAGCCTGGAAACAGCATTGCCCAGGGCGTATCCAGCGTCACGCGGCCCCACAGCTCGCCGTTAATAAAGTTGCCCAGACGCCCGGCGCCCAGACCAAACGGTACCAGCGGCGCAATAAAGTCAGAAACCTGGAAGAAGGTACGCTTGGTGCGACGGGCGAACCACAACATGGCCAGGATCACCCCGATCAGACCGCCGTGGAAAGACATGCCACCATCCCAGACCTTAAACAGATACAGGGGGTTATCGATAAACAGCGGCAGGTTATAGAACAGGACATAGCCGATGCGCCCGCCGAGGAATACCCCGAGAAAACAGACGTACAGCAGGTTTTCAACCTCGTCCTTAGTCCAACCGCTGCCCGGTCGGTTAGCCCGACGCACCGCCAGCCACATGGCAAAGACAAAGCCCACCAGATACATCAAGCCATACCAGTGCAGCGCTACCGGACCGATGGAGAAAATCACCGGGTCAAAACTGGGGAAATGCAGATAGTTCGTCATCTGTCACCACAATACTGTCTGAGAAACCGTATAAAATGCTCAAGTGGCGCATCATAACATAGGAAAGTGGGGTGACCGGGGTATGTATAACGATAAAGTTATGTAAAAAAGCGGATCACCGCCGAAAAGATAGGCTTACCCACGCAGCATCAGGCGCAATCGCGCAGAAGCCTGCACGGCAGGGTGACGATCCGTCGTCGCGTCGGCGTAAGCCAGAGATAAACATCGTCGCGCGCCCCGCTCGGGAACCATTTACGCCATCGCCACACCGTGCGGGATCGGCGGAAATACTGCCCGCCAACTGCTGCAGAAAATCCGTCGGCTTACCCATGGCCTCTGTAGCGCTTTTTGCTACCGGGCGATCCGTCCGCCTCAGCCCTGCGTATCTGCCGCTGGCGAAGGGACTGCCATGGTCATGGCCGTTATACTCTCACTGACCATTTCTTGATAATCACGAGATATATCTATCCCAGCGAGTTATCGGAAAACAACGAGACAGCTGGATAGCCCGCTTACCATCCGCTCAGCAGAGAAAAGGTTTGCCAGAACAGGGTAACCACCAGCAGCGCGCACAGCGGTACACTGAGCAGCAGACGCCCGGAGAGCAGACGGTGGATCAGAATGCCCACCAGCACCGACACCGGCAGCAGTGCCAGAAAAAAGGGCCAGGTATACAGCATAAACAACAGCGTATTGGTACCATAAACGACAAAGGGCAGCGCGAACGCCAGCCAATAGAAAACAAACCCCAACACGCCGCCGCTGAAAGCATAAGAGGGCTCTTCGCGTTCGGCGGTTGTCTGTTCATCGGCCCGCCTGTTGGCGGCATTAATCAGCATACCCGTATCCTGCGGCAGCAAAGCGTTCACATACGCGGAAAGGCGACTGGCCTCACCACTGCGCGCCGGGCAAAACCGGGCCGACGGGCGCAACACCGAATGCCAGAGCCGTACGGTCTCAGACCCACGCTGGCATATGCGCTGATAATACCGCCGAAGGACAAAACGTCTAACATTTGCACGGCTAAATTTGTTACCAATTGTTCTCTCCTTCTCCCTTTCTCATGGCGCGCGGCAGCGGCCTCAGCAGCCTAAACGGTGCCGTACGGAGACATGACATCTGGACACGGCGTTATCTCCCCTTATCATCCCCACCGGCCCTCTCTATTTTCCCCTTTGTCTGCGCAAGAAATTGTTTAATCCCCTGTCACAGGCGATAATATTTGGCAGATAAATACCTCTGCCGACGTGTGACGCGCCATCGACAGACCGATACAAAGGACGCCCGATTCATGCTTTCCCGCTGCAGATACTCTCTCTCCCTGGCCGCGCTCTGCCTGGGCTGCGCGCTCGCCACACCGGTCAGCGCCCAGACCCACCAGCCCATTGGAAAAATCGCCGATCAGGAAGTACGCCATATCGCCACCTACTTTCCCGGCCGCATGGCGGGCAGCCCCGCCGAACTGATGATGGCCGACTATGTCAACCAGCGCTTTCGTCAGATGGGTTATGACAGCAACCTGCGCGATTTTAAGACCCGCTATCTGTACCGCGACAGCAACGGTAAAAACAGCTGGCACAACGTTACTGCCACCTCGGTGATCGCCGCTAAAGTAGGGCACAGCGCTAAGCAGATCCTGATCGTCGCCCATCTGGATACCTTTACCCCGCAGAGTGATGACGACGTTAACCATAATTTGGGCGGGCTGACGCTCCAGGGGGTCGATGATAACGCCTCCGGCGTCGGCGTCATGCTGGAGCTGGCCGAACGCCTGCGCACGGTAAAAACCCAGGTCGGCATCCGCTTTCTGGCGCTGAGTGCACAGGAGCTCGGCGGCAAGGGGATCGAAAACTACCTTAGCCGCATGACGCCGGAGGAGAAGAAAAATACCCTGCTGGTGATTGGCATAGACTCCCTGATCAGCGGCGACAAGCTGCTCGCCACCAGCAACGCTCAGGCGCTGGCCGAGCGCAGCCGCGATCGCCTGCTGCAGCTGGCCAAACGCGACGGCATCCACATCGCACGCGGCAACAGCGCGATGCTGGATCAATCCCCCCCCCAGAACGAGGGGATGGCGCTGTTTTCTCAGGCCGGACTTCCGCTGCTGCTGCTCTCTGCCGCAGATAGCCAGGATCCGACGCGCCAGACACGCCACGGCGGCAGCCTGTTTGCACAGGGCACCAGCTGGCATCAGCCCCAGTACGACAATATGAAATATTTGGATCGGCACCTGCCGGGGCGGATCCGGGCCCGCACCCGCGAGGGGGTTAGGATCCTGCTGCCGCTGCTGGAGCAGCTGGCCCGCTGATCCCGCTGCCGCTGCACACGATGCGGGCTTCCTAATGTAGAGAAATATCAGGCAATGTGGCTTTAGGTAAAGGGGGATTGCGTTGCTGTATCTGGGCATTACATTACTCAGAGAATCGGCGGCCGTTCGTCCCTGAGCACGGTGCGCTGCAATACCGTCCCGGTTCTGCCGGAATCGGTTTTGTAGGGACCATTTTCGCTTTACCGGCTACCAACGTTATCAACCCCGCTACGGCGGGCGCTGTGTTGAGGCAGATTATGCAAACTGAAGAACAACGTATCATTGAAGGTCTTTTTTCCCGTCTGCAGCAGGCTGAGGCCGGCAGCGGTCCCCGCGACGCCGACGCACAGCGGCTTATCCAGTCCTGCCTGGCCAAGCAGCCGGCCGCGCCTTATTACATGGCACAGGCCATGCTGATCCAGGAAGCCGCCCTCAAGCGCCTCAATCAACAGGTTGAACAGCTGCAGCAGCAGGTCAGCCAGCTCCAGAGCCAGCCGCGCAGCAGCGGTGGTTTCCTCGCCGGCCTGTTCGGTGGCGGCAGCCAGAGCAGCGATACGTCGTCATCCGCTGCGGCGGCGCCTTCCCGTACGCCGCTGGGCAGCCAGCCGATCCCTGGTGCAGCCAACTATGCTCAGCCCGGCTATAATCAGCCGGCGCCGGGATATGGCCAACCAGCGGCAGCGCCCTCCCGAGCTGGCAGTTTCCTGGGCGGTGCGCTGCAGACGGCGGCCGGCGTCGCCGGGGGGATGGTGATGGCCAATATGCTGACCGGACTGTTCCATCAGAGCCGTCCAGAGGAGATCGTCAATATCATTGAGGACAATCCTGCGCCGGAGGCAACCAACAGCGATGCCGATCGGGGCAACGATGCCCAGGACACCGGCCAAAATGATGCCGATTGGCAAAATGCCGACTGGCACCAAGACAATAGCGGTGGATTTGACCAAGATAACGGTTTTTCCGATCCGCTGGATGGCGGCTTCTTTGACGGCGGTGACGACGACGACGCATCCTTCTTCTAAGCGCCACATTCAATTCTGGAACGGGAAGGCTCTGGCCTTCCCATTTTCCACACACAATGTAACCAAATGTAAATTTAAATATATTCATATTTTTTATTTTGTTTTAAATCACCAAATTATCCTCTGTTATTTTAATCTTTTCAAAACCACACCATCAATATCACAGAATAAAAGGCACAATAACCGACAAAAACCAAATTAATAAAAAGTGAATCATAATTTAAATTTATTATAATAACAAAACCAATAGACAAAAGAGAAAAATAAACATCATTATATCAAATAAAGCATTGTTAATAATTATTAAAATGAATATATCTATGATTACATGGAATTATATTTATAGATATCAATAAAATAGCACACATGTGATATTTTTATAAAAATATAATATATATTTTTTATAAAAATCTGATTAGAAATAAAATTTATTCACAAAACTAACAAGCCAAAAATATTAATAAGAAAGCGTTTGAACTTTGTAAGTTACATTATGTAATAAGATTGCCGTGAGTCATTGTGCCATTTTTATTGTCTGGCGATTATCCTGCCTTTGGTTACATCACCATTATTATGAAGCGCATTTATAACCATTATTTATTCCAATCAAGGATATGATATGAAATATAAATACCTTGCAGTGGCGATTCCAGTTCTGCTGGCGGCGGGCATGGCCAATTCGGCTGAGATATATAATAAGAATGGCAATAAACTTGATTTATATGGCCGTCTTGCCGGGGAGTTTTACAGCGGTGAGGGCAACGGCGATGACAGTTACGCTCGCCTGGGTTTTAAAGGCGAGACGCAGATCAATGAGGTTCTGACAGGCTATGGACGCTGGGAGTTTCAGACCAAGGCTAGCCGTGACGAAGGAAATCCGAACAGCTATACACGTCTGGGATTTGTGGGTTTCAATATAACCCAGTTTGGCTCACTGGATTATGGCCGCAACAATGGCGTGCTGAAAGACGTAGAAAACTTTACCGACGTATTCCCGGTTTACGGCGGTGACTCCTATACCATGACCGACAACTATATGACCGGACGCGCCAACAATCTGGCGACTTACCGTAACCGCAACTTCTTCAACCTGATCGACGGGCTGAATATCGCCCTGCAGTACCAAGGTAAAAATGAAGGTAATGGAGACGAGGTTAAACGCACTATTCCAGTCAAAAATGCGGTGACAGGAAATATAGAAAATATTTCAGTTTCAGAAAAACGCGATTTACAAAGTGGCACCAGTAACCGTGGTAATGCATCGGTGCGACGCGATAACGGCGATGGGGTCGCGCTGGCAGTCACCTATGAGCTCCCCATTGGCATCGGCCTGGCCGCCGCCTATAGCGGATCAGATCGCAGCGATGCTCAAACCTCTGGCCTGTTAGGCAAAGCTCGTGGCCAGCGCGCCGAAGCTTGGACTATCGCCGCCAAATACGACGCCAATAATCTTTATCTGGCAGCCATGTATGCGGAAACCCGCAATATGACTCCATTCAATAAAAATAATCTTATTGCCAACAAAACTCAGAACTTTGAGGCTGTTGCCCAGTATCAGTTTGACTTTGGCCTGCGTCCTTCCATTGGCTATGTTCTGTCACGCGGTCTGGATCTGAACGCTGATTCAGGCACCCTGGGCGATGGCAGCAGCGTCAAGTCCGCCGATCTGGTGAACTACCTCAGCTTCGGTGCCGAATTTGCATTAAATAAAAACATGCTGACCTACATTGAATATAAGGTTAACCTGCTGGATGAAGATAAATTCAGTCGGAGTAACAACGTCGATACCGACAACCAGGTAGGCATCGGCATTCAGTACAACTTCTAATAAGATAAGGTCTCCCGCAGGAGTAGGGATGGATGGTAAAGCTCCTTCCCTGACGTGGTGAACAAGCACCTTATTAAGTAGCCAGTCAGTTGCTTCGCTGACTGGCTACTTTTTTACAGATTACGCCTCCGTTCAGAGATATGACCTGGCAATGTCAGTTTGCTCAGTTGCGACCAAACATATCCTTGATCCAACTGGCGACACCATCACTTTCACTGCCTGACGTACCCCCGACAGGCGCCGCCGATGAGGAGGCACTGCACAGCGACTGCGGATTGTCGGTCCAGACCGGAAGGGTTCGCCCGCTGCCGCACTGGAAATTACCGGCAGCATCGATCCCCACCATGCTAATCCCCTGCGGCGGCACCAAATCCAACGCCAGCGGCGTCTGATTCTCCAGATAGCGACGGTACAGGGTCAGGGCACCGCTGGCCCCGGTCAACTTGGAGGGGCCGTTATTATCGCGTCCAACCCAGGTGATCGTGACCTCCTTCCCGTCAATACCGGCAAACCAGCTATCGCGCAGATCGTTCGTGGTACCGGTCTTGGCCGCCAGATGGTAACGACCAAACTTCCCCGACAGCGACCGCGAGGTTCCGCTCACCACCCCCTGCTGCATGGCATACAACGTCAGGTAGGCCGCCTGCGGGGCCACCACGCTCTGGGCCTGGGGCAAACTCTGATACAGTACGGTGCCGTCCTCGGCGATCACCGAACGCAACGCCGACAGCGTCGCCCGATTACCACCGGCGGCGATGGTCTGATAGGCCTGAGCCACCTCCATCGGCGTCAGGTTGATCGCGCCCAGCAGCATGGCGGGAACCGGATCAATGACGCTCTTCGGGACGCCCAGCTGTTGCCAGGTTGCACTGATCCTGTCCAGCCCCAGCGCCATGCCCAAATTCACCGTCGGTACGTTGAGCGACTGCGCCAGCGCGGTCATCAGCATCACCTGTCCACGGTACTGACGATCGTAGTTTTTCGGCTCCCAGTAGGTGCCGTTGGAGAGCTTGATCGACACCGGCTGATCCGTCAGCGGGGTATTCAGGCGATAGCTAACCGGCTCACTCAGCGCCGTCAGATAGGTTGGCGGCTTGGCCAGCGAGCCGATCAGACGACGGGCGTCCATCGCACGGTTAAAGCCGGCAAACTGGGTCTGCGCGCCGCCCACCATCGCACGCACCTCGCCGCTGAAGCGATCGACCACCACCATGGCCGCCTCCAGATCATCTAAGTGGCGCGCAGCGCGCAGCGCCGGAATACCGGCCTCGACGGCTTTTTCCGCCGCATCCTGCGAGACAGGATCGAGGGTGGTAAAGATCTTCACCCCGGAGAGATCCTGTACCTTATCGCCAAGCTTGGCCTGCAGCTCCTGGCGCACCAGCTGCATAAACGCAGGCTGAGGCGAGATAACTCCCCCCTTGGGCTGTACCCCGAGCGGACGGGCGCTGAGCATGTTGTACAGATCCTGATCGATGATCTTCTGCTCCAACAGCAGATGCAGCACCACATTGCGCCGCTCCAGCGCCAGCTTGGGATTGCGCCACGGGTTATACAGCGATGCCCCCTTGACCATGCCCACCAGCAGCGCCTGCTGATCCAGGCTCAGCTCTTCGACCGGGCGGCCAAAGTAATACAGGCTGGCCAGCGGGAAACCGCGGATCTGATCGTTGCCGCTCTGCCCCAGGTACACCTCGTTGAGGTACAGCTCCAGAATGCGATCCTTGCTGTAGCGATAATCGAGGATCAGCGCCATATAGGCTTCGTTAAGCTTGCGCCACAGGGAGCGCTCATTGCTCAGGAACAGGTTTTTCACCAGCTGCTGGGTCAGGGTGCTTCCCCCCTGCACCGTACGGCCGGCCGTCAGGTTGGCCAGCAGCGCACGGCCAATGGAGTAGAAGCTGATGCCGTCGTGCTGATAGAAGTGGCGATCCTCCGTCGCCAGCAGGGTATCCACCAGCAGCGTTGGGAAGCCGCTGCGCGGCACAAACAGACGCTGCTCGCCGTTGGGCGACTGCAGCATCGTAATCAGCCGGGGATCGAGACGGAAAAAGCCAAACTGGCGCTTATTCTCCAGATTGACAATTTCGCTCAGGCCATCTTCGTCAAATACCAGGCGAGCGTGGATCTGCCTCTCTTTTCCATCAGGAAAATCAAAGGGACGGCGTAGCATATCGATACTGCTGCCCGAGACGGTAAACTCGCCTGGGCGGGTGATACGGCTCACCTCGCGGTACTGCATGCCCTCCAGCAGATTGATCATCTCTTTCTTGCTGTAGTTCATCCCCGGCTCAAGGCTGACCATCCGGCCATACACGGCGGCCGGCAGCTGCCAGACCTTACCGTCGATACGGCTGCGGATCTGCTGATCGAGATAGACCCCGTAGGCGCCGATAACGACCAGCGCGACCAGCGCCAGACGAAACAGCAGCCACAGCACGCGGCGTCGGCGGGAACGTTTTACCTGTTTGTGCGCCACATCACCCTCATCATCATCATCATATCCGTCATCATCACTCTCCCCACGCTCCTGGTCATCCTCGTCGTAGTCATCCTCGTCATAACGACGGCGACGGCGCGTAGGCTCTCCGCGTAGCGGCTGCGCCGCCCGTTTCTTACCCTTGCGCCCGATTGGCTGGCGATCGTCCCCAGACATAACCTGTTTCTCCGGCTGTAATACGGCCTAAACCGCCTAATATGCGCCTGTGTCCCCCGCAAATAACAGAGGAACGCTCTGAAAATTAATGCCGCTTGGTGCGCCGGGTCGGCTGCGCGTTGGCCGGATCGTCCGGCCAGACGTGCTTGGGATAGCGCCCCTTCATCTCTTTCTGCACTTCACGATAGGCACCCTGCCAGAATCCCGCCAGATCGCGGGTGATCTGCAGCGGCCGCTGCGCCGGAGACAATAGCTCCAGCACCAGTGCGACGCGCCCCTGTGCGATATGCGGACTCTCCCGCTCACCGAACATCTCCTGCAGACGTACCGCCAGCGCCGGCGGTTTATCGCTAAAATAGCGAATCGCCAGACACGATCCGGTCGGCACAGTGTAATGAGTCGGCAGCTCACTATCCAGCCGCTGACGCGTGTTCCAGTCGAGCAGTCGCAGCAGCGCCCCGGCCAGATCGATCTGACGCAGCCCCCGCAGATCGCGGACGCCATACAGCGCGGGCAGCAGCCACTGCTCCAGCGACACCAGCAGGCTCTCATCATCCACCGCCGGCCAGGCATGCTCTGGCAGCCAGCGCTGGGCACAGATCAAACGCAGGCGCAGCTGCGTGGCCGCCTCGTCCCACCCCAGCGCGGTCACCCCCTGCGTACGCACCCATTCCAATAGTGCCTGCGCCAGCGTGGCCTCATCGGGACGGGCCAGCGGCTGCGCACGCAGCACCAGGCGCCCCAGCTGGACGCGACGCCAGGCGCGCAGGGTTCCTTTGGCCTCATCCCACTCAACACCGGTGCCTTCGCTAACCAAGTGCGGCAGCTGGGCCGCCAGCGATGCCAGATCGCAGGGCAGCGCCAGCAGAATCCGCGGCTCGCCGCCGGAAGCCCCCTGCAGCAGCGAGGCGGCGATCAGCCCCGGCATCCGCCCCAGCGCATCGTCCGCATCCAGCGCCGCGCCCAACCCGTTGGCCAGAAGATAGCGCCCATCCTGCCCGCGCGCGGCGGCGATCCGGTCAGGATAGGCATGCGCCAGCCACCGCGGCGCCAACTCCAGATCGGCCTCCGCCCTCCGCCCTCCCACACGCTTAACCAGCTGCGCCGCCCGCTGACGCCAGTGTGGCTGAGGATGGTAGAGCGCCTGGCGCATATCGGCGCTCCCCTGACGCGGCGGTTCCTCGACAATCGCCGCCAGCAGGGCGGCACAGGCCAACGCGGCATCGCCGGCGTCACGGGCGGCGCACAGCATCGCCGCCAGGCGCGGATCGCTGCCCGTGCGGGCCATCTCCCGCCCCAGCGCACTCAGTCCCCCTTGCAGATCCAGCGCGTCCAGCTGCAGCAGCAGGCGCTGTGCCGCACCCAGCGCCGCGGTCGGCGGCGCGTCGAGCCACGTCAGCTGCTGCGCATCCCGGCAGCCCCAGCTGAGCAAATCCAGCCACAGCGCGCTCAGATCGCTGCGCAGGATCTCGGCCTGGGCATAGTCGCTGGCCCGCTCGGCCTGCTCAGCCGATACCAGATGCCAGCAAATCCCCTCGCTCAGACGTCCGGCGCGCCCGGCGCGCTGTGTCATCGACGCCTGACTCGCCCGCTGGGTCACCAGCCGCGTCAGCCCGCTGCGCACGTCAAACTGACTGACGCGCTCCAGCGCACTGTCGACCACCAGACGAATGCCATCAATAGTGAGGCTGGTTTCCGCAATATTGGTCGCCAGCACCACTTTGCGCCGCCCCACCGGCGCAGGCGCGATGGCCAGCTGCTGCTCGGCCAGCGACAGCGCCCCGTATAAGGGACAGATGTCGGTATCTTCGGCGACGCTCTCCTCCAGCAGCGCCGCGCAACGTCGGATCTCGCCCACCCCGGGTAAAAACAGCAGCAGCGAGCCGCTCTCCCGGTTCATCAGGCTCAGCACCGCGGCGGCGGCGGCCTGCTCAATGCGCTCATGGGGGGATACGGAATGATAGTGACGCGCCACCGGATAGCTGCGCCCCGCAGAGACGATGGTCGGCGCATCGGGTAACAGCGTCCCCAGGCGGGCATCATCGAGAGTCGCCGACATAATCAGCAACCGCAGATCGTCCCGTAGCCCGGCCTGTACATCCAGCAGCAGCGCCAGCGCCAAATCCGCCTGCAAGCTACGCTCATGAAACTCATCAAGGATCACCAGCGCCACCCCTTCCAGCATCGGATCTCGCTGCAGCATGCGGGTCAGAACCCCCTCCGTCACGACCTCCAGACGGGTATTTTTACCGACCCGATTCTCTCCGCGCATCCGATAGCCAACCGTCTCGCCCAGCGGCTCGCCCAGCTGCTGCGCCAGCCGGTGCGCCACAGTCCGCGCGGCCAAACGCCGCGGTTCCAGCATAACGATACGCCCATTCAGACTGGGAGACTGTAACAGCTGCAGCGGCAGCCAAGTGGATTTTCCCGCCCCGGTCGGGGCGTTAAGCAGCACCTGGGAGGCAGACTGCAGGGCGGCAAGCAGATCGGGCAGCACCGCGGCAACGGGTAATAAAGACACAGTGGACTCCACTCTCTTTCGCGACGGGGTAAACGGCGCCGACGCCGTTTACCCCAGCGTATTAACAATTTCTGCCGCGCATTGTAGCATCGGGCGATGCGCTTAACGGGAAACCACCATGCAGCAACGCCTTTTTTTTGCCATTCCGCTACCGCCGCCGCTGCAGCAAACGCTGAACCAGTGGCGGGCCGGGCACTTTTCTTCCCAGGCGGGACGACCGATCGCCGCTGCCAACCTACATCTGACGCTGGCTTTTCTCGGCGACGTTGGCAGCGCACAGCAGCAGCGTCTGCAGACGCTGGCTGGGCGTATCCGTCAGGCGCCCTTTAGCCTGACGCTGGATGACGCCGGCCAGTGGCCGCGCCCCGGCGTGGTCTGGCTGGGTATACGCCGGGCGCCGCGCGGACTGATCCAGCTGGCGGAGCTGCTCCGCTCACAGGCGGCACGCAGCGGCTGCTACCAGAGCCCGTCCCCTTTTCATCCCCATGTTACGCTGCTGCGCCACGCCTATCAGCCGGTCGCGATCCCTGCGGCGACCTTTCGCTGGACGTTCGACGTCACCCACTTTTCCCTGTTCAGCTCGCAGCAGGCTCAGGGACGCATCCGCTATCAACCGCTGGCCAGATGGCCCCTGCGGCGCGATGACTAACCCACAGGAGCCCCACCATGCAGTTCACCACGCCCCTGCAGAGCGCTATCCTGATCAAGCGCTATAAACGTTTTCTGGCCGACGTACGCCGCCCCGACGGCCAAATCATCACCCTGCACTGTGCCAATACCGGCGCGATGACCGGCTGCGCCACGCCGGGCGATACGGTGTGGTACTCATCCTCGGACAACCCTAAGCGTAAATATCCGTCAAGCTGGGAGCTCACCCATACTCAGGCTGGAGACTGGATCTGCATAAATACCCTGCGCGCCAACACGCTGGTATATGAGGCGATTGCACAGCAGCGGATCGGCGAAGTATCCGGTTACACTAAAATACGCAGCGAAGTGCGCTATGGGGCAGAAAATAGCCGCATCGACTTGTTGCTACAGGCAGAAGATCGTCCCGACTGCTATATTGAAGTGAAGTCAGTCACGTTGCTGCAGTCGGCATGTGGATACTTCCCCGATGCGGTCACCGAGCGGGGGCAAAAACATCTGCGCGAACTGCAGCATCAGGTGCAGAGCGGTGTGCGGGCGGTGCTGTTTTTCGCCGTGCTGCACAGCGGGATTACGCATGTGCGGGCGGCCCGCCACATCGATCCCCGCTATGCGCAACTATTGGCCCAGGCGAGCGATCTCGGGGTGGAGGTTCTCTGCTACGGCGCGCAGATAAACCCTGCAGGTATCAGGCTCACGCAGCCGCTGCCGGTAACAGTTTAAGCGCGCCGCACGACGGTACATCGTCGGCAATAAACGGTGGAAAAGGATTAAACACGGCTAAATACGCCGCCCTTCACACCCTTGTCAAGCCGTAGACAGGAATAATTGCCAACCTCTACCGCATCTGTTATTTATAGCGGCCTGATTTTTTACCCCATTTGGGGATCGCTAATGCGTGTTATTAGGAGAAGCAGCATGCAAGAAGGGCAAAACCGTAAACCGTCGTCCTTAAGCATTCTCGCCATTGCTGGGGTGGAGCCATATCAAGAAAAGCCGGGCGAGGAGTATATGAACAACGCCCAGCTGGCGCACTTTAAGCGAATTCTTGAGGCATGGCGTAACCAGCTCAGGGATGAAGTGGATCGTACCGTATCCCATATGCAGGAAGAGGCTGCCAACTTCCCGGATCCCGCCGACCGCGCGACCCAGGAAGAGGAGTTCAGCCTGGAACTGCGTAACCGCGATCGCGAGCGCAAACTGATCAAAAAAATCGAGAAAACGCTACAGAAAATCGAGGATGATGACTTCGGTTTCTGCGAATCCTGCGGCGTTGAGATCGGTATCCGCCGTCTGGAAGCCCGTCCGACCGCCGATCTGTGCATCGATTGTAAGACCCTGGCCGAAATCCGCGAAAAGCAGATGGCAGGCTAAAGTCCTATTGGGGGGCCCGCCATCCGGGCCCCATTTCCTTTGTACGCTGTCGGCCAGCGGACACCGACGGGCGGCGTGCACACCCACGATCCGGATCGTCTCCGGCAGAAACGTCGCTGTTAAAAATGTCATATGCCCTGCCTACGCCCCCGGAGTACATCGGCCGTTTTGCGCCCTCTCCCTCCGGCGATTTACACTTTGGTTCCCTGATTGCCGCCCTCGGCAGCTACCTGCGCGCGCGCGCCTGCGGCGGCCGCTGGCTGGTACGGATTGAGGATATCGATCCGCCGCGCGAAGTGCCCGGCGCCGCCGCCCGTATCCTGCGTGCCCTGGAACACTATGGCCTGCACTGGGATGGCCCGGTGCTATACCAATCGCAGCGCCACGAGGCCTATCACGCCATCCTGGAGCAGCTGCATCGCCAGGGGCTGGCCTATTACTGCACCTGTACCCGCCAGCGTATTCACGCGCTGGGGGGGCTGTATGACGGGCATTGCCGCTATCTGGCACAAGGGGCGCTCGGTGCGGCGCTACGCCTGCGCCAGACTCGCCCGGTATACGGCTTTCACGATCGCCTGCACGGCTGGCTCGACGCCGATGCGGCGCTGGCGCGCGAGGATTTTATCATACACCGTAAAGATGGCCTGTTTGCCTATAATCTGGCGGTGGTGGCTGACGACCATTTTCAGGGCGTCAATGAAATCGTCCGCGGCGCTGATCTGATCGCGCCGACGGTGCGTCAGATAGCGCTGTATCGCCAGCTGGGGTGGCAAGAGCCAGCCTATCTGCACCTGCCGCTGGCACTCAATGACGACGGCAACAAGCTCTCCAAGCAGAATCACGCCAGACCGATTCCGCTTGACGATCCGCGTCCGCTGCTGCTGCAGGCGCTGACGTTTCTGGGCCAAACGCCCGACGCGGCGCTGCGCGAACTGAGCACGGAGGCGCTGTTAACCCAGGCGGTAGCCCACTGGCGACTGGAAAAAGTACCGCTTCAGGTCACTCAGCCGATAACGATTCCGTCTGTACCATTCTCAAATTCCCCTGCGTGAGCTATGATTAGCCGCTTATTTTTCTGCACACCATGCCCCATCGGCCTCAGCGCGCCTACGTTGGCGCGATCGCCTGACCGATGACGGAGCTATTTACCAGACACTATCGAGGTGTACCATTTTTACCCGAGTCGCCAACTTTTGCCGTAGAGTGCTAAATCGCGAGACGGACAGCGCACCGGAGCAGGAGTCTGCCCATCTGAGCGTAATCCCGCGTGACCAGCATACAATCTCGCGTCAGCAAATCAGCGAAAATGCGCTGAAGGTCCTGTACCGCCTGAATAAATCAGGCTATGAAGCCTATCTGGTCGGTGGCGGCGTCCGCGATCTGTTGCTGGGAAAACGCCCGAAAGATTTCGATGTGACCACCA
Organism: Edwardsiella ictaluri ATCC 33202; assembly: GCF_000264785.1. Taxonomy (GTDB): domain Bacteria; phylum Pseudomonadota; class Gammaproteobacteria; order Enterobacterales; family Enterobacteriaceae; genus Edwardsiella; species Edwardsiella ictaluri. The sequence continues at coordinate 155,845 of NZ_AFJI01000081.1, read as the reverse complement.
ACGCTACGCCGGAGCAGGTACGTAAACTGTTCCGCAACTGCCGCCTGGTCGGACGCCGTTTTCGGCTGGCGCATGTCATGTTCGGTCCGGAGATCATTGAGGTTGCGACCTTCCGCGGTCACCACGAGCATGCCAATGAGGGCAAAAACATTGCCCAGCAGGGCAAAAATGGCATGCTGCTGCGCGACAACGTCTACGGCAATATTGAAGAAGACGCCCAGCGGCGTGACTTTACCATTAACAGCCTCTATTACAGCGTGGCCGACTTCAGTGTCCGTGACTATACCGGCGGCCTGAACGATCTGCACGCCGGGCAAATCCGTCTGATCGGCGATCCCGAGACACGCTACCGGGAGGATCCGGTACGCATGTTGCGGGCGGTACGCTTCGCCGCCAAGCTGCAGATGTCCATCAACCCGGAAACGGCGGCGCCCATCGCCCATCTGGCATCGCTGCTACGCGATATCCCCGCTGCACGCCTGTTTGAGGAGGCTCTGAAGCTATTGCAGGCGGGCTATGGCTATGAAACCTATCTGAAGCTGCGCGAATACCAGCTGTTTCAGCCGCTGTTCCCGGTGATCTGCCGCCACTTTACCCCTAATGGCGATAGCCCGATGGAAAAGATCCTGGCACAGGTGCTGAAGAACACCGATCACCGAATCCAAAACGATATGCGGGTCAACCCGGCGTTTCTGTTTGCCACTATGCTATGGTATCCGCTGATCGAGCTGGCGCAAAAAATCACCCAAGAGGGGGGGCTGACCTATCACGATGCGTTCGCCCTGGCAATGAACGACATCCTGGATGAGCAGTGCCGCTCTCTGGCGATCCCAAAACGCATCACCGCCCTGATCCGCGATATCTGGACTCTGCAGCTGCGCCTGTCGCGCCGCCAAGGTAAGCGCGCCCATAAACTGCTGGAGCAGCCCAAATTCCGCGCTGCTTATGACCTGCTGGCGCTGCGTGCCGAGGCCGAACACAGCGCCGAGCTACAGCGCCTGGCGGACTGGTGGGGCTCCTTCCAGATCTCCAGCGTCTCCCAGCAAAAGGCCATGGTCAACACCCTGGACGACGATGGTGACGGCAATGCCATCCGTCGCCGCCGCAGACCGCGCCGTAGGGCTCCACGCCGCGAAGGCAGCGGTGCATGACCCGGGTCTATCTCGCGCTGGGCAGTAACTTAGCCGAACCGCACCGTCAGGTGCGGCAGGCTATTCATGCGCTGGCTGCGCTGCCGCAGTGCCGTCTGCTGGCCGCCTCGTCCCTGTATCGCACCCGTCCCCTCGGGCCTCAGGATCAGCCAGACTACGTCAACGCTGCCGTCGCGCTGGAGACCGCACTCTCCCCCGAAGCTCTGCTGGACTGTACACAGTGCATTGAGCATCTGCAGGGGCGGGAGCGCAAGACCGAGCGCTGGGGGCCGCGTACGCTGGATGTGGATATCATGCTGTTTGGTGAGCAGGTTATCCACAGCGCGCGCCTGACGGTGCCCCACTACGACATGAAAAACCGCAGCTTTATGCTGGTGCCGCTGGCGGAGATCGCCCCCGATCTGCGCTTTCCCGACGGTGAGATGCTGCGCGATGTCATCGCCCGTCTGAACGATGCAGACACCCTGATCGCCCTGCCTGCACAGGACACGCCAGCCTGATCCGGCGCTCCACGCTGCGGACCGCCTTTCTCTGCGCCTCTCCCATAGAGAATGCCATGCTTAACGCCTTTGCTTGATCTTCCTCCACCGCAAACGATTTTCTTGCAGTAGAACACGCCACAGTGGTGCCTGCAGTGCACCGCCCAACCTTACCTGTCCGGCCCTCGGCCGGTCGACAATGGGAGACAGTGATGACGCCAACCACGCTATCACACCTGCGCAAGCGTAAGCAGGAGAAGCACAAGTTCGCCACGATCACCGCATATGATGCCAGCTTCGCCCGGCTGTTTGCCGAGCAGGGTATCGACGTTATGCTGGTCGGAGACTCGCTGGGGATGACCCTGCAGGGCCACGATACCACGCTGTCGGTGACCGTGGCGGATATCGCCTACCATACCCGCGCTGTACGCGCCGGTGCGCCGGCCTGCCTGCTGATGGCCGATATGCCGTTTATGTCCTATGCTACGCCAGAGCTGGCCTGCACGAACGCCGCGGAGCTGATGCGCGCCGGGGCAAATCTGGTCAAAATGGAGGGCGGCGCCTGGTTGTGCGACAGTGTGCGTATGTTGACAGAGCGCGCGGTGCCGGTGTGCGGACATCTGGGGCTGATGCCGCAGTCCGTCAATATCTTCGGCGGTTATCGGGTGCAGGGGCGCGATCAGGATGCGGCGGATCAGCTGCTCTCCGATGCGCTGGCGTTAGAGGGAGCCGGTGCCCAGATGCTGGTTCTGGAATGTGTGCCTGCCCAGGTTGCCAAGACGATCTCTGAGGCGCTGCGTATTCCGGTGATCGGCATCGGTGCCGGCAGAGATACCGACGGCCAGATCCTGGTCATGCACGATGCGCTGGGGATCAGCAGCGGACACATGCCGAGCTTTGTAAAGAATTTCCTCGCGGCCGAAGGCGATATCCGCGCGGCGGTGCGCCGCTATATCAATGACGTCGAACAGGGGCTGTTCCCCGCCGACGAACATACCTTTAACTGAAACTGATCGGAATTCTGGGCGGCGGGCCAGACAGGCCGCCCGATTTTTCTGCTGGAGAACGAGCTGTGCTGATTCTTGAGACTGTCCCTCTGCTGCGCCGCGAAGTACGCCGCTGGCGCCAGGAAGGGAAACGTATTGCACTGGTTCCAACCATGGGCAACCTGCATGATGGGCATATGGCCCTGGTCAACGAGGCCCACGCCAGAGCCGACGTGGTGATCGTATCGGTGTTCGTCAACCCGATGCAGTTCGATCGCCCGGACGATCTGGCACGTTACCCGCGCACCCTGCAAGAGGACTGTGAACAGCTGAACCGTCACGGAGTCGATTTGGTCTTTGCCCCGGCCGCCGAGGAGATCTATCCCCAGGGCGTATCGCAGCAGACCTACGTCGATGTTCCCGCGCTCTCGTCCATTCTTGAGGGGGCCAGCCGTCCGGGTCACTTCCGCGGGGTCGCCACCATCGTCAGCAAGCTGTTTAATCTGGTGCAGCCGGATCTGGCCTGCTTTGGTGAAAAGGATTATCAGCAGCTGCAGCTGATCCGCAAGCTGGTCGCAGATATGGGCTATGGCACCGAGATCGTCGGCGTCCCTATCGTCCGCGGCGAGGATGGACTGGCACTCAGCTCACGCAATGGCTACCTCGATAGTGATGAGCGCCGTCTGGCGCCGCGCCTGTACAACATCATGATGCAGCTGGCCAGTCAGCTGGAGAACGGCGAGCGCGATCTGGAGGCCCTGCTGGAGCAGACCGCCAGTCGTCTTCGTCAGGCAGGTTTCTGTCCCGATGAGCTGTTTATTCGCGACGCCGACACGCTGGGTGACGTCAACGTCGATACCCGTACAGCGATCGTGCTGATGGCAGCCTGGCTTGGGCAGGCACGGCTCATCGACAACGTACGCATTGCCTTTAACGCCGACGCGTAACGGTCGGCGGGTAGACAGCGACGGCGAAATGCGCAACCATAACGTCAACCGCTGTAGCCACATGGCGGTTGACGTTATATTATTTTATCGTGCTGCACGTCGGCTCCATTACGATGATTACAGGTATTACACTATGGTACGTACAATGCTACAGGGTAAACTGCACCGCGTGAAAGTCACCCAGTCCGACCTGAATTACGAAGGCTCCTGCGCAATCGATCAGGATTTCCTGAACGCGGCCGGTATCCTGCAATATGAGGCTATCGATATTTATAATGTCGACAACGGCCAGCGCTTCTCCACCTACGCCATCGCCGCCGAGCCCGGTTCCAAAATTATCTCGGTCAACGGTGCCGCCGCCCGCTGCGCCTGCGTCGGCGACACACTGATCATCTGCAGCTATGTTCAGATACCCGATGAGCAGGCTCGCACACACCACCCCAGGGTGGTCTACTTCGAAGGCGCCAACCAGATGAAGCGCCTGGCCAAATCTGTTCCGGTACAAGTCGCCTGAGTGCCTTCCGCTGCGGCGAGCGTCCGCAGCGGTTCATTGTTCACTTTTCCCGCCACTCCTGCCATAATTAACGGACCGCTTCCCAGCAAGCACATCGTCCCGTGGCCCTGCAACGCCGCGAATAGGAATATTGGATATTCAGGGGGTGCCAGTCATGCCCCCCGCTGGTTGCATACCGCTCCTCCGCCGCAGCTGATACCGTGACTATGAATCTATACCACGCACTTACCCCGCCACGCCATGGTTGAACCCTGCGCTCCCTATGATGCCACCGAAGTGGCACATTGGGCACAAAGCGCGAGTGGGGCTCACCCAGAAACCCGTGGCTCGCCGGGTTTATGATAAAGCTGCTGCTCTATTTCTCCACACTGGCACCAGACGGTTACGGGTATCCCCCCACCTTATCGCTGTCACCTTCGGCATACTGGGCGTCTGAATGTCGACGCCTCGCCTGTGCGGGCGGGAGGATCTGACCTGGCAGGACTTGGTGATCAATCTCTCCGGCATCAGTAGATTCAATATATGATAACTATCTTTTAGCCGCCCTGTGACGGATACCCCCCGGAGATTCAATATATGATAACTATCTTTTAGCCGCCCTGTGGCGGATACCCCCCGGATACCCCGCGTTTCACTGGGTTCGCATGCAGAGATGGCCAAAGCTAAACCTGCGCACTACCGTCGCGCTGCTGTCCGTATTTTACCGCTGTATCCTGCATACCTGTACAGCGGGCGATTGCGCTGGCCATCGCCCCCCCCCTCTGAAGCCTGCTCCTGCGATTTCTGCTCCCGCTGGCGCGGATCTATCTGTGACTCACTCTGTACCACGGTGAGAGGGTAAACGAGTGGATCCAGCTTTTCGTGGTCATCGCCATCCCTCTGCTCTGTGCGACCATCCACGATCTACCGGCGCAGCCCCTGCGCCGTCTGACACGGTGTTTGCTGGCGCTGGTACCGCTGGTTTTACCCGGGATACGTTTGTTCTATCACCTCAATCTCCTGGGCTGCCGAAAGCGGTGGAGTGGCATCCAGACCGCTCAATACACAAGTCCAACAGCTCTGGCATCAACACAGCGCTGCGGCGCTTCCCGCGTGTCTGGCCATAATCAGCCCCGATGCCGCGGACTCAATCCAACGGGATCAGCGCCTGCATGAGCGGTGGCAGGCGAATTGGTACCGGCGTATCGACCGGCGGCACATCCTGTGGCTGATTGGCTATCAGGCGTGCCATGGTCTGAACCGAGTCGGTGCGCAGGACATACAGTCGTTTCAGGGTGTAGGGATTATCGCCACGCCGCACCTTGCCGCGTACCGTGGTCACCGCCATGTGATAGCCGGCCTGATGGGCAGCCTCAATCGCCTGACGGTTAAAGCCGCCAAAAGGGTAGGAAAGATACAGCACGTGCGGAGTAAACTGTGTCAGCGCCCGGCGCGAGCGCTCAAAATCAAACAGGATATTATGCTGGCTACGCCGAAACAGGATCGGCCGTTTATCCGCGGAGAGACGGTGCAGAAAATGGCTATGGGACTGAATATCGAATACCGACTGAATCGTGTGCAGCTCCGCCAGACTCATAAACTGCAGGCCGTTGGGATTCCAGGGCTGAGGATAACGCTTAATCCGCGATGAGATAATAAATGCGGTCGCCCGCTGGCCGTTCTCCCTCAGGATCGGATAGGCATAGCGATAGACCGACTTGAGCCCATCGTCAAAGGTCAGCGCTACCGCGCGCGCCGGCAGGTTTTCATTGCCACGCAGATATCCCTCCAGCTGGTACAGCGAAATGGTCAAATAGCCCGCCTGGCGCAGATAGGCCATCTGCGCATCAAACGCCTGGACCGAGGTGGTGGTCGAAGTGTGGCGAAAGCGGTGGTTCTCCTCATTTTTCAATATGTGGTGATAGGTGAGGATCGGAATGCCGTTGTCCAGCTCAACCCGATCGGCGCGTACATAGGCCAGCCGTCCGCCCAGGTTGATCACCAGCCAGCGCCAGCCCGCCGCGTCCGTCTCTCTGGCCAAGATAGGATAGCGTAGATTTCCCATCAGACTCGCGACCGGCGCCGCCGTTCTCTCCGGGCGGTCATAGACCATGACCGGGTGCAGGGTCAGCAAATAGTCCAGGCTCTTTTTATGCAGCAGGGCGACGTCGCGGGCCGCCGGCAGCGGCGGCGTCGACGCCGCCAGACTATCTCTGGCAATAAACCCGCTGGCGTTGCCAAAGCGAAAGATGAAATAGCCGTTGTCAGCGGGCTGTACATTGAGCAGCATCCCCCGGTTCAGGCGCCCTACGGGAATGATGCGATCGCCAACCGGGGAGTAAATCTCACTGTCGCGCAGCGTCACCATATAACGCGCCGAGTCAGCGCCCGCCGCGAGCTGTCCTCCCCGGGCTACAGAAAGCGTGGCCAGCAGTAGCAGACCCGCCAATAATAAATGCCTATACATGAAAAAATCAGTGCGGAGCATCCGTTGCCCAATGGGTGATATCTTCAGCATAGCACGCGCGGCGATGAGCGACCAAAGAGGTAACATCTTTTCAAATCAGTATGCTGCTACCACTCCCCTGCGCTGGCGCAGTGGCGGATCTTATCGGCCCCCCTCACGCATAGCCTGTTTCCCCACATGCATATATTGACGCGGATCGTTATCATCCTGATTTTCGGCGGAATAACATCTCAGCGCCGCAGGCAGCCCGGAGGTGTCGTGCTATACCCGTGGGATCGCCACCGACGCCTGCGCAAAATCCAGATGTGGCGTCCCGAGATACAAACCATGCGCCGAGCCGATGGCTACAGCCAGGGGATCTATCCCGGTTCGCTCGACAGACTGTACGACGGCGGGATCATTCAGCGTCTCCTCCTCTCCCACCAAACGCCCCAGTGCAGCCTCAATGCTAACTCCATAGTGGCGGAAAAAGCATACGACCCCGGTCACCGTCGCGATATTCTGTTCAAAGGGAAGAATGAGAGATGCCGCTCATCACCGAACGAACGCCCGCGCGTACCTTTGCCGCAATATCGGTCGGCGACGCGTGATGATCCAAATGCAGCGCCAGCGACAGATCGTGGCGCGCCGCCGCCTGACAACACAGCGTCACCAGGTTATCGGTGCCAGCGTAGCCGAAAGTTCCGGCACCGCCGACAAAATCACAGGCGATGCCAGCTCGGCGGCGGTCTCCATCACCGCCAGTACCGTCTCCGCAGGTTGTGGATATTGAACGGCGGCACCGCATATCCTCTCCACTGGGCCGATACGACATCACCCGATGGGGTATCAGGTACATCCTCTCTCCTCCACCTCAAATACCATCGTTACCGGCCGCGGCGCCGTGCTGTACGCCGCACCGTCCCTCATGCCATAGGCTGGTCAAGCCACGCCGTCCGCAGCACTGTGCCTGCCCGCGAAACGCCGCTGCATCAAACCCCTCACGCTCCAGCACCATTTTTCTGCCACCATCTGCTATTGGTTTCGGCCAGAAGCTCATAGCCGTAGCACTGCTACCATCGCCGCTGTCGCAGCGCTGACAAGCTTCGGCCAAGGACTGCGACAGCCCGACTGTACTCATGCCGTCGGGAACGTCGACCGCCTGACACGGCATCTGGACGCCGACCACCTGTTCAACGCCCTGTCGTAGCCCGCTGGCAAAACCGCCATCGCCGGTAATCACAATCCCCTGCCTGATGTCCCTTACAGAAAGCCAACCAATTTGCCCACGATGCCCACGGCCACCGTCACACCGATCAGCTTGATCGGCGAATAGCCCCGCTTCATCAGCCAATACACCAGCAGGGTGAAGCACAGGGGCAGCAGGTTGGGCATCAACTTGTCCAACACCTCCTTCTGCAGCGCCACCGTCGCCTTGCCGGCGTGCATCACCAGCGGCGTCGAGAGGTGAACATAAGAGGCCACCAGCGCTCCTATCACCGTCATGCCCACGATCGAGGCGGCGTGAGAGATATTTTTGGTATGGGTTTTCAATAGCGCCAGCGCGCTGGTTCCCGCGCTGTAGCCATAGTGCGCCAGCCCAAAGCGCAGGGCAAAGTGCACCGCGTTGAACAGCAGCAGGAACACCAGCGGCCCGAACAGACTCCCCTCCAGCGCCAGCGAGGCGCCGATGCCGGCGCAGATAGGCAGCAGCGTCAGCCAGAACAGCGCGTCACCGATGCCGCCCAGAGGCCCCATCAGCGCCACCTTCACCGCGCGGATGGTCGAGACGCGCTCTTTGCCACGCTCCATCGCCAGCACCAGCCCGGACAGAAAGGTGACGTCAAAGGGGTGCACATTGATAAACTCCATGTGCATTTTCATTGAGTTGGCAAGATCCTGTGGATTGCGGTGGATCTTGCGCAGGCTGGGGATCAGGGTATACAGCCAGCCGCCCGCCTGCATACGCTCATAGTTAAAGGAGGCCTGCAGCAGCAGGGAACGCAGCGCCATAATATTGATATCGCGGCGGCTCATCGCCTGCCCCGGCGTTTGATCCACATACTCGTCGCTCTCGGCCTGGCTGGTGGCCAGCGCCTGGGCCATCCGCTTTTCTGCCTTGGCCACCAGCGTGTCATCGCTATCGTTAAATGCCATCTTCTTCCATCTCCTGGTTCTGGCGCGCGGCAGGACGCTGTGTCAGCGCGGCTTCATTGCGGGTACGGTTAAAGAAATCGATCAGGGCGATCGCCAGTGCGCCCAGCGCTACCGCGATAATCGGCATATTCAGGAATGTCACGGAGATAAAGCCCAGAATAAAATAGGCCACATAGGTCTTCTTCATCATAATCTTCATCAGCAGAGAGAAGCCGATGGCCGGCATCATTCCCCCCGCAACGGCCAGCCCGTCCAGCAGCCAGGTCGGGGCCCTCTCCACCATGGCGCTGGCGGCATCGGCCCCGAAATAGACCGGTAAAAATGCGACGGTAAAGTAGAAGCAGAACAGGATCAGCAGCCCGGCGTAGTTCACCCACTCCACCCCACGCCAGTTCAGCCGCTTCACCATCTCATCGCAGCGGTGCATCATCGGCGAATAGGCGGTAAACAGCAGGGTAATGCCGCCCTGCACCGCGATGGAGAAGGGTACCGCGACCCCGATGGCAACCTTGGGATCGGCGTGGGTCAAAATGGCGAACGCGGTACCGATGACACCGCCGATCACCACGTTGGGTGGCTGAGCGCCGGCCAGAGGCACCATTCCCATCCACACCAGCTCCAGCGTCCCGCCGACCAGCAGGCCGGTCTGTATATCGCCCAAGATCAGCCCGACCAGCGGCCCGATCACCACCGGACGGTGCAGGTGGGTCAGTCCGTCGAACAGGTCGATGCCGGCGATACCAGCCAGCAGCCCTATCAATAATGCATCGGTTAACATGGTTTACCTCCTGCATTCAGTCCAACAGCGGGTGAATCGACTCCCCCGCCTCATCCGGCACCCGGCGGATCTCGCAGGGAATGCCAAGCTGCGCCAGCGCATGGAACGTTGCGATATCCTCATCATCCACCGACACCGTCTTGTGGATCTGGCGCTTTCCCTGTGAAAAGTGCATGTTGCCGACGTTGACAAAGTGAATGGGCACCCCGCCGCGCACCAGCGTCAGCACATCCTGCGGCGTTTTGCAGACGATGAAGATCTTCTGGCGATCCGCGGCACGGTGGATCACCTCGATGGTTTTTTGCAGAGTGAAATAGCGGGTTTGCACGCCCTCCGCCACCACCATATCCATCAGATTCTGTTGGATGGGGTCGGCGGCAGCGGCGTCGTTGGCAACCAGCACCAGATTGGCGCCCAGCGTATTGGTCCAGGTCACCCCGACCTGCCCATGCACCAGCCGGTTATCGATACGGGTCATCAGGATGTTAGGGGTTGACATATATCACACCTCCATCGTGGCTATCGTTGAATGCGTTACGGGATACTCATCAATGACAACGCCCTGCACCACCCGATTGACCTCCCTGCTCGGGTAGGGGTTATCCGGCGTGATCCCCAGCGCCAGAGAGGTCTCTAGCGCCAGCGTCTGCAGGTACTGCAAAAATGGAAACATCAGCCACAGATCGTCCAGATCACACGCCAGCGCGCCATGCCATCGCCGCTTAGCGCTACGCAGTGCAGGCGGTGCCGGTATGGTCTGAAGGAAGGAATGCCAACGCGACTGCGCCTCTCTCAGTTCGCGCTGTAGCATCCGCCAGAGTACCGGCTGTTGCGCTATTTCGCGGGCCGTATGCCAGACTCCGCGTGCCTGTATCCACGCAGGGGAGTAGCCAAGTACCTCATCACTCATGCGTTTAATCCTCAGATTGAGTCAGGCCGCAGGAAGCTCCTTCTCAGGGTAAAGTCTCCCCTGCACAGCCGGCGCCCGGCTACGCTGCATAACGAAAACAGAGACGATGGGGTGTTCGCCGTCATCCGTCAGCGATGATCACATCCACCCCTAAATCGCACAGCGCACGGTGATACCCCTCCGGGATCCGACTGTCAGTGATCACTCGGTGGATCTGTGCGGCACCGCGAATGGTACAAAAGCTTTTCCGGCCAAATTTACTGGCATCCACAACGGCGATGATCTCACTGGCCACGTCGCACATTACCCGGTTAAGCTGAGCCTCCCCCGCATGAGGTGTAGTGATGCCGCAGATAAGATCAAAACCATCGACCCCCAGAAATAGCCGATCGAAATGATACTGGCGCAGCTGCTGCTCAGCAGTCTGTCCATAGAGGGAGTAGGCGTTTTGGCGTACGTTGCCACCCAGAACCAGCACATCAATCTGCTCATACCCCGCCAGCTCACAGGCGATATTCAAGGCATTGGTCACCACCACCAGATGGCGGCGTACCTTCAGAAAGGGGGCTATTTGGGCCGTGGTGGAGCCGGAATCGATGATCAGCGTATCGCCGTCCTGCACCAGCGCCGCCGCCCGCGCGGCAATACGCGACTTTACGTCGCGGTTCAGGCGACCTTTGTCCTGCAGCGGCCGATCGAAGACAAACTGCTGGTTCAGCATGGCACCACCGTAGGAGCGCAGCGCACACCCTCTTTGCTCCAGATAGCGCAGATCATTACGGATAGTCACGCTGGAGACGCCAAAGTGGTGACGCAGCTGCTCCACCCGCACGCTACCCTCCAGGCATAGCCTGTCGATGATCTGTTCACGGCGCCTTAAGGTATCGATGCCCATACAGCCTCCCAGACGGTCAAGGTCGGAGATAAACCTTCTCGTACAGCGACCATCACATTACAGCAAAGGAATCACAGACCAGATGTGATCGAAGTTACATCTTATTTTTCCATTAGATAGCAACAGGAATACTTTCAGTTAATTGCCAACCGAAAGATTCGGCGTACGGCTACGCCGTGGCGCCAGCCTGAGAGTTATCCTGCCTGGCGCCTTTGTTAAGCGAACGATTACGCATAAATCGAAAGGAAAGAGGACCGAAATGAGGCAATGAAAGTTGTGTTGTTTGACCGTTCAACTTCACATTTTTATATATTAGCGCAGGTTGTCTATCACAACGCAAGCAAAGACAATCGCTGCGTAACAACGCAATGATTATCTTTTCCCCAGCGAGCCACCGCGCGCTGTCTACACCCCAGAGGTGGGGGGCGTAAACAGCGCAGCCTGGCGGCTCTGCTCATGCCACAGGCTGGTGGCGTGACGCTGTGTCTGCGCCAATAGGGCCTCGCGAAACATGGCGGCATCGCTCTGTGTACGCTGTGACCACAGCGCCGCCAGCGCCGACAGGCTCACCCCGACCACCACCTCACAATGCGGATGTTTATGGCACATTAACGCGGCGGCGCGGAACGGCGGCGCGCCGAGAATATCCGTAACGATCACCACGCCACTGCCGCTGTCCACCTGATGCAGCGCATCGCACATCATACGACTGAGCATATTGGCGCTCACGCCGTCGCTGTACTCTACGACCACGCACTGGGGCGGCCGGGCACCCTGCAGATGGGTTAAGGCCTTCAGCATTCCGCTGCTAAAACCGCTGTGTCCGGCAAATACGATACCCAGCATGCAGTCCATCCTTTCAGCACCGCCCGCCGACACAACGGCCAGGCATAAACACTCTTGATAATGATGGTGTAACAGGAAACGGCGTCGTAGGCAGCAATCGGTGATAACGGCGACTCAGGAGTGTGAGGTCAGGCAGAAATGATGAATTTTACGGCACCGCCCCCAGCATATACGGTAGGTGCCGCATGATATCGCACGATCAGCTGCGCAAGCCGCGCCCCCGATCAATTAGGTACCAGACCATAAGATACAGTACAACAATGAATCCCAGTAAAACGGCAAACGTCTGCGTCAGCGGCACATCGTGGATCCCCAGGAAACCGTAGCGGAACCCGCTTATCATATAAACGATGGGGTTGAGCTTGGAGACCGTCTGCCAGAACGGTGGCAGTAGACTCAGAGCGTAAAACACCCCGCCGAGATAGGTCAGCGGCGTCAGTACAAAGGTCGGCACCAGGCTGATATCGTCGAAGGTACGTGCATACACCGCGTTGATCAGCCCACCAAGGGAGAACAGCACCGCCGTACACAACAGGGTCATCACCACCACCAGCCAGCTGTTTACCACCAGCGGCACAAAAAACAGCGAGATCAGCGTAACCAGAAAGCCGACGCAGACCCCGCGTGCCACGCCACCGCCAACGTAGCCGGCGATGATCACATGAGTCGGCACCGGCGCCACCAGCAACTCCTCAATACTGCGCTGAAACTTGGCGCTGAAAAACGATGCGGCCACGTTGGCATAGGCGTTGGTGATCACCGACATCATGATAAGCCCCGGCACAATGAACTGCATGTAGCTGAATCCGTGCATCTCACCAATGCGTGCACCAATCAGGTTCCCAAATATAATGAAATACAGAGTCATAGTGATCACCGGCGGTACCAGCGTCTGCACCCAGATACGGCCAAAACGGTGAACCTCCTTGCTCCAGATGCTGCAAAGCGCCACCCAGTACAAACGCCTCATGACTGCTTCTCCTGTTCAGCGTTGAGCAATGACACAAACAGTTCTTCCAACCGATTGGCCTTATTGCGCATGCTGAGCACCTGAACCCCCTGAGCGCTCAGTTGGCTGAATACCCCGTTGAGTCCCTGCTCACGCAGCACCTCCACCTCCAACGTCGTAGTATCGCACAGCCGGTGCTGGTATCCCTCCAAGCGGGGAAGCGGACTTTTGGCCGCCAGATCGAGGATGAAGGTCTCCGACTTAAGCTGCGCCAGCAGCGCTTTCATCGGGGTGTTCTCGATCAGTAGCCCATGCTGAATAATACCGATATTACGACACAACATCTCCGCCTCTTCCAGATAGTGGGTTGTCAAAATAATCGTGGTTCCCTGGGCGTTCAGCTCTTTCAGAAATCCCCACATCGCCCGGCGCAGCTCAATGTCAACCCCGGCCGTCGGTTCATCCAGGATCAAAAGCTTTGGCTGATGCATCAGGGCCCGGGCGATCATCAGGCGACGCTTCATTCCTCCCGACAGCATCAGCGCACGCTCATTGCGCTTTTTCCACAGATCCAGCTGGCTCAGATAGCGCTCGGCGCGCTGCATCGCCTCGTGGCGTTTCACGCCGTAGTAACCGGCCTGATTCACCACAATCTGTAATACGGTCTCAAACGGGTTAAAATTAAACTCCTGCGGCACCAACCCCAGCTGGCGCTTGGCATTGACCAGATCGCGGTCAATATCATAACCAAATACGTTCACCTGCCCACCGCTCTTATTTACCAGCGAACTGATAATGCCAATGGTGGTGGATTTTCCAGCGCCGTTTGGCCCCAGCAACGCATAAAAATCACCGGCCTCTACGGTTAAATCAATACCGCGCAGCGCCTGAACGCCGCCGGCATAGGTTTTGGTAAGCTGAGATAGCTCAAGAGCATTCGTCATGGCGATGGATTAACCTTACATCAAGCGTTTTGCCCTGGACGCAGCGCGGTGCACGCAGAGACCTTCAGGGAGCGGCAAAACGACTCCCCCCACGGGCTCTCTCTGCAAGATTATATGTTACATAACGTGTTGTCTGAAATCACCTGCTGCCACTGGCGGGTCGACTTTGTTATGATGCAACGATTCATCCTGTCGTGGAAGACATCCTGTGCCACCGTTAATTTGGCTTATCGAAGATCGGGCCAGCACCGCTGACCCGTTGATCTATACGCTGGAAACGGAAGGGTTTAACGTATGTTGGTTTAACCATATCCAGCCCGCCCTTGACGCCCTTAAACAGCAAATACCGCAGTTCGCTATCATCCAACTGACGCTGCCCGACGGTAGCGGCCTGGCGCTGGGGCGCCACCTACAGGCACACCACCCCACGCTGCCGCTGCTCTTTCTGGCCAGCACCCCCGGGGAAGCAGCGCAGGCCAGTGATACCGCACTGCCGCACAGCGCCGTCATTCTCCCCCCCTTTTCCGCCCGTGAAATCTGCGTGCGTATGCGCACGTTGCTGCCGCACCCGGAAAGGATGGGTAGCAAGGCGACCCGCCTGGAGTGCTATGGCAACTTTACCCTCAACGATAGCCGCAGCTGCGCCCACTATGTTGGACATGCCCTGCAGCTGAACCACTGTGAATACCTGCTGCTGAAAACGCTGCTGCAGGGACGGGGAAAAGTGTTCTCCCGCAGCCAGCTGAACGATCTGCTGCGCCCGCTGAATGAGAAGGGCGGCGAGCGCAGCATCGAGCACCATATCAAGACGCTAAGGGCCAAACTGCAGCGGATCACGCCCCATGATATCCCACTCAACACGCACCATGGCATCGGGTTCAGCGTTGAGTAAAACGCCCGCAGGGCCCACTGTTCCGATTTCCAAAGCCCGTCGATTGGCCTATATTAGGCCTCTTTCCCGCTACAGCTGATTAACCTTCATGAAAGAAATCGAGAAACTGATCGCCAACAACCAGGCATGGTCACAGCAGGTGAAGGAGGATAATCCGAACTTCTTCGCCAAGCTGGCAGAATCCCAGCGTCCACGCTTCCTGTGGATTGGCTGTTCGGACAGCCGGGTACCAGCGGAGCAGTTGACCGGTCTACAGCCGGGGGAGCTATTTGTACACCGCAACGTCGCCAATCTGGTGATCCATACCGACCTGAACTGCCTATCCGTGGTGCAGTATGCGGTCGACGTGCTACAGGTTGAGCACATCATCATCTGTGGTCACCTGGGCTGCGGCGGGGTCGAAGCCGCCGTCAACAATCCTGAACTTGGGCTTATTGACAACTGGCTGCTGCATATTCGCGACATCTGGTACAAGCACAGTACCCTGCTGGGCGAACTGCCGCCGGAAAAACGCATGGATACGCTGTGTGAGCTGAACGTGATTGAGCAAGTCTACAATTTAGGGCACTCCACCATTCTACAGTCAGCGTGGAAACGCGGGCAAAAAGTGATGATCCATGGCTGGGTCTATGGTCTGCAGGACGGACGTCTGCACGATCTGGACATTACCGCCATCAGCCGTGAGAGTCTGGAAGTACGCTACCGCAATGCCATGGCCAAACTGCTACAACAGCAAAGCCTGGAAGGCTAATCCGCGCGGGTTCATAAAAAAATGCTGTCCGGTCAACGAATTAATTATTCATCATTCGAGCGATTGTCGTACAGATACTAGTGTATACACTAAAAAGGCGACCCGAAGTCGCCTTGTGCACCGCAGCGCGGAATTACTCTTCCAGCATGGTAACTTTGCCAATATAGGGCAGATAGCGATAGCGCTGAGCGTAGTCGATACCAAACCCCACCACGAACTCATCGGGGATCGAAAAGCCGATATACTCCACCGGAACAGCGACCTCGCGACGGCTCGGCTTGTCCAGCAGCGTGCAGATGGCCAGTGAGTTCGGGCCACGCAAGCTAAACAGCTCGCGCACCTTGCTCAGGGTATTGCCGGAGTCGATGATATCTTCAACGATCAGGACATCCTTATCGCGAATATCCTCATCCAAATCCTTGAGGATCTTGACATCACGGGAGCTATTCATGGCGGTGCCATAGCTGGAGGCCGTCAGAAAGTCGACTTCATGCGGTACGCTGATCTGGCGGCACAAATCGGCCATAAAGATGAAGGAGCCGCGCAGCAGCCCCACCAGCACCAGCTCTTTGCCACTGTTACGGTAACGATCGGAGATCTGGCGTCCCAGTTCAGCTACGCGTGCCTTGATCTCCTGTTCAGAGATCATGACTTCTACGGTATGTTTCATCGGTTTTACCCTGCGTGCGTGCCGTCGCGCGGGCGGACGGCAAAATCAACCTGTCCTGTGCCGGCGGATGGCTCCGCTCAACGGCACAAAACAAGCGCGGTTTGTTAAGGGCGCAGAGTATAGCAGGCCAAGGGGGCTACTTAAACGGGTCTGCCGCCCTAAGGTACGAAAAGCATTCCGGCCGACCATAGGCCAAATGGCATAAAATCTCCTCTAATTACATATTAAAAGTAACTATCAGACTGTAGTCATACCGATGAAATATGATACCGTCATAGCACAATGACAAATCGTGTTTTCCGGTATGAAAAAAACCTCTCTGCTAGTGCTATTGTTGGGCTTACTGAGTATCACGACCTCCAGTCGGGCGCTGGATGAGATGCAGGCGGAAGATTTGGCTGACTTAACCGCTATTTTCGTCTATTTAAAAAATGATTGTGGCTACCACGACCTCCCCAATAATCAGATTAAGCGGGCGATCGTCTTCTTTGCCAGCCGCAACGGCTGGGATATGCGTAATTACAACACCAAGCAGATGAAAAGGCTGGGTGAGGAGAGTTACCATGATTTAAGCCGCATCGCCATACCGATAGAAACAAAATGCAAATACCTGGCCCGTGATTCGCTGGGACTGCTGACCTACGCTAACTGACCTCTCGTCGCCCCGTTATACGCGCCCTGCACGCCCGTCAGCGTGAAATCATTTCACCTCGCCGCCTGCGCCAGATAACATCAACATGTTACATTCAGCGCCGGCCTAACAGGGATGATAGCCATGAAACACCGGGCGACGTTATTGCGCGTGTTCGCCATTCTGCCGTGGAGCCAGAGCGTCGTCCTGCCACTGTTTCTTATAATAACCGCCCTGTGTCTGTGGCTGCTGACGCCGCCGCCTCCGTTGTGCATGACCCGAGCGGCGCTGGGATCAGGCGATGAAAAGGGGCAACGCCACGCTGGTCGTGGCCCTTTCTTACTTTACACCGCTGCTGTCCATTGCCATTGCCGTACTGTGGCTGGCAGCGCCGACACCGACCAAGCTGTGGCCCGGCGTACTACTGGTGGTGACGGGATCACTGCTGTGCTGGAGCCCCCGCCGCCGGACGGGCGCGACGACCCGCCGCGCTTAGTGCTGTTGAATAAAACTGCGGTAGCGCGTCAGCACCTGTAGAAAATCCTCCAGCCCGCACAGCGAGAGGCTCTCTTCATCGTAATAGCGCATACCGTCATCCAGCTCATCACTCTCCAGCGCCAGCTGGTTCGCGCGTACCATCACCTCTTCGCTGTCCAGCCACAGGGTGTACTCATGCCCCTCCAGCTGCCACTGCCGTTCGCTGCCCTTCAGCGCTGCGGCCTCCTGCTCGATACGCGACAGCAGCGCCAAATCTCCCTTGACCTCTTCATTAAGCCAGTGCCCGACGGCTTCATGTCCCATCGAAAACAACGCGATCACCTGGCCTCCAATATCATGGCGAAACTCATAATCCACAGCCAGCCCTCCCTCTCAGTCCCATCAGGGGACTCTTTTTCAGTGTAACTCAACGCCATGATGCGGCCTGAAATCCGGCTCGCAATCTGCAAAAAATAACGCGGAGACTGGGTCTCCGCGCTGTGTGGCGAGCGATTTCAGCAAAAAAGCCTCTGAGGGTCAATAGGGGTAGGATTCCCTGCCAGCTATGCACTCCCGGCGCCAATATTACGCTCCAGCCCCTGCGCCACATCCGATGGAATGCCCAGCGCCTGTGCCAGCGCATCCAGATAGCTGCGCTCCATAAAATGGTCGATATCGATGACCGTACAGCTCACAGCATAAATCTCCAGCGCCTCCTCCTCATCCTGCACCTCGCGGGACAGCAGATGTGGATCGAGGGGGCGCTCCAACGCCTGGCCCACCCAACCGCGTGCCTCATCGCCCAGCGCCAGCCGCGTCAGGGCATCGTTGATGGCCTGCTGCTCCCGATAATCAATGTGACCATCGCTTTTCGCGGCAAACACCAGCGCCTGCACCAGACGCCGCGCGCGCGCATCGGGCGGTGCGCTCTGCTGACCGTACTGCGGCTCATCGCGATGCGTCTCTCTCACCCGCTCGCGGTATTTGTTCCACAGCAGGGCACCGATCGCCGCGCCGCCACCAAGCAGCAGGGCATTCTTACCCAGCTTACCCGCCTGCTTGCGCACGGATTTATTCCCCAGCAACACCCCTGCCAGGCCACCGAGCGCCGCCGGTGCCAGCAGCTTGCTCAGCCCTTCGCCGCCGTTGCCGCGCTTAGCGTCACCCAGCAGCGACTGCAGTTGATCCATCCAGCCTTTTTTCATCTCCACACCCCAAAAATCAACCCAATATAATTAGATTACGGGGCTAAGCGTCAAGTTATGTCGATGTATTGCAATGCTATGTAACACCGGTAAAAAAAGGGGGAGCCCGCAAAGACAGACTCCCCCCGAGATCCCGACGAGGGGCGCTTATACCGCGGTCTGGAAGATCACCTGCCCGGCTTTCTCGGTGTACGGCATCAGGCGATTAAAGTTGAGATAACGGTAAGTGTCTGCCGCCGACTCCCCAACCTTTGCCATAAACTGCTGATACTGTGCGACATCCGGCAGCTGGCCCAATAAGGCTGACACTGCCGCCAGCTCGGCCGATGCCAGATAGACGTTGGCGCCGGTACCAAGGCGGTTCGGGAAATTACGTGTCGACGTCGATACTACCGTCACCCCGTCAGCGACCCGGGCCTGGTTACCCATGCATAGGGAGCAGCCGGGGATCTCAACGCGTGCCCCGCTCTTGCCGAACACGCTGTAGTACCCCTCCTCCGTCAGCTGCGCAGCATCCATTCGGGTCGGCGGCGCCACCCACAGCCGCGTCGGCAGCTGTCCCTGATGGCTGTCAAGCAGCTTACCGGCGGCGCGGAAGTGGCCAATATTGGTCATGCAGGAGCCAATAAAGACCTCATCGATCTTCGCCCCGGCCACCTGTGACAACAGGCGGGCATCGTCCGGATCGTTGGGGGCGCACAGAATAGGCTCTTTAATCGCGTCGAGATCGATCTCGATCACCGCGGCATACTCGGCGTCAGCGTCCGCCTCCAGCAGCTGCGGATCGGCCAGCCATTTCTCCATGGCGCGGATGCGCCGCTCCAGTGTGCGGCGATCGCCGTAGCCCTCGGCGATCATCCAGCGCAGCAGCACGATATTGGACTGCAGATACTCCACGATCGGCGCACGATCCAGCTTAATGGTGCAGCCAGCCGCCGAACGTTCCGCCGAGGCATCAGCCAGCTCAAAGGCCTGCTCAACCTTCAGCTGCGGCAGCCCTTCGATCTCCAGGATCCGTCCGGAGAAGATGTTCTTCTTACCCTGCTTCTCGACGGTCAGCAGCCCCTGTTGAATCGCGTGATAGGGGATGGCATGTACCAGATCGCGCAGGGTGATCCCCGGCTGCATCTGCCCTTTAAAACGCACCAGAACCGACTCCGGCATATCCAGCGGCATCACCCCGGTCGCAGCGGCGAACGCCACCAGGCCGGACCCCGCCGGGAACGAAATCCCGATAGGGAAGCGGGTATGGGAGTCACCGCCGGTGCCAACGGTATCCGGTAACAGCATCCGGTTCAGCCAGGAGTGGATAATGCCATCACCCGGACGCAGCGCCACCCCGCCCCGGTTCATAATAAAATCAGGCAGCGTATGGTGAGTCTGTACATCGATAGGCTTGGGATAGGCGGCCGTGTGGCAGAAGGACTGCATCACCAGATCGGCGGAAAAGCCCAAACAGGCCAGATCCTTCAGCTCATCACGCGTCATCGGGCCGGTGGTATCCTGCGAGCCGACGGAGGCCATCCGCGGTTCGCAATATTGACCAGGACGTACACCGGCTGCGCCGCAGGCGCGCCCCACCATTTTCTGTGCCAGGGTATATCCCTTTCCGCTGTCGTTGACCGCTTTGGGCTGGCGGAAGACATCGCTGGGCGGAAGATCCAGCGCCTCGCGCGCGCGCGCCGTCAGCGCCCGGCCAATGATCAGCGGAATACGCCCGCCGGCGCGCACTTCATCCAGCAACACCTCAGTTTTCAAGGTAAAGGTCGCCAGCGGGGCGCCGTCAGCATGGCGGCGGATCTCCCCCAGATAGGGGTAGATATCGATCGCCTCACCGGTCTGCAGCAGGCTGACGTCCACCTCGATCGGCAGTGCGCCGGCATCCTCCATGGTGTTAAAGAATATCGGCGCGATTTTACCGCCCAGCACGACGCCACCGGCCCGTTTGTTGGGAACGAAGGGAATGTCCTCCCCCATCAGCCACAGTACCGAGTTAGTCGCCGATTTACGCGAGGAACCGGTACCCACCACATCGCCGACGTAGGCCAGCGGGTATCCCTGCCCGGCCAGCGCCTGCATCTGACGAATCGGCCCTACGGCGCCAGGCTGATCCGGAGTGATGCCATCGCGCGGGTTCTTCAGCAGCGCCAGCGCGTGCAGCGGAATATCGGGGCGGGACCAAGCATCCTGCGCCGGAGACAGATCGTCAGTATTGGTTTCACCGCTGACCTTGAATACGGTTACCGTCAGCTTATCCGCCAGAGCCGGGCGGGACAGGAACCATTCGGCATCGGCCCAGGACTGCAGTACCTGGTGGGCAAACGGATTCCCGGCGCGTGCACGCTGCTCAACGTCATGGAAGCTGTCGAAGACCAGCAGAGTATGGGACAGCGCGCCGACGGCGATCGGCGCCAGCGCCGTGTTATCCAGCGCTTCAATCAGTGGGTGAATGTTATAACCACCCTGCATGGTTCCCAACAGCTCCAGCGCCTTGTCTGCGCTGACCAACGGCGAGTGGGCCTCGCCCTTCACCAGGGCAGCCAGGAAAGCCGCCTTCACATAGGCAGCCTCATCAACGCCCGGCGGTACCCGGTTGGTCAAGAGATCCAGCAGCAGGGCCTCCTCTCCCGCAGGCGGTGACTTCAGCAGCTCAACCAGCGCTGCCATCTGTGCCGCGTCCAGCGGCTTAGGAACCACACCCAGGGCCGCCCGCTCGGCGACGTGCTCACGGTATTCTTTTAGCACGACTCGACTCCTCGCTCTCATTGTCATTGTAGATACCGGGATGCCGATAGCGTGCCCTGCCCCATCGCCTGACCGCCTGTCGGATACCCGGATGGCCTTTTCAGCATATCAGCATTTAGCCATCGTGTTAAACGGTTTACAAAAAAGCAACATAAGCATATAAAATCACTTTCCATTGGCCAAAAACGTACAATAAATACACATGAATGACCTGTTTTGCATTTACCCCCGGCGATTTTTCTGTATCATGCCACGCTTTCTGCGGCCCGGGAGGTGACGATGCCATTAACAACCACTCACACCCGCTGCCTGACCCTGCTGCAAATCCTTTCCCTGATACTGGCCGTCGGCGCACTGTTTTATCTTATCGACGTCAGTCATAGCGAAAACGCGCTGGCTCTGGACAGCGGTCTGCATGGCCAGGAAATGCTGGCTCACGATGGCTTCCTGTGGGGAATGAACTATTTTCTCTGCTCATTGGGGCTGGGGATCTGCATACCGACCATCGCCTTTTTTATTGGCTTTCGGTATGACTGACGGCAGCGACTGGCAAAAAAAAACGGCTCCTGCAGTGGGGAGCCGTTTTTACTGGCGCTAACTCAGCGCGACGTTTTCTTCGCCTTCGCATTTGGCAGATCGGTGATGCTGCCTTCATAGACCTCGGCCGCCAGGCCAACGGACTCATGCAGCGTCGGATGCGCATGAATGGTCAGAGCAATATCCTCCGCGTCGCAACCCATCTCAATCGCCAGACCGATTTCACCGAGCAGCTCGCCGCCGTTGGTGCCGACAATCGCCCCACCGATAATGCGGTGGGACTCTTTATCGAAAATAAGCTTGGTCATGCCGTCGGCACAGTCAGAGGCGATGGCGCGCCCCGAGGCCGCCCATGGGAAGGTGGCGGTTTCGTAACTGATGCCTTTATCACGCGCCTCTTTCTCCGTCAGACCCACCCATGCGACCTCCGGCTCGGTATAGGCGATAGAGGGGATCACCTTCGGATCGAAGTAGTGCTTCATTCCGGCGATAACCTCTGCGGCAACGTGTCCCTCGTGAACCCCTTTGTGCGCCAGCATCGGCTGACCGACGATATCTCCGATGGCGAAAATGTGCGGCACATTGGTACGCAGCTGTTTATCCACGTGGATAAAACCGCGCTCATCCACCTCAACCCCGGCCAGCCCGGCGTCGATCAGCTTACCATTAGGCACGCGGCCGATGGCCACCAGCACGGCGTCATAGCGCTGCGCCTCTGCCGGGGCCTTCTTGCCTTCCATGGAAACATAGATCCCATCTTCACGGGCCTCCACGGCGGTGACCTTGGTCTCCAGCATCAGGTTAAAGCGTTTGCCTATGCGTTTGGTAAAGACTTTCACCACGTCCTTATCGGCGGCCGGGATCACCTGATCGAACATTTCAACCACATCGATCTCGGAGCCCAACGCATGATATACCGTCCCCATCTCCAGGCCGATAATCCCGCCGCCCATCACCAGCAGGCGCTGCGGCACGCTGTTCAGGGCCAGCGCGTCGGTTGAATCCCATACGCGCGGATCATCATGGGGGATAAACGGCAGCTGGATGGGACGGGAACCGGCTGCAATGATCGCATTATCAAAATGGATCACCGTCTGCTCCGCGTCCCCGTCAACCGTCAGGGTATTGGCCGAGGTAAACTTACCCAGCCCGTTGACCACCCGTACCTTACGGCCTTTGGCCATACCGGCCAGGCCGCCGGTCAGCTGACCGATCACCTTCTCTTTCCAGGTGCGGATCTTGTCAATGTCGGTCTTCGGCTCGCCGAACACGATACCGTGCTCCGCAAGCGCCTTGGCCTCTTCAATCACTTTAGCCACGTGCAACAGGGCTTTGGAGGGGATACAGCCGACGTTCAGGCACACCCCGCCCAGGGTGGAGTAACGCTCGACAATAACGGTCTCCAGCCCCAAATCCGCGCAGCGGAACGCCGCAGAATACCCTGCAGGGCCCGCCCCAAGTACCACGACCTGAGTTTTGATTTCAGTACTCATCATGACCTCTTTATTGTTTTTCCGGCGGCGTGGATGCACCGCTATGGCACCCAGACCGACCGTCCGCCGCCCCACGGGCTGACATCGCCGCGGCGCCGCGGCCTCCGCCGGGGCACCCGTCGCGCCCCACAGTTTACAGAAATGTTAATAATTCTGTAAAGGGATGATCCGTCGACGTCTGCCTCTGACGACATGGCTGACGCGAGCCAGCACCAGCCATGCCGCGTATTCAAGAAAAAGACCGGCGCATGAGCCGGCCCTCGGCTTACATCACCAGGCGGCGGATATCAGACATCACACTGTTGATGAAACTGATAAAGCGGGCGCCGTCGGCACCGTCGATAACCCGATGGTCATAGGAGAGCGCCAGCGGCAGCATCAGGCGCGGCGCAAACTCTTTCCCATTCCATACCGGCTTCATCGACGACTTGGATACCCCCAGGATCGCCACCTCCGGTGCGTTGACGATCGGCGTAAACGCCGTGCCGCCGATACCACCCAAGCTAGAGATGGTAAAGCAGCCGCCCTGCATGTCCGTGGCGGTCAGCTTGCCGGCACGCGCCTTGGCTGAGATTTCCGCCAGATCGCGCGACAGCTCGATGATGCCCTTCTTATTGACGTCGCGCAGCACCGGAACCACCAGGCCGTTCGGCGTATCGACCGCAACACCGATATTGATGTACTTCTTCAGCGTCAGACGCTGGGCATCCTCAGACAGGGAGCTGT
Organism: Edwardsiella ictaluri ATCC 33202; assembly: GCF_000264785.1. Lineage (GTDB taxonomy): Bacteria > Pseudomonadota > Gammaproteobacteria > Enterobacterales > Enterobacteriaceae > Edwardsiella > Edwardsiella ictaluri. The sequence goes on along the minus strand of NZ_AFJI01000081.1, from coordinate 131,737 downwards.
TAAAGCGCGGCATCGCCTCCAGCGCCTTAGCCACCGCCTTGATGATAAACACCAGCGGGGTAATTTTAACCCCCAGCTTGCGCTTCTCGGACTCCACGTTCTGCTGTTTGCGGAACGCTTCCACCTCGGTAATATCGGTCTCGTCAAACTGGGTGACATGCGGGATCATCACCCAGTTGCGGTGCAGGTTGGCGCCGGAGATCTTCTGGATACGATCCAGCTCAACCTCTTCCACCTCGCCGAACTTGCTGAAGTCCACTTTCGGCCACGGCAGCAGACCCGGCAGGGCCCCTCCGGCAGCCACCGGTGCAGTTTCAGCACGCTTAATCAGCTCTTTGACATAAGCCTGTACGTCTTCACGCAGAATACGGCCTTTACGCCCACTGCCTTTTACCCTGGCCAGGTTAACACCAAACTCGCGCGCCAGACGGCGGATCACCGGCGTCGCATGCACATAGGCGGTGTTTTCGGTAAATTCGCTCTCCGCCTGTACCACCGCAGGCGCGGCAACCGGTGAGGCTGTCGGTGCACTTACCGGTAGCGCAGCCGCTGGCGCAGATGCCGACGGCACTGACGCGCTGCCCGCCACGCTGAAGGTCATGATCGGCGAACCGGTCTTCACCTTGTCGCCGGTGGCGATAGTGATGGATTGAACCACCCCGGAGAACGGCGCCGGAACCTCCATCGAGGCCTTATCGCCTTCGACGGTGATCAGCGACTGCTCAGCGCTGACGCTGTCGCCCACCTTAACCAGAATTTCGGTGACCTCAACCTCATCGCCACCGATATCCGGCACCTGAACATCACGCACCTGCGCAGCGGCGGCCGGAGCCGCTGCCGGCTGCACCTGAGCCGCCGGTTGGGCTGCGGCGGCATCTGCCGCCTCAAACTCCATGATCAGAGAACCGGTTGTGACCTTATCGCCCACCACAACCTTGATGGCGCGGATAATGCCGGCCTGCGGCGAGGGAACCTCCATTGAAGCCTTGTCGCCCTCAACGGTGATCAGCGACTGCTCCGCATCAACCCGGTCACCGACTTTCACCAGAATTTCAGTGACTTCTACTTCATCCGCACCGATGTCCGGTACCTTGATTGCAATTGCCATTATTCCGTACCTCTTATGCCAGACGCGGGTTTACTTTTTCCGGATCGATATTGAACTTGCCGATGGCGTCCGCCACCACGGAAGCAGCGATCTCCCCACGTTTTGCCAGTTCACCCAGTGCCGCCACGACCACGTAGGAGGCATCGACCTCAAAGTGGTGACGCAGGTTTTCACGGCTGTCGGAACGGCCAAAGCCATCGGTGCCCAGCACGCGGTAATCACTGGCCGGAACATAGGTACGTACCTGCTCGGCAAACAGCTTCATATAGTCGGTAGACGCCACGGCCGGCGCATCGTTCATCACCTGAGCGATATACGGTACGCGCGGGGTCTCCAGCGGATGCAGCATGTTCCAACGCTCGCAGTCCTGACCATCGCGCGCCAGCTCGGTGAAGGAGGTCACACTGTACACATTGCTGCCAACGCCATACTCTTCAGACAGGATACGCGCGGCCTCACGGACGTGGCGCAACATGGAACCGGAGCCCAGCAGCTGGACCTTGCCCTTGTCACCGGACAGGGTATCCAACGAGTAGATCCCACGGCGGATGCCCTCTTCTGCGCCCTGCGGCATCGCCGGCATATGGTAGTTTTCGTTCAGCGTGGTGATGTAGTAGTACACGTTCTCCTGCTTATCACCATACATGCGCTCCAGGCCGTCGTGCATGATCACGGCCACTTCATAGGCATAGGCCGGATCGTAGGAGATGCAGTTCGGGATAGTCAGGGATTGAATATGGCTGTGGCCATCTTCGTGCTGCAGACCTTCCCCATTCAGGGTGGTGCGCCCGGAGGTACCACCGATCAGGAAACCGCGCGCCTGCTGGTCGCCCGCCGCCCAGCACAGGTCGCCGATGCGCTGGAAGCCAAACATGGAGTAGTAGATGTAGAACGGGATCATCGGCAGATTGTTGGTGCTGTAAGAGGTGGCTGCCGCCAGCCAGGATGCCCCGGCACCCAGCTCGTTGATCCCTTCCTGTAGAATCTGCCCTTTCTCGTCCTCTTTGTAGTAGGCCACCTGCTCGCGATCCTGCGGGGTGTAGCGCTGGCCGTTCGGGCTATAAATCCCAATCTGACGGAACAGCCCTTCCATACCGAAGGTGCGCGCTTCGTCGGCGATGATCGGTACCAGGCGATCCTTGATGGATTTGTTCTTCAGCATCACGTTCAGCGCACGCACGAAGGCGATGGTGGTCGAAATCTCTTTGTTCTGCTCTTCCAGCAGAGCGGAGAAATCCGCCAACGCCGGCAGATCCAGACGCTCGCTGAAGGTCGGGCTACGGGTCGGGACATAGCCCTGCAGCGCGGTGCGGCGCTCATGCAGATAGCGCGCCTCTTCAGAATCGGCATCAAAGGTGACGTACGGCAGCTTCTCCAGATCGGCATCGGCCACCGGCACATTGAAGCGATCGCGGAAATGACGCACGCCATCCATGTTCATCTTCTTAACCTGGTGGGCGATGTTCTTGCCTTCGGCGGTGTCACCCATGCCATAGCCCTTGATGGTATGCACCAGGATCACCGTCGGCTGATCTTTGGTCTCTTCGGCTTTCTTAAAGGCAGCGTAGACTTTCTTCGGATCGTGGCCACCGCGATTCAGCGCCCAGATCTCATCGTCAGACATGTCCTTGACCAGCGCCGCGGTTTCCGGATAGCGGCCAAAGAAGTGTTCACGCACATAGGCACCATTCTTTGACTTGAAGGTCTGATAGTCACCGTCCAGGGTCTCATTCATCAACTGGATCAGCTTGCCGCTGGTATCTTTACGCAGCAGCGCATCCCAGCGAGAACCCCAAATCACCTTGATCACGTTCCATCCCGCACCGGCGAAGATACCTTCCAGTTCGTTGATGATCTTGCCATTCCCCGTCACCGGACCATCCAGACGCTGCAGGTTGCAGTTAATGACAAAGCACAGGTTGTCCAGCTTATCGCGGGTGGCGATGGTGATGGCACCCTTAGATTCCGGCTCATCCATCTCACCGTCGCCGAGGAAAGCGTAAACGCGCTGCGCCGCGGTATCCTTCAGACCGCGATGATTCAGGTACTTCAGGAACTTGGCCTGATAAATCGCCCCCAGCGGCCCCAAACCCATGGAGACGGTCGGGAACTGCCAGAACTCCGGCATCAACTTAGGATGCGGGTAAGAGGAGAGCCCCGTACCGTGAACCTCCTGACGGAAGTTATTCAGTTGCTCCTCGGTCAGACGTCCTTCCAGGAAGGCGCGAGCATAGATCCCCGGAGAGATATGCCCCTGGAAGTAGACCAGATCGCCGCCGTCCTTCTGGTTACGAGCGCGGAAGAAATGGTTAAAGCACACTTCGTAAACTGTAGCGGAAGACTGATAGGAGGCCATATGACCACCCAGCTCCAGATCTTTCTTCGACGCATGCAGGACAATCATCACCGCATTCCAACGCATGGCAATGCGGATACGACGCTCCAGATCCAGATTTCCCGGATAGGCCGGCTCATCTTCCAGAGCAATGGTATTCACGTAATTGTGGACCAACGCAGCGGAAGGCAGATTAACGCCGCCCTGACGGGCGGAATTCAGTACCTGATCGATCAGATACTGCGCACGCTCTACGCCTTCTTCACGGATGACCGATTCTATCGCCTGCAGCCAATCGCGGGTTTCGATCGGATCCACGTCATTGAATAAACGATCTGACATGGTGGTATTCCTTATCTGTCTAAATGGGTTGTCTGGAGCCTGTCTTCGTGCGCTCTGGTATCAAAACGCACGAAGACAGGCCCAATCGGTGAGTTGCCTAGTGTTAACATCGGCGCACACGCCCCGAAGGGCGACGTACGAACCAATTTTCAATCCTTACGCTGTTGGAGCAGCCGAAGCGAGCGCTCACGGCGGCTGTGCTCACGGCTCATCTCCAGCAAAATATCTTCAATAAAAGCCAGATGGCGGTATGATGCCTCACGCGCCCGCTCCGGCTCCCGGGCGATGATGGCCGCAAAGATACTGGCTCGGTGATCGCTGACCAGCGCCAGCATTTCGCGACGCGTATAGAGTAGCTCGAAATTCTGTTTTACGTTCTTCTCCAGCATCGGCGCCATGCAGCGTAGCAGATGGAGCAGCACCGCGTTATGAGCGGCTTCGGTCACCGTCACCTGATACTGCATCACCGCATCGGCCTCACCATCCAGATCACCTGCAGCCTGAGCGCTTTCAATCGCCAGATGGCACTCGCGCAGGCGAACGAAATCTTCATCGGTGCCGCGCAGCGCAGCATAATAGGCCGCAATCCCCTCCAGGGCATGGCGGGTTTCCAACAGATCGTATTGGGATTCCGGGTGGGCCGCGAGCAGCTCTGCCAGCGGGTCACTAAAGCTTTGCCAGAGGTTGGCCTGAACGAAGGTGCCCCCTCCCTGACGACGCAGCAGCAGACCTTTGGCTTCCAGGCGCTGAATGGCCTCACGCAGAGAGGGACGGGATACATCGAACTGCTTTGCCAGTTCGCGCTCCGGCAGCAGTTTTTCCCCGGGGCGCAGCGTTCCTTCCAGGATCAAATATTCCAACTGCTGTTCGATCGCATCCGATAGTTTGGGCTGGCGGATTTTGCTGTAGGCCATGTGACAATGTCTTCTCTGAACGTAGATGACGTTCTCATCGGAGAACTACAAAGTAAATTGGTATTACCAATTTCAAAAACATGACCTCAAAGTAACAAAATCTTCACCAGTTGTCCATATAACTATTGATGCAAATCATGAAATGACGCATTTGTTAACAACAAAAATCAATAAAACACCAGCGTGATAACCAAGTCACGGTATTAGTTTTTACCTTTTCGACATGGACTTTAACGCTTTATAAACGGCATTTCACGCTAGCTGAAGCGAGAAAGCCAACCACAATCAGCATTGATATAAATGAAAAGTGCATAAAAAATAATAAGACGACTCACTTCTCGCTGTGCTGCTCCTATGCCGCCCTAAACGAACGACACATAGAAATCGGATGCATTTTTTTTCGCATACCATTATTCTCAATGCGTTGGTAGATTATTTATGCATTTGAATATAACAGCTCGGTAAACATAATATTCCGGCTTCTGTATCGTTATTATTACAGCATGGCGCTGGCAGTATCCCTGAACAGAGCCGGATGAGGGTAAGAGATATGAGTGAGCAACACGGCGAGCAGTTACACCGTGGCCTGAAGAATCGCCACATACAGCTGATTGCCCTAGGCGGCGCCATCGGTACAGGGCTGTTTCTGGGGATCGCACAAACCATTAAGATGGCCGGGCCGTCGGTGCTGTTGGGTTACGCCATCGGTGGATTTATCGCTTTTCTGATTATGCGTCAACTGGGTGAAATGGTGGTCGAGGAGCCGGTGGCCGGTTCATTCAGCCACTTTGCCTATAAGTACTGGGGAGACTTTGCCGGTTTTGCCTCCGGTTGGAACTACTGGGTGCTGTATGTACTGGTCGCCATGGCCGAGCTGACGGCTGTGGGTATCTATGTACAGTACTGGTTTCCGGACATCCCGACCTGGGTATCCGCAGCGGTCTTCTTCCTGCTGATCAACGCAATCAACCTGGCCAATGTCAAAATTTACGGCGAGCTGGAGTTCTGGTTCGCCATCATCAAAGTGGTCGCCATCATCGGAATGATCCTCTTTGGCGGCTGGCTACTGTTCAGCGGGCACGGCGGCCCCGAGGCCTCCGTGAGTAACCTGTGGGATCAGGGCGGATTCTTCCCCAATGGCATCATGGGGCTGGTCATGGCAATGGCGGTGATCATGTTCTCTTTCGGCGGTCTGGAGCTGGTCGGAATCACCGCTGCGGAGGCCGACGATCCGCAGCGCAGCATCCCCAAGGCGACCAATCAGGTCATTTACCGCATTCTGATTTTCTACATCGGCTCTCTGGCGATCCTGCTCTCCCTCTACCCGTGGGGTAAGGTGGTCGAGGGCGGCAGCCCGTTTGTCATGATTTTTCATGCTCTGGACAGTAACCTGGTCGCCACCGTCCTCAATATCGTGGTGCTGACCGCGGCGCTGTCGGTCTACAACAGCTGCGTCTACTGCAACAGCCGTATGCTGTTCGGCTTGGCCCTGCAGGGGAATGGCCCGAAGGCGCTGCTCAAGGTGGACGGGCGCGGTGTCCCGGTGGTGGCGATCGGCCTCTCGGCGGCGGCCACCCTGCTATGCGTACTGATTAACTACCTGATGCCGGGCAAAGCCTTCGAGCTGTTAATGGCGCTGGTCGTCTCCGCGCTGGTGATCAACTGGGCGATGATCAGCATCGCGCATCTGCGCTTTCGGGCGCAGAAAAACCGCGAAGGCGTGGTTCCCCGTTTTCGCGCCTTCTGGTACCCGGCGGGTAACTATCTGTGCCTGCTGTTTATGGCCGCCATTCTGGTCATTATGCTCTTGACCCCAGAGATCCAGATTTCAGTACTGTTGATCCCGCTATGGCTGATCGTACTGGCCGTCGGCTATGCCCTTAAGCAGCGTACGCGGAAACACAGCGCACGACTCCCCGGCTAACGCACCACGCCACCCAATAAAAAAACCGGCGCTATCTCTCGCGCCGGTTTTTTCGCCTATCGCACGCGGACGCTTATCCCGCTAAAGCAGCGCGCCATAAATGGTCAACAGCGCCACCGCCACGATCAGCACCAGCGTAATGCGCCGCGCCAGCGTCACCGCCGCCAGCGGCGTCTTTAACCCATCCAGGTGCGGATCGCGTGCCAGCGAAAGCTGCGCCAGCCCCGTCAGTACCTGGTACTGGCCGCTCCTCAGATCGCCCAGCGACGCCAGCCAGGCCGGCAGCGCACGCTCACCGTGCCCCAGCAGGGCGTAAGCAATCCCAGCCAGCCGCACCGGGATCCAGTCGACCCAGTGCAGCAGACGATCGATCCCGGCCTGCGCGCGCATCAGCGGATCGGCCTGACGGCTCAGCCAGGTCTGATAGGCCCGCAGCAGCACATAGCCGCCCAGCGCCACCGGGCCGTAGGGCCCGGCTATCACAAAATAGAACAGCGGCGCCAGATAGAAGCGATAGTTGATCCACACCAGCACACTCTGCAGCTCACGCAGGCGGACCTCCGGGCGCGTATCGGCCGACAGCCCCGGGATCAGCGCCAGCTCCGCCGTCATCTGCGTCATCGCATCCTGTTCTCCTCGTCGCGCCGCTTTCATATAAGCGCGATAGTCGCGGCGAATAGCCCCCGCGCCAAAGCACAGCAGCCCGATGAACACCCACATCAGCAGCGTCGGCAGGCCGAAAAACAGCCCCTTAATCCCCTGGAGCAGCGCGCCGATCAGCAGCATCCACAGCAATAGCAGCAGCAGCGTTTTGGTCAGCGATACCCGCTTTATGCGGGCAAACAGCGGGACAAGACAGCGATCAAGCTGCCAGCGATCCCCCAGCTTAAACAGCCGCTCCCAGCCCAAAACCAGCAGTAGCGAGAATAACGTCATCTCCGGTAGCTCTCTCTTCAGTGACGATCGGGTGTACCCGCGGATCCGGCCAACGCTGTCCGCAGTAAACGATGGTACTCATCCCAGCGGAACGCCGGACCGGGATCGGTTTTACGCCCGGGAGCGATATCGCTATGGCCGGTCACCCGCGCCGGTGACATCGGATAGTGACGCATCAACAGTGCGCTGATCCGTGCCAGCGCCCGATACTGCTGCGGGGTATACGCCAGCGTATCCGTCCCCTCCAGCTCAATGCCCACAGAAAAATCATTGCAGCGCTCGCGCCCTTGATAGCGTGATACGCCGGCATGCCACGCCCGGCGTTCAAAGGGCACATACTGGACAATCTCCCCATCGCGCCGGATCAAGCAGTGCGCAGAGACCCGCAGCCCCTGCAAACCGACAAAAAAAGGATCGCCGTCACACGCCAGCGTACCGCTGAACAAGTGGTCGATATAGGGGCCACCGAACTTTCCCGGAGGCAGACTGATATTGTGGATCACCAGCAGGGAGGGCAACTCCCCCTGCGGACGCGCATCACAATGTGGTGACGGTACGCGCCGCGCGCCCGTCAGCCATCCCTGCTCTAATTGCATCACTAACGTGACCTCCCGCGATTCAAACTGCCTACAGGGTAGCATGATTCGCCATTCGCGCCCCCTCATCCCCGCGAGAAGCCGCTGAAAAGCGACGCCCCATTCTATAGCACACGCCGCACCGGCGACGGACACCAGAGCAACCGATACAGCTAAACCGCGGCGCGGCACGCAGCCTGCGTCAGCGCGGCTCGTCGGCAGCAGCCCGCTCAGGCACACTTTACAGACGCAACCCGTGGAGGTGTCTATGTCATCACAGCACGGCTTCACCCTGCTGGAGCTCATGATCGTAATCGCCATCATCGCCATTCTCGGCGCCATCGCCGTACCGGCCTATCAGCGCTACCTGCAAAAAGCGGCCATGACGGATGTTCTGCAGGCGGTCACCCCCTATCGCACCGAGGTCGAACTGTGTGCGCTGGAACAGGGCAACCTTGCCCCCTGCAGCGAAGCGCAACTGGGGCTGGCGGCGTTTCCGCCGTCGGCCTACGTCAGCACGCTGAGTGTCGATGCGGGCATTATCTCGCTGAGCGGCCAGCAAACACTGGCCGGCCTGCGGGTGACGCTAACGCCAACGCTGGATCGCAGCGCGGGCACCCTGCGTTGGCAGCAGCGCTGCCAGAGCGAAGATAATAATACCGCACTGCTGGAGGCCTGTCGCAGCGTCCTGCGAGAAACCGACGGCGGAGAGAGACCATGAGCGATCTCCAGCGGCTCTGCCGCCGCTATCGCTGCCGTCTGCTGCATCAGGATCGGCACAGCATTATCGTCGGCGGACTGAACGAGGCACCCGCCGCGCTGCTGGAAGCCATCCGTTTCGCTACCGGCCTGGATGCCCAGTGGCGCCCCCTGAGCCGTCGGCAGTCAGAGGAGGAAGAGGCGCTGTATCCCGCCACGGAGGAGAGCCAAACCGCCCCACAGCTGGAACAGTTGCTGCTCCATGCGCTGCGGCGACGCGCCTCCGACATCCATCTGGAGCCGCTGGAGACGCGGGGACAAGTACGGCTGCGTATCGACGGGGTACTACACCCGCTGACGGACTACCCCACACTGCAATTCATCCGTTTAGTGACCCGCCTGAAGGTATTGGCCGGTCTGGATATCGCCGAGCGACGCCTGCCTCAGGATGGCCAACTGTGTATCCCCCTGAGCGAACAAACGCACAGCTTTCGCCTCTCTACGCTACCGACGCTACACGGTGAAAAAGCGGTGCTGCGCCAGGTCAGCACGCGGGAAACGCCCCGTAGCCTAGCCCGGCTGGGGCTGGGTACCGCACAGTGTCAGACGCTGGCTCAGGCATTAGCGCAGCCCCAAGGCCTGATCTTAGTGACCGGGCCGACCGGCAGCGGAAAAACTGCGACCCTCTACGCCGGACTACGCCGACTGAATGCGCAGACGCTCAATATTTGCAGCGTTGAAGATCCCATTGAAACACCACTGGAAAACATCAATCAGACCGCGATCGCCCCACGCGCCGGGCTGCAGTTCGCCACCGTACTGCGCGCCCTGCTGCGCCAAGATCCCGACGTCATCATGATCGGGGAAATCCGTGATGAAACCACCGCGCATATTGCCGTTAACGCCGCCCAAACCGGGCATCTGGTACTCTCGACCCTACATACTAATAGCGCGGCCCAGACCCTGACCCGCCTGCTACAGCTGGGTATCGCGCCCTATCTGCTGGCCGACAGCCTGCTGCTGGTCATCGCCCAGCGTCTGGTACGTCGCCTGTGCCGCCACTGTCGCCAGCGGGAGCCCGACGCCGCCCGTCCCAGCTGGCTGCCGGGCGAGTGTGCCCACTGCAGCGGCGGCTACCGCGGCCGGCGTGCCCTATTTGAGCTGCTGACGCCGACGCCCGCCCTACGACAGGCCATGCGCAGCGGCGCTGACAGCGCCCAACTGCAACAGCTGGCCGAAGCGCAGGGGATGATCCCGCTGCACACGACGGCCCACCGCCTGGCCGAACAGGGCAAGACCTCCTGGGGTGAGATTCTACGGGTGCTGGGACCGCAGGCGTGAAGCCCCGGCTGTATCACTGCCAGCTTATCGATCAGGATGGCAAGGGGTGGATGGAAACGCGGCTCAGTCTCAGTCGTCGCCATCTGCGCCGCGACCTTGCAGCGCGCGGCATTCTGCCGCTCGCTATCGTCACCGCCCGTCGCCCACTGCGCTATCGCTGGCATGGCGGCGCCTGCAGTGACTTTATAGCCCAGTTGGCCGATCTGCTGGAGGCCGGGGTACCGCTGCTCTCGGCGCTGGATCTGATGGCTAACGGGCACCCTCACACCGAGTGGCGGGTGCTGATCCATCAGTTGAGCCGCGAGGTTGCCGATGGGCTGACACTCTCTCAGGCGCTGCGCGGGCAGCCCGCTATTTTTCCCGCGCTGTACAGTCGAACCCTGGCGGCGGCGGAGCAAAGCGGCGCACTGGCCGACGTCTGTCGCCAGCTGGCCCGCCAGCAGCAGCAGGCGCACGCACTGCACCAACGCCTGCTGCGTGCACTACGCTACCCGCTGTTCCTGCTGTCGGTCGCACTGCTGATCGCACTGGGCATGCTGTTAACCCTGCTGCCGCAATTTGCCCAGCTGTACGCATCGCTCGATGCGCCGCTGCCTTGGCTGACCCAGCAACTCCTGACGCTGGCCGATGCCTTGCGTCATGGGTGGCACCGGATGGCAGCGGGTATCCCGCTGGCCGGACTCGCGCTGGTCACGCTGCGCCGCCGCGGCCCACGGCTACAGGGCGCGCTGCAGCACCTCACCCTGCACCTTCCGGGCTATGGTATTCTGCTGCGCGATGTCACTCTCGCGCAGTTGTTTCAAATGCTGTCACTGATGCTACAGGCCGGGATCACGCTGCCAGCGGCGCTAAATTGCTGCCGCCGCTCTCTACCGCTGGCAGCCTATCGCCGCGCCCTGCACACCGGCGTGCTGCGCCTGCGTCAGGGAGAGCTGCTCTCGGCGGCCCTGCGCGATCCGCATCTTTTTCCGCCCCAGTGCCGACAGCTGATCCGCCAGGGTGAGGCCGCGGGGCGCCTCGCTGCCGTCAGCCACCATCTGGGAGAGTTCTATCGCCACAGCGCACAACGGCGCAGTGAGACGCTGGCCTCACTGGCGGAGCCTGCTATGCTAGTGATAAGCGCCACCCTGATAGCCCTACTGGTGCTGGCCATGTACCTGCCAATTCTGCGTCTGGGCAACGTAATGCAATAACGCCGGCGATCGCCGGCGTTATTGATACGGAACAGAACTCTCGGCGCAAGCGCTCAATCGGCCCGGCCAAAAACACGGTTCTCCTGCTCGGCAACCCGGATAAAAGTCGTACGCTTGGTCAGCTCTTTGAGACGCGATGCCCCGACGTAAGTGCAGGCAGAGCGCAGGCCGCCCAGAATATCACGCACGGTATTTTCCACCGGACCACGCAGCGGAAGGCTAACGGTCTTCCCCTCCGCCGCGCGATAGTCTGCGACGCCGCCGACATGGCGGTTCATCGCCGAGGCCGAGCTCATACCGTAGAACAGCATCATCTTGCGCCCCTGCTCTTCGACAATACGTCCTTCGCACTCCGCATGAGCCGCCAGCATGCCGCCCAGCATCACGAAGTCAGCACCACCGCCAAACGCTTTGGCCACGTCGCCCGGCATGGTACAGCCGCCATCAGACACGATCTGCCCGCCCAGCCCGTGCGCGGCATCGGCGCACTCAATGACGGCAGAGAGCTGTGGATAACCAACGCCGGTCTTGACCCGGGTGGTGCACACGGAGCCGGGGCCAATTCCCACCTTAACAATATCGGCGCCGGAGAGGATCAGCTCCTCCACCATCTCACCGGTGACCACGTTACCGGCGCAGATCACTTTGTCTGGGCAGACGTCGCGCGCCCTGCGCAGAAAATCAACGAAGTGTTCGGAATAACCGTTAGCGACATCGATACAGATGAACTTCAGGGACGGGGAGAGCGCGAGGATCTGACGCAGCTTGATAAAGTCCGCCTCGGAGGTCCCGGTCGATACCATCACATGGCGCAGCGTCTCTTCACCGACGCTGGAGACAAAGCTCTGCCACTGCTCCACGCTGTAGTGCTTATGCACGGCGGTCAACACATCAAAACCGGCCAGCACCCGCGCCATGCTGAACGTGCCGACGGTATCCATGTTGGCCGCGATCAGCGGAACGCCTGACCACTGCCAGCCGCTGTGCTTAAAGCGATACTCGCGGGCGAGCTCAACATCAGAGCGGCTTTTCAGCGTAGAACGCTTCGGACGGATCAGAACATCCTTAAAACCCAGCTTCAGATCTTCTTCAATGCGCATGAGATACTTTCCTGGTTAATGGCGACAATATTAGAGAAAATGTGATCATACAAACGATTGGCTGCCGTATGACGCCAGTTCCAGTGACGTTATCATACGCAGGAATAACACGGCGACAAGTCTGCTTTTTCAACAAAATTTCAGGTACACTGTTCTGAATTTGCCCACGATAATCGGCCTCAGCATCCTCTCGGTATCGCCTTCTGCCGCACGCGTGGCTTGCACTTACCGTCAGGTCCATTATGATCCGCAGGTTCGCCGATTTTTCCGCGCAGCTCACGCCCGCGCACAGTCTCGCAGGATCTCCTCATGGCATACACAGTTGCTCTCACCGGTGGTATCGGCAGCGGTAAATCTACCGTAGCTGAGGCCTTTGTCCGCCTCGGCGTGCCGCTGGTCGATGCCGACGTCATCGCACGCCAGATGGTCGAGCGGGGACAGCCGGCCCTAGCGCAGATTGCGGCCCATTTTGACGCGCGGGTTTTACGGGCAGACGGCAGCCTGAATCGCGCCGCCCTACGTCATATCATTTTTGCCCAGCCGCAGGAAAAAGCCTGGCTTAACGCCCTGCTGCACCCGCTGATCCAGGCGGAGACCCAGCGCCAGCTGGCGCAGATAGCGGCCCCCTACGCCCTGTGGGTGGTGCCGTTGCTGATCGAGAATCACCTCACGGCGCAGGTGAATCGCATCGCGGTCGTCGATCTGCCCGTCGAACAGCAGCTGGCACGTACCCAGGCGCGCGATGGCATCAGCCCAGCACAGGCGCAGCGCATCCTGGCCGCCCAGGCTACGCGGGAGCAGCGCCTGGCCTGCGCCGATGATATTATTGATAACAGCGGGTCCGCCGATGCGCTGGCCCCACAGGTCGCCGTCCTGCATCGCCGCTATCTGGCGCTCGCGCAGGCGGCGACCGCCTCGACAGGATCACAAGCATGAGTGACACCGCTCCGGCCATACTGTTTGAATACCCACTCAATGAAAAAATGCGCACCTGGCTGCGCCTGGAGTTTCTGCTACAGCAGCTGCTGCAGCATCGGCCACAGTGCGATACCAGCGGTGCCCTCACCTTCTTTCGCACCCTGTCCGACCTGCTCGACGTACTGGATCGCGGCGAGGTACGGGCCGAGCTGCTCAAAGAGCTGGAGCACCAGCAGCGCAAGCTAATGCAGTGGATCAACGTGCCGGGCGTCGATCAGGAGATGATCCATGCGCTGAGCCAGCATCTAAAGCAGCAGGCCGCCATTTTGATGGCAGCACCGCGTATCGGTCAGACGCTGCGCGAAGATCGCCTGGTCGCCTTAGTCCGCCAACGGCTGGGGATCCCCGGTGGCTGCTGCAGCTTTGATCTGCCGACGCTCTACCTGTGGCTAAACCTGGATCAGACTACCCGCGATCGTCAGATCGACGCCTGGATAGCCTCCTTGGCACCGCTGACGGACAGCCTGATGCTGGTGCTGGATCTGCTGCGAAAGGCCGCCACCTTTAAGCCGATGACCAGCCTACATGGCTTCTACCAAGACAATGCCGACGGCACCGAGATGCTGCGTATTCAGCTGGCGCTGGATCTGCAAATTTATCCGCAGGTTTCCGGCCATAAGAGCCGCTTTGCCATTCGTTTTCTGCCGCTGGACAGCGAGCAGGGCGTGGTACCGGATCGCCTGTCGTTCAATCTGGCCTGCTGTTGAGCCGCGGCCTTAGGGAGTTAGCAATGGAAAACGAGATCATCACTGTCGCCTGTCCGACCTGCGGCAGCGCGGTTATCTGGGGAGAGCAGAGTCCTTACCGCCCGTTCTGCAGCAAACGCTGCCAGCTTATCGATCTGGGCGAATGGGCCAACGAAGAGAAGCGGATTGCCAGTGACGCGACCCACTCCGACAGCGAAGAGTGGAGTGAGGTCGACGACCGCTGAGGCTTTGTCCCCTCGCTCACCGCAATTGAGGCGCCCGATAGGCGCCTTTTTTTGTGCGCTATCCCTGGGCGCGTAGCTCTTCGATTATCGCCCGGTTCGGCGCTGGAAAATCGGCGGCACACAGCGAGGCCGCCGCGACCCAGCGGGTCTCTTGCCCTTCCCGACCACAGGGTTCCCCCTGCCAGGCACCGACCAAAAAGAAGTGCAGCACCACCCGCCGATCGCTGAAGGTATGCTCGATACGCCGCAGCAGCTGCGCTGACGCTACAGTAATCCCCACCTCCTCTTGCAGCTCACGCGCCAGCGCCTGCCGGGCGTGCTCTCCCGGCTCAATTTTACCACCGGGAAACTCCCACAGACCGGCCAGGTGGCTGCCGGACTGACGCCGGGCAATAAAGATCTCCTGCCGCGCGTTGCGAATAATCCCGACGGAAATCTGTAGCGTCGGCACCGACTGGATCATATCTACCTCTCTTTGGCCGCAGGGTACCCGTAAAATAAAAAACAGGGAGGCGCACTGCGCTTCCCTGTCGGTAATCACCTAGTGCCCGAACTATCAGGCGTTGAGGCGACCATGGCACTGCTTATATTTCTTGCCGGAGCCGCATGGGCAGGGATCGTTGCGCCCGATCTTGCGATCGCCGGTCTGAGAGGCCATCTCCTGCGCCGCCGCGCTCTGATCGTCCAGATGGCTCAGCTGCTGCTGACGGGCCAGACGCTCCGCGTCCTCGCGGCGCTGGCGCTCCAGCGCCTCAACCTCTTCCGGCATCCGCACCTGTACCTTGCTCAGTACGCTTATCACCTCATACTTCAGAGACTCCAGCATCGCCGCAAACATGGCAAAGGATTCGCGCTTGTACTCCTGCTTGGGATCTTTCTGCGCATAGCCACGCAGATGAATCCCCTGACGCAGGTAGTCCATCGCCGCCAGATGCTCTTTCCACAGGGAGTCCAGGGTCTGCAGCATGATGCCCTTTTCAAAGCTGCGCATCATTTCGCCGCCAACCACCTCTTCCTTGCTCTGATAGTGCTCTACCGCCATCGTCAGAATACGCTCGCGCAGCGTCTCCTCATGCAGCTCCGGCTCTTTATCCAGCCACTCCGTAATCGGTAGCTCCAGATCGAAGTCATTGCGCAGACGCTCTTCCAGTCCGGCGACATCCCACATCTCCTCCAGGGACTGCGGCGGGATATAGCTGTCGATCACCACCTTAAAGACATCCTCACGGATGCTGTTGATGGTATCGACCACATCACCGCCGTCCAGCAGCTCATTACGCTGGGTATAGATGGCGCGGCGCTGATCGCTGGCCACATCATCGTACTCAAGCAGCTGTTTACGAATATCGAAGTTCCGGCTTTCCACCTTGCGTTGCGCGTTGGCGATCGCCTTGGTCACCCATGGGTGCTCAATGGCCTCGCCCGGCTTCATCCCCAGCTTACGCATCATGTTGGCCACGCGATCAGAAGCGAAGATACGCATCAGGGAGTCCTCCAGCGACAGATAGAAACGGGAGGAACCCGCATCCCCCTGACGACCGGAGCGGCCGCGCAACTGGTTATCAATACGGCGCGACTCATGGCGCTCGGTGCCGATGATGTGCAGACCGCCGGCGGCCAGCACCGCATCGTGACACGTTTGCCACTCCGCTTTTATTGCCTCGATCTGCGCTTCGGTCGGCGACTCCAGCAGCGCGATCTCTGCCTGCCAGCTGCCGCCCAGCATGATATCGGTACCGCGGCCGGCCATGTTGGTGGCGATGGTGACTGCGCCCGGCTGACCGGCCTGAGCAACGATATCGGCCTCTTTGGCGTGGAACTTGGCATTCAGCACACTGTGGGCGATACCGGCCTTCGTCAACTCATGAGAGACCATTTCAGATTTTTCGATGGAGACCGTGCCCACCAGCACCGGCTGCCCTTTGGCCGTACGCTCGCGGATATCCTCGATGATCGCCGCGATCTTGTCCTGTTCGGTCATGTACACCAGATCCGGCAAATCCTTACGGATCATCGGACGGTTGGTCGGCACCACAATGGTATCCAGCTTATAGATAGAGCTGAATTCGAAGGCTTCAGTATCGGCGGTACCGGTCATCCCGGCCAGCTTCTCATACAGACGGAAGTAGTTCTGGAAGGTAATGGAGGCCAGCGTCTGGTTTTCGTTCTGGATCTGGACCCCTTCCTTGGCCTCCACCGCCTGATGCAGACCGTCTGACCAGCGGCGCCCCTGCATGGTACGACCGGTGTGCTCATCGACGATGATGACCTCCCCCTCTTTCACGATGTAGTCCACATCGCGGGTAAACAGCGCGTGGGCGCGCAGCGCCGCGGTCACATGGTGCATCAGCATAATATTGGCAGGGGAGTACAGCGATTCGCCCTCATCCATAATCCCGACGTCGGCCAACAGCTCTTCAATCAGCACCAGACCGCGCTCCGTCAGGTTAACCTGACGGGTCTTTTCATCGACAGAGTAGTGTCCATCGCCCTGGAACGTATCGGAATCCTCTTTTTCCTGACGCTTCAGGTGCGGGATCAGCTTGTCGACCTTGATGTACAGCTCGGAGCTGTCCTCTGCCGGACCGGAAATGATCAGCGGCGTACGCGCCTCATCGATCAGGATGGAGTCCACCTCATCCACCAGCGCATAGTGCAGCTTGCGCTGAACGCGCTCTTCTGGGCTGAACGCCATATTGTCGCGCAGGTAGTCAAAACCATATTCGTTGTTGGTACCGTAGGTGATGTCGGCCGCATAGGCGGCGCGCTTGGCCGGCGCTGCCATACCCGGCAGGTTGATGCCGACGCTCAGTCCGAGGAACTCAAACAGCGGGCGGTTGTTTTCGGCGTCTCGCTGGGCCAGATAGTCGTTGACGGTCACCACGTGTACCCCTTTACCGGTCAGGGCATTCAGGTAGGCCGGCAGGGTCGCCGTCAGGGTTTTACCTTCGCCGGTGCGCATTTCTGCGATGCAGCGCTCGTTCAGCACCATGCCGCCCAGCAGCTGCACGTCAAAGTGACGCATGCCAAACACGCGCTTGCTGGCCTCACGGACGGTGGCAAACGCCTCCGGCAGCAGGCTGTCCAACGCGGCGCCCTGCGCCAGGCGTCCACGGAACTCGACGGTCTTCGCCTTCAGCAGCTCATCGCTGAGCTGCTCCATCTCCGGCTCCATGCGGTTAATCTGCTCAACCACTTTACGCATACGGCGCAGGGTACGATCGTTACGGCTGCCAAAAACCTTGGTCAATAATTTAATTAACATAGTTATACAATCTCTCATGGATGGCCCAAACCACCCGGGTCAAAACGCGGACAAAAAGGGAAAAGGTAAACTCAGGCGGCGACAGCGGGACCGGCGCGGATCCCCTGAACCCGGGCCAGCCACAGCGCCGGGAGATGCCCATGGGACGACGGTGCGTAGCGCGACGGCCGCAGGTACAGCGGCGTAGCATAGAGCGTAGGCTGACGGGTCAGCAGTGAGCTGAGCGAGTTGAGCAGCACCAGGTGCTGGCGCTGCTGCTCTGCAGATAGGCTGTATTGGGCGTGCGACGGCGCCAGACGACTACTCAGCTGACGGATGGCGATACGCAGCGCATACTGATGCCAGTAGTCAATGCCCTGTCCCCGGCGCTTACTGGACATCAGCTGCAGGGAGACGTGGCTGTGATGTGCGGCGATCAGCCGCTGCAGGGTAATGGTCTGCACAGAGGGACGCGGCTGCTCAGCGTTGGCCAGCGACGGAATGCCAAGCGTCGCCGCCACCATCCCCCACAGGAGATGCGGCCAAAAATAACGTCTGCCAAACTGTCGCCAACGCTTTAGAATACCAATCACATGCCGTACCGAATCAATAGCCCTAATAGCCGCGGAGCCGTATTTATGCGTGATAGTCGCCCACAATCCCTGGATACCCTGCTGGATGACAACGCCGCCGTTGACGGCATTCTCAAAAACGTTCAGCAACGCGCAGTGGCATTACTCCGACTCGATCGGGCAGTACAGGCCCTGCTGCCGGCGCCGCTGAAACCGTTTTGCCACGTCGCCAACTTTCGTCAGGGCATTCTGGTGCTGGAAGTCGCCAACGCCAGTTGGCTGATGCGCCTGCGCTATGAGCAGAGCAGTCTACTTTCCGCACTTAGGGGAGAGATTTTACCATCATTGTCATCGATCGACATCAGGATTAATCCCGCCCTGATGTGTCAGAGTGGGAAAAATGCGCAGTCGTTCGCACAGGAAAGGCAGGAGAGCGCACAGGAGGAGACAGTAATGCGCACGCTGAGCGTAGCAAGCGCACAGCAGCTACGCTGGCTAGCCACTCAAAGTCCGGATGGATTGCGGAAAAAACTGGAACGACTGGCTGCGCTGGCCGGAGAGAGTACCGACACAGTCAGTCGTGATAAGAAGCGTCGCTCCTGAGCCCGTTCGTCAGGCCAGAACGGCTGACGGAGCACGGAACGCCAGCGGCATCTCCTCACCGTCTTCAAAGGTCACCAGCTCCCACGCTTCCTGCTTCGCCAACACGGTCTGCAGCAGACGGTTGTTCAACGCATGGCCGGACTTGAACGCGGTAAAGGCGCCGATAATATTGTGCCCGCACATAAACAGGTCACCGATAGCATCCAGCATTTTGTGGCGCACAAACTCATCCTCAAAACGCAGGCCGTCTTCGTTCAGCACGCGGTAATCATCCACGACAATGGCGCAGTCAAAGCTGCCGCCCAGGCACAGGCCACGGGACTGCAGATACTCAATGTCGCGCATGAAGCCGAAAGTACGCGCACGGCTAATCTGACGCACAAACGCGTCGGCAGAGAAGTCCAGGCTATAGCGCTGCGTACTGGCATCAATGGCCGGATGATTGAAGTCGATGGTGAAGTCCAGGCTAAAGCCATTATACGGCGCCAGCTCGGCCCACTTATCACCGTCCTCGACCCGTACAGCCTCTTTGAGACGCAGGAATTTCTTGGCGCACTTCAACTCATCGATTCCGGCATCCAGCAGCAGGAAAACAAACGGTGCGGCGCTGCCGTCCATGATTGGAATTTCAGCCGCATCGACCTCAATAACCAGGTTATCGATCCCTAACCCCGCCAAGGCAGCATTCAGGTGCTCTACGGTAGAAATACGCACATCATGCTCATTAACCAGGCACGTACAAAGCATTGTGTCACGCACCGATTTAGCATCAGCCGGGAAATCGACCGGAGGATTCAAGTCAGTGCGACGATAGATGATCCCGGTATTTGCCGCAGCCGGGCGCATGGTCAGAGTGACTTTCTTGCCGGTATGCAACCCGACGCCCGTCGCCTGAACGATACGTTTTATGGTCCGTTGTTTGATCATCGTGTTATCTCGCAATGTTTATCCGTCCAACCACCTCTAAATGATAATTATTATACATTAAAGGCGGCAAGATAGTATAGCACAAAGAGCGGAGAACCCCAACACTCAGTCGGCCTGCTTACGCAGGAAGGCCGGAATATCCAGGTAGTCGTCAGACTCTTTCCCGTTCGGCACGCTCTGATCGTTAACCACTTTAGCCGCTGCCGGCTTGCTCTCCTGCGGCAGCGGCGACAGGCCATGCTGCTGGTAGCGCTGGTCGATCACTGGCTGCTGCCCCTGCTTATTGGACACCAGGGTGATCTCCGGACGCTTGTCCATACCAATGCCGGTAGCCACCACGGTTACGCGCAACTCATCGTTCATATCCGGGTCGAGAGAGGTACCGATAACCACCGTCGCGTTATCAGAGGCAAAGGCACGAATGGTGTTACCGACGGTCTCAAACTCATCCAGACGCAGGTCAAAGCCCGCGGTGATGTTAACCAGTACGCCGCGGGCGCCGGACAGATCGATGTCTTCCAGCAGTGGAGAAGAAATAGCCATCTCGGCAGCCTCTTCCGCTCGGTCTTCCCCGCTGGCCATACCGGAACCCATCATGGCGTAGCCCATTTCAGACATCACAGTACGTACGTCGGCAAAGTCGACGTTCATCAGGCCCGGACGGGTGATCAGCTCAGCAATACCCTGTACTGCCCCTTTCAACACGTCGTTGGCCGCGCCGAAGGCATCCAGCAGAGAGATACCGCGCCCCAGCACCTTCAGCAGCTTATCGTTGGGAATGGTAATCAGAGAATCGACGTGCTTGGACAGCTCGGCGATACCCTGTTCAGCAAACGCCATACGACGCTTGCCTTCAAAATTAAACGGCTTGGTGACAACGGCAACCGTCAGGATACCCAGCTCTTTTGCCACTTCAGCCACTACCGGCGCCGCGCCAGTACCGGTGCCACCGCCCATGCCGGCAGCGATGAAGACCATATCGGCCCCATCCAGCGCAGCGCGCAGCGCTTCGCGATCTTCTTCCGCCGCATTGCGTCCGACCTCTGGGTTAGCACCTGCACCCAGTCCTTTAGTAATGCCGCTGCCGATCTGTATCGTCTGGCCAACGGCCGTCTTGCGCAGAGCCTGTGCATCGGTATTCACCGCAAAAAACTCAACGCCTTCAATGCGTTCACGCACCATGTGTTCAACGGCGTTGCCGCCGCCGCCGCCGACGCCGATGACTTTAATCACCGCGTCATTGGTTAATTCCATTGGTTCAAACATAGTTTCTCTCCGTCTTGTGCCTGTCGCTACGGAATCATTAACGCGTAGAATGATCCCTTTTTTCAAACATTAAAACTCTTTTCTCAACCAGCCATTGATCTTCTTAAACCAATTGCCAACTGAGGCACGCTTTTCGACTTCAGCCTCACCGCTCAGATGCGACTCTTTGCCGTAATGCAACAACCCAACCGCCGTGGAATAGTACGGCGCCTGGGCATAATCCGTCAGGCCGGTAATGTTCAGCGGCTGCCCGATGCGTACCTGGGTATGGAATACACGCTGAGCGCAGGCGGCAAGCCCCTCTATTTGCGCCGCGCCGCCGGTCAGGACAATGCCTGCCGCCAGATGGTGCTTCACCCCCTGCTGGCGCAGCTGTTCTTGCAGCTGTAGCAGCTCATCGTTGACCAGATTCAGCAGCTCGGCGTAGCGCGGCTCGATCACCTCGGCCAGCGTTTGGCGCTGCAGACTGCGCGGCGGACGTCCCCCCACACTCGGAACCTCAACGCTTTCATCCTTACTGACCAGCGAACCCAACGCGCAGCCGTAGCGCACTTTAATCGCTTCGGCATCCGTTGGCGGCGTGCCGAAGGCGTAGGCGATATCGCTGGTCACCACGTTACCCGCGTAGGGGATCACCTTGGTATGGCGCAGCGCACCACCGGTATAGACAGCCATGTCCATGGTACCGCCACCGATATCCACCACGCAGACGCCCAGCTCACGCTCGTCTTCCGTCAGCACCGCATAGCTGGAGGCCAGACCGGCAAAAATCAGCTGATCCACTTTCAGACCACAGCGCTCTACCGCCTTCACAATATTCTTCGCCATATCATTATGGCAGGTGATTAGGTGAACCTTGGCTTGCATCCGCACGCCGGACAGCCCCACAGGATTTTTAATCCCCTCCTGATAATCAATGGCATATTCTTGGGGAATTACATGTAAAACCCGATGTTCATCGCGAACTCGTACCGATTTTGCGGTATGCACCACATTTTCCACGTCTTCCTGGGTAACTTCTTCCTCCGAAATCGGCACCATCCCGATCTCATTCTGGCAACTGATATGCTTACCAGACAGCGCCAGATACACGGAAGATATCTGGCAATCCGCCATCAGCTCCGCCTGATCGATGGTGCGCTGCACGCATTTCACCACCGACTCCAAATCGTTAACGCCGCCCTTGTCCATGCCGCGCGACGGGCAGCTGCCCACGCCGATAATATTGACCATGCCATCGGGCAGAACCTCCCCTACCAGCGCAGCGACTTTTGCCGTACCGATCTCCAGCCCAACTACCAGTTTTCTGTCCGTCGACTTGATCATTGTTGTTTAGCCTGTGCCTGATTCTGTTGCTGATTCTGTTGCTGATTCGCACCGACCGGCGGCGTATCGATATACGCCGGCGCCCAGCCTACCGCAGCGCCACTGTCATAACGCAGATCCACATAACTGACACGCTGATGTGTAGCCTGGGCCTGCTGCTGCAGCGCAGGATAGAGTTCGTCAAAGCGGGCCAACCGCCCGGCGACATCCTCGCGCCCCAGCTCCAGGCGGATATCGTTACCCAGCCCCAGCTGCCATGAGTGACGGGCACTCATCGCCACCATCTTCAGCGTAAAGTTATCCTTCGCCAGCGTCTTGCTCATCGCGCGATAGCCCTCCAGGACATCCATTTCACTGCCCTCCGGCCCATACAGCAGCGGTAATGACCGTTTGCCGGTTCTGTCGGCCGGAACGCTGAACGACTTACCGTTGTTGTCCACCAGACGTAAATCGTTCCAGCGCGCCACGGGGACATACTCCACCACGTGGATCTTCAGCTCATTCGGCCACTGCTTACGTACGCTGGCCTGTTTAATCCACGGCAAACGCTCTATCTGCTGCTGGATCACATCCACATTCTGGGTCATAAACGTCCCCGGTGGCCCCAGCGCCAGGATCGCCTGGCGAATATCATCGTTGCGCGTAAAATGGCGCGCCCCTGTCACAACCAGCTTGGACATCGGCATCCGGCTGGCGTCTTTCATCCAATTGACTACCAGCCAGCCCCCCCAACCGATACCGGCCAGCACCAACAGCAGAAACAGCATCCCTGCCAGACGCATCCCGTTGTTGCGCCTCAGACGGGTGCGGCTACGGGGTGAACCGCTCGGTTCCCGCGAGTTCAGGGCTGCCTGAGACATATCAATCCGCTAACTCCAAAATCCGTACCACCAACGGTGAAAAACTCATCCCGGCCTGACAGGCAGCCATCGGAGTCAGACTGTGGCTACCCGGTGCAGTATTGGCCTCCAACAGGCAGAACTCACCGGAGGTATCCTGGATCACATCCACCCGCCCCCAACCGCTACAACCCAGTGCTTTATAGGCCCTGCGTACCAGCGCCACCAGCGCCTGCTCCTGTTCATCGCTCAATCCGCTGGGACAGAAGTACTCAGCCTTATCCGATAAGTACTTGACCTCATAATCATAGAACGCGTCGGCCATCTGGATACGGATCGACGGAAAAATTTCATCGCCGATGAAGGCCACGGTGTATTCTGGACCGGAAAGCCATTTTTCGATCAGGATCTCATCATCATGGCGCAGCGCCTCAACCAGCGCCGGATCGAACTCGCACGGTTCGCTGACTTTGCTCATGCCGACGCTGGAGCCCTCGCGACTGGGTTTCACGATCAGCGGCAGGCCGAGATCATTAATCTCGTGCAGCGTATCCATGGTCAGCCCTTCGTCAAACTGTTCGCGACTGATGGCGACATAGGGCACCACAGGCAGCCCGGCGGCCTGCCATACCTGCTTGGATCGCAACTTATCCATGGTCAACGCCGATGCCATCACGTCGCTGCCGGTATAGGGCAGCTGCAGAAACTCCAGCACCCCTTGCAGGCTGCCGCGGCCGTACAGAGCGATAAATACCCGTTCAAAACCGGCCTCTCGTAATTGTGTTGCAGGAAAGCGCCTTGTATCAGCCGGATAAGCATCAATACCGGCCTGTTTCAGACCATTCAGTACCGCCTGCCCCGACAGCAGCGAAACGTCGCGTTCAGCAGAGGTGCCGCCCAACAATACCGCTACTTTTTCTGCCATCGTCGTTTACTCCGTTATCGCGGACGGCTGCAGGCGGCACTCCGCCAGCACCCGCGCCACCCGGCCAATATTACCGGCGCCCTGCGTCAGAATCAGATCCCCCTCTTGCAGGAACTGCGCCAGCGTCTGCGCCAACGTCGCCGGATCCGACACCAAGACCGGATCCAGCTTACCGCGCCCGCGGATACTCCGACACAGCGAACGACTGTCTGCACCAGGGATCGGATGCTCACCGGCGGGATACACATCCAGCATCAGCAGGACATCCACCTGCGACAGTACATTGGCGAAGTCATCATACAGATCGCGGGTACGGGTAAAGCGGTGCGGCTGGAAAACCATCACTAGGCGGCGATCCGGCCAACCGGCGCGGGCAGCCTTGATGGTGGCATCAACCTCCGTCGGATGATGTCCATAGTCATCCACCAGCATCACCCTACCCGGCCTGTTGTTGACGTGTTGCAGACTAAACTCCCCCAGAAAGTCAAAGCGACGCCCGGTGCCCTGGAACCTATCCAGCGCACGCAGAATAGCCTCATCGTCAATCCCCTCTTCGCTGGCCACCGCCGCCGCCGCGGCCGCATTCAGGGCATTGTGGCGTCCCGGCGCATTCAGGGTCACCGCCAGGCGCGGACGATCCTGACGGCACAGGAAGAAGGTTCCCTGGGCGCCGCACTGGCGGTACTCCTCAATACGGACATCGGCATCCTGGCTAAAGCCATAGGTGGTCACCTGGCGCCCGACACGCGGCAGCAGCTCGCGGATCACCGGATCGTCGATGCACAACACCGCCCGACCATAGAACGGCAGGTTGTGCAGAAAGTTAATAAAGGTCTGCTTCAAGTTTTCGAAGTCACCATGATAGGTATCCATATGGTCGGCTTCGATATTGGTAACGATCGCCACCATCGGCTGCAGATGCAGGAACGAGGCATCGCTCTCATCGGCCTCGGCGATTAAGTAGCGGCTGGATCCCAGGCGGGCGTGCGTGCCGGCCGCTTTCACCAGACCGCCGTTAACAAAGGTCGGGTCCAACCCGGCCTCTGCATAAATACTGGAGACCATCGCCGTAGTGGTGGTCTTGCCATGGGTTCCGGCAATGGCGATACCGTGGCGGAAACGCATCAGCTCCGCCAGCATCTCCGCGCGACGGATCACCGGAATACGCGCCTCACGGGCGGCGATAATCTCCGGGTTATCGGCAGCGATCGCAGTTGACACAACCACGACGCTGGCATCGCGTACGTTTTCCGGGCGATGGTTAAAATAGATCTGCGCACCCAGCTCGCTCAGCTGTTGGGTCACCGCGTTGGGCGCCAAATCGGAGCCGCTGATCTGATAACCCTCGTTGGCCAACACCTCTGCAATACCGCCCATGCCAGCGCCGCCGATGCCGACAAAGTGAATGTGCCGGACACGGCGCATCTCTGGCACCATGGTACGCAGTTTAGCGAGCTGTTGAGTATTCACTGTCTTGTTCACTTTAATCCATTTTCACTGTCCGGGTCGGTCTCCCCACCCGGGTTGATATTAACGCGCTACGTTGCAGATCGCCTCGGCGACCCGCTGGGTCGCATCGGTGATCGCCGCCGCCCGGGCCTTTTCCGCCATCAATAGCAGCGTAGGGCGATCCCAGCCCGCCAGCGTCTCCACCACCGCATCGACGCTAAAATCGGGCTGTTCAATAATTCTGGCGGCACCGGTACGTGCCAGCGCCGCCGCATTCCAGTACTGCTGACGATCCTTGTGCATAAAGGGCACAAATAGCGCAGGTAAACCGGCGGCGGCGATCTCACTGACCGTCAACGCACCGGAGCGGCATACGACGACGTCGGCCCAGGCATAGGCCGCCGCCATATCGTCAATAAACTCGGTTACCTGGTGATCCTGCAGCCCCAGGCGCTGATACTCCGCCTCGACCGACGGCTGGGCCCCTTTCCCGGTCTGATGCCACAGGGTCACCTGCTCCCCGAGACGCGCCGCCACTGCGGGCAGCGTCTGGTTCAGGATCCGGGCGCCCTGGCTGCCGCCGACCACCAGCACCCGAACGGGGCCAGTGCGCCCGGCCATACGCTGCGCAGGCGCCGGCAGCGCCAGCACATCCTCACGCACCGGATTTCCCACTACCGGTGCATGAGGAAAAGCCCCGGGAAACGCCTGCAGTACCCGTTTCGCGATCTTGGACAGCCAGCGGTTGGTCAAACCGGCGATCCCATTCTGCTCGTGCAGCACTACCGGAACGCCACACATCCAGGCGGCCAGCCCACCCGGACCGGAGACATAGCCCCCCATCCCCAGTACCGCATCGGGACGATAAGCCTTAATAATTCGACGAGCCTGCAGCACCGCTCGCACAATGCGAAACGGTGCGCCAAGCAGAACCTTGATCCCTTTGCCGCGCAGGCCCGAAATCTGGATAAAATCGATCTCAATGCCGTGCTGTGGAACCAGCTGCGCCTCCATGCGATCCGCGGTACCCAGCCAGTGGATCTGCCATCCCTGCGCCTGAAGATAGTGCGCCACCGCCAACCCAGGGAACACGTGTCCTCCGGTACCGCCGGCCATGACCATCAGCCGTTTGTTACCTTGATGATTAGCCGCACCGCTCATCGTGACCCCTTAACTACCGCCTGGGCATTCGCCTGGCGGGTTTCATAATCAATGCGCAGCAAGAATACCAGCGCTGTAGACATAATAAGCAGGCTGGAGCCGCCGTAGCTTATCAACGGCAGAGTCAGCCCTTTGGTCGGCAGCATACCGGCCGCCGCACCGACGTTAACTAATGCCTGAAAGCTGAACCAGACGCCAATGGCACAGGCCAGAAAACCGGAAAAACGCTGATCAGCCTCCAGCGCGCGCCGCCCGATGGACATCGCCCGAAAAGCGACGAAGAATACCATTAACAGCGTAAGAACCACACCGAAATAGCCCAGCTCCTCGCCGAGGATGGAGAAAATAAAGTCAGTATGCGCCTCAGGCAAATACTCCAGCTTCTGAACCGAGTTTCC
The DNA here is from genome assembly GCF_000264785.1 of Edwardsiella ictaluri ATCC 33202. GTDB lineage: Bacteria > Pseudomonadota > Gammaproteobacteria > Enterobacterales > Enterobacteriaceae > Edwardsiella > Edwardsiella ictaluri. The sequence continues at coordinate 104,651 of NZ_AFJI01000081.1, read as the reverse complement.
CAGCCCCTGTCCCCAAAACTCGCCGCGCCCAAACGCCATCAGCGACTGGGTCAGCTGGTAGCCGCTGCCAAACGGATCGGCCCACGGATTCCAGAACGACGTTACGCGTCGCATACGGTAAGGCTCGGCGATAATCAGCAGGATCACCGCAAAGATCCCCGAGCAGATGATCGCCAGGAACTGCCACAGTTTCGCCCCTGCCAGGAACAGTAGTCCCAGCGTCGTCACAAACAGTACCACCACAGTGCCCAAATCCGGCTGCGCCAGCAGTAGCACCGCCAGCACCACCATCACCCCCATCGGCTTACAGAAGCCCCAGAAGTTATTACGCACCTCATCGACCTTGCGCACCAGATAGCTTGCGAGATAGCAAAACAGCGACAGCTTAGAGAACTCCGCAGGCTGAATACGCAGTGGTCCCAGCGCGATCCAGCGCGAAGCACCGTTAACCGAACTGCCGACTACCAACACTACCAGCAGCATAGCTACTGACAGCAGCAGCATTGCATTGCTCCAGCGTTGCCAAAACTCCATAGGAATGCGCAGGGTCACCATGGCGAGGCCAAAAGCCAGCGCCAGGTAAAGCGCATCGCGCTTGGCAAACAGAAAGGGATCGTCGGCCAGGCGCTGGCCGATGGGCATCGACGCCGACGTCACCATGATAAAACCCATCGCCGCGAGCCCAAAGGTCAGCCACAGCAGCGTCCGGTCATACAGAATCACCCCTGTACTATCGGCTTCGCCTGCACCCATCACCCAGTCGCGCAGGCGCAACACACCTCCCGTCAGCGACAGGGAAAAGCGCGGCAGACGCAGATGCGGCAGGCGGGGACGAGGCAGTGCGAGACGCAAGCGCATCAGCCGAACTCCCGCGCCAGGCGGGCAAACTCATCGCCGCGCTGTTCGAAGTTTTTAAATTGATCCAAGCTGGCACAGGCTGGTGAAAGTAGCACCATATCCCCTGCACGCGTCAGCGGCGCCAAAGCACGCATCGCCTGCTCCATGGTATCAAAGCGTCGTGAAACCTCAGGTCGCAGCAGCATCAGTGGTCCGGCGTCGCGACCAAAGCAATACAGGCGGATACGATCGCCCCGCAAATAAGGCAGCAGCGGCGTAAAGTCCGCATCCTTACCATCACCGCCCAGCAGCAGGTGCAGCGTACCGTTCAGGTGGAGCCCCTTCAACGCCGCCTCAGTGCTTCCCACGTTGGTCGCTTTCGAATCGTTAATCCAGCGTACACCGCTGTGTTCCAGCACCAGCTGAAAACGGTGCGCCAGGCCACGGAACGTCGTCAGAGCCCGCAGGCTGGAAGCACGCGGCAGGCCGACAGCATCCGCCAACGCCAGCGCTGCCAGGGCATTGGTGTAATTATGGATGCCGGTGAGCTGCATCTCTTTGGTATTCAAAATCTTTTCACCGCGAACCCGCAGCCAGATCTCGCCCTGCTGGCGGTTGAGATGGTAGTCGCCCACGTCGACACCAAAGCTGACGCAGCGCGTATCGGCGCCGTGGATCGGCATGGTCAGCGCATCATCCGCGTTGACCACGCAGGCCCGGGCGTTTTCATAGATGCGTAACTTGGCCGCCCGATACTGCTGCAGTCCCAGCGGGTAGCGGTTCATGTGATCTTCGCTGACGTTCAGGATGGTCGCTGCCGCCGCCCTCAGGCTGGCAGTGGTCTCCAGCTGAAAGCTGGAGAGCTCCAGGACATACAGGCGGCACTCATGCTTCAGCAGCGACAGGGCGGGCACCCCGATATTGCCACCAACACCGACCTGCCAACCTGCGGCACAGGCCATCTCACCGACCAGCGTCGTCACGGTGCTTTTACCGTTAGAGCCGGTGATCGCCACGATCGGCACCTGTGCCTCGCGGCAAAACAGCTCGATATCGCCGACGATCTCCACGCCCGCCTGTGCCGCTTGATCCAGCGCCGGCGACGAAAGGGCAATGCCAGGACTGGCAACGATCAGATCGGCGTCCATCAGCCATGACTGTTCAATGCTTCCCAGGTGACGTTCGACGCTCGCCGGCAGCTGATCCAGCCCCGGTGGCGTTGCACGGGTGTCAATCACCCGCGGTACCACACCACGCTCCATAAAGAAATCGACGCAGGAGAGGCCCGTCAGCCCCAGCCCAATGATAACGACCCTCTTCCCCTGATAGTCAGCCATATTAACGTACCTTCAAGGTTGCCAGTCCAATAAGCACCAGCATCAACGAAATAATCCAGAAGCGCACAATGACACGCGGCTCCGGCCAGCCCTTCAGCTCGTAGTGGTGATGGATGGGCGCCATGCGGAAAATACGCTGGCCGCGCAGCTTAAAACTGCCCACCTGCAGGATCACCGACAGGGTCTCCATGACGAAAACACCGCCCATGATCACCAGCAGGAACTCCTGGCGCAGCAGCACAGCGATGGTGCCCAGCGCACCGCCCAACGCCAAGGAACCGACGTCCCCCATAAAGACCTGCGCCGGATAGGTGTTGAACCACAGAAATCCCAACCCGGCGCCAACAATAGCAGTACAGACAATCACCAGTTCACCGGCGTGACGAATGTAGGGAATATGCAGATACGCGGCAAAATTGACATTACCGGTCGCCCAGGCCACCAGTCCCATGCCCGCGGCCACGAAAACGGTCGGCATAATGGCCAGGCCATCCAGGCCATCCGTCAGGTTGACCGCATTGCTGGTACCGACGATAACGAAATAACTCAGCAGGATGTACAACAGCCCCAGCTGCGGCATGATGTCTTTAAAGAACGGAACCACCAGCTGGGTGGCTGGCGTATCCTTACCGATGCAGTACATGGTGAAAGCCACCACCAGCGCGATCACGGACTGCCAGAAATACTTCCAACGGGCGATCAGTCCATCGGTATTCTTGCGCACCACCTTACGGTAATCATCGACAAAACCCACGATGCCGTAGCCCAGCAGCACAAACAGCACACACCAGACATAAGGGTTAGAGGGATAGGCCCACATCAGAACCGAAATGGTAATCGATGTCAGGATCATCAAACCGCCCATGGTCGGTGTGCCGCGCTTGCTAAAGTGCGACTCTGGCCCGTCATTACGCACCACCTGACCAATCTGCAGCTTCTGTAGCCAGCCGATCAGGCGTGGCCCCATCCACAGTGAGATAAACAGGGCGGTCAGCAAACTGACGATGGCGCGAAACGTCAGATAGGAGAAGACGTTAAAGCCAGAAAAGTATTTGACCAAATGTTCGGCCAGCCAGACTAACATGATTGATTCTCCTGCATTTCCTGCACAGATACGCCTCGTACTACCTGCTCCATTGCGGCACTACGTGAGCCTTTTACTAGAATGGTGATTGCCGCATGCTCGCATAACAGATGCCTCAAGCGCTCAAGCAGCGCTTCCTTATCCATGAAATGTTCGCCACAACCACTGACCTCGCCGATCAGCCGACTTAGTCCGCCGACGCTCAACACCTTATCGATCCCCGCCGCGCGGGCCGCCTGACCGACGCGACGGTGGCAGGCTTCGGCCTCTGTACCCAATTCGGCCATATCGCCGACTACCATCACCCGGTAACCCGGCATATTGCCCAGAACCTCTGCGGCAGCACTCATTGAACCGACGTTGGCGTTATAGCTGTCATCCAGCAGCAGCTGTTGTTCGCCCAGACGGATGGGAAACAGCCGCCCCGGCACCGCCTGCAGCCCGGCCAGTCCTTGCTGTACCTGCGTCAGCGAAGCACCCACTGACATAGTCAGCGCCGCGGCCGCCAGGGCATTGGCGATGTTATGGCGGCCGGGCAGCGGCAGCAGCACATTACACTGTCCCACGGGGGTATGCAGAGTAAAGTGGGTTCCCGCCGCATCGCTGCGCACGGCGCTGGCGTAGAAGTCTACGCCAGCGCCCGCCTGCGGGGAAAAACGCCACACGCGCTGCTCTGTCAGCGCATGTTGCCAGCTTTCCCAATCGTTACTGTCGACATTCACGATCGCCGTTCCCTGCGGCGGCAGACCGGCAAAAATCTCACCTTTGGCCCGGGCGACCCCGGACAATGAGCCAAACCCTTCCAGGTGCGCCGCCGCCAGATTATTGACCAGCGCGCTGTGCGGACGCGTCAGCGCCACGCTATAGGCGATTTCTCCGACGTGATTGGCACCCAGCTCGATCACCGCAAAGTCATGCTGCGGCTCAAGGCGCAGCAGGGTCAGCGGCACGCCGATGTCATTATTCAGGTTACCGGCGGTGTACAGCACGTTGCCACACAGGCCGAGGATCGCCGCACTCATCTCTTTTACCGAGGTTTTGCCCGACGATCCGGTCAGCGCCACCACCCGAGCCGGAACCTGACGACGCACCCATGCACCCAGCTGTCCCAGCGCCAAACGGGTGTCCGCTACCAACAGCTGCGGTACATCCAGCGCCAGACGGCGGTTAACCAGCAACGCGCCGGCGCCCCCTTCCAGCGCCTGGGCGGCAAAGTCATGTCCGTCAAAGCTCTCGCCCTGCAGCGCGACAAACAGGCACCCCGGCGTTAGCTTACGGGTATCGGTTGTCACCGCCGTCACTGGGCCATCAGCACCAATAAGCGTCGCGCCGATGGCATCGGCGAGGGTCTGCAGCGTCGTGGCGATCATGCTACCACCCCCAGCAGACGGGCTACCGTCACCCGATCGGAATAGTCCAGACGGCGGTTGCCGACCAGCTGATAATCCTCATGCCCCTTACCGGCCACCAAGATCACATCCTGCGGGGCCGCCTGCATCACGGCGGCGGTCACCGCCTCTGCACGCCCGGGGATGGCCATCGCCAACCCCGGATCCAGCATACCGCTGAGAATTTCATTGATGATCGCCCGCGGCTCTTCACTGCGCGGGTTATCGTCTGTCACCACTACCCGGTCGGCATACTGTTCGGCAATCGCCCCCATCAGCGGACGTTTGCCCGTATCGCGATCCCCGCCGCAGCCAAATAGGCACCACAGCTGCCCCTGGCAATGCAAACGCGCAGCCAGCAGCGCTTTTTCCAACGCATCCGGCGTATGGGCATAGTCGACAACCACCGTAGGCTTAGCGGGCGCCTGAAACACCTCCATTCGCCCACAGACCGGCTGCAGCTGGACAGACGCAGCGCACAGCGCCGCCAGCGGATAGCCGAGCGCCAGCAGTGTCGCCAGCGCAACCAGCAGATTACTCACGTTAAACTCGCCCATCAGGCGACTGTTCAGCGTACCCTCTCCCCAGCTGGAGTCGAACGCAATCGTCGCGCCGCCGTCGTGATACGCCACCGAGCACGCGGCCAGCCAGCGGCCCGCCCAACCTTCGGGCAGTACACCGGTGACAGTCACCGCCACCGCATCCGGTAGCTTATCCAGCCAGAGGAGCCCCATCTCATCATCAGCATTGACGATCTTCTCACCGCTGTGATGGGTCGAGAACAGGCGCCACTTCGCCTGTGCGTAGTGCTCCATATCACCGTGGTAATCCAGGTGATCGCGGCTCAGGTTGGTAAAGGCCGACGCGGCAAACGGCAGCGCCAGCACCCGGTTTTGCACCAGACCATGGGAGGAGACCTCCATCGCTACCAGCGTTGCGCCGTCATCGGCCAGCGTGCGCAGCATGTGCTGTACGTCGACAGCTGATCCTGTGGTGTTCTCACTGGGATAAACATGCCCCAGCAGGCCATTGCCGACAGTCCCCATCACGGCGCCGGTTTCACCCAACAGCTGCGCCCACTGTGCCAACAGCTGGGTGGTCGTCGTTTTACCGTTAGTGCCGGTCACACCCACCAGACGCAGATCGGCACCCGGTTGACCGTAGAAACGCCCTGCCAGCGCAGAAAGACGCTCGTTGAGACGGTTGAGATACACTACCGGAACGCCGTGCAGCTCGCGTACGCTGCCATCTTCGGCCTCGCCCTCAGCCTCAGCGATAACGGCGGCAACGCCCTGCGCAATGGCCTGCGGAATAAAACGGCGTCCATCCGCCGCATGGCCGACAACGGCCACAAACAGATCGCCTGCAGCCGCCACGCGGCTGTCCAAAGTCATGTCCCGCAAAGCGCGCTCCGGGGCCTGTGTAACCCAAGGAGCCAAAAGCGCGCGCAAATTACGATCTGCCACCTGAACCCTCTTTTTTGTTGTTCACCAATTCGCTCTTATCACCCGTGGGCAACGCATCCGGTTCAACGTTCATGGTGCGCAGTACGCCGCCCATGATGGCGCCAAAGACCGGTGCAGATACCGCACCACCGTAATATTTCCCCGCCTGTGGATCGTTAATCACCACAACCAGGGCAAACCGGGGATTGCTGGCCGGCGCAATACCGGCTGTGTAGGCGATATATTTATTCACATAGCGCCCGTCAGGCCCAACCTTCTTGGCCGTACCGGTCTTAACGGCGACCCGGTAACCTTTTACTGCCGCTTTGACACCGCCACCTCCGGGCAGCGCCACGCTTTCCATCATGTGCACCACACTACGTACCAGCGCAACCGGGAACACCCGCTCGCCGGACACCGGCGGATCCACCTTGGTAATCGACAGTGGGCGATAAATCCCCATGCTGCCGATGGTTGCATAGACACGAGCTAACTGTAACGGCGTTACCATTAGCCCATATCCGAAAGAGAAGGTGGCCCTCTCAATGTCGGACCACCGTTGTTTTTTTGGATATATGCCACTGCTTTCCCCGACCAGCCCCAAATTGGTCGGTCTTCCGAACCCGAAGCCGGAGTAAGTCTCCACCAGCGCCGAGGACGGCATCGCTAACGCCAGCTTGGAAACACCGACGTTACTCGACTTCTGTAAAATACCGGTAATGGACAGCTCGGCGTAGCGTGCCACATCCTTAATCTCATGCCCGTTGACATAGTAAGGCAGCGTATTCAGCACGCTGCTCTCCCGCACGATGCCGCGCTGTAGGGCTGTCATCACCACCATGGGCTTCACGGTCGATCCCGGCTCAAAGATATCGGTGATAGCGCGGTTACGCATCGCCTCCTGAGGCGTGTCGGTAAGATTGTTCGGGTTATAGGAGGGGCTATTGGCCATTGCCAGCACTTCCCCGGTATTAACATCCACTAACACCGCGGTACCTGACTCGGCCTTGTTGAATGCCACCGCATTGGTCAGCTCACGATATACCAACGCCTGCAGACGCTCATCGATGCTCAGCGACAGGTTGTGAGCAGCCAGGCTATCGACCGAGGAGATATCCTCGATGACCCGGCCAAAGCGATCCTTGCGCACGGTGCGCTCCCCGGGTTGCCCGGTCAACCAGCGATCGAAGCTCTTTTCAACCCCTTCAATCCCCTGGCCATCGATATTGGTCACACCGATAATGTGAGCGGTCACTTGCCCTGCAGGATAGTAACGACGCGACTCTTGCTTCAGGTAGATCCCTGGCAGGCGAAGCTTGTGAATGTACTCGCCCATCGCCGGATTCACCTGGCGAGCTAGGTAGACAAAGCGCCCGCGGGGGTTTGTGTTAATCCGCGCGGCCATTTTATCCAACGGGATTTCCAATGCATCGGCCAGCGCCTGCCAGCGCGTGTCCAGCGTGATGCCGCCGTGCTCATTCACCTCTTTCGGGTCGGCCCAGATTGCATTCACCGGCACGCTGACCGCCAGAGGGCGCCCGGCACGATCCCTGATCATACCGCGCGCGGTCGGGATCGATTGCGTACGCAGGGAGCGGGCATCTCCCTCCCGCACCAAGTGTTCGGGGCTGATCACCTGCAGGTAGGCGGCGCGTGCCAGCAACCCAAGCAGCGCCAATAAGATACAGCCGCACAACAACGCAAAACGCCAGCTAACAAAGCTGGCCTGTTCTTCTTGACGCCGTATCTTCCCAGATCGCACTGCTTTCATTGATTCCTTGATTACCTGCCCGTCATCGGTCAATTATCTTACTGTTGGACCACAATATTTTCCTGAGAGGGATCCACGTGCTGCATCTGTAGTTTTTCCGTCGCAATGCGCTCAACGCGACTGTGATCGCCCAGCGCATTCTCCTCCAGAATCAGGTTACGCCACTCGATATCCAGTGCATCCCGCTCCAAAACCAGCTGTTCGCGCGCTGCAGTCAGCAGACGCGTTTTATGGGTCGTCGTCGTCACCAACAGCGCGGAGATCAACACGGCGATAAACAGCAGCACCGGCAATTTACCATGACGCAGCAGATCGCCACCGATGATGGAAATCAGCGAATGGCGCTCATTGCCAATCATCTCGCGATCCTTTCCGCCACCCGCAGCACCGAGCTACGCGCCCGGGGGTTATCGACCACCTCGCGCTCACCCGGCATCCGTTTCCCCAACGCCTTCAACTGTGGACCACCCTGCGCCTGCAGTTGCGCCTCCGTCAGCGGCAGCCCTTTGGGCACCTGAGGTCCACGGCTGTACTGGCGAATAAAGCGTTTAACCAAGCGATCCTCCAGCGAATGGAAGCTGATCACCGACAGGCGTCCCTGAGGCGCCAGCGCGACCAGCGCGCCCTCCAGCGCTCGCTCAATCTCATCCAGTTCGCTGTTGATGTAAATGCGAATGGCCTGAAAACTGCGTGTTGCCGGATGCTTATGTTTTTCTTTAAACGGGCTGGCATCGCTAATCAATGCTGCCAACTCACGGGTACGGCTCAGTGGCTCCGTGCGGTTTCGCTCCACGATGGCGCGGGCGATACGCTTGGCGAAGCGCTCCTCACCGAAGGTCTTCAGCACCCAGGCGATATCATCCTCTTCTGCCTGCATCAGCCACTGTGCGGCAGAGAGACCGCGTGACGGGTCCATACGCATATCCAGCGGCCCATCACGCATAAAAGAAAACCCCCGCTCGGGATCGTCGAGCTGGGGCGAAGAGACGCCCAGATCGAGCAATATGCCATCAATCCTGCTGCTCAGCCCCATCTCTTGCACATAGTCTGCCAGCGCCGAAAACGGCCCATGGATGATGGAGAAGCGCGGATCGTCAATCTGCGCGGCGGCAGCAATGGCCTGCGGATCGCGATCGATGGCAATAAGGCGTCCCTCCGCTCCCAACTGGGAGAGAATGAGACGGGAATGACCACCGCGACCAAAGGTGCCATCAATGTAAATACCGTCACTGCGCAGATTAAGGCCTGCTACCGCCTCATCAAGCAACACGGTTTTGTGTTGAAAATTTTCAGACATGACTATAACGACAAATCCTGTAAACGCTCGGAGGGGATCTCCGTTGCGGACTGTTCAGCCTCAATATCTTCCCTGACCTGTTGATACCAGGTCTCTTCATCCCACAGTTCAAACTTATTGAACTGGCCCACCAGCATCACTTGTTTATGGAGCCCCGCATGCTGCCGCAGCGTTGCAGTAATCAGCAGGCGTCCTGCACCGTCCATCTGACATTCGCTGGCATGACCCAGCAGCAGACGCTGAACCCGACGTTCGGCAGGATTCATACTCGACAGACGGGATAACTTCTGTTCGATCACTTCCCACTGTGACAGAGGATAAAGCAGCAGACAGGGGTGATGGAGATCGATGGTACATACCATGTGACCTTGCGCTTCCTCAATCAATAAGTCCCGGTAGCGGATAGGCACCGCCAGACGTCCCTTACTGTCGAGATTGATGTTTGTTGCGCCTCGAAACATGCCGGAGTGACTCCTTGATGCCCCACATCACCACTTTACCCCACAAATTCCCACACTAAGAAGTTTACGGAGGGGAGGAAAACCTTGTCAAGCCAGAGCGGGCGCGGTTTGGCAATATTTTTATCGATGCAGGGTTTTAACAAAATAGGCAAGAGAATTCCGGGTGCTAAAGGTAGAAATTAACACCATGATAAATTAGAGGAAATTTAAACATTCCATACAAAATAACAGAAAAGCCACCAGCACAACCAAATGTTAAAACTTACTCACTTTTTGCAATATAGCTCTCATTTCAACCAACACGAATGCAAATAGATCATCTGCAAACGACTATAACAACAGAATAATCTGCCTAAAAACCTCAAGAAGAGTAATTATAAATACTTATAAGTTTCAATTGGTTAAATTCTAACATGAATGACATGTTTTATTGGCACAGATTTCATATTGTTTTATGCGAAATAATAATGTCTTTCTCAGCCAAATATTTTTCTAAATTTTTCAGCCCTTTTCCCGTGGATTAATAAAATAACGTCGGGATATCGACTGTATTCCCTATTTTAACTTACACCGTTTTACTAAAAACAGAATTTACGTAAAAAGCATACTGGCGCTACTTTTAGGCAATAGCGCTATTTTTCTAAGACTATTCCTAAAATATTTTGAAAAATAAGACAATCCTCTTTCTCAGCTCGACAAACCTTCGCGCTGAGAAATGTGGATTCGGAGTGTTCCACCTTAAGTTACCGAAAAATTCGACGCCATATAATATCAAAAATTAAGTGATAAGTCTGAAGTCACCTAATAAATATAGCGAAAAGAACCAGAATCTAACCGTGCTTCAAAACTTTTCATTAACAGTAAGAAGTGGATACAAAGCTCACCCCTTTAAACAATTCCAGTCAATGCCCCGTATCCAAAGATAAAAAAGCCGGGTTCCCCCGGCTTTTTACCTTATTTACTGCCGGCTTAGACGCCCACGCTGCAACAAAATTCGCCGCATCCGGCTTAACCCCGGTTTCGGTTTTCTCGGCTCATCCAGACTGGCCAATACCAGCTCCAGCACCCGTTCGGCAATATCACGGTGCCGCTGGCCGACAGACAGCACCGGGCAGTCCAAGAAATCCAACAGTTCATTATCACCAAAGGTCGCTACGGCCAGATCGCTCGGCAGATGACCGTACTTTTTCAACGTGACATCCAGTACCCCTTGCAGCAGTGGAAAGGAGGTGGTAAATAACGCCTGCGGCATCTCATTATGCTGCAGCCACTGGCTAAACGCCGCCGCCGCCACCTCCCGCTCATAGCTGTTCGTATACAGATAACTTACCGGGCGCTCGTCCCCCTGCCACGCCTTGCGGAACCCCTGCTCACGCAGGAAGCTAACGGAGAGCTCCGGCAGCGCCCCCAGATACAGGACCGACTGGGCCGGGAAGCGCCGCAGTTCGGCAGCCAACATCTCGGCATCGTCCATATCGGCGCCTACCACGCTGATAAAGTGCTCCGGATCGAGCGCACGATCCAGCGCGATAATCGGCAACGGATCGTTGGCCCAACGCTGGTAAAAAGGGTGCTCCGGCGGCAGCGCCGTCGATACAATAATCGCATCGACCTGACGCTGCAACAGATGCTCGATACAACGCATCTCGTTGTCCGGCTGATCCTCAGAACAGGCGATCAACAGCTGATAGCCGCGCTGGCGCGCCTGGCGCTCCAGATAGTTAGCGATACGGGTATAGCTGGTATTCTCCAGATCCGGGATCACCAGACCGATGGAGCGGGTTCGCCCCGCACGCAGCCCAGCGGCCACTGCGTTAGGATGGTAGTTGTGCTCGCGTACGACAGCCATCACTTTCTCAACTGTCTTATCGCTGACGCGGTACTGCTTGGCTTTACCGTTGATCACATAGCTGGCGGTAGTCCGCGAGACACCTGCAAGACGCGCGATTTCATCCAGTTTCACATTATCCTCCTTACAGGCAATCGCTTTACAATGACAGCCAATACTTCGGCCTGGCTGTCTAGGCTATATAGTGCGATCTAAGCGCATAAACAGCGATGGAGCAACCGATTTAGCTGAAAGGGGTCAGCAAAAACGGAAAAATAAGAGACCCGGCACATAGCCGGGCCCTTACGCGGTCACACCGCATACACTCAATGTCTGTCAGCGCATTATTTTATCTCCACGGGCTACACCGACCACCCCCGAACGCACGACCTCAACAATTTCAGCAACCTCGCGAACCGCCGCCAAAAAGGCATCCAGCTTATCGCTGGTACCGGCCAGCTGCACCGTATACAGCGATGCCGTCACATCGACTATCTGCCCACGGAAAATATCGGTGCTGCGCTTGACCTCCTCCCGCCCGTAACCGCTGGCACGCAGCTTGACCAGCATGATCTCGCGCTCCACATGTGCCCCGGATACCAGCTCGCTGACGCGCAGAACATCCACCAGCTTGTGCAGCTGCTTCTCTATCTGCTCCAACACCTTGGCATCGCCTTTGGTCTGGATCGTCATCCGCGATAGCGTGGCGTCCTCCGTCGGTGCCACCGTCAAACTCTCAATATTGTAACCACGCTGGGAAAACAGCCCCACAACCCGCGACAGCGCGCCGGATTCATTTTCCAGTAACACCGATAAAATCCGCCGCATGATCAGCTCCTCTGGGTTTTACTCAGCCACATTTCATCCATTGCCCCGCCGCGGATCTGCATCGGATACACATGCTCCTCCTCATCTACCGTCACGTCGACAAACACCAGCCGGTCACGGATACTCAATGCCTCACGCAGCTTCACTTCCAACTCATCGACGCTGCGAATGGCGATACCGACGTGACCGTACGCCTCAGCCAGCCGCACAAAATCCGGTAGGGACTGCATATAGGAGTGAGAGTGGCGCCCGGCATAAATAATATCCTGCCACTGCTTCACCATACCCAAAAACCGGTTGTTCAGGTTGACCACCACAATGGAAAGATCGTACTGCAGCGCCGTCGACAGCTCTTGGATATTCATCTGAATGCTGCCATCGCCGGTGATGCACAGCACCGTGGCCTGCGGCAGCGCCAGGCGTACGCCAAGCGCAGCGGGCAAGCCGAAACCCATGGTGCCGAGCCCGCCGGAGTTTATCCAGTGGCGCGGACGGTCGAAGCCGTAATAGAGCGCGGCAAACATCTGATGCTGACCGACGTCGGAGGTCACATAGGCCTCGCCTCCCGTCAGGCGGTGCAAGGTTTCGATCACCAGCTGTGGTTTGATCCGCTGACCGTCACTGATGTAGCGCAAACACTGGCGATCACGCCAGACCTCAATACGCTGCCACCAGTCGCGCAGGCTATCAAAATCCTGCCGAGAATCACCCTGCCCCAGCAGGGAGAGCAGCACCCCCAAAACGTCGCCGGCGTCGCCGACGATGGGTATATCAGCCGTGACATTCTTGGAGATCGAGCTGGGATCGATATCGATATGCACCACCGTTGCATCGGGACAATACTTTGCCAGATTGTTAGTGGTACGATCGTCAAAGCGGACACCAACAGCAAAAATGACATCGGCATTGTGCATCGCCATATTGGCTTCATAGGTGCCGTGCATCCCCAGCATCCCCAGGCTCTGTGGGTGTGATGCAGGAAAGGCGCCCAGCCCCATCAGCGAGGTGGTCACCGGCAGATTAAGCTGCTGCGCCAGCGCACGCAGCGCCTCATGGCAGCCCGCACCAATCACCCCGCCCCCGGCATAGATCACCGGACGCCGGGCGGCCAGTAATACTTGCAGACCTCGTTTAATCTGTCCCCTGTGCCCCTGACAGGTCGGATTATAGGAACGCATGCTCACCTGCTGCGGATAGGCATACGGGTATTTCTGCGCGGGATTAAGGATATCTTTGGGAAGATCAACCACCACAGGTCCGGGACGGCCGCTGCTGGCCAGGTAAAAGGCCTTCTTCAGTACGCAGGGAATATCTTCGGTCTGCTTCACCAGGAAGCTGTGCTTGACCACCGGACGGGAGATCCCCACCATGTCGCACTCCTGAAAAGCATCATTACCGATCAGCGAAGTGGGTACCTGCCCCGACAGCACCACCAATGGGACGGAGTCCATATAGGCTGTCGCGATACCGGTAATGGCGTTGGTCGCCCCCGGACCGGAGGTCACCAGAACGACACCCACCTGCCCGGTGGCCCGCGCATAGCCGTCAGCCATGTGTACCGCCCCCTGCTCATGCCGAACCAGAATATGCTCAATCCCTCCAACCGTATGCAGGGCGTCATAAATATCCAGCACGGTACCGCCCGGGTAGCCAAAAAGGTGTTTGACGCCCTGATCGATCAGCGATCGCACCACCATCTCGGCGCCTGATAACATCTCCATAGACTTTACCTCCTTATGTATGGCTCCACCAAGGCGGCGCAGGGCCGCACGGTACGGCAGGATGTCGCCCGCTGTCTGGTTACATTAACGTCACTTCTCCAATGGAGCAAACCTCCGGAGGGGAGAAAAAAGCACTGAGGTAGAGAGAAAACTGCGGTTGGCAATATCTGGCGGATAAAAAACTGAAAGCTAGCCGAAGCGTCACCAGCTTATGATTGGAAGCAGGAAAAATTCAGAGGTTAATCATGAGCACTACGCCTGCAGGCGCTTCAGGCACGCTCAACGCGGCGCACGAAAAAACGCGCCCCGCGCCAGGTAAGCCCTATCGTTCCAGATACATGGACTCTATCTCCTGATGATAGCGGCTCAGGATAATCTTACGGCGCAGCTTCAGCGTTGGCGTCAGTTCACCCAGCTCCATAGAGAACGCCTGCGGCAGCAGCGTGAAGCGCTTGACCTGCTCAAACTTGGCCAGCTCCTTTTGCATCTCCGTCAAACGCTGCTCAAACAGCGCAACGATATGGCTATGGCGCAGCAGATCCAGACGATCGTGATACTTGAGGTTAATAGAGCGCGCATACTCTTCCAGCGAGTCGAAGCAGGGAACGATCAACGCAGAAACAAACTTACGCGCATCGGCAATCACTGCCACCTGCTTGATAAAACGATCGCGTGCCAGCGTCCCCTCCACCAGCTGGGGGGCAATGTACTTACCGTTGGAGGTCTTCATCAGATCCTTCAGCCGCTCGGTAATAAACAGGTGTCCCTGCGCATCCAGCGCACCGGCGTCACCGGTCTTCAGCCATCCGTCTGCGGTAAAGGTCTGTGCTGTCTCCTGCGGCTTATTGAAATAGCCACGCATCACGATAGGCCCGCGCACCTGGATCTCATTCGACTCACCGATGCGCACCTCGACCCCGGGCAAGGGGCGGCCAATAGACCCAAAGCGGAAGCCCTGCTCTTCCCAGCAGGAGACCGTCGCGCAGGTCTCCGTCATGCCATAGCCATACTTGATGTTCAACCCCAGCGCCTGAAAAAACAGGATCACATGGTCATCCAGTTTGGCACCGGCCGCCGGTAAGAAGCGTACCCGGCCACCTAAAATCGCACGCAACTTAGAGAGCACCAGCCGATCGGCCAAACGGTGCATCGCCGTCATCAGACGCCCCTGGGAACGCCCCACTCGCTCGTTCAAAAAACGCTGCTTGCCGCACCACAGCGCCCAGTGGAACAGCTGGCGACGCAGCCATGGCGCCTGGGCGACCCTAGCCTGTACCGCGCTGAAAATCTTTTCATAAAAACGGGGAACCGCGCACATCATGGTCGGACGCACCGCCTGCATCGCTTCGCGCACCAGGTTGGTGTCGTGCAGATAGACGTTTTGCGCACCGCTGTGCATCACATAAAAGCTCCAGGCACGCTCAAACACATGGGAGAGCGGCAGAAAGCATAGAGAGACGTCCTGTTCACTGACGTTCAGGCGGGCATCGTGCAGATACAGCTGAGCGGCCAGATTTCGGTAGTCCAGCATCACCCCTTTTGGCTCACCGGTGGTGCCGGAGGTATAGATAAGCGTAAACAGATCGTCTAGGGAAGCCTCATCGATACGCTGTGCCAGCTGTGCCAGCCGTGCGAGACTGGCGCTATCGCCGTCGTGCGCGAACCCGTGAAGGTGACAGGCAATCGCACAGCCGCGCAGATCGATACCATCCGACAGCGCAATGATACGGGTCAACTGCGGACAGCTATCGCGCAGAGCCAACGCGGCGTCATACTGAGCCTGACCGTCGACAAACAGGATGCGAACGCTGGCATCATTGAGGATATAGGCTGCCTGAGCCGCCGTATTGGTCGCATAGACCGGCACCGTGACCGCCCGCAGATGCAGGATCGCCAGATCGGCCAGCGACCAGGCCACAGAGTTATGGGCAAAGATGGCCACCCGCTCCTGTACCTCTACGCCCAGCGCCAGCAGCGCACAGGCCAGCCGGGAAACCTGCTCCCCGATCTCATGCCAGCAGTACACGACATCCGCCGTCGGCGACCAGTCGCGCAGCGCCACGCGGCTAGGTGAATTGGCAATCTGTCCCTGAATACGAGTTACCAGATGGTAATTATCTAACGCTTTGATCATTCGTCCATTCATCGTAAGAACGCGGTATATGCCGCGACATTTGCCCACCCGCACACCCATTTTCAGCGTACAGCTGTGCACTAATTTCGCGCGCAGTCTACCGTTTCCTGTGCATGAATCAATCGTTATTGAGAGGAAAAGTGTGCGCTACCGTATATTTTCACTATATTCTCACCCGCCAACCCTTTGAACAGACCATCGGACGAGTGAAATAATCCCCTGCATAATCGGACATCGGCAGCTATAACAGCTGCCGCCTCGCCTTAACGTCCCTGCTGGGCAAACTCACTCAGCTGCTGACGCAGCCATACGTGGGCGCTATCACGCTCAGAGGCCCGATGCCAGTTGAAAAAACAGGTCCGCCGACTCTCCAGATCCAGCAGCGTTACGGCCCGAAGCTGCAAGTAGGCGGCATATTGTTCCACCATCCAGCGCGGCGCGATGGCAACCATATCAGTTTTAGAGACCATGCTTAATACGCTGCTTAAGTCCGTACCCTGATAGGCTATTTGGCGGATCAGATCCGAATGGGCATAAAAAAAGCGGCTAACGCTGGAAAACTGATTAATACTGACCACCGCATGAGACTCCAACAATAGTCCGCGCAGTGAGCACGTATCACCGATACGCGGATGCTGTCCGGCGACCGCCAGTACAAACTCATCATCAAACAGCGCTTCACAACAAAACTCATCGCCGCTGATATCCTGATAGTCGATAAGAAAATCGCTTTCCTGATAGCGTAACTTCCGCGTTATATGTTCGTTGACCAGTGAGTCGAAGCTCACCTGAACATGTAGCGCATACTGCTTTATCTGCTGTAACAGCTTCGCTGTCAGCAATATATCCAGTGGGCTGGTAATCGCAATATTAAATACTCGCTCGCTGCTTTCCGGTTTAAATCGGGCTCCAGGCAACTCATTGCGCACAATCTGCAGCGCCTGGCGTACCGGCCCAAACAGCTGATAGGCACGATTGGTCGGGCGAATACCGCGCCCATAGCGCATAAACAGCTCATCGTTAAACATCAGTTTTAAACGCGCCACCGCATTGCTCACCGCTGGCTGCGTCATATTCAGAGATCGTGCCGCACGGGTAATACTCTGCACCTGCATTACGGCATCAAAGACCGTCAGCAGGTTAAGATCGACGTTGCGCAGGTTATTTTCCGCGCTGCTTTGGGACTCCGCCGGTATCATCGGATGTTCATGCCGTTCTGTCATTATAACCTCCCTGCGTGTTTAGCCTGATCCTGTCAGCGTTGACAGTCGGTAAATACATTCTCTAAAATTATCAAAAACAAAAATTCATTATATAAATTTATAAATATAGATTCGTGACATAAAAGAAATAGGCACAATGCCTTACAGCATAAATATTTTACAGATTAATAATGTAGCTGTGCTTAATTTTTAAAGAAGTTATATTAAATATTTAAAAATAATAATATAAGCCAATCCCATTCTTTTAAACACCCATCACTCAACTTACCCTTTTCGGGGTAGTTAAAAACCTCAAGCAATAGATAATATTAATTTAGACAATTTATTCAATATATACTATCGAGCTGCAGCGCTGATTGCTACCACGCTATACGTCATTGCCTGTTGACAAACTAAAAACTATCCAGTATCACTTTATAACCAACGGTGATTATATGACGGATACGCCCATGATGTTCATACGCCAGAACCTACTACTTATTATTCTCGCAGAGGCACTGCGCGGATGGCGTATGGGTGGAGGTTACCGCTAGAATTCACCCACAGACTCCACAAGCCCGCGCAATAGCGCGGGTTTTTTTTTAGCAAAATACCGCGCAGCGCATCACACAGGGAACGACGCCGAGGAATGGAACGATGAAGCAACAGGTAATTATTTTCGATACAACGCTGCGCGACGGAGAGCAGGCCCTGCAGGCCAGCCTGAGCGTGAAGGAAAAACTGCAGATAGCCCTGGCACTGGAGCGTATGGGCGTCGATGTGATGGAGGTGGGGTTCCCCATCTCCTCCCCCGGCGACTTCGCTTCGGTACGCGCCATTGCCCAACGGGTAAAGCAGAGCCGGGTGTGTGCGCTGGCCCGCTGTGTCGATGCCGATATCGATGCCGCGGCCGAGGCGCTACGCGCGGCCGACGCCTTCCGCATTCACACCTTTCTGGCCACCTCCACCCTGCATCTGGAGTCCAAGCTGCGCCGCTCATTCGATGACGCCATCGCGATGGCCCGACACGCGATTCTGCGCGCCCGCCGCTACACCGACGACGTCGAATTCTCCTGCGAAGATGCCGGACGCACCCCCATCGATAACCTGTGCCGCATCGTCGAAGCCGCCATCGACGCCGGCGCCAAGACCGTCAACATTCCGGATACGGTGGGCTATACCACCCCTTATCAGTTCGGCGGCATTATCCACACCCTGTTTGAACGGGTGCCCAATATCGATAAGGCCGTTATCTCCGTACACTGCCACGATGACCTGGGTATGGCCTGCGCCAACTCAATCAGCGCCATCCAGTCCGGGGCACGCCAGGTGGAAGGAACCCTGAACGGCATCGGCGAACGCGCCGGTAACTGTGCGCTGGAGGAGGTGATCATGGCGATCCGTACCCGCCAGGATCTGCTGCGGGTGCACACCGGCATTCGCCACCAGGAGATCTACCGCACCAGCCAGCTGGTCAGTCAGCTGTGCAATATGCCGATACCGGCCAATAAGGCGGTGGTCGGCGCCAATGCCTTTGCCCACTCCTCGGGGATTCACCAGGACGGGGTGCTGAAAAACCGTGAAAACTACGAAATCATGACGCCGGAGTCCATCGGCCTGCCGCAGACACAGCTGAACCTGACCTCCCGCTCCGGGCGCGCCGCGGTTAAACACCGCATGGAGGAGATGGGCTACTGCGAGGGCAACGACTTTGATCTGGAGCGTCTGTACCAGGCCTTTTTACGCCTGGCCGATAAAAAAGGTCAGGTGTTTGACTACGACCTGGAGGCGCTGGCCTTTATCGATCGCCAGCAGGAAGAGGCGGACCATTTCCGTCTGGAATACTTCAGCGTACAGTCCGGCAGCAGCGTCATGGCCACCGCTTCCGTGCGACTGATCTGCGGGGCTGAAACCCGTGCCGAGGCCGCGACCGGCAACGGACCGGTCGACGCGGTCTATCAGGCCATCAGTCGCATCACCGACATCTCGGTCGATATCGTGAAGTATCAGCTATCGGCCAAAGGACAGGGGCGTGATGCCCTGGGTCAGGTGGACATCGTCGCCGAACATCAAGGCCGACGTTTTCACGGCGTGGGACTGACGACCGATATCGTCGAGTCTTCCGCCCAGGCGCTGATCCATGTGCTGAACCATATCTGGCGCGCCCGTCAGGTCGAGCAGGAACGCCAGCGGCTGCACTCGCCCGTTCCGTCAATATCAACGTCATCTACCCATTAAAGGAAGCCCTGTTACTATGAGCCACCCCCATCACATTGCCGTACTGCCCGGCGACGGCATCGGCCCGGAAATCATGGCGCAGGCCAATAAGGTCATGGACGCCGTGCGCAGCCGTTTTGGGCTGCGTATCACCACCAGCGAATACGACATCGGCGGTATCGCCATCGATCGCCACGGCACCCCTCTGCCAGAAGCCACACTACGCGGCTGCGAGCAGGCCGATGCGATTCTGTTCGGCTCCGTCGGCGGGCCGCGCTGGGAGCACCTGCCGCCGGCCAGTCAACCGGAACGGGGCGCCCTGCTGCCGCTGCGCAAGCACTTCAAGTTATTCAGCAATCTGAGACCGGCGCGGCTCTACCCAGGGCTGGAGTCCCTGTGCCCACTGCGCACCGATATCGCCACCCGCGGCTTCGACATTCTGTGCGTCCGCGAACTGACCGGCGGTATCTACTTCGGCCAGCCCAAAGGGCGTGAGGGACAGGGCATGCATCAGCGCGCCTTCGACACTGAAGTCTACTACCGCTTTGAGATCGAGCGCATTGCCCGCCTGGCCTTTGAGGCCGCAGCCTCCCGCCGCGCGCGGGTGACCTCCATCGACAAGGCCAATGTATTGCAAAGCTCACTGCTGTGGCGCGAGGTGGTCAGCGAGATAGCGCAGGACTATCCCTTAGTGACGTTGAACCATATGTATATCGACAACGCCACCATGCAGCTGATCAAAGATCCCGCCCAGTTTGACGTGCTGCTGTGCAGCAACCTCTTCGGCGATATTCTCTCCGACGAGTGCGCCATGCTGACCGGCTCCATGGGGATGCTGCCCTCCGCCAGCCTGAATGAGCAGGGATTCGGCCTGTATGAGCCGGCGGGCGGCTCGGCGCCGGACATCGCCGGTCAGAATCTGGCCAACCCGATAGCCCAGATCCTATCGCTGGCGCTGCTGCTGCGCCACAGCCTGTCCGCCGAGACCGCCGCGGCGGCGATTGAGCGCGCCGTCAACCAGGCGCTGACCCAAGGCATTAAGACCGCGGATCTGGCAGCCGGTGCGCCGGCGGTCTCCACCGACGAAATGGGTGACGCCATCGCCCGACTGATTACACAGGAGGCCTGAGCATGGGCAAGACACTGTATCAAAAGCTGTATGACGCCCATATCGTCCATCAGACGCCCGGCGAAACCCCGCTGCTGTATATCGATCGTCACCTGGTGCATGAGGTCACCTCACCGCAGGCCTTCGACGGGCTGCGCGCCCAGAGGCGCCGGGTACGTCGGCCGGAGCATACCTTTGCCACCATGGATCACAATGTCTCCACCCAGAGTCGCGACATCCACGCCTGCGGCGAGATGGCCCGGGTTCAGATGGAAACCCTGATGGCTAACTGCCGTGAGTTCGGCGTCCAGCTGTACGATCTGCACCACCCTCACCAAGGGATCGTCCACGTTATCGGCCCGGAGCAAGGCATGACCCTGCCGGGGAGCACCATCGTCTGCGGCGACTCCCATACCGCCACCCACGGCGCCTTCGGCGCTCTGGCCTTCGGTATCGGCACCTCAGAGGTAGAACATGTGCTGGCGACCCAAACGCTGAAGCAGGACCGCGCCCGTACGATGCAGGTCGTCATCCAGGGGAGATGCGCCGAGGGGATCAGCGCCAAGGACATCGTGCTGGCGGTCATCGGGCACCTCGGCCACGCCGGCGGCACCGGATATGTGGTGGAGTTTTGCGGCCCGGCGGTGGAGGCGCTGTCCATGGAAGGGCGCATGACGCTGTGCAACATGGCTATCGAGCTGGGTGCCAAGGCCGGCCTGATCGCGCCGGACGAGACGACATTCGCCTATCTTCAGGGGAGGCCGTTTGCCCCACAGGGCGCACAGTGGCAGCAGGCCGTCGACCATTGGCGCACTCTGCGCTCTGATGCGGATGCGCGCTACGATCGCACCGTGACCCTGCAGGCCGATGACATTGCCCCTCAGGTCACCTGGGGGACTAACCCCGGCCAGGTTATCGCCATCGATACGCCCATTCCCTCGCCGGCGTCGCTGTCCGACCCCATCGCCCGCGCCTCGGCCCACAAGGCGCTGGCCTATATGGATCTGCAGCCGGGGACGCGCATGAGCGACGTCGCCATCGATCGGGTCTTTATCGGTTCCTGTACCAACTCCCGCATTGAGGATCTGCGGGCCGCCGCCGCCGTCGCCCGCGGGCGCCGGGTCGCGCCGGGCGTGCAGGCCATGGTGGTTCCCGGCTCAGGGCCCGTCAAGGCGCAGGCCGAGGCCGAAGGGCTGGATAAAATCTTTACCGAGGCCGGCTTTGAATGGCGCCTGCCGGGCTGCTCCATGTGCCTGGCGATGAATAATGACCGCCTGGGCAGCGGTGAACGCTGCGCTTCAACCAGCAACCGCAATTTTGAAGGACGCCAGGGGCGCGGCGGGCGTACTCATCTGGTCAGCCCGGCCATGGCCGCCGCCGCCGCCGTCTGCGGCCACTTTGCCGATATTCGTCAGTTTCAGGAGCCTGCCCATGACTGAGTTCACCCGCCATACCGGTATCGTCGTCCCGCTGGACGCCGCCAACGTGGACACCGATGCCATTATTCCCAAGCAGTTTCTGCAGAAGGTGACACGCAGCGGATTTGGCCGCCACCTGTTTCACGACTGGCGCTTTCTGGACGAGGCTGGGGAGCGGCCCAACCCGGCGTTCGTCCTGAATCAACCCCCGTTCCAGCAGGGCAGTATTCTGCTGGCGCGGGAAAACTTTGGCTGTGGTTCATCGCGTGAGCACGCGCCCTGGGCGCTGACCGACTACGGCTTCCGTGTGGTTATCGCCCCCAGCTTTGCCGATATCTTTTACGGCAATGCGTTTAACAGCCAGCTGCTGCCCATTATCCTCGACGAGGCACAGATAGCGGCGCTGTTTACCCTGGTCAGCGCATCGCCCGGCATCGCATTTAGCGTGGACGTAGAGCAGCAGACGCTGCAGGCGGGCGACACGCGCTATACCTTTACGCTGGACCCGTTCCGCCGCCACTGTCTCATCCACGGCCTGGACAGCATTGGCCTGACGCTGCGGCATGCGTCGGCGATCGACGACTACGAAGCGCGTCGACCCGCGTTTCTGCGTTAACGACCGCGGCGGCACGGGCATCACCCGGCCGCCGTTGGGTTAGAAGTCGTAGCTGGCAGAGACGATAACGGTGCGCGGGTTGCCCTGCACCAGATAGTTACTGCCCGGATAACCGCCGACGGACGACCAGTAGCGCTTATCGCTCAGGTTCTCGACCCGCGCGCGCAGCGTCACGTCATGACCGTCGAGCTTCAGCGCATAGCGTGCCCCCAGATCGACGCGTACCCACGCCGGAATAGACAGGGTATTGGCGGCATCCGCATACTGTGAGGCGGTATAGACCGCGCGCCCCTCCAGCGCCAGTCCGTCGATAAACGGCGTCTCCCACCCCAGGTTCAGGTTTGCCTGAACCGCCGGTACGCCTATCGCCCGCTTCCCGTCCTGACCGCCGGGCGAGCTCTTTTGCTGCCGGGCATCCAGCAGCGTTACGCCCCCCAGCATCGTGACGCGCTCATGGGGTTTACCAAACAATGTCAGCTCAATCCCGCGGTTACGCTGTTCGCCATTATCGGTATAGGTGGTACCGTCCAGGCGAAACTCCGGGCGGGTAATCTGGAACAGGCTGACTGATGCCCCAAACATGCCATTGTCATACTTGGCCCCCGCCTCGATCTGCTGGGCGCGGAACGGCGCAAAGACCTGGCCGGCATTGCTTACCGTGACGCCATTGCTGGTTGCCGGCGCCACCCCGCTGGGCAGCAGCGCCTCGGCGTAGTTGGCGAACAGCGCCACCTCCAGAGAGGGCTGATATAGCGCACCGACGAAAGGCGTCAGGGCGTTTTTCCCATAGCGAGCGCTGAGGGCGCCGCTATCATAGTCATAAGAACGGGTTTCCAGACGCTGCCAGCGGCCGCCGAGCGTCAGCTTAATCTTATCCTCCAGCATGCCCAGGGTATCAGCCAGCGCCACACTGTGGCTGCTGTTACGCTCCGTCTCCCGCGCATCGCTGAGCGATCCGCCAAAGAAAGTTGCCTCCGGGCGGGCAACCGACCACATATCATTCAGCGTCCCAAAACCACTGAACGTGGACGACATGGCCCAAGCGTTCTTTGAACGCAGCTGATACGCCGCCGCAGAAAGCGTCAGCGTATGATTGATGCTGCCGGTGATCAGATCGTGACGTACACCGACATCAGCAGACAACACGTTATCCTGCCTGACGTTTTCGAACAGGAAGGCCGAGAGCCCCCCATCGCCATCGGCCGTGGGGTTAGCCAGCAGGTTATGCTCTTTACCCTGCCGCGCCCCCGCCCCCAGCCAGACACGGGTGTTGTCGTTCAGTAAATACTCACCGCGCACGACGCCAAACAGCTGCTTCTCATCGGCATAGGTCCAGTCCTGGGCATAGTTTTTACTGGCCGACGGCGCTGCAGGCAGCGTGGCCCCCCCGGCGTAACGCTGGGGCGCGGCGCATCGATATGGTGATCCTGATAGCCGATGTCCGCCGACAGCTGCAGCCGGTCACGGCGATGATCGAAACCGACGGATAGCGCGCCGAGGCGCTGTTTCTCTCGGGCGACCGCGCTCTTACCATCCCGTCCGACCAGATTAACCCGAACGCCGTTGGCCTCATCGTCACCGAAGCGCCGGGCCACATCCAACGCCGCGTAGCCCTGGCCATCCCCCTGCACACCGCCGGTGACCCGCGTCAACGGTGTATGACCCGCCCGCTTCGGCACCAGGTTCACCATCCCCCCGACGGCGCTGCCGCCGGGCGCCGCGCCGTTCAGGAAGGTATTGGCACCGCGCAGCACTTCAACCCGCTCCAGCATTTCGGCGGCGACAAACTGACGCGGTAAAATCCCGTAGACCCCGTTCAGGGTCATATCATCGGAGTACACCGGGAAACCGCGGATCATATACAGCTCTTGGAAGTTACCGAATCCCTTGGCCACCCGCACGGTGGGATCGTTTTGTAACACATCGGCCACGCTGGCCGCCTGCTGCTGCTCAATCAGCGCCGAGGTGTAGCTGGTCAGGATAAAGGGGGCATCCATAAAATCACTGTTGCCCAGCATGCCCAGCCGCCCGGTGCGCGCGACCTGCCCGCCCTCATAGCTGTCGCCCAGCGCGACCTGCGAGCCGCTGACCGTGATCTCATCCGCCGGGCGGGCGCTCTCCTCCGCCATCGCAGCAGACGTGCAGCCTAGCGAGATTGCGCCCAACAGCCCCACGCCCATGTGGGATAAACGCAGTGATGACATAATTTCCCTTATGTAAATAAAACAAAAATAAAAATGATTTTTACAACCATTACGTAAAAATAAGCCAAAATTCCGTGCTCTCTGCGTGGGTTCGCACCGCGGATCGTACCGCTACGCGACGCGCTGAAGACGACGGCGCGTCAGGCGGCCAGCGATCAGCAGCAGCAGGAAATAGGCGGCCCCGACGATGGCGACCAGCGTCCCGGCTGCCATCGCACGGGGGTACAGTAAGACCTGCCCCAACCAGTCTGCCCACAGCAGCGTCGCGGCCCCCAGCAACGCGGCCAGCCCCATCTGCGCCCTGGCCGTCCGCGCGCCCAGCATCTGCGCCAGGTGCGGCGCCATCAGGCCGACAAAGGCCACCGGGCCTATCGCCGCCGTCGCAATGGCGCACAGCAGCGCCACCAGCACCAACAGCAGCGCCGCGGCCCCAGCGCCGTTCAATCCGCGGGCCTGGGAAAAGGCGCGACCAATGGAGAGCAGCGTCAGGGCGCGCGATACAAACAGCGCCAACAGCAGCAGCAGCGCCGTCAGCGCAGAGAGCAGCAGCGCCTGCGCGGCCGTCACCCGGTAGGTGGAGCCCGCCAGCCACTGCAAAATGCGGTAGCTGTCCTGGCCTCCCTGCGCCAGGCAAAACTGCACCAACGCCTGCAGCAACGCCGTCAGCGCGATACCGCTCAGGATCACACTGGCCGGGGCGTAACGCTGGCGACGCCCCAGCGCCATCAATGCCGCCAGTACCGCCAGGCTGCCCGCCAGGCCGACGCCCCACTGCTGTAAGGCCGTCAGCGTCTGGCCACACCACAGCATCGCCAAGACCAGCGTCAGCGTGGCACCGGAGGAGACGCCCAGCAGATCGGGGCTGGCCAACGGGTTATACATCAGACGCTGTAACAGCACGCCGGCCAGCGCCAACGCCCCGCCGCAGCTCAACGCTGCCAGCGCCCGCGGCCAGCGCAGCGCCCACTGATACGCCTGTGGCCAGGCAAAGGGCCAGCCCGCCGCCTCTGGCTGGTAGGTCAGGTAGCCGAGCAACGCCAACGCAGCAAGCGCCGTCAACGCCACGCTGACCCACGCCGAAACCCGCCCGCGGGCCGATATCAGGGGCGCCCCCAGGCCATCCGGCGCGCTCAGGCGACGCCGACTGAACAGGATCAGCGCCGGTGCGCCGATAGCGGCAGCCACCACGCCGGTCGGCAAGAGCTGCCCCAGCCACAGCGACACCCCCTGCGCCAGCGCATCGGTCAGCAGTAACAGTAGCGCTCCGCCCAGCAGGCTGGCATACAGCTCGCCCCGCGGCGTCCGCACCCCCAGCGCCCGCACGATGTTGGGCGTCAGCAGGCCGATAAAACCGATCAGCCCGACGGCCGTCACCGCCGCAGAGACCAGCCAGATGGTCAGCAGCATCAGCGCAAAAAAGAGCGGAACCAGCGCGACGCCGCGCGCCTGCGCCCCCTGGTGCCCCAGGCGCAGCAGCTCTAGCACCCGCGGGGCGAACAGCAGCAGCAGCAGGGCCGGCGTCAGGCGGGGTAACAGCCAGCGAACCCACCCCCAGTCGCTTTGCGCCAAGTCGCCGCTGCCCCACAGGAAGATATTCTGCGCATAGGGGTGCTGTAGCAGCAGCACCCCCGATGCCAGCGCACCGAGCAGAATGTTAATCACCATGCCGGCGATGACCATCGGCAGGCCGGTCATGTTGTCCAGCCCGGCGATCAGCACGATCAGGGCAAAGGCCAGCAAAGCGCCCCCCATCGCGGCAAGGGCCCCCCACTGCGCCTGCTGCCCAGGCCAGAATGCCGCCAGCAGCACCAATGCCAGCCATGCCCCCGACGAGGTGCCCATCGTCAGCGGCGACATCAGCGCATTCTGGGTCAGCTGCTGCATCACGCTGCCGGCCAGGCCCAGCGTTGCCCCCACCAACAGCGTGATCGCCAGACGCGGTAGCTGCGAGTACAGCCACAGAATGTCATCGAGACTCTGCGCCTGCTGCGGGGCCAGCAAGAGCTGCCATTGCTGCAGCAGCGTCAGCGGCTGCGCCCACTGCAGCGATGCCACGGCCAGCGTCAACAGCAGCAGCGGCGCCGCCAGCCTTACTGCGCCGCTCATTTCTGCGCCGCCAGCGCCATCAGGCTTTCCGCCATCGCCTCTGCGGCATACTGTAACGACATCGCGCCGCCATAGCTCCAGACCGGACGGACGGCGCTCACCCGCTGCCCGCGGACAAACGGCATCGCCTGCCATAGCCGCATCGCATCCAGGCGCGCGGCGTCATGAAAAGGCAAAAAGTAGAGCACGTAGCCTTGGCCGACCCGCTGTAGCCCGGCGATCGGCTGCCGGACAATCCCCCAGCGCGCCGGCGGCGGCGTCAGTGCAGGCGAGATCCCCAGCTGGCGCAGGACATAGACCGGCATCGAGTTAGTGGTATACAGGTAGGTTGAAGTCGTGCTGGCAAAGCGCATCACCGTGACGGCGGGGAGCTGGCCCTGAAACGCCGCGCGCAGCGCCCGTGATAAATGCTGAAAGCGGGCCTGCATCGCGGCCAGCTTCTGCTCCGCGATCGCCTCACGACCAAACGCCTGCGCCAGCTGGCGGAACTGCGCTATCGCCACCGCGGCGTGATCGTCCGCGGCGGAAAAATTGGTGTAATACAGCACCGGCGCAATCTGCATCAGGCGCGGCAGCAGCGCCTGCTGCATTTCGCTGGCGAGGATCACATCGGGTTTCAGCGCCGCGATGCGCTCCAGATTCGGCTCTTCACGGCTGCCGACGCTCTGCGTCTGCGCCGGTATCGGCGGCTGTGCCACCCATTCGCGGTAGCTGTCCAGATCGGTGGCAGCCAGCGGCGTCACCCCCAGCTCAATGGTCTGCTCCAGCAGATCCCAGTCCAGCACCACGGCTCTCGTCGGCACGGCCGGTAGCTGATGAGTACCGCGGCTGTCGCTGACCGTCAGCGCCTGAGCGCTGGGTGAAAACAGGGAGAACAGCAGCGCCAACGGCGCAAAAAATCTAAAAATAAAATTAAAAATCAAGCACATACGATAGCAACTTTATGAGGCGGCGCCCCGGGGGCAGGATGCGGGTGATCCGTCAGGCGGATCGGGGTTTGGTACAGCTCGGACAGGCGCCGCTCGTCGGCCAACGCCGCCGCCGGGCCAGCGAAGGCCACGCGCCCCTGCTTCAGGGCAATCACGTGATCGGCATAGCGCAGCGCCAGATTCAGGTCGTGCAGAATGACCAAGACACCGCGCGGCAGCGCCGATAGCAGCGCCATGAGTTGGTACTGATGCTGGATATCCAGCGCCGAGGTCGGTTCATCAAGGATCAGTAGCGGCGAGGCCTGCGCCAGCAGCATGGCGACCCACGCCCGCTGGCGTTCCCCGCCGGACAGCGTATCCACCAGCGTTTCGGCAAAGGGGGTCACCCCGGTCTCAGCCATCGCCGCGTCGATGAGCTGCCGATCTTCACGGCGCCAGCGCCCCAGCATGCCACGCCATGGAAAACGCCCCAGGCGCACCAGCTCCCTCACGGTCAGCCCGGCGCTGGTGGGCAGCTTCTGCGGTAAAAAGGCCACCCGCCGCGCCAGTGCACCGGCGGAGAGGGATGACAGCGCCTGCCCATCCAGAGCGATCTGGCCGCCGTCGGGGCGCAGCTGGCCGGCCAGCAGGCTGACCAGCGTCGATTTACCGGACCCGTTATGTCCCAGAATTACCGTCAGACGATCCGTTGGGATCGTCAACTGTTCGATAACCAGGACCTCGCGTCCCCCGCGCACAACCTCTAGGTTGGTTAGCGAAAACATGGCATTCCCTTGTGATGAATTAATACCAATTGATAACCTTTTTTATTATCATTTGCATTCTATATTCACCTTTTCCACTTGGCAACTCTGTGTGCCATCCAGGGTTTATCCATGTTTCATTGGTTCGAACGACTGACGGAGCCGTTTCCGTCACAGGATCCCCAAAAGCCGCCGGCGACGCTGTTCGGTTTCTGCCGCCACTACACCCGCGGTTTTGAGCGCCCGCTCTGCGCCATGGCGCTGCTCAGCGCCGCCGTCGCCGTCTGCGAGGTCATACTGTTACGCTACCTGGGCGAGCTGGTCGACCTGCTGAGCCACGCCGAGCGCGCCACCTTCTGGGCCGATCAACGCCCCAGCCTGATAGGCATGACGATTCTGGTGCTGGTGGTCATGCCCTTACTGGCCTGGCTGCACTCAAACCTGCTGCACCAAAGTATTCTGGGAAACTACCCCATGGCCGTCCGTTGGCAGGTGCATCGCTATCTCCTCGGTCAGAGCATCGCGTTTTTTCAGCGTGATTTTGCCGGGCGGGTGGCGGCAAAGGTGATGCAAAGTGCCCAATCGGTGCGCGAAGTGGTGATGAAAATGGTCGATCTGCTGATCTATATTCTGGTGTATCTGCTCTCGGTGCTGGTCATGATCGCCAGCGTCGATGCACTACTGCTGATCCCCTTACTGCTGTGGCTGGCGACCTATACCCTGATTCAGATCCATCTCCTGCCGCGCCTACGGCGCATCGCCAGTGAGCAGGCCAACGCGCAGTCCATGATGAGCGGCACCATCGTGGACACCTATACCCACATCACCACCGTCAAACTGTTTTCCCATGATCAGCGCGAAAGCGACTATGCCCGACACGCCATGCAGCGCTATCTGGCCACGGTATACCGTCAGATGCGCACCCTGACCGGGCTGCTGTTCAGCGTGGATGTCATCAACTATCTGCTGCTGTTTTCCCTGGCGGCACTGTCTATCGCCCTGTGGCAGCAGCAGGCGCGTTATCGCCATCGGCATCAGTCTTGCCCTGCGTCTACAGGGCATGTCCAAGTGGATTATGTGGGAGGTGCGCGCACTGTTTGAAAGCATCGGGCAGGTCATCGACAGCATCCATACCGTCGCCAACGACATCGACGTCGCCGATAAACCGGGGGCTGCGCCGCTGCGCCTGACGCACGGCGAGATTCGCTTCAATACCGTATGCTTTGGTTATCCCGCGGGGCAGATACTGTTCGATAGGCTGGATCTGCACATCCGACCCGGCGAAAAGGTCGCTCTTGTCGGCCGCTCCGGGGCCGGGAAATCCAGTTTAATGCACCTTCTGCTGCGGTTTTATGACCTGCAATCGGGTAGCATTACCCTTGATGCCCAGAATATCGCGGAGGTTACTCAAACCTCTTTGCGCCGTCAGATAGGCATGATCACCCAGGATACCGCCCTGCTGCACCGCTCCATCCGCGAAAACCTGATGTATGGCAATCCGCAGGCCAGCGAGGCGGAGATGATCGCGGCCTGTCGGCGGGCAGAGGCGCATGACTTTATCAGCCAATTGGCGGACGATGTGGGCAATCGCGGTTATGACACCCAGGTCGGCGAGCGCGGGGTCAAGCTGTCCGGTGGACAGCGCCAGCGTATCGCCATCGCCCGGGTCTTGCTCAAGGATGCGCCGATTCTCATCATGGACGAGGCAACCTCTGCACTCGACTCCGAAGCCGAGGCCGCCATTCAGGACAATCTGGCGCAGATGATGGCCGGGAAAACGGTTATCGCCATCGCGCACCGCCTCTCGACCATCGCCGCCATGGATCGCCTTATCGTCATGGACCACGGGCGGATAGTCGCCCAGGGCAGCCACCGGGAACTGCTGCAGCAAAACGGTATCTATGCCCGGCTGTGGGCTCACCAGACCGGCGGCTTTATTGGCAACGACTAATAGGGAAAAGCCGCCCGCCGCAGACCTGCGGCGGGTAAGCACATCACCAATAGCCCAGCCAGTGCCACCACAGGCTGCCGACGCTGAGCCACAGCGCCAGGTTCACCGCGCTTAAGATAAACCCGGTCTTCCACCACTCCCCGAGCGTGACATAGCCGGAGCCAAAGATAATCGGCGCGGTGCCGGTGCCGTAGTGGGTCAGCGACATCATCAGCGAGGAGGAGAAGGCCAGCACCAGCGCAAACAGCGCCGGCGGCACGCCCAGCGCGAGGCCGGCGGCAAAGAAGGCGGCAAACATGGCGGTGATGTGTGCCGTGGTGCTGGCAAAGAAGTAGTGCGCGTAGACATACACCAGCGTCAACAGCAGCATACCGCCGACCCAGTGCATCCCCATGCCATCGATCAGGACACTGACGCTCTGGGAAAGCCAGGCTATCAGCCCCAGCTTGCCGAGGAAGGTCGCCATCATCACCAGCGCGGCGAACCACATCACCGTATCCCACGCCCCTTTGCACTTCAGCAGGTCATCCCAGCTGAGCACCCCGCTGCACAGCAGGATGGCCAGGCCGACAAAGGCTGCCGTGGTGGCATTGACCGACCAGCCATCGCCCAATAGCCAGGCCGGAATATCCGCCCACAACACGAGCAACAGCAGAAATACCGCCAGCGTGATCTTCTCAGCCAGAGAAATCGGCCCCAGCGCCCGCAGACGTTCGCGGGCAAAGCGTGGGGCATCCGGGGTATGGCGGATCTGCGGCGGATAAAGCCAGTAGACCACCAGCGGCATCAGCAACAGCGAGAGTAGCGCCGGCAACAGCGCCGCCAGCGCCCAGGCGCCCCAGGTCAGCTCAAAGTCATGGCCGGTTCCTTTAGCGATGAGGTTTACAATCAATGGGTTGGGTGCCGTTGCCGTGATAAACATCGCCGAGGTGATCGGGTTGATGTTGTAGTTGACCAGCGACAGATAGCGGCCGATTTTCTCCGTCGATCCCGGCTGCGGATACGAACCAAAGCTATCGGCGATCGAGCGCATGATCGGGTGAATAATCCCGCCGCCGCGGGCGGTATTGCTCGGGGTTACCGGCGCCAGAGAGGTCTCCGCCAGCGCCAGGCCATAGGCAATACCCAGCGTGCGTTTGCCGCACAGCGCGATAAACCAGTAGCCGATCCGCTCCCCCAGCCCGGTCTTGTTCAGACTTTGCGAGACCATGATTGAAATGCCGATAAGCCAGATCAACGAATTGGAAAAACCGCTCAGGGCGTCGTTCAGCGCCGCCGCCGGTTTTCCGGGTGCGGTCACCCCGGTCAGGGCCACCAGCGCAATCGCCACCACCGAAACCGCGCCGATGGGCAGCGCTTTACCGATAATGGCGGCAATGGTGCCCACGAACAGCGCCAGAAGCTGCCAGGCATTGGCGCTCACGCCGGCCGGCGCCGGGATAATAAACCAGAGGGTCAGGGTAATCGCCAGCGCAATCAGGGCGGGCAGGGGCTTTAACGGCGTCAGTTTATCCATAGGGTGCCATCCTTTTCTTCTCTTACTCTGTGGGAATCCGCCCACGCCGCGTCGGCCCGGCGCAGGTCGCGCGCGCTGCGCGAACGCCGACGCCGTAGCCGAAGCACCGCGCGGGCGCTATCACATCAACGCCGCCACAGAGTACCCTGTTTTCCCGCCACAACCGACTGAAAACAGAAAAAACCAGCGATCGACGATCGCTGGCCGGTGAAAAGCACCTTTACTCAGAAACACGCTTCGATGTCGGAGAGATACCCTCTTTCCTCTGTCGACAGTATCTGCGTAATATAGGGAAAGAAAAATAGATGCCTTTCAGACAAGAGATCCCCATTTATGGCCACTCCACGCCTGCAGCATCAATTTATCCGCCTGTGGCAACACTGTCAGGGCAACGGCTGTGATACCACGCTAGCCGGGTTGGCCGCAGCGCTAAACTGTTCACGTCGCCATGTACGCACCCTGCTCAACGCCATGCAGCAGCAAGGCTGGTTGAGCTGGAAGGCCGCCAGTGGACGCGGAAAACGCTCGCGCCTCGCCTTTCTCTGCAGCGCCCTTGAGGTGCAGCAGCGGCGCGCCGAAGAGCTGATGGAGCAGGATCACTTTGAGCAGTTGGTGCAGCTGGTCGGCGATCGCGACAGCGCGCGCCAGATGCTGCTGGCGCAGCTGGGGCGTAGCTTCCGCCAGGGGCGCCATATCCTGCGAATCCTCTATTACCGCCCGCTGCTCGGGCTACAGCCCGCCTCGCCGCTACGCCGCTCGGAGACCCATCTGGCCCGACAGATCTTCAGCGGCCTCACCCGCATAAATGAGGAAAACGGGGAACTGGAATCGGATCTGGCCCACCACTGGCAGCCGCTGACCCCGCTGCACTGGCGTTTCTATCTGCGCCCGGCGATCCACTTTCACCACGGGCGCGAGCTGACGATGGCCGACGTGATCGCCTCGCTGGAGCGCCTGCGCACGCTGCCGCTGTTCCGCCATATCGCGCAGGTCGCCTCCCCCACCCCGCACGTCATCGATATCCATCTGCTGGCGGAGGATGCCTGGCTCCCCTGGCTGCTCGGCAGCGTCCCGGCCATGATCCTGCCGCAGGAGTGGCAGGAGATGCGCGACTTTGCCCGTCTCCCCGTCGGCACCGGCCCCTATCAGGTGGTACGCAATACGCAAAGCCAGCTGAAGATCCGCGCCTTTGACGGCTACTTTGGCTACCGGGCGCTGATCGATGAGGTCAATATCTGGGTACTGCCGGAAATCGCCGAGGCGCTGGTTCACGCCGGCGTGCAGCTGCAGGCCGACGGCAGCGGCGGTGACGAGCTGGAGAGTCGCCTGGAGGAGGGCTGCTATTTTATGCTGTTCGACCAGCGCAGCGCACAGATGCGCGATCCGGCGGTGCGCGCCTGGCTGTGTCAGACGATCAACCCCATAGCCCTATTGAACAATGCCAGCCATCTGCACCAGCGCTACTGGTCTCCAGCCTATGGCCTGCTGCCGCGCTGGCACCACAACAAGATGCTCAGCGATCGCCCCAAGCCCCCGCAGCTGACTCACCTGCGTATCACCTTCTACAGCGAGCATTCGGAGTTCCACGCCCTCTATCAGGCGCTACAGCCGCTGCTGGCGGCGCACGGCGTCACGCTGGAAATGCAGGAGATCGAGTATCCCCGCTGGCACGACGGTGCCGCCGAAAGCGATCTGTGGCTGGGCAGCGCCAACTTTTATCTGCCGCTGGAGTTCTCCATTTTTGCCATGCTGTTCGAGCTGCCGCTGCTGAGCCATTGCACCGGGCTGGATCTGTCCAGAGAGGCCCGCCGCTGGCGTGAACAGCGCCTGCCGGTGGCGGAGTGGAGTCAGCAGTTAGTGCAGCGACATCAGTTGCATCCGCTGTTTCATCACTGGCTCAAGCTGCACGGCCAGCACAGCATCCGCGGGGTACGGATGAATACGCTGGGCTGGTTTGATTTCAAATCAGCCTGGTTTGCCCCACCGTAGCCCCCTCCGGCCGCCTCCCGTTAACAAACGTCTTTCTAATCACGCACGCGCTCTTTACAATAAGCACCGTCTCAACGGGGTGCCCGGCGGATCGCCGGGCTGAGAGCATACCCGTCGAACCTGATCCGGTTAATGCCGGCGGAGGGATTTGAGAGAGCCCGCTGCTGCTCAAAGACCTTTGCCACCGCCACCAAGGGAGTGCAAAGTGTTAAAAAAACTGTTTTCCATTCTGGCCCTACTGACGGTCTCGCTGCTGGCGCAGGCGGCCGGCAAGCCTGTCCTGACCGTCTACACCTATGACTCTTTCGCCGCCGACTGGGGACCCGGGCCCAAGATCAAGCAGGCCTTCGAACAATCCTGCCACTGTGAGCTCAGGCTGGTCCCGCTGGAGGACGGCGTCGCTATCCTTAACCGCCTGCGGATGGAGGGGAAAAACAGCCCGGCCGACCTCGTGCTGGGGCTGGATAACAACCTGCTGACCGCCGCCCGGCACAGCGGGCTATTCAGCCCCAGCCAGATAGACACCCGCGGACAGCAGATCCCCGGCGGCTGGCACGACGCCACCTTTGTCCCCTACGACTACGGCTATTTCGCCTTTGTCTATGACCGCCAGCAGGTTAAAAATCCGCCCTCCAGCCTGAAACAGCTGGTTGAGGGCCCGGAAAAGTGGCGCGTCATCTATCAGGACCCGCGCACCAGCACCCCGGGGCTTGGCCTGCTGCTATGGATGCAGAAGGTGTATGGCGATCAGGCGCCGGCCGCCTGGCAGAAGCTGGCGCAAAAAACCGTCACCGTCACCAAAGGGTGGAGCGAGGCCTACGGCCTATTCCTGAAGGGAGAGGCGGATATGGTGCTCAGCTATACCACCTCGCCGGCCTACCACATCATAGAAGAGCATAATGATCGTTATGCCACCGCGATGTTTGACGAAGGTCACTATCTGCAGGTCGAAGTGGCCGGGATACTAAAACACAGCCGTCAGCCAGCGCTGGCGCACCAGTTTATGCAGTTCATTACCACCCCGGCGTTCCAGAATGCCATCCCGACCGGCAACTGGATGTATCCGGCGACAGCGGTACCGCTGCCGCCGGCCTTCGCCGCCCTGCCCAGGCCGCAGAAGACACTCAGCTTTACCGCCGACGACGTCGCACAGCACCGGGCTGAGTGGATCCGCGCATGGCAAAGCGCCCTGAGCCGCTGATCCCCCGCTGGCTATGGCCGGGGCTACTCGCTGCCGCACTACTGCTTAGCATTGCGTTGTTAGCCTTTGGTGCGCTGTACCACAGCGCGCCGTCCGGTGCGCCGGTAGCGATGTGGCAGGATGCTTACCTGTGGCATGTGGTTCGCTTCAGCTTCTGGCAGGCGTTGCTCTCGACGCTGCTGTCGCTGCTGCCAGCCATCGCACTGGCCCTGGCGCTATTCCGCCGCCGCTTTCCCGGGCGGGCGCTGCTGCTGCGCCTGTGCGCCATGACCTTGGTGCTGCCGGTGCTGGTGGCCGTCTTCGGGCTGCTGAGCGTGTATGGCCGTCAGGGATGGCTGGCGCTACTGTGCCAGACGCTGGGCATTGACTACCACTTCAGCCCCTACGGGCTGCAGGGGATCCTGCTGGCCCACGTGTTCTTCAACCTACCGCTGGCCACCCGCCTGCTGCTGCAGGCGCTGGAGTCCATCCCGGTTGAACAGCGCCAGCTCGCCGCCCAGCTGGACATGTCGCCCCACCAGATCCTGCGCTTCGTCGAGTGGCCTTACCTGCGCCGCCAGCTGCCGCCCGCCGGGGCACTGATCTTCATGCTGTGCTTTTCCAGCTTTGCCACGGTGCTCTCGCTGGGAGGCGGTCCCCAGGCCACCACCATCGAACTGGCCATCTATCAGGCGCTCAGCTACGACTATGACCCGGCGCGCGCTGCTCAGCTGGCCCTGCTACAGCTGGGATGCTGCCTGGGGCTGGTGGTGCTCAGCCAACGGCTTTCCGGCATCCTGCCGGTCGGGCACACCCGGCGTATGCGGTGGCGCGACACACGCGACTCGCTGAGGCTGAAACTCAGCGATACGCTGACGATAGGGCTCGCCCTGCTGCTGCTGCTGCCGCCGCTGCTGGCGGTGATCGTCGATGGGCTAAACCAGGCGCTCGGCAGCGTCCTGCGACAGCCGGCCCTGTGGCAGGCGCTGGGAACCTCGCTGTATATCGCACTGGGCGCCGGCGCGCTGACGGTCTCGCTGACTATGATGCTGCTGTGGAGCAGCCGCGAGCTGATCCTGCGTGGCCAGCGCTGGCGGGCGCAGGGAATGGAGCTATGCGGCATGCTGATCCTGGCCATGCCGGGCATCGTGCTGGCGACCGGTTTTTTCCTGCTGCTCAACGCCACGATCGGCCTGCCCACATCGCCAGGGCTGTTAGTGATGGTGACCAACGCGCTGATGGCGATCCCCTACGCGATGAAGGTGCTCGAATACCCCATGCGCGATCTGGCCGAACGCTATGACCCACTGTGTCTGTCGCTACGCATCGGCGGCCTCAATCGCCTGCGCTGGATTGAGCTGCGCGCGTTGCGCCGCCCGCTGGCGCAGGCGCTGGCCTTTGCCTGCGTCCTCTCGCTGGGCGATTTTGGCGTCGTCGCCCTGTTTGGCAGCGAACAGTTCCGCACCCTGCCCTTTTATCTTTATCAACAGCTCGGCGCCTACCGCAGCGCCGACGGCGCGGTCACCGCCCTGCTGCTGCTGCTGTTTTGTCTGACCCTCTTCAGCCTGCTGGAGCGCCTGCCCACCGGGAGAAAATCGCCATG
This sequence comes from Edwardsiella ictaluri ATCC 33202, assembly GCF_000264785.1. GTDB lineage: Bacteria > Pseudomonadota > Gammaproteobacteria > Enterobacterales > Enterobacteriaceae > Edwardsiella > Edwardsiella ictaluri. Next base: position 67,738 of record NZ_AFJI01000081.1, on the reverse strand, counting down.
ATCCGTCTGGATAATCTGAACTACCGCTATCAACGACAGACGTTGAGCTTCAGCCTGCACGCTGCCGTCGGCGAACGTATCGCCATCCTCGGCCCGAGCGGCGCAGGGAAAAGTACCCTATTGAGCCTCATCGCTGGATTTCTGGCGCCGAGCAGCGGCAATCTGTACCTCAATGGCATCGACTGCCACCGCGCGCCCCCCTCTCAACGCCCGGTATCGATGCTGTTCCAGGAGCATAATCTGTTCGCCCACCTGACCATCGCCCAAAATCTGGGACTGGGGCTGAACCCCGCCCTACGCCTGAACGCTGACCAACGCCGCCAACTGGAAGAGATAGCCGGACAGGTCGGCATACTCGACTACCTGCCGCGCCTGCCCGGCCAGCTCTCCGGCGGCCAGCGTCAGCGGGCCGCGCTGGCGCGCTGCCTGCTGCGTCGTCAGCCAATTTTACTGCTGGATGAGCCCTTCTCTGCCCTGGATCCCGCCCTGCGGGCTGAGATGCTCACGCTGCTGGATGATATCTGCCGCCAGCGGCAGCTGACCCTGCTGATGGTGTCGCACAACCTGGACGATGCGGCGTGCATCGCACCGCGAACCCTGGTGATTGACGATGGGTGTGTCGCATACGACGGTCCGACCGTCGCCCTGCTGGCGGGGTCGGTCGCCGCAGCGCGTCTGTTGGGACGAGAGGTGCTGGGACTGACTGAATAGACCACCCGGCGTTGGACAGAAAACGCCATCCCCGGCACAATAACCCGACGGTGTGCGGCGCTGCGGCTTTCAACACATAGCGGAATGCAGCCCGGGTCATGATCTTGCCACCGCCAGCCCTCTGCTCCGGGAGTCCACCCTGTGAATACGCCGCAACCTGGCTTTATCCTCACCCGTCACTGGCGAGATACGCCACAGGGCGTCTGCGTTACGCTATGGCTGGCCACGGAGCGCGGCCCCCGCTGCATTACCCTGCCGCCGGAGCCGGCGGTGGCCTTTATGAACGCCGCACAGCGTGATGCCGCGCAGCATCTCCTGCGCGGTTTTCCCGACGTCGAGCTGCGACCGGTGACGCTGCGCGATTTCCACCATCAGCCGGTACTGGCGCTATACTGCCGTGGCTACCGTCAGCTTCAGCAGATTGAAAGGCGCCTCAAGGCGCAGGGGATCCCGCTGCTGGAGGCTGATATCCGGCCCGCGGACCGCTACCTGATGGAACGCTTTATCAATGCGCCGCTGTGGTTCTGCAGCGATGCAGGGGGCGCAGAGGCCCGGATTAAACCCCACCCTCACTACCGCCCGACGCTGCGTACGGTGTCGCTGGACATTGAAACCAGCCCCCGGGGAGAGCTCTATTCGATCGGCCTGCATGGCTGCGACCAACGCATCGTCTATATGCTGGGCCCCGCCAACGGCGACGCGCAGGCGCTGGACTTCACCCTGGAGTACGTCGCCAGCCGCGCCGCGCTGCTCGACGCCCTCAACCGCTGGATGGCGTGCCACGATCCCGATGCCATCATCGGCTGGAATCTGGTGCAGTTCGATCTGCAGATCCTGCAGCGCCACGCCGAGCGCGAGGGCGTCCCTCTGTTGCTGGGGCGCGCGGCGACGCCGCTGGAGTGGCGAGAGCACGGCTTTCGCGCCGGCCATTTTTTTGCCAGCGCCCCCGGCAGGTTGATCATCGACGGTATCGAGGCGCTGAAAAGCGCCTTCTGGCACTTTCCCTCCTACAGCCTGGACAGCGTGGCGCAGACCCTGCTGGGCGAAGGCAAGGCGCTGGATGACCCCTACCGGCGCATGGCGGAGATCACCCGGCACTTTCGTCAGGACAAACCGGCGCTGGCACACTATAACCTCAGGGATTGCGAACTGGTGACGCGCATCTTCGCACACACCGCCCTAATGCCGTTCCTGCTGGAGCGGGCCAGCGTTACCGGGCTGGCCCCCGATCGCAGCGGCGGCTCCGTGGCCGCATTCTACCACCTGTATCTGCCGCGCATGCACCGGCTGGGGTATGTCGCCCCCTCCCTGGGCGAGGTGGCGCCACAGGCCAGCCCCGGCGGCTTTGTCATGGCCTCACGCCCGGGGCTGTATGACTCCGTGCTGGTATTAGACTACAAGAGCCTGTATCCGGCGATCATCCGCTCCTTTCTGATCGACCCCGTCGGACTGGCCAGCGGCGGAGAGCAGCCTGATGACGCCCACAGCGTGCCCGGCTTTCTCGGTGCCCGCTTCTCACGCACCCGCCACGCCCTGCCGGAGATTGTGCGCCAGCTGTGGCAGGGACGCGAGGCGGCCAAACGCCTGGACAATGCGCCGCTGGCGCAGGCCCTGAAGATCCTGATGAACGCCTTCTACGGCGTGCTGGGCACCAGCGCCTGTCGCTTCTTCGATCCCCGCCTGGCCTCATCCATTACCCTGCGCGGCCATGAGATCATGCGCCAGACGCGCAGCCTGATCGAAGCACTGGGCTATACGGTGATCTATGGCGACACCGACTCCACCTTTGTCTGGCTGGGTAAGCCGCACGATGAGGCCCAGGCCGAAGCTATTGGCCAGACGCTGGCTGGGCGGGTCAACGCCTGGTGGCGCGAGCACCTGTCACAGCAATATGGTCTAGAGAGCGCGCTGGAGCTGGAGTATGAGTGCCACTATCGCCGTTTTCTGATGCCCACCCTGCGCGGCGCCGATCTCGGCAGCAAAAAGCGCTATGCCGGGCTGTGCGGCGAGCGACTTGTGTTTAAAGGGCTGGAGACGGTGCGCAGCGACTGGACGCCGCTGGCGCAGCGGTTTCAACAGGAACTCTATCGCCGGGTGTTTCTCGGCCAGAGCTACCGCGACGTGATTCGCCGCTACGCCGACGGCCTGCTGGCGGGAGCATTTGACGACCAACTGATCTACCGCAAGCGCCTGCGGCGCCCACTGGCCGAGTATCAGCGCAACGTTCCACCGCACGTCCGCGCCGCGCGCCTGGCCGATGAATACAACCACCAGCTGGAACGCCCTCTGCAGTATCAGAACGGCGGTTGGATAAGCTATATCATCACCCGCAGCGGCCCACAGCCGCTGGAGTGTATCGATGCGCCAGCGGACTATCAGCACTATCTGGAACGCCAGCTGCAGCCGGTCGCCGACGCTATTCTGCCCTTTCTCGGCGATGACTTTGAGACCCTGCTAACCGGTCAACTGGGGCTGTTTTAACGTCGGGGGAATATAAGAATCTTCCCACTCAGGGGGTGACGAATGCATCGCCATCCATTACCATATCGCCCTTTCCCCCATACAACGCCAACCTCACTGCCGACAGGCCGTGATGCGGCTGATTTATGCCCAAATTATGCAGGCGCCCGCTGCGCGGCGGTCGCCACGGAACCTATCCCAATCGGCCCGGGTGACAACACAGCCCATTGAGATAGCCTCCAGACCATTATGTAAACTAGAACAAAGAGTTGAGTCGATAATCTATGCCTTTTACTTTAGGTCAACGCTGGATCAGCGATACGGAAAGCGAACTTGGATTGGGTACCGTGGTGGCGCTGGATGCGCGCATGGTGACACTGCTGTTTCCCGCGACCGGCGAAAACCGTCTGTATGCCCGCAATGACTCCCCCATCACCCGCGTGATGTTTAACCCGGGAGACACCATTACCACCCACGAAGGGTGGCAGCTGTGCGTTGAAGAGGTACAGGAGCATGAGGGTCTGCTGACCTATATCGGCAACCGCTGCGACAACGGTGAAAACTCGGTGGCGGTGCGCGAGGTGCTGCTCGACAGCCGTCTGACCTTCAGTAAACCGCAGGATCGCCTGTTTGCCGGCCAGATCGACCGTATGGACCGTTTCGCCCTGCGCTATCGCGCGCGTAAATACCAGAGCGAGCAGTTCCGTCTGCCCTGCAGCGGCCTGCGCGGCATGCGCGCCAGCCTGATCCCACACCAGCTGCATATCGCCCGCGATGTGGGCCAACGCCACGCGCCACGCGTCCTGCTGGCGGACGAAGTGGGTCTGGGTAAGACCATCGAAGCCGGCATGATTATTCATCAGCAACTGCTCTCCGGCCGCGCCGAACGCGTACTGATCGTGGTACCGGAAACCCTGCAGCACCAGTGGCTGGTCGAAATGCTGCGCCGCTTTAACCTGCGCGTGGCATTGTTCGACGATGAGCGCTATGCGGAGGCCGCCCAGGACAGCAGCAACCCGTTTGAAACCGAACAGCTGGTTATCTGCTCCCTCGACTTCGTCCGCCGCAGCAGGCAGCGTCTGGAGCAACTGGCCGACGCCAGCTGGGATCTGCTGGTGGTCGATGAAGCTCACCATCTGGCCTGGAGCGAACAGGCGCCCAGCCGTGAATACCAGGTCATCGAGCAGCTGGCCGAACAGATCCCCGGGGTGCTGCTGCTGACTGCCACCCCCGAACAGCTGGGTCAGGAGAGCCACTTTGCCCGCCTGCGCCTGCTGGATCCCAACCGTTTTCACGACTACGCACAGTTCGTCGCCGAGCAGCTGCGCTACCGCCCGGTGGCGGACGCCGTTACCCTGCTGTTGAACGACGGTCATCTGCAGCAGGATGAGCTCAATATGCTCTGCGAGATGGTCGCCGAACAGGATATCGAACCGCTGCTGAAAGCGGCCAACACCGACGGCGAGGACAGCCAGCAGGCCCGCGCTGAACTGGTGCGTATGCTGATGGATCGCCACGGCACCAGCCGCGTGCTGTTCCGCAATACCCGTCAGGGGGTTAAAGGCTTTCCGCAGCGTACCCTGCATCAGATCACCCTGCCGCTGCCGGCGCAGTATCAGACAGCGATTAAAGTCTCCGGCATTATGGGCAGCAAGAAGAGCGTCGAGGCACAGGCCAACGATATGCTCTATCCGGAGCGGATCTACCAGGAATTCGAAGGGGAAAACGCCACCTGGTGGAACTTTGACCCGCGCGCCGAATGGCTGCTCGACTTCCTGCTGACCCAGCGTGACGAGAAGGTGCTGGTTATCTGTGCCCAGGCAGCCACTGCCATCCATCTGGAGCAGCTGCTACGCGAGCGTGAAGGGATCCGCGCCGCCGTCTTCCATCAGGGGATGTCGCTGATTGAGCGCGACCGCGCCGCGGCCTACTTTGCCTCGCAGGAAGAGGGTGCTCAGGTACTGCTGTGCTCGGAGATCGGCTCCGAGGGGCGTAACTTCCAGTTTGCCAACCACCTGGTGATGTTCGATCTGCCGTTTAACCCGGATCTGCTGGAGCAGCGCATTGGCCGCCTGGACCGCATCGGCCAGGCGCGCGACATTCAGATCTACGTTCCCTGTCTGGAGGGAACCGCACAATCCGTACTGATCCGCTGGTATCATCAGGGGTTGGACGCCTTTGAGCACACCTGTCCCACCGGCCGGACCATCTATGACCGCTACTATGAAACCCTGCTGGCGTTCCTGGCCAAACCGGCTCAGCTGGATGGCTTTGACGACTTTATCAAAACCTGCCGCACCGACCACGATACGCTGAAAATCCAGCTGGAGAAGGGACGCGATCGCCTGCTGGAGATGCACTCCAACGGCGGTGAGGCGGCTCAGGCGCTGGCCGGGAGCATCGCTGCGCAGGATAACGACGTCAATCTGGTCAACTTTGCGCTGAACCTGTTCGATATCGTCGGTATAAATCAGGAGGATCGCAGCGACAGCCTGATCGTGCTGACCCCGTCGGATCACATGCTGGTGCCTGACTTCCCGGGGCTGCCGCAGGATGGCTGCACCGTCACCTTCGATCGCGAACAGGCGCTGTCGCGCGAAGATGCCCAGTTCATCAGCTGGGAGCACCCGCTGATGCGCAACGGCCTGGACCTGATCCTCTCCGGCGATACCGGCTCCAGCGCGGTTTCTCTGCTGAAGAACAAGGCGCTGCCGGTCGGTACGCTGCTGCTGGAGGCGGTGTACGTGGTCGAGGCCCAGGCACCGAAGCAGCTACAGCTGACCCGCTTCCTGCCGCCGACGCCGGTGCGTATGCTGCTGGACGCCAAGGGGAACGACCTGGCAGCTCAGGTGGAGTTCGAAAGCTTCAACCGCCAGCTCAACGCCGTCAACCGCCATACCGCCAGCAAGCTGGTCAACGCGGTACAGCCCAACGTACACGCCATGCTGCAGTCTGGAGAGGCGCTGATAGCAGACCAGGCGCAGGCGCTGATCGACGCTGCCAAGCGTGAGGCCGATGAAGCGCTGAGCGCCGAGCTGGCACGTCTGGAGTCGCTCAGGGCGGTAAACCCCAATATCCGTGACGATGAGCTGGAGACCCTGGAGTTCACCCGCCGTAAGGTCTTGGAGACGCTGGACCAGGCCGGCTGGCGTCTGGATGCCCTGCGCCTCATTGTGGTGTCGCACCAGTAATGGGACGACGCACTCCCGCAGGCGGCGCACTCCCGCCCAGCGCCACTCCGGCGCTGGAGCACTATGATCCGCCGCGCGAGCCCTGGCTGCACATACTGTACCAGGACGCACATATCATAGTGGTTAATAAGCCCAGCGGACTGCTGTCGGTGCCAGGGCGTCTGCCCGAGCATCAGGACAGCATCATTACCCGTATTCAGGCACAGTTTCCTGACGCCGAATCGGTACACCGTCTGGATATGGCCACCAGCGGGGTACTGGTGGTCGCGCTGACCAAGGACGCCGAGCGGGAGCTCAAGCGCCAGTTTCGCGAGCGTGAGCCGAAAAAGAACTACGTCGCCCGGGTCTGGGGACACCCACCGCAGGACCAGGGGGTGATCGACCTGCCGCTGATCTGTGACTGGCCCAACCGCCCCAAACAGAAGGTCTGCTTTGAACAGGGCAAACCGGCGCAAACGGAGTACCAGGTGCTGGCGCACGACGCCGACGGTACCGCCCGGGTTCTGCTAACGCCGATCACCGGCCGCTCGCATCAGCTGCGCGTCCATCTGCTGGCCCTCGGCCATCCGATCCTTGGCGACGGCTTCTATGCACCGCCGCAGGCGCTGGCGTTAGCCTCCCGCCTGCTGCTGCACGCCCAGGAGCTACGCATCGTGCATCCGGCCTTCACCACCCCGATGCACTTCCGCTGCGAGGCGGACTTTTAGCCGTATCCAGAAACATACGGCCCGCTTTCGCGGGCCGTATCATCGTGAGCTAACAGCAAACGCGGCGTCTTATACGCTACTTGAATCCCTTTTCTTTCTTAATCAGATCGTACGCAGCCTGGATCTCCTGCGCCTTCTGCTTGGCCAGCTCCATCATCTCCGGCGGCAGCCCTTTAGCCACCAGCTTATCGGGGTGATGCTCGCTCATCAGCTTACGATACGCACGCTTGATCGTGGTCGCATCGGCGCTCGACGCCACCCCCAGCACCTTACAGGCATCCTCCAGCGTCGGCCCCTGGGGCGGCGTATAGAATCCCCCCTGCTGTCCTCCCGCCTGATGGTAGCCGCCGCCAAACTGGCGCCCGCCCTCCATCATGCCCAGAAACTGATCGAACTGCGCATGTGAAAAACCCAGCTCTTCGGCGATCACATACAGCACCGCCCGCTCATTCGGGTGCAGCTGCCCATCGGCGAACGCCGCCTGCAGCTGGATCTCCAAAAAGATACGGATCAGATCGATACGGCCAAAGCAGACGCTGCGCAGTTCGCGCAGGCGCTCCCGCAGCGGGTAGCCGGGCTCCTTGCCCTCGCGGAAAGCCTGCTGCGCCATCAGCCTGGCATCGCCATGCAGATTCAGGCGATCCATAAACATGGAGGCAACCTGAATATCGGCCTCTGTCACCCGCCCCTTCGACTTTGTCAGATGTCCCATAACCTGAAAGGTGGTGCGGAAAAACAGCCCCTGGCGCTGCTGCTGATTGGCAAAATAGCCCTGACGCTTAATCGCGCGCGACTTATCAAACATATGACCAATCAAAAAACCCAGAACAACACCCCAGAAACCGATCCCGGACATCAGCCCCAGCAACACCCCTACGAATTTACCCCAATAGCGCATATCGTCCTCAATTCATCATGTCGTGGGACATAATTTGCTTTATCATACCTGTCATTTATTCTGACACCTAATGGCAGCGACGCTGAGCCACAATTTAACACTAGCGCCACGCTGACGGGTAAGATAGTCTCTGACCGATTGCGGCAAGACGCCTCTGATGACGGAATCCCTGACACCGCGTATGAAAAAAAGTATACCCACGCTGATAGCCACCCTCGTCTGGTCAGCGCTTTACAGTCAGCATGCGCTGGCTTCCCTCGCCGAACAGTGCCTGATCGGCGTTCCCGTGTATGACAAACCGTTGGTTTCCGGCGATATCAATAGCCTTCCGGTGCACATTACCGCAGATCAGAGCGAAGCCAACTACCCGAACAACGCCCTGTTCCACGGCAACGTCGATATTCAGCAGGGCAATAGCACCCTGACCGCCGATAAGGTTCAACTGGATCAGAAAGCGATCCAGGGGCAGCCCAATCCGCTGCGCACCGTGACCGCGATAGGCAATGTACACTACGCGGACAGTCAGATCCGGCTGCAGGGCCCCAGCGCCTGGTCCAACCTGAATAATAAAGATACCAACGTCTGGCGCGGCGACTATCAGTTTGTCGGTCGCCAGGGGCGCGGCGATGCCGATCTGATGAAGACCCGCGACGCTAACCGCTACACCATCCTGGATAATGGGACCTTTACCTCCTGTCTGCCGGGTGACAACAGCTGGAGTATCGCCGGCTCCGAGATCATTCAGGATCGTAAGGAGCAGGTGGCCGAGATCTGGAACGCCCGCTTTAAGATCGGGCCGGTTCCGGTCTTCTACAGCCCCTATCTGCAGTTTCCGACTGGCAACAAGCGCCGCTCCGGCTTTCTGATCCCCAGCGTAAACTACTCCAACGGCGATGGGATAGAGTTTACCCTGCCCTGGTACTGGAACATCGCCCCGCAGGCTGACGCGACCTTTACTCCGCACTACATGGAAAAACGCGGTCTGCAGCTGCAAAACGAATTCCGCTATCTGAGTGAATTTGGTATGGGTCAGGTCGAATTTGACTGGCTGGGCAACGACCGGCAGTTCCAGCAGGATCGTAAAAATCAGGGGATCACCGGACAGGAGCTGGAGGATCTGAAGAACCGCGATCGCTGGCTGTTCTACTGGCGCCACTCTGGCGTACTCGACCACTGGCGCTTCGGCGTCGATTATACCAAGGTCAGCGATCCCTACTACTTCACCGACCTGAGCTCCTCCTATGGATCCAGCACCAGCGGCTACGCCACGCAGAAATTTACCCTGGGCTATGCCGAGACCAACTGGAATGCGACGCTCTCGACCACCCAGTTCCAGGTATTCGCCAACGCGGGGGACGTCAATGCCTACCGCACCGCACCGCAGCTGGATCTGAACTACTACAAAAACGATCTGGGCCCGTTCGACTTCACCCTGTACGGTCAGGCGGTCAAGTTCACCAACGACAACGTCTACCTGCCCGGGGCCGACCGCTACCACGTCGAGCCGGTCCTGTCGCTGCCGCTGTCCAACCGCTGGGGGAGCATCAATACAGAAGCGAAGCTGATGGCGACCCACTATCAGCAGGATGTCCCCAGCCAAGGTAACCTGACGCAGCTGAAGGACAACGTCAACCGCGTGATGCCGGAGTTTAAGATCGACGGTAAGATGATCTTTGAGCGCGACGCCACCCTGCTGAGCGGCTATACCCAGACGCTGGAGCCGCGCGCCCAGTATCTGTATATTCCGTACCGCGACCAGAGCGACATTTACTCTTACGACGCCACCCTGCTGCAGACCGACTATACCGGCCTGTTCCGCGACCGCAGCTACAGCGGTCTGGACCGTATCGCCTCGGCCAATCAGGTCACCACCGGCCTGACGACCCGCCTGTACGATGATGAGCAGAACGAACGCTTCAACGCCTCTATCGGGCAGATTTACTACTTTTCACCGTCGCGTACCGGCGATGAAACCACCACTATCGATCGCCACGATAACACCGGCAGCCTGGTATGGGCCGGAGACAGCTACCTTAAGCTGACCGATAGCTGGGGTCTGCGCGGCGGTCTGCAGTATGATACCCGACTGAACAGCGTGGCACTGGGTAACGCGGTGATGGAGTATCGTAAAGACGCCGAGAGCGTACTGCAGCTCAGCTATCGCTACGCCAGCCCGGAGTACATTACCTCCATGCTGCCAAGCTACGCCAATAATACCATCTACAACCAGGGCATCAGCCAGGCTGGGATCATCGGCAGCCTGCCGTTGGCCGAGCGCTGGGCGCTGGTCGCCGGTTACTACTATGATACCAAGGCGAAGCAGTCCGCCGATGCCATCGCCGGCCTGCAGTACAATACCTGCTGCTGGTCGATGGGCGTCACCTATGAGCGCAAGATCAACAGCTGGGACAGCGCGACCCAGAACAGCAAGTATGACAACAAGTTCTCGCTCAAGTTTGCCCTGCGCGGGATGAACCAGAACTACAGCCTGGGCTCTGCAGAGATGCTACGCTCCGGCATTCTGCCTTATCAACGCGCCTTCTAACATTTGGCGCAATGCGTGGTCTAACGGTACAAAAACGCAGGCAATACCGTTAGCCACAGGCTGTCGGCATCAGGTAAAACCTAAACCCGCCGTGGGCGGATTAATACAATGGGATAGTTATGAAGAACTGGAGAACGCTGATCCTCGGCGTGGCGCTGTGTGCCAATACCGCCTTTGCGGCCCCCCAAGTCGTCGATAAAGTCGTGGCTATCGTAGACAACGGCGTCGTGCTGGAAAGTGACGTCGACGGCATGATGAAGTCGGTAAAACTCAACGCCCAGCAGGCCGGTCAACAGCTGCCGGACGATGCCACTCTGCGCCATCAGATCCTTGAGCGGCTGATCATGGACAACGTGCAGCTGCAGATGGCCAAGCGTATGGGGCTGGAGATCTCTGACAGCGAACTGGATAACGCCATTAACGGTATCGCCCAGCAGAACCACATCAGCATGCAGCAGCTGCGCAGCCGCCTCGCGGCCGATGGGCTTGACTATAAAACCTACCGCGACCAGATCCGCAAAGAGATGCTGATCAGCGAAGTCCGTAATAATGAGGTACGCAGCCGCGTCACCATTCTGCCGCAGGAGGTGGATGCGCTGGCCAAGCAAATCGGCAGCCAGAACAGCGGCGAAACCGCCGTTAACCTAAGTCACATCCTGATCCCGCTGCCGGAAAATCCGACCCAGCAGCAGGTCAGTGAAGCCCAGAAGCAGGCAGAGTCACTGATCCAGCAGCTGCACCAGGGCGCCAGCTTTGCCAAGCTGGCGGCAGCCTACTCCGCCGATCCCCAGGCGCTGAAAGGCGGCGAGATGGGTTGGGGTCGTCTGCAAGAGCTGCCGACCCTGTTCGCTGAAGCCCTGCAGAGCGCCAAGAAAGGGGATATCGTCGGGCCTATCCGCTCCGGCGTCGGTTTCCATATTCTGCGGGTCAACGATCTGCGCGGCGATCAGGCCAGCGTCTCCGTCACCGAAGTGCACGCACGCCATATTCTGCTGCGCCCCTCGCCGGTCATGAGCGATACCCAGGCGCGCGCCAAGCTGGAAGCGCTCTCCGCCCAGATCAAGTCCGGTCAGATCACCTTTGAACAGGCAGCGAAAGAGTATTCACAGGATCCAGGCAGCGCGCAGAAAGGTGGCGATCTGGGGTGGGCAGTACCGTCCATGTACGATCCGGCCTTCCGCGATGCGCTGATGAAGCTGAACAAGGGTGAGATAAGCCAGCCGGTGCACTCCAACTTTGGCTGGCACCTGATCCAGCTGCTGGACACCCGCCAGGTCGATCGCACCGATGAGGCCCAGAAAGAGCGCGCTTATCGCATGCTGTTTAACCGTAAATTTGCCGAAGAAGCACAGACCTGGCTGCAGGAGCAACGCGCTGCGGCCTATGTGAAGATCCTGGGCAACAGCGCCAACGGGGCCCAGTAATTCCATGGCATCGATTCGTCGCATTGTCATCACCCCCGGCGAGCCGGCCGGGGTAGGACCGGAGCTGCTCGTTCAATTGGCGCAGCGGCCCTGGCCTGCCGAGCTGGTGGTATGCGCCGATCCGGGCCTGCTAGAGGCGCGCGCCCACGCGCTGGGGCTGCCGCTGACGCTGCGCCGCTATGATTCGGCGCTATCGCCCCAGGCGCAGCAGGCGGCCACCCTGACGGTGTTGCCGATCCCGCTGGAAGCCGACGTTATCCCCGGCAAACTCAACGTCGCCAACGGCAACTATGTGGTCGCCACGCTGACGCGCGCCTGCGACGGTTGCCTGAGTGGCGAATTTGCCGCGCTGGTGACCGGCCCGGTGCACAAAGGGATCATTAACGATGCCGGTGTCCCCTTCACCGGGCATACCGAGTTCTTCGCCGATCGCAGCGGCTGCCCGCGCGTCGTGATGATGCTGGCCAGCGAGCGCCTGCGCGTCGCGCTGGCGACCACACACTTACCGCTGCAGGAGGTTCCTGCAGCGATTACGCCGCAGACGCTACGCGAGGTCATCACCATTCTGGACGCCGATCTGCGCCGCCGGTTTGGCCTTCGCCAACCGCATATCTACGTCTGCGGACTCAACCCACACGCCGGTGAAGGCGGGCATATGGGGCGGGAGGAGCTGGATATTATCATCCCGACCCTTGATGCCCTGCGCGCCAGCGCTATTCACCTTACCGGCCCGCTGCCCGCCGACACGCTGTTCCAGGCGAAATACCTGGACGACGCCGACGCGGTGCTGGCGATGTACCACGATCAGGGACTGCCGGTACTCAAATACCAGGGATTTGGCCGCGCGGTCAACATCACGCTGGGGCTGCCGTTTATCCGCACCTCGGTAGATCACGGCACCGCGCTGGATCTGGCCGCCAGCGGTCAGGCGCAGCCCGGCAGCTTTATCACCGCATTAAATCTTGCCATAGAGATGACCAACCACAGCAATGAACAGTAGAGTGCACCAGGGGCATTTGGCCCGAAAACGCTTTGGACAGAACTTCCTGACCGATCAGTTCGTGATCGACAGCATCGTGTCCGCCATCAATCCCCTACCGGGTCAGGCCGTGGTCGAAATCGGCCCGGGCCTCGGCGCGCTGACCGAACCGGTCGCCGACCGCATGGATAAAATGACCGTCGTCGAGCTGGACAGAGATCTGGCGGAGCGTCTGTCTACCCATCCGTTTATCAGCCGTAAGCTGACCATTCGTCAGCAGGATGCCATGACCGTCGACTTCAGCGAGATGGCACGTGAAGCAGGCCAGCCGCTGCGCGTGTTCGGCAACCTGCCGTATAACATCTCCACCCCGCTGATGTTTCATCTGTTCAGCTATGCATCCGCCATCAGCGATATGCATTTTATGCTGCAGAAAGAGGTTGTTAACCGCCTTGTCGCCGGGCCGGACAGCAAAACCTATGGCCGTCTGAGCGTTATGGCGCAATACTACTGCCAGGTAGTCCCGGTTCTGGAAGTTCCGCCCAGCGCCTTCCGCCCGGCACCTAAGGTGGATTCTGCCGTGGTTCGCCTGATCCCACACCGTGAGCTGCCCTATCCGGTAAGCGACGTACGCGTGTTGAGCCGCATCACGACAGAAGCCTTTAACCAACGGCGCAAGACCATCCGCAACAGTCTTGGCCATCTGTTCAGCGCCGACCAGCTCAGCGCGCTGGGAATCGATCCGGCACGCAGAGCAGAAACGCTGTCCGTGGCAGACTACTGCAGACTGGCCAACTGGCTGTGTGAACACCCACAGGCTCAGTAACCGTGCAAACAGGAGCCTTACGTTATGATCGATGCACCCCGTATCATCGTTCAGGTACAGAGTGTCTATGCTGGATCACAGTCGCTGCCTGAAGAGGCGCGCTTCGTCTTTGCCTATACCGTCACTCTGCGTAATCTGGGCCGCTTTAACGTACAGCTCCTGCGCCGCTACTGGCTAATAACCAACGGCAACGGCCGCCAGACTGAAGTCCAGGGCGAAGGGGTCATCGGCGAACAGCCGCTGATCCAGCCCAATGGTGAGTTTCAGTACACCAGCGGCGCCATCATCGAAACGCCCTGCGGTACCATGGAGGGGCACTACGAAATGGTTGACCATCAGGGACACACCTTCCGTATCGCCATTCCGGTCTTCCGCCTGGCCATTCCCAGCCTGATTAACTGATTCTATGTCGACACTGCTTATTGGCGACGTTCATGGCTGCTACCATGAACTGCGCGACCTGCTTTCCCTGGCGGACTTCGATCCCGCCCGCGACACGCTGTGGCTGACCGGCGATCTGGTCGCCCGCGGCCCCGACTCTCTGGCGGTACTGCGCTATGTCAAATCCCTTGGCGACAGCGCACGCCTGGTGCTGGGTAACCACGACCTGCACCTGCTGGCCATTTACGCCGGCATCAGCCGGAATAAGCCCAAGGATAAACTGACGCCGCTGCTGGAGGCACCGGATGCGGACAGCCTGATCAACTGGCTGCGTCGCCAGCCGGTGTTGCAGGTCGATAACGATCTGTGCCTGGTGATGGCACACGCGGGCATCAGTCCCCAGTGGGATCTGACCACCGCGCAACGCTGCGCGCGCGAGGTGGAAGCCATGCTGGCCAGCGACAGCTACCCCTTTTTTCTCAATGCCATGTACGGTGATATGCCGAATAACTGGAGCGAGTCGCTCAGCGGCCTGGCGCGCCTGCGCTTTACCACCAATGCCCTGACCCGGATGCGCTACTGCTTCCCCGGCGGCGAGCTGGACATGATTTGCAAGGATGCGCCTGAGGATGCGCCGGCACCGTTGCGTCCCTGGTTCGATCTCGACAGCCCGGTACGCGAGGCTGGCTACAGCATCGCCTTCGGCCACTGGGCCTCTCTGGAAGGGCGCAGTACGCCGCCACAGGTCTACGCCCTGGATACCGGGTGCTGCTGGGGCGGCACCCTGACGGCCCTGCGCTGGGAGGATCGCCACAGCTTCAGCGTGCCCTCTCGCCGCGCATCGCGCCACGCCAAAGCGGAATAGCCGCGGCCCCCATTCCCCACCGCCGCGAAACGGCCTCATGCCGCCCATGCCAGCGCTGCCCAGCTGCTGGCGTAGGCGTACCGGCGCGCTAACGGCGGGGAGTGCTCGCTGGAAACACGATGCAGGCGGTATTTTCCCGGCGTGACAGCCTCTCGGTCACACCACGCTACAGAGGAGCTGCATAGGGTGAACGACGCGATGATGGCATGATAACAAGCACGGAGGACGTGCAGGGAAAGGGCTCGACACGGTTAACGGCGATCCAGGATCTCAAAGCAGTAGGCGTGTGAATTGTCGCTATCGGCCTCATGAAACTCACTGAAGCACGTCTGCCACTCATCCGGTGCATAGTCGGGGAAATAGGTGTCTCCGGCGACGTCAGCGTCCACGTGGGTCAGATACAGTCGGCTCGCCTGCGGTAAAAACTGCTCATACAGCGTACCGCCGCCGATAATCATCACCTCATCAGCATCTGCAGCGGCAGTCAGTGCAGCCTCGGGTGTCGCTACCCAACTCACACGATCGTCACAGCCCGCCTGGCGGCTGATCACGATATTATGACGACCCGGCAGCGGGCGCCCGATGGACTCATAGGTTTTACGCCCCATGATCACTGGTTTTGCCAGAGTATTGCGCTTAAACCACGCAAGATCGGCCGACAAATGCCATGGCATAGCATTGTCTAAACCGATCACACGATCCGCGCTGAGTGCAGCGATCAGGCTGATAATCATGCTTGTCTGTCCTGTCTGGGAGAAAAAGTGCGCACACTATACGGAATGACCGCGCAGGCGTCGATAGCCTGCGGCGGGTAAATCTATATGCACAGTAAAATCTCGAAGTAAACCTTAAAAGCAGTCAATTAGACTCCAGGGCGCTTACGATACAGCCATATCCCCGGTAATGACAGACCGATGGAGAGCGCCCCTACGATAAAAGAGGCCTTGAGAAAGTTGGTGACCATGCTGGCGAACAGCGGCTCGGAATAGCCGCTGCGGGAGATCTCAACCACGGCGATCATCGCCCGATAGGCGTAGATGCCGGGAAACATCGGGATCACCGCTGCAACGGTGAACACCTTCGGGTGTGCCAGCAGCCAGCGCGACCACTGAATACCGATGACTCCGATCAGGATCGCCGCCATCAGCGACGCCCACTCAATATTCAGCCCCAACGTTATCAACAACAGACGGGAGCCGTGCCCAATTGCCCCCAGCAGTGCGCAATAACGTAAGGCCCGGTTTGGCACGTTGAACACCATGGCAAACCCCAGCGCTGGCACAGCGGCCAGCAGCATATCCTGCACCAGCTGCAGCAGCAGCGTTATCATGCCCATCCCTGTAGTCCCCACAGCGATAGCGCCATCACGACGCCAAGACAGGTGGCCAGGGTCAACAGCGTCGCCATTGCCCAGCGGGCCAGCCCGGTATTGACATGCCCTTTAAACATATCCGCCACCGCATTGATCAGAGGAAACCCAGGCACCAGCAGCAGAATACTGGCCGCCATGGCAATGAGCGATGTCCCGGCAAATACGCTCAGCTGCAGCAGGCCGCCAGAGACCGAGGTGGCAATAAAGGCCGTAATACAAAAATTAATCAGCGGATTAAGCTGTCGATGAGTCATTAGTTGCCGGGCATACATGGCCACCGCGCTGGCAAAAAAGGCCACCAGCGCGCCGTCCCAGCCGCCGCCATTCAGTTTGCAGAAACAGGCGCAAGAGAGGCCGACCATCAGTACCACCAGCGCGCGCGGATAGCGCAACGGGCGGATATGCTCCAACCGTCGGCGCACATCGTGCATGTCCAGCAGGCGGTGCTCAGCCATAATCACAATATGCTGCACCTCAGTCACCACGTGCATATTGATGCCGCGATCGACATTTTTGCGCGTCGACGTCAGACAACGGCCATCCTTGATGGTGGTCAACACCACCGCGTTGGCAGAAATAGAACTCTCCACACTGTCTACGCCCAGCGCCAACCCCAGCCGGGTAGAAAGCTGTTCGACCAACATGCTCTCGGCACCATGCTGCAGCAGGAAAAGGGCGCAATGAATACACAGGCGGGTTATCTCCCGCTGGCGATCAGACTCCACAATCGACTCCTGTCAGGGTAATCCCGTCATACCGTCGCCGCGGCTCCAGCACCGATGGCAACGCTCCCTCGGCGCAGACTACCCGCACCGCGGTGATTTATTGTGCCACAACCCCGCACGTCGCGTAACCTGCCGCCCTATCCCATGACGGCAAGTTTCCGGGCCGCCCGGCCGACAACAAAAAGGCCCGGCTATGTCGGGCCTGACGCTGCTCCGCGCCATTACTTCAGTCGGGCATGCATCTCCTGTACTGAAATCACCTGTTCGGTCGGATCCGCGTTCAGCGCCATCGCCGTAGCAAAACCGCCGTTCAGCGTGGTGTCGTAGTGCACCTTGTAGCGCAGCGCGCTACGGCGGATCAGCTTGGAATCCTCGATCGCCTGACGCCCGGCGGTGGTGTTCACAATATAGGTATACTCGCCATTCTTGATGCGATCCTGAATGTGTGGACGCCCCTCATGCACTTTGTTGACCAGACGCGGATTAATACCCGCTTCCCCCAGCACCACCGCGGTGCCGTGGGTCGCATCCAGCTCAAAGCCCTGCCTGAGCAGCTTGGCCGCCAGATCCACCACCCGGTGCTTATCGCCCTCACGAACCGACAGTAGGGCGCGTCCCGGGGTCTTCACCTGCGACAGACTGCCAAGCATCGCCTTGGCAAAGGCCTCGGCAAAGGTACGGCCCACCCCCATCACTTCACCGGTAGAGCGCATCTCCGGCCCCAGAATCGGGTCGACGCCGGGGAACTTGGCAAACGGCAGCACCACCTCTTTGACGGAGTAATAAGGCGGGATCACCTCTTCTGTCATTCCCTGCTGCGCCAGCGTCTGCCCCACCATCACACGGGCGGCCACCTTAGCCAACGGTACGCCGGTCGCCTTGGAGACGAAGGGAACGGTACGCGCGGCGCGCGGGTTGACCTCAATCAGGTATACCTGGTTATCTTTCACCGCAAACTGCACGTTCATCAGCCCGCGGACGCACAGCTCCATCGCCAGCTTCTCCGCCTGGCGGCGCAGCTCGTCCTGGATTTCAGCACTCAGGGTATAGGCCGGCAGCGAACAGGCGGAGTCACCGGAGTGTACCCCCGCCTGCTCAATGTGCTCCATAATGCCACCGATCAACACTCGCTCGCCGTCACAGATGGCATCGACGTCCACTTCGACCGCATCGTCCAGAAAGTGATCCAGCAGCACCGGCGCATCGTTGGAGACGCTGACCGCCGTCTGGAAGTAGCGCCGCAGATCGCTCTCATCGTAGACGATCTCCATCGCCCTGCCACCGAGAACATAAGAGGGGCGAACCACCAGCGGATAACCTATCTGGGCCCCCTTCTCCACCGCCTGCTCAATGGCCGTGACGGTAGCGTTGGCCGGCTGCTTCAGCCCCAGGCGATTCACCGCCTTCTGGAAGCGCTCACGATCCTCGGCGCGGTCAATGGCGTCCGGACTGGTGCCGATAACCGGCACGCCTGCGGCCTCCAGCGCCCGGGCCAGCTTTAGCGGCGTCTGGCCGCCGTACTGTACGATCACCCCCTGCGGACGTTCGACGGCGACGATCTCCAGCACATCCTCCAGCGTAACCGGCTCAAAGTAGAGACGGTCAGAGGTATCATAATCCGTGGAGACGGTCTCCGGGTTACAGTTGACCATGATGGTTTCATAGCCATCCTCACGCAGCGCCAGCGACGCGTGCACGCAGCAGTAGTCAAACTCGATCCCCTGACCGATACGGTTCGGGCCACCGCCCAGCACCATGATCTTTGGGCGATCGTGAGTCGGGTTAGCCTCGCACTCCTCTTCATAGGTGGAGTAAAGGTAAGCCGTGTCGGTCGCGAATTCGGCCGCGCAGGTGTCCACGCGTTTATATACCGGATGCAGCCCCTGCTTATGGCGTAGCTTGCGAATCTCGCTCTCCGCCACACCGGCCAGACGGGCCAGACGGGCATCGGCGAACCCTTTACGCTTCAGCTGACGCAGGAAATCCGGCGTCAGGCCATTGATGCCCACGTCGGCAACCTGCTCCTCCAGACGCACCAGCTCCTCGATCTGCACCAGGAACCAGCGATCGATGTTGGTCAGGTTAAACACCCCATCCACCGACAGACCGGCGCGGAAGGCATCGGCGATATACCAGATACGCTCTGCACCGGCATCTTTCAGCTCGCGTCGGATCTTGGTCAACGCCTGCGGATCGTCCAAATTTACCTTGGGATCGAAGCCACTCGCCCCGACCTCCAGCCCGCGCAGCGCCTTCTGCAGCGACTCCTGCTGGGTACGGCCAATCGCCATCACCTCACCCACCGACTTCATCTGCGTGGTCAGGCGATCGTTAGCCCCGGCAAACTTTTCAAAGTTGAAGCGCGGGATCTTCGTCACCACGTAGTCGATGGAGGGTTCAAAGGAGGCCGGCGTACGCCCCCCGGTGATGTCGTTCATCAGCTCGTCTAGGGTGTAGCCCACCGCCAGCTTGGCTGCAACCTTGGCGATCGGGAAACCGGTCGCCTTGGAGGCCAGCGCGGAAGAACGTGATACGCGCGGGTTCATCTCGATAACGATGAGACGGCCGCTTTTCGGGTTAACCGCAAACTGCACGTTGGAGCCGCCGGTCTCCACGCCGATCTCACGCAGTACCGCCATCGAGGCGTTACGCATGATTTGGTACTCTTTATCGGTCAGGGTCTGCGCCGGCGCGACGGTAATCGAGTCGCCGGTGTGGATCCCCATCGGATCAATATTTTCGATGGCGCAGACGATGATGCAGTTGTCGTTCTTATCGCGCACCACCTCCATCTCATACTCTTTCCAGCCGATCAGAGACTCATCGATCAGCAGCTCATTGGTCGGCGAAAGATCCAGGCCGCGTGCGCAGATCTCTTCAAACTCTTCGCGATTATAAGCAATACCGCCGCCGGTGCCGCCCATCGTAAACGACGGACGGATAATGCAGGGGAAACCGACCTGCTCAGCCACCGCCAGCGACTCTTCCATACTGTGGGCAATGCCGGAACGCGCGGTATCCAGCCCGATCTTCTTCATCGCTTGGTCGAAACGCCGTCGATCCTCAGCCTTATCGATGGCATCCGCCGTCGCCCCAATCATGGTCACACCGAACTCGGCCAGTACCCCCTGGCGCTCCAGCTCCAGGGCACAGTTCAGCGCCGTCTGGCCGCCCATCGTCGGCAGCACCGCATCGGGGCGCTCTTTTTCGATGATCTTTCGCACCACTTCCCAGTGAATCGGCTCAATATAGGTCGCATCGGCCATCTCCGGATCGGTCATGATGGTGGCCGGGTTGGAGTTAACCAGGACGACGCGGTAGCCCTCTTCGCGTAGCGCCTTACAGGCCTGAGCGCCAGAGTAGTCGAACTCGCACGCCTGGCCGATGACGATCGGCCCGGCGCCCAGGATCAGGATGCTTTTAATATCAGTACGTTTTGGCATGGTTGTTCAGGCTCCCTGATTACTTGGCGGTACGGCGATAGTTTTCAATCAGCGTCATAAAATGGTCAAACAGCGGGGCGGCGTCGTGCGGTCCCGGGCTGGCCTCCGGGTGTCCCTGGAAACTGAACGCCGGACGATCGGTACGGTGAATGCCCTGCAGCGAGCCGTCGAACAGCGACTTATGGGTCGCCCGCAGCGTCGTCGGCAAGGTCGCTTCATCAACGGCAAAACCGTGGTTCTGCGCGGTGATCATTACCCGATCGCCCTCTAAATCTTTCACCGGATGGTTGCCGCCGTGATGGCCAAACTTCATTTTTACCGTCTGCGCACCGCTGGCCAGCGCCAGCAGCTGATGCCCAAGGCAGATGCCAAACAGCGGGATCTCTCCGCGCAGGAAGGTCGCGATAGCCTCGATAGCATAGTCACAAGGGGCCGGATCGCCGGGACCGTTGGAAAGGAAAATACCGTCCGGATCCAGCGCCAGCACATCCTGTGCAGGCGTCTGGGCCGGTACTACCGTCAGGCGGCAGCCGCGATCCACCAGCATTCGCAGGATATTGCGCTTCACGCCAAAGTCATAGGCCACGACATGGTAAGGCAGTTCGGCGTCGTCACGCGGCGCTGGCAGGCCGCCGCTGAGCGTCCAGCTGCCCTGGCACCACCTATAGGCCTCCTTCGTGGTCACTTCTTTGGCCAAATCCATCCCTTTCAGGCCGGGGAACGCGCGCGCCTTCTCCAGAGCCAGCGCCGCGTCTGGCTCGCTCCCATTCTCTGCGGTGACGATACAGCCGTTCATCGCCCCTTTCTCACGCAGCAGACGGGTCAGCTTACGGGTATCGATATCAGCGATGGCGACCACGCGGTGACGACGCAGATAGTCCGGCAGCGTCTCCTGGCAGCGGAAATTGCTGGCGATCGGCGGCAGATCGCGCACGATAAGCCCCTGAGCATGCACGGTGGAGGATTCTTCATCGGCGGCGTTGGTGCCGACATTGCCAATATGGGGATAGGTAAGCGTGACGATCTGGCGGGAATAGGAGGGGTCGGTGAGAATTTCCTGGTAGCCGGTCATCGAGGTATTGAAGACCACTTCCCCCACGGCCGAGCCATCTGCCCCGATCGACCTGCCGTGAAACTGGGTTCCGTCTTCCAGAACCAAAAGCGCTGACTTAATCAAAACACCCTCCAAAGGAATACTCAGTCACAGCATATGCATATTAATTCAGACATTGTATCGTGAATCAATCGCAAAAACTGCCACTGCGGCGAATTTCTGACAAATTGCGCGCATTCTAATGACGCATCCGCCCATTGTCCAGATGAAAGGAGAGTTTTTTGTGTTTTTTACAAATCTGAATGTGTTTTTAATGCCAAGTGATTAAAAACGCCAATTTTAAGAAAGGAGAAAACGGTTGCCGGACACAGATATCAAAGGCAACGGCGCTATAATGCGTTTTTTCACTGAAAAAATCAATATGCGGGCAGTGCAGCGGGGGAAATAAAAGGTAAACAGAAAAAATTGCCATACTGATAAGCTTAGATTTAAATTCTCACCATAAATAAAAAATGTGATAAAAAAACAATTATTTTCATCACATTAAATAACAAACAGACCATGATATCTATCTAATAACAGGCCATTTATAAGGTATCAAGAGCCAAAACATCACACATATCGTACATCCCTGGCTGCTGTGCGCCGAGCCACTGCGCCGCCCGCATGGCACCGCTGGCAAACGTCATACGGCTAGACGCCTTATGGGTAATCTCCAGACGCTCGCCGACATCGGCGAACATAGCGGTATGCTCGCCCACGATATCGCCGGCGCGCAACGTTGCGAAACCGATGCTGCCAGGAGCCCGCTCCCCGGTGTGCCCCAGGCGAGTATAGACCGCACAGCTTTCCAGGCTACGGCCCAACGCACCGGCGATCGCCTCGCCCATCGCCAGCGCCGTCCCCGATGGCGCATCGACTTTATGGCGATGATGCGCCTCAAGAATTTCAATATCGCAGTAGCTCCCCATCACCTGCGCCGCCTTTTCCAGCAGGCGCAGCATCACGTTCACCCCAACGCTGAAGTTAGCGGCCAACACGATGGCGACATGCTGTGAAGCCGCCTCAATGGTCGCCTTTTCCTGCTCGCTGAAACCGGTAGTCCCTATCACCATCGCTTTACCGTGCGCCTGACAAAAAGCCAGATGCGCCATCGTTCCCTCAGGACGGGTAAAGTCGATCAGGATATCAAATTGGCCCGCGACCCGCTCCAGCGATGACTCGACCGTCACACCGGTCACACCACAGCCAGCCAGTTCGCCAGCGTCACACCCCAGCAGGCCGGAACCCTCCCGCTCCAGCGCCGCCCCCAGCGTCACGCCAGGTATCGCCGCGGCCGCCGCAATCAGCTGACGCCCCATCCGACCGCCAGCACCGGCGATCGCTACCCGAATCTGTTCTGCCATCTTCCGTCTCCTTTATGATGCTTGCTTCGCTGTCCGCCGACGTCGCGTCGCTCGCGGCGTACCTCACGGCCCCTCTGTTTGATTGCTTTTCAGATTAACGGCTGTCTCGGCCCTGAGCCAGAAAAAATCGGTGACGATGCAAAAATTCACCGGCGACGGACGTCCGGCGTAGCTACCGTGCCTCTCGCTGCATGAATATGCAATTATCACCGTTATGTCTCCCACGATACCGCTATCACTTTGAGAGACAAGCTATCAAAAATGCCCGTCATGCTCTCAAAGTGATATGCAGCCAGTTTTTTCCTGTCTTATAGCGTCATAATTTCCTTGGGATATCTCGATCCGACTCACACTTATGAGGATATACCGCCTCCTCTCAATGAGTGTGGCGCATATCTTGCTGCCTTGAGCTATCCCCCAGCTTATTTCCCCACAGGAGAATACTATGTCTTTAGGATCGCCGCTGCGGCGGGTTGATGCCGAAGCCAAGGTCACCGGACAGGCGCGTTATACCGATGATATGATGATGCCCGGCATGCTCCATGCCTGCTACGTGCGCAGCCGTATCGCCCACGGTAACGTCACCGCCATCGATACCCGGGAAGCGGAGTCCATGCCCGGCGTAGAAGCCGTCTTCACCTTTCACGATGTCCCCTCAGCCCCCTTCCCTACTGCCGGCCACGCCTGGTCTCTGGAGCCGGGCAAACGGGATATCGCCGATCGCCATCTGCTGACCGGCCACGTGCGCCACTTTGGCGACGGCGTCGCCATCGTCGTCGCCCGCGATCTGCTCAGCGCCGAGCGCGCCGCGGCGCGGGTACAGGTCAGCTATGATGCGTTGCCGGTGATCACCCGGCCACAGGCAGCCCTGGCTGACGGTGCGCCAGCTATTCACCCCGGCGGCAATTTGCTGCGCCACAGCGAGATCGACGCCGGAGAGCCAGAAGTCCGCATCTCCACCGCCGATCTGCAGCTGGAGGGTCACTACGAGACGCCGGTGGTGCAGCACTGCCACATGGAGGGCGTGACCTGCTATGCCTATATGGAGCAGCCCGATCACATCGTCATTGTCTCCAGCACCCAAATTCCCCAGATTGTCCGGCGCACCGTCGCCCAGGCCCTCGGTCTCCCCTGGTCGCACGTCCGGGTGATCAAGCCCTACGTCGGCGGCGGATTCGGTAATAAGCAGGATGTGCTGGAAGAGCCGATGGCCGCCTTTTTAACCCAGCGCCTCGGCGGTAAACCGGTCAAGGTCAGCCTGAGCCGGGAGGAGTGCTTCGTCGCCACCCGCACCCGCCACGCCTTCAGCATCGATGCCCGGCTAGGTATGCGCCGGGATGGCCAGCTGGAGGGGTACCGGCTGACGGTGCTGTCCAACACCGGCGCCTATGCCTCTCACGGCCACTCGATTGCCGCTGCCGGCGCCAATAAAATCAGCTATCTCTATCCCCGCAGCGCCTTTGGCTACTGCGCTGATACGGTGTATACCAACCTGCCCGCCGCCGGTGCGATGCGCGGCTACGGCGCACCGCAGGTCGACTTTGCCCTGGAATGCCTGATGGACGACGCCGCGGCCCGCCTCGATCTCGATCCCCTCGAGGTTCGTCTGCGCAACGTCGCGCGTCAGGGCGACCGCAACCCGGTTAACGGAAAGACCATCTACAGCGCCGGGCTCACAGAGTGCCTGGAAAAAGGCCGCCGTCTGTTTGAGTGGGATCAGCGCCGCGCCGAATGTCTGGCCCAGGCGGCCGATGCGCCGGTGCGGCGCGGCATCGGCATCGCCTGTTTCAGCTATGGTTCCAATACCTATCCGGTCGGGGTGGAGATCGCCGGCGCCCGCCTGCTGCTCAATCAGGACGGGACGGTAAACCTGCAGATTGGCGCCACCGAAATTGGCCAGGGGTCCGATACCGTCTTCGCCCAGATGGCATCGGAAACGCTGGGGATCCCCTTTAAACAGATCCGGGTGATCTCAACTCAGGATACCGATATCACCGCCTTCGATCCCGGCGCCTTTGCCTCACGGCAAAGCTACGTCGCCGCCCCGGCGATCCGCCGAGCAGCGGAGATCATGCGCCAGAAGATCCTGGCGCACGCGGCGCTGATAAGCCACCAGCCGGAGTGGGGACTGACCCTGTGCGACGGTAACGTGGTGATGGCGATGCAGCCGGATCAGGTGCTGATGAGCGTCGCCGACGTCGCCATGCAGGCCTACTACCACCAGGAGATCGGCGCACAGATCCTGGCCGAGGTCTCCCATAAAACCACCACCAATCCCCCGGCTTTCGGCTGCACCTTTGTCGATCTCAGCATCGACATCGCGCTATGCCAGGTCACTATTAACCGCATCCTGAATCTGCATGACTCCGGGCGGATCCTCAACCCGCAGCTGGCGGAGGGACAGGTTCACGGCGGCATGGGTATGGGGATCGGCTGGGCGCTGTTCGAAGAGATGATCATCGATGAGCAGAGTGGCGTGGTACGCAATCCGAATCTGCTCGACTACAAATTCCCCACCTGTGTCGACCTGCCGGATCTGGAGTGCGCCTTTGTCGAGACGGTGGAGCCGCAGTCAGCCTATGGCCACAAGGCGCTGGGAGAGCCGCCGATCATTTCGCCTGGACCGGCGATCCGCAACGCCATTCGCATGGCAACGGGGGTCGCGATCAATGCGCTGCCGATCACCCCCAAAACGCTGTATCGCGAATTTGTGCAGGCCGGACTGATCAGGGAGTAATGCGACATGTATGATATTAAACGCTACCTGCGCGCCACCAGCGCGCGCCATGCCAGCGAGCTGATGCTGGCCCACCCGGACAGCCGGCTGCTGGCGGGCGGCACCGACGTGCTGATCCAGCTGCACCACCATAACGCGCAGTACGCCCATATCGTGGATATCCACGGGCTACCCGAGCTGTGCGGCATTACGATGCTAGAGGATGGCTCCCTACGCATCGGCTCAGGCACCACCTTTACCCAGCTCATCGAGCACCCGCTGATCCAGATGCACCTGCCAATGCTGGCTGAAGCCGCCGCCACCATCGCCGGTCCGCAGATCCGCAACGTCGCCACCTACGGCGGTAACATCTGCAACGGTGCCACCAGCGCAGACTCCGCTGCCCCCAGCGTCGCGCTCAAGGCCCAGCTGGAGATCCTGACGCCTGATGGCGTAACGATCCGTCCGATCGACGGCTTTCATACCGGGCCGGGGAAGGTGGCGCTGACCCCTGGTGAGATCCTGCTGGCCTTCCGCTTTCATCCCAACGATCACCGCCACGCTGGCAGCGCCTATATCAAGTACGCCATGCGCGGTGCGATGGATATTGCCACCATCGGCTGTGCAGCGCTGTGTCGCATTGAGTCTGGACGCTTCAGCGAGCTGCGTCTGGCTTACGGCGTCGCGGCACCGACGCCGATCCGCTGCCCGCAGGCCGAGTCCTGCGCCAACGGCCAGCCGCTGAGCCGCCAGACGCTGGCCGCCGTCGCTGCCGCCGTCGCCGCTGACGTTTCGCCACGCTCATCCTGGCGCGCAGAAAAGGAATTCCGTTTACACCTGATCCGCACCCTGGCACAGCGGGCCATTACCCTGGCCGTGCAGCGTGCGGGAGGAGATATACTATGAATGTCAAAGAGTGGGTTGAGATCCGCTGCCAGATCAATGGGAAAACCTATCAGTTTTGCGTGTCGCCGGCGATATCACTGCTGGAAATGCTGCGCGAGCACGGGCTAACCAGCGTGAAGCAGGGCTGCTGCGTCGGTGAGTGCGGCGCCTGCAGCGTATTGATCGATGGCGTGGCAACCGACAGCTGCCTGTATCTGGCGCTGTGGGCAGATGGTAAGCAAATCGTCACGGCCGAAGGACTGGGCCGAGCCGACAGCCTTTCTCCGATCCAGCAGGCCTATGTCGACGCCGGCGCTGTGCAGTGCGGTTTCTGTACTCCGGGACTGGTGGTCGCGACCCATGCCCTGCTGGCAAAACCGCGCAGTCGCCCGCTGACGCATCAAGAGATCCGCCGCGGCCTCTCCGGCAACCTGTGCCGCTGTACCGGCTATCAGGCCATCGTACGCGCCGTCGATCTCTGCCAGCACGAAGAAGAGGAGCAGTAGGGCACCTAAACCGCACCCCGGCGTAACCCGGTATTATTGCGGTAATATCGGGTTACAGCCTTGGGGAAATAATTACATAACAATTTGAAAATAATAGAAATATTCTATATATGGCTGACAGTTTCTCCGCAGGGAGCTATGATCAGACACATTCATGGCATTCCCATTAGCCTCCCTAGGAGATTATGTTATGTTTACCAAGAAAGCACTCGCTTGCCTGCTGGTTGCCGGGGGACTTAGCCTCAGCGCCCAGGCAATGACGCTCAGTAGTCCCTCAGTTGACAATGGTAAGTCGCTACAGAACGTACAGATTTTTAATGGCTGGGGCTGTACCGGGCAGAATAAATCACCGGCGCTGACCTGGAGTGATGTACCGGCGGGCACCAAGAGTTTTGCCGTCACCATGTATGATCCGGATGCACCAACAGGCAGCGGATGGTGGCACTGGATGATGATCGACATTCCCGCCTCAGTACATAGCCTGGCACAAAACGTCGGAGAGAAAGAGAGCCGCGATCTGCCCAAGGGCGCAATCCAGCTGCGCAATGACTTTGGCTATAACGGCTTTGGCGGCGCCTGTCCTCCTCCGGGAGCCAAGCCCCATAACTACCAAATCACCGTATATGCACTGAATGTCGCGAAGTTAGACATTCCTGCCCACGCTTCTCCCGCCTATGCCGGCTACTTCATCTTGCAGCATAAAATCGGCGAAGCCCGCCTGACGGCACCGACCAATATGCGCTGAGTCCGGACTCGCCTGATGACAAAGGGCAACAAACAAACGGGGCACCCATCGGGCACCCCGTTTGTTTTACTCTCTGCCCCACGGCTCAGTCGGCCTGCTGTACCTCGATACGTAGCTCACGCGGTACCTCAAACACAATATTCTCTTCCCGCCCCTGTATCTCCTGCGCCGCCGCCCCCCCCAGCGCCTGCAGACGGTCGATGACCTCGCGTACCAGTACGTCCGGTGCCGATGCCCCGGCTGTAACCCCCACGCAGCCCACTCCGCTCAGCCAGGCATCATCAATATCCGAAGCGCTATCGATAAGGTAAGCCGCTCTTCCGGCCCGACGCGCCAGCTCCGCCAGACGGTTAGAGTTGGAGGAGTTTTTCGAGCCAACCACCAGCACCACATCCGCCTGTACCGCCAGGCTGCGCACCGCCTCCTGGCGGTTGGTGGTGGCGTAACAGATATCGTCTTTACGCGGTCCGACGATCGCCGGGAAACGCGCCCGCAGAGCGTCTATCACCTCAGAGGTATCATCGACCGACAGCGTCGTCTGGGTCATAAAGCAGAGGTTCTGTTCGTCTTTAACCTGCAGTTGCCAGACGTCCTGCGGCGACTCAACCAGATACATGCCCCCCTGAGGATTGCTGTACTGTCCCATCGTACCTTCCACTTCCGGATGGCCGGCATGACCAATCAGGATAGCCTCCGTACCACGGCGGCTGGCGCGCGCCACCTCCATATGGACCTTGGTCACCAGTGGGCAGGTGGCATCGAACAGCATGGTCAGGTGACGCGCCTTTGCTTCTGCGCGCACCGCCTGGGAGACGCCGTGCGCAGAGAAAATCAGGATCGCCCCGTCGGGGACTTCACTGATCTCCTCGATAAACACCGCGCCGCGCTCACGCAGATCGTTCACCACAAAACGGTTATGCACCACCTCATGTCGGACATAGATCGGGGCACCATAGATAGCCAATGCACGCTCAACGATACTGA
This sequence comes from Edwardsiella ictaluri ATCC 33202, assembly GCF_000264785.1. Taxonomy (GTDB): domain Bacteria; phylum Pseudomonadota; class Gammaproteobacteria; order Enterobacterales; family Enterobacteriaceae; genus Edwardsiella; species Edwardsiella ictaluri. Next base: position 38,915 of record NZ_AFJI01000081.1, on the reverse strand, counting down.
TCGCCCTATCAACCCCGGCACAGAAACCGCGCGGATTAGCCAGCAGAATGCGCATGTTCATCTCCCTGCGGCGGATCGATCGCCAGCACCTCAAGGTCAAAGGTCACCGGCATCCCCGCCAACGGGTGGTTAAAATCGACCGTGACCGACTCACCGACGATCTCGCGAACCAGCCCCGGCATCTGGGCACCGTCGGCGGCGGTGAACAAAATCACCGCGCCGGCCTGCGGCATCCCACTGTCGCGAAACTGCCCCAGTGGGAAAAACTGTACCAGATCATCACTGCGCTCGCCGAACGCATCGGCGGGCACCAAGGTGAAAGTCCGCCGATCGCCGCGCCTGCAGCCCAGCAGATGAGCTTCCAGCGCCGGAGAGAGGCTGCCGTCGCCCAGCCGGAACAACGCCGGCTGACCGCGCTCGTGTGACGACTCCGCCAGGGAGCCGTCCTCCAGCGTCAGCGTAAAATGCACCAGTACCGCGCTTGTCGCCTGAACCTGAGGCATTACTTGTTCTCCTTGTCACGCTGCGGTAAAAAGCCCTCGACCACCACCAGTGCGGCCCCGATACAGATCGCGGTATCTGCCAGATTAAAGGTGGCGAAGTGCCAGTTCCCGACGTAAAAGTCGATCATATCGACGACGAAGCCATGCCACAGGCGATCGAACAGATTACCCAGCGCCCCACCGATGATCAGTGCATAGGCAATATTGCTCAGACGCTGCGAGGCTGCACTGCGGTACATCATAACCAGCAAGGCTACGCAAATGGCAATGGCAATGCCGGCAAAAAACCAGCGCTGCCAGCCGCCGCTGTCGGCCAGAAAACTAAAGGCGGCACCGTAGTTCCGCGCATAGTGCAGATTGAGCGACGGGAACAGCGGCAGGGTCTCCCCCAGCATAAAATGCTGGAGGATCAGCTGCTTGCTACCCAAATCAACAATCAGTACGGCAACGACGATCCACAGCCAGCGCAGTCCGGTTGAAAAAATAGGTCTGCGCATCATGCAAACTTACGCTCTTCGCCCTGACCGGCCACGTTCGTGACACAGCGCGGACACAGCTGAGGATGCGCGGCATCCTGACCGATGGCGGTCGAGTAATGCCAGCAGCGCGGGCATTTACTGCCATCAGCCTTACCCAAGCCCACCTTCAGCCCGGCCAATTCGCTGGCAACCGCATCAGCGGTGGCCTGAACCAATGGCTGAACGCGCGCCGCCGAGGTGATCAGCACAAAGCGCAGCTCGTCCTGCAGACTGTCCAGCTGCGTCGCCAGCGCCTCATCCGCATACAACGTGATGGCAGCCTCCAGCGATCCCCCAACCTTCTTGTCGTTACGCGCCTGCTCAATGACCCTGTTCACCTCGCCACGCACCTTCAGCAGCTCAGCCCAGAAGGCGTCGTTCATCTGCTCCGCGGCATCCAGACCAAACAGCCCCTGGTACCACTCTTCGGTAAACACGAACTGTGCGCGATCGCCCGGCAGATAACCCCAGACCTCATCAGCCGTAAAGGAGAGGATCGGTGCCATCCAGCGCACCAGCGCCTCTGCGATATGGTACAGCGCGGTCTGGCAGCTGCGGCGAGCCACGGAGTCAGCCTTGGCGGTGTACTGACGATCCTTGATGATATCCAGGTAGAAAGAGCCCATCTCAACCGAGCAGAACTGCATCAGACGCTGCACGACTTCGTGGAAATCATAGTTTTCGTAAGCGGCGATGATCTCATCCTGCGCCTGCTTGGCACAGCCGACCGCCCAGCGATCCAGTACCACCATATCCTCCGGCTTCACCATGTCCTTACACGGGTCAAAACCGTTCAGGTTAGCCAGCAGGAAGCGGGCCGTATTACGGATGCGACGGTAGGCATCGGCGGAGCGCTTGAGGATCTCGTCCGACACCGCCATTTCACTGGTATAGTCGGTCGAAGCGACCCACAGGCGCAGAATGTCGCCACCCAGCTTGTTCATCACCTGTTGCGGGCTGACGACGTTACCAACAGACTTGGACATCTTACGCCCCTGCCCATCCACGGTGAAACCGTGGGTCAGCACCTGGCGATACGGTGCCTTACCCTTCATGGCGACGGAGATCATCAGCGAGGACATAAACCAGCCACGATGCTGATCGGAGCCTTCCAGATACATATCCGGGCTGTGGCCGTTGAACTCCGGACGGGCGTCCACTACCGAATAGCTGGTTGAGCCAGAGTCAAACCACACATCCAGCGTATCCGGTACCTTCTCATACTGATCGGCTTCGTCGCCCAGAAGATCGCGAATGTCCAGATCCCACCAAGCCTGAATGCCCGCCTGCTCCACGCGCTTGGCGACCATTTCCATCAGCTCCGTGGTACGCGGATGCAGCTCTTGGGTTTCTTTATGGACCAGCATGGCCATCGGAACGCCCCAGGTACGCTGGCGCGAGATACACCAGTCCGGGCGGTTCGCTACCATCGATTCGATGCGTGCCTTGCCCCAGGCCGGGATCCAGCCGCTGAGATTCTGCTCATCCAGCCCCTGCCGTTCGATGCGATCGATTTCAGCCAGCGACTGGCTGCGCAGCCCCTGACGATCCATGCTGATAAACCACTGCGGCGTCGCACGGAAAATAATCGGGCTCTTATGACGCCAGCAGCAGGGGTAGCTGTGGGTCAGCTTCTCTACGTGCAGCAGCGCACCGCTATCCTTGAGCAGATCGATGACGATATCGTTGGCCTTAAAGACAAACAGCCCGTCCAGCACCGGATGAGTGCCCGGCAGATAGCAGCCGTTGCTGCCGACCGGGTTGGCGATCTCCAGGCCGTATTTCTGACCGACGACATAGTCGTCCGGTCCGTGACCCGGTGCGGTGTGCACCGCACCGGTACCGGCGTCCAGGGTAACGTGGTCGCCCATGATGATCGGCACGTCAAAGTTCATGAAAGGATGACAGAAGTGCAGCAACTCCAGCGCTTCCCCTTTGCAGCTGCCCAGCACCTGCCAGTAGTCGATGCCGGCACGCTTCATCACGCTCTCGACCAGATCGGCGGCCAGGATCAGACATTCCCCCTCCACCTGCACCAGCTGGTACTCCAGCTCCGGATGCAGCGCCACGGCGCGGTTGGCCGGCAGTGTCCAGGGAGTGGTGGTCCAGATCACCACGTTCACATCGCCCTTCGCCTCGCTGACGCCGAATTTTGCCAGCACCTGCGCTTTATCGACAGCGGCAAAGCGAACGTCAATGGACGGCGAGACCTTGTCGTAATACTCCACTTCCGCTTCGGCAAGCGAAGAACCGCAGTCCGGACACCAGTGCACCGGCTTAGCCCCTTTCATCAGATGGCCGTTATCCACAATGCGCGCCAACGCACGGATGATATTGGCCTCAGTACCATAGTCCATGGTCAGATAGGGGTGTTCCCAGTCGCCCAGCACGCCAAGACGGATAAAGTCGGCTTTCTGCCCGGCGACCTGCTCGGCGGCATAGGCACGGCACTGCTCACGGAATTCAGCCGCGCTGTACTTTTCTCCCGGTTTGCCAATCAGCTGCTCTACCTTCAGCTCAATCGGCAGACCATGACAGTCCCAGCCGGGGATATAGGGCGAGTCGTAGCCGGAGAGCCCCTTGGACTTGATAATAATATCTTTCAGGATTTTGTTGACTGAGTGACCGATATGAATGCTGCCATTCGCATACGGAGGGCCATCATGCAGAATGAAGCTTTTCTTGCCTTGCTTAGCATTACGGATAATTCCGTACAGATCCTGCTCATACCAGTGTTGCAGCATGCCAGGCTCGCGCTTGGCCAGATCGCCGCGCATCGGGAACCCTGTTTCCGGCAAATTCAGGGTATTCTTGTAGTCACTCATCTTCGATTTCGGTTCCGTTTTCGACTATTGGGATTGAGCCATCAGGCTCTGGACCGGTGTTGTCAGCCCAAAAAAATTCGCGGGCAGCCACCACATCTTGGGCGATTTGCCGCTTCAGTGCATCAAGCGAATCAAAACGCTGTTCATTGCGCAGTTTTGCGCGGAGCACCACATCAATATGGCGCCCATAGAGATCCATCGTCACATCAAGCAGATGGACCTCCAGCTGCTGGCGTATGCCAGCGACGGTCGGACGGGTACCGATATTGGCCACGCCCGGCAAAGGCGTGGGACCCAGTCCATAAACATCTACGGCATAAACACCTTTTACCGGCGCGACCAGCCGTTTTAGCGGTAGATTGGCGGTGGGGAAACCGATGGTACGCCCCAGCGCATCGCCATGAACCACCCGCCCGGCAATGCGATAGGGGTGGCCCAGCAGGCTTTCCGCCAGTGCCAGGTCATCGTGGCGCAGCGCGTGACGCACCGCGGTACTGCTGACCCGCCGATCACCGACACAAAAGCTGAGGCTGTTAGTGACGGTAAACCCATAGACTTTTCCGGCGGCCTGCAGCATCTGGTAATCCCCCTCACGCCCGGCGCCAAAGCGAAAATCATCGCCAATCATCAAAAACTTCACCCCGAGGCGCTCGACCAGCAGGTGTTTCACAAAATCCTGAGCCGAATGGCTGGCGAACTGGCGGTCAAAACCCACACACAGCACGGCATCCACCCCGGCGTCGGCCAGATAGCGGCACTTATCCCGCAGGCGCGTCAAGCGGGCTGGCGCATTCTGCGGCGCGAACATCTCCAGAGGCTGGGGCTCAAAGATCATCACCATCACCGGCACCCCAAGACGATCGCCCTCCTGACGCAGACGCGCCAGCAGCGCCCGATGCCCCCGGTGCACGCCGTCAAAGTTGCCGATGGTCAGCACACAGCCACGATGCCGCGCGCGTAGGTTATGAGTGCCGCGAATTAGCTCCATATCAGGCTCAAAACAGTGGAAATCGACGGATTATACCTTGTACAGCGACTAAGGTTAACCGGCGATTGTCGGGTGTTTAACGGGATTGATTCACCATACCGGAGTTAAGCCGACGATTAAATACATGAATGCGGATTTATCTCCCGCTTGGAACGGCATCGCTACCGCCTGTGCACCAGCGGCGACCATTTAGCCCCCATCCACCATTGTCAGATGGCCATGATGGGAAAAATCGCGCGAAACGCTGTATTCCACACAACAAAGCTGGTAAAATTCGGCGCCATTGAAACGCACGGGTGTCGCCACTACAAGCGGCGCTTATTTGCACAAATCCATTGACAAAAGAAGGCTGAAAGGGCATATTCCTCGGCCTTTGAATTGTCCTCTATAGAATATTTTGGGAGTTGGACCTTGGCTAATATCAAGTCAGCTAAGAAACGCGCCGTTCAGTCTGAAAAGCGTCGCAAGCACAATGCTAGCCGCCGTTCCATGATGCGTACTTTCATCAAGAAAGTATACGCAGCTATCGCTACTGGCGACAAAGCAGCTGCTCAGGCAGCGTACAACGACATGCAGCCGATCGTCGACCGTCAGGCAAACAAAGGCCTGATCCACAAGAATAAAGCTGCTCGTCATAAAGCTAATCTGACCGCTCAGATCAACGCAATGCAGTAATCTGCCTTACGTTGTAAGCTTTATAAAAAACCGGTCTCGGCCGGTTTTTTTGTTTCCGACACGGAATGGCTAACGGCTGAACAGCGCTGAAAAGTCCTTGTTGCATACCCGCTGTACAGCCGGATGCTGAATCATCCGCTCGGCAAAGATCACGTAATACTCTTCCTGCACATTGTCGATGCGTCCCACCTCGCGGATATTGTCCTGCACGTTGGCGTACATATCCTGCGCATAAATCGACGGAGCGACAAAAATGGCATCGTGATACAGGCCAAACGCCTTCATCAGCGCGGCGTCATCAAACTCACCGAGGATCTGCACCTGTAACCCCTGGCTGTTAAACCAGTTCAACAGCTTGCGTCCCAGCATAGAGCGACGTCCCGGAATTAACAGCTTACGCTGCTCCAGGCAGGTCGGGAACGGCATCTCTGGCAGCGGCTGACGACAGAAGAAGCTGACGCCACACTCACCGAGCTTGACGGAAAACAGCCCCTCCTGCTGACTGGAGTCCACCGGGCAATCCGACAGGATCATATCCAGCTTGTGCTGGCTCAGCTGCTCCAGCAACAGCTCGTGAGTCGACTCAAAGCAGCGCAGGTGGATCTGCTCATGGTCGGCTACCGCCGTCTCCAGCACCTGGCTCACCAACCGTTTAGAGAGCGCATCGGCTACGCCGACGTCAAACAGCATGCTGGACTCTTTGCGATAATTAACAATATCCAGCATCTCTTGGCTGAGCATAAACATGCGATCGGCATAGCGGAATACCAGCTGCCCCAGCTCAGAAGGCACCAGGCCGCGCCCCTGGCGCTTAAACAGCTTGCCGCCTAAGCGCTCTTCCAGCGCCTTAATCTGCCCGGTAATGGTCTGCGGCGTCAGAAACAGCGCCTCCGCGGCCCCGACCACCGACCCCTCTTTACACACTTGCCAGAAGTAATAGAGATGATTGAAATTTATATGTGACAGACGCACTTGTGCGCACTCCTAGTGAGTTACCGCCGCAGTTCCTCAGACGAACCCCGTCTGACGGCAGCAAGGGAGCCTTAACTAAATAATAAGATAACAGTTAGACCGATAGATATCATGCCATCAATAGATCTGTAACGGCACGCATCCCCCTATACGAGAACGGGGTCGCAAAAGCGACCCCGCGGTGAAGATGTATCGAATAACGCAGCCGTTACGCCACCGCTTTCTGCACCGGCAGCACCCGCCGTAGCAGCAGATAGCCCACGATAGCCGCCAGGGAAGAGCCCAGCAGGATCCCCAAGCGCGAGAAGACGGCCAGCGCCGGATCCGCATCGCCAAAGGCCAGCGAAGCGATAAAGATGGACATGGTGAAGCCGATGCCGCACAGCACGCCGATGGCAATAATCTCCTTGAAGGTGGTCCCCTGCGGCAGCGTGGCTAACTTCAGCTTAACGGCCAGCCAGCAGAACAGGCTGATCCCCAGCGGCTTGCCAATGAACAGACCGGCGATAACCCCCAGCGGCAGCAGAGAGAACAGACCTGACAGCGTCACGCCATCCAGAGAAACCCCGGCGTTGGCAAAGGCAAACAGCGGCAGGATCATATAGGCCACCCACGGATGCAGCGCATGCTCCAGCGAGCGCGCCGGCGACTTGCCATCCTGCTCTTTCAACGGAACGAAGAAACCGATAACCACGCCGGCCAGCGTCGCATGAACACCAGACTTCAACACTGCGGTCCACAGTACCACGCCGACCAAGATATACAGTCCGACGCGACGCACGTTAAACAGATTCAACAGCGCCAACGCCACGATCGCCGCACCGGCCACCGCCAGCGACAGGATCGACAGATCGCTGGTGTAAAACAGCGCGATGATGATGATAGCGCCCAGATCATCGATGATGGCCAGCGCCAGCAGGAACACCTTCAACGCCAGCGGCACCCGGTTACCCAGCAGTGCCAGAACCCCCAGGGCAAAGGCAATATCGGTCGCGGCCGGGATCGCCCAGCCGGTGCTGGCAACGGCATCCTGGCCGTTAAACAGCAGATAGATCAGCGCCGGCACCACCATCCCGCCCACGGCGGCGATCACCGGGAAAGCCGCCTGACGGGCGCTGGCCAGCGAACCACACACCAGCTCACGCTTTACTTCCAGACCAATCATCAGGAAGAATACCGCCATCAGGGCATCGTTAACCCACAGCAGCATATTTTTATTGATGTGCAGGCTACCTACGTGTACCTCAACCGGCGTGTTGAGGAAGGCCTGATAGATATGGCTAGTCCAGTCCGTATTGGCCAGGATCATGGCCAGCGCGGCGGCGATGATCAAAATCACGCCGCCAAAGGCATCACTGCCGACAAAACGCTGCAAACTCTTTATCATTGCACTCACCCAAGCAACTGAAACAAAGGAGGTCGGAGACTCTTACTATCAGCATACTCCCTCTTATAGCTCGAAAAAAGTAATTTATTTTTCGCATATAACTCGGAATAATAGAATTATTTTTTATGAAAGAGACATCATTAACGAACTGAGCTCAACGCATGAGCAATAAAAAATCCCCGACACAGCAAGCTGCCCGGGGATTGAATACGCAGAATCAACAGAATATCAGCGAGTCAGATCATCAAAGAATTTCTTCACCCCGTCGAAAAAACGCTTGGAGCGGGGGCTATTCTTATCACTGGCGGGGCCGCCAAAGCTCTCCTCCAGCTCACGCAGCAGCTGTTTCTGTTTATCGTTCAGGTTCACCGGCGTCTCGACCACCACACGGCACAGCAAGTCACCCTGCGCCCCGCCACGCACCGACTTCACCCCCCGGCCACGCATACGGAACATCTTGCCGGTCTGGGTCTCGGCCGGGATCTTCAGATTAACCCGCCCATCCAGGGTCGGCACCTCAATCTCACCGCCCAGCGCCGCCATCGCGAAGTTGATCGGCACCTCGCAGAACAGGTTATTATCTTCCCGCTCAAAAATCGGATGTGCCTTCACCTGCACCTGAACATACAGATCGCCGGCCGGCGCCCCGTTCTCCCCAGCCTCACCCTCGCCCGCCAGGCGGATGCGATCACCGGTATCGACCCCGGCAGGAATTTTCACCGACAGGGTTTTGGATTTTTCAATCCGGCCGTGGCCGTGACACTTATTGCACGGATCTTTAATAATAGTGCCGCGCCCGTGGCAGTGCGGACAAGGCTGCTGTACGGTGAAGAAGCCCTGGCGCATCTGTACCTGACCGGCACCATGGCAGGTCGGGCAGGTGATCGGCTCACTGCCCTTCTTGGCACCGCTGCCGTGGCAGACATCGCACTCAGCCAAGGTCGGAATCCGGATCTCTTTGGTGACGCCACGTACCGCCTCCTCCAGCGTCAGATCCATGTTGTAACGCAGATCCGCGCCGCGCGCCGCGCGCTGGCGACGACCGCCGCCGAAGATGTCGCCGAACACGTCGCCGAAGATGTCACTGAAATCCGCACCGCCGCCGAAACCACCGCCGCCGCCGCCCATGCCGCCCTGCTCAAACGCCGCATGGCCGTACTGATCGTAGGCCGCACGCTTCTGCGCATCGGTCAGGATTTCATAGGCTTCTTTGATTTCCTTAAACTTGTCCTCGGCCTCTTTATCGCCCTGATTACGGTCAGGGTGATACTTCATGGCCAGGCGTTTATAGGCTTTTTTGATTTCGCGCTCATCCGCTTCACGGGATACGCCCAAAATCTCATAGTAGTCTTTCTTCGCCATTTCGGTTGCTTTGCCCCTAACATAGAGGCACGGGCGTTGAGTTTCCTCGACGCCCGTGCCGGTGAATAACGGCGACTTATGCCGCCGTTACCATGCCCGCTTAAGGGCGATTATTTTTTATCTTTTACTTCTTCGAATTCGGCGTCAACCACGTCGTCATCTTTCTTGGCGCTGGTGTCCGCCTGCGCTTCACCGGCCTGGGCCTGCTGCTGCGCCAACTCCTGCAGCTTGGCAGAAGACTGTACCAGCGCCTGGATTTTGGCTTCGATATCCGCCTTATCCTCACCCTTGCTGGCCGCTTCCAGCGCCTTCACCGCCTCTTCGATCGCGCTCTTGTCAGTCGCCGGCAGTTTGTCGCCCGCTTCTTCCACCAGCTTGCGGGTGCCATGCACCAGCTGATCGGCCTGGTTACGCACCTGAACCAGCTCTTCGAACTTGCGATCCGCTTCGGCGTTGGCCTCGGCGTCACGCACCATCTGCTTGATCTCATCTTCGCTCAGACCAGAAGAAGCCTTGATGGTGATGTTCTGCTCACGCCCACTGTTCTTATCCTTCGCGGAGACATGCAGGATACCGTCGGCGTCGATGTCGAAGGTGACTTCGATCTGCGGCATACCGCGCGGCGCCGGCTGAATACCATCCAGGTTGAACTGACCCAGAGACTTGTTATCCGCCGCACGCTTACGCTCACCCTGCAGGACATGGATGGTCACGGCAGACTGGTTGTCTTCAGCGGTAGAGAACACCTGACTATGCTTGGTCGGAATGGTGGTGTTCTTAGAGATCAACGCCGTCATGACGCCGCCCATAGTTTCGATACCCAAAGACAGCGGGGTAACGTCCAGCAGCAATACATCCTTCACATCACCCGCCAGTACTCCCCCCTGAACAGCGGCACCGATGGCCACAGCTTCATCCGGGTTAACGTCTTTACGCGGTTCTTTACCGAAGAAATCTGCAACCTGCTTCTGCACCATCGGCATACGGGTCTGACCGCCCACCAGGATCACGTCGTCGATGTCAGAGACAGACAGACCGGCATCCTTCAGAGCTACCTTCAGCGGCTCCATGGAACGGGCAACCAGCTCTTCGACCAGGGACTCCAGTTTAGCGCGGGTCACCTTGATGTTCATATGCTTCGGACCGGTGGCATCTGCGGTGATATACGGCAGGTTCACGTCGGTCTGCTGAGCAGAGGAGAGCTCAATCTTCGCTTTTTCAGCCGCTTCTTTCAGACGCTGCATCGCCAGCGGATCGTTGCGCAGGTCAATACCCTGCTCTTTCTTAAACTCATCGACCAGGTAGTTGATCAGACGGCTATCAAAATCTTCCCCGCCCAGATGGGTATCACCATTGGTCGCCAGAACTTCGAAGGTCTTTTCGCCATCGACATCATCGATTTCGATGATGGAGATATCGAAAGTACCGCCACCCAGGTCATAGACAGCGATAGTGCGGTTACCCACCCCTTTGTCCATGCCGTAGGCCAGCGCGGCCGCGGTCGGCTCGTTGATGATACGCTTCACATCCAGACCGGCGATACGACCAGCGTCTTTGGTCGCCTGGCGCTGCGCGTCGTTAAAGTAAGCTGGTACGGTAATGACCGCCTCAGTCACCGTCTCACCCAGAAAATCTTCCGCCGTTTTCTTCATTTTCTTCAGGACTTCGGCAGAGATCTGCGGCGGCGCGATCTTCTGGTCTTTCACTTCTACCCATGCGTCGCCGTTATCAGCTGCCACGATCTTATAGGGCATGATGTCTTTATCACGCTGTGCTTCGGCATCTTCAAAACGACGGCCGATCAAGCGTTTGATCGCAAACAGCGTGTTTTGCGGGTTGGTGACCGCCTGGCGCTTTGCCGGCTGGCCAACCAGAACTTCCCCATCCTGTGTATAGGCGATGATGGAGGGCGTGGTGCGATCGCCCTCAGCATTCTCCAGAACGCGGGCCTTGCCGCCATCCATAACTGCTACACAAGAGTTAGTTGTACCCAGGTCGATACCAATGATTTTACCCATCGAACGTCTCCACTAAAAATTCGGTTTTCAAGCTCGTTGTTACCTTAGGTGGGGGCGAGTTCTCGCATTTCAACCACCGTTCTCACCACATTTGCCGAACTGGGTAACAACTTCGATGTTACTAAGATGGGGTCGCCCACGCGGGCATCAAGGGGGAGGATGCAAAAAAAAACGGATTTTTTATTACCAGAGATTGTTTCTTGTGCGATGCCTCTTTATTATGCCGCGCGCTCGGGAGCAGCGGCCGTTGTGGCGGCCCGGCGCACGTACCTACGGGCTCAAGCCCGTTTCTACATTCTATTACTACAGAGGCTTTATGCACACCAACAAGTTGGCAAATCCCGGCCCCCTGGGTCTGATGGGTTTTGGGATGACTACCGTCTTGCTGAACCTGCACAACGCAGGGCTCTTTCCGCTGACTTCCGTTATTCTGGCGATGGGGATTTTCTTTGGCGGTATCGCCCAGATCCTGGCCGGACTGATGGAGTATAAGAAGGGCAATACCTTTGGACTGACCGCGTTTACCGCCTATGGCTCCTTTTGGCTGACTCTGGCGGCACTGCTGACGCTGCCCAAGATGGGGCTGGCCGAGGCTACCGACGCCCTGTCGCTAGGGACTTATTTGGCGCTATGGGGCATCTTTACCCTGTTTATGTTCTTTGGCACCCTGCGCGGCAACCGTGTCCTGCAGTTTGTCTTCGCCAGCCTGACCGTACTGTTCTTTCTGTTGGCCTATGGCAACATCACGGCGAACGCCAGCGTGCTGCATATCGCCGGCATTGAAGGGATTATCTGCGGCGCCAGCGCTATCTATCTGGCGATGGCCGAGGTGATTAACGAGCAATATGGCCGGGACGTATTGCCGATCGGCGCTAAGCACGCCTAACTGTGCGCCATCATGCAAAAGGCTTCCTGCAGGAAGCCTTTTTTGTACCTACCACATGTTGTACCACGCGTAGCGAAACGCGTGCAGGCTAACGGGACAGACGTATCTCTCCCTCGGCTGCCCGCAGCGGAGAGCGCTGAAAATAAAACCCCAGCGCCACGCCCAGCAGCGATAGCGTCAGCACATACCAGCCTGCCGCCAGCGGCGTCAGGGTGAGCAGCAGCGTCACGACAATCGGTGTCAGGCCGCCAAAAATGGCATAGGCCAGATTGTAGGAAAAGGAGATACCGCTGAAACGGACTTCCGCCGGAAAGGCACAAACCATAATAAAAGGCACCGCACCGACCAGGCCGACGCTAAAACCGGCCAGCCCATAGCGCCAGAACAGCTGGACCGGCTCAATCTCCGGGGACAGGCGACTAAAAAACTGCCAGGTACAGACAGCCAATAGCACCCCCCATCCGATAAATAAGCGCCCCGCGCCAAGACTATCCACCAGACTCCCCGCCAGAACACAGCCCAGCGTCAGCGTTATGATTGCCACGCTGTTAGCCTGCAGGGTTAACGCCGCAGGTAAATGATACTGTGCCTGTAACAGGCTGGGGGTCATCAGGATCACCACAACAATACCGGCAGACAACAGCCAGGTCAGCAGCATTGAGACGACAACAGCCCGGCGGTGATCGCGCACGACACTCTTTAACGGTAATTCAGCGGCCAGCGCCCGGCGCGCCTGCATTTCCAAAAACACCGGAGTCTCATGCAGCCAGCGCCGCAGGTACATTGCCATCAGCCCGAACAGACCACCAAGGAAGAACGGAATACGCCATCCCCCGTTCAATACCTCCTGCGGCGTAAGCCAACTGTTCAGCCAGGTCGCCACCAACGACCCCAGCAGAATACCGAACGTCAGCCCCGAGGTGAGAACCCCACAGGCAAAGCCAATACGCTGTGGTGGGACATGCTCTGCAACAAAAACCCAGGCCCCGGGGACCTCGCCACCGATAGCAGCCCCCTGAAGCACTCGCATCAGGAGTAGCAACAACGGTGCAACAATGCCAATACTTTGATAGGTCGGTAACATCCCCATCAATAGTGTCGGCAGTGCCATTAATAAAATACTAAGGGAAAACATTTTCTTGCGACCTATACGGTCACCGAAATGTGCCATGATAATCCCGCCGAGCGGACGCGCCAGATACCCGGCGGCAAAAATACCGAAGGTCTGCACCAAGCGCAGCCACTCCGGCATATCCGGCGGGAAAAACAGCGCGCCGACCACGGTGGCGAAAAACACGAAGATGATAAAGTCATAAAACTCCAGCGCCCCGCCCAGAGCGGCCAGCGCCAGCGTTTTATAGTCCTGCCGATTCAGTCTACGTTGATTGTGCAATTCCATATGTCTTAATGGTCCTATTTTTGTGACACTTATTGTTCATGTTGTGTTGCAAAAATAGTGATATAACGTTAGCCACAGACATACCAGTCATTCTGAATCTTATCTTGCAATGACGCTAACTTCAGTCAATTGTTTCGCGACGGGCGCTTTTCGGCCGAAATGCTGCTATTACAGCCGGGTGGGTTTCTACGTAGGGGCCATCCAGCAACTGGATGCAGTACGGCACACTGGCAAAGATCCCGTGAACGACCGTATTCCCATCCCCATCCTTCAGCCCCTCCAGCGTTTCGCGGATCGACTTCGGCTGACCCGGCAGATTGATGATCAGCGCCTGTTTACGAATCACTCCCACCTGACGCGACAGGATCGCCGTCGGAACAAAGCGCAGGCTAACCTGACGCATCTGCTCACCAAACCCCGGCATTTCGCGATCGGCAACCGCCAGCGTGGCGTCCGGCGTCACGTCACGCCGCGCCGGGCCTGTACCACCGGAGGTCAACACCAGATGACAGCCGCGTTCATCCACCAGCTCACACAGGGTCTGTTCGATCAGCGGCTGTTCGTCCGGGATCAGCCGGGACTCCAGGGTATAAGGGGTAGCCAGTGCGCTGGCCAGCCACGTCTCCAACGCCGGGATCCCAAGGTCCTGATAGACACCGCTGGATGCCCTGTCAGAGATCGATACTAAACCGATGCGTAGTGTATTCATGCAATAACCTCAACGACGATGCCTTCCGGCTGTGGATGCAGGATAATACTACGCCAGCCGCCGATAACCACATCCGCACACTGTAAAGAGTGACGAGGACGACGGCAGCTCAGGGCGATGACAGTCATTCCCGCTGCCTGAGCCGCACGGATACCAGCCTCGTCGCTTTCGATGACCAGGCAGTCGCGGGGATCTAGGCCATAGTGGCTGGCGGCCAGCAGGTACGGCTCGGGATCGGGACGACCGCAGCTGACCTGCTCTGCGCCGATCACCAATGGCGGCTGGCACATGCCACTGTGGGCAATCTGCTCTGCAGCGCGCGGCTGTCCAGCCTGCGTCACGACACCCCAGGGTGTTTCTCCCAGCATCGCCAGCCACGCGGCGGCGTCCTGACGCAGACGGCTGCGCCGTTGACGTACCACTGCCAGCAGCGCCTGCTCCAGACGCTGACACTCCGCATCATCACTATAGCGGGGCGTCAGCTGGCGCAGGATCTCCTGTACCCGCTGGCTATAAATGCGCGGACGCAGCAGGGCGTAGTCTATCTGGCGCTGATGCGCCCACTGCTCCCACACCGGCTCCGCATGGCCGTTGCTGTCGAGCAGTGCGCCGTCCATATCCAGAAAGATGGCGGCGAAATGTTTTCTCCACATGACCCAATCTCCTCTGTCAGCAATCGACGATGTCGTAACAGATGCTCTGGCAAAACGTTAGCGCCATCGCCGCGAAGAGGCAAAATTTATCTAACGGAAGGCGATGGGAAAATGGCACGGAAAACGGCCAGCGAACGCTGGCGCGCCGCGGTTAACGGCGCGCCACTCTGCACTCTGCTACAGACCGAGGCACAAATATTTAATTTCCAGATAGTCCTCAATGCCGTATTTGGAGCCCTCCCGGCCCAATCCTGAGGATTTTACTCCGCCAAACGGCGCCATCTCATTGGAGATAAGCCCACTGTTGATGCCAACGATGCCATACTCCAGCGCCTCGGCGACGCGGAATACCCGCCCCACGTCGCGGGTATAGAAGTAGGAGGCCAGGCCGAACTCCGTCGCATTGGCCCGGGCGATAACCTCATCTTCGTCACGGAAGCGAAACAGTGGCGCCAGCGGGCCAAACGTCTCCTCGCGCGCGACCTGCGCATCGGCGGGTACGTCCAGCAGAACGGTCGGGCAAAAGAAGTTCCCTCCGCGGGCATCGGCCTGACCGCCGCAGGCAATGCGGGCGCCGCGCGCCACGGCATCCGCAATATGCTCCTCCACTTTGGCCCGCGCCCGACCATCGATCAGCGGACCGACGGTCACCCCCTCATCCAGCCCATTGCCCATCTTCAGCGCCTGTACCGCGCTGCACAACTTCTCGGCAAAGCGCTCATAAATGCCCTCCTGTACATACAGGCGATTGGCGCACACGCAGGTCTGGCCGGCATTACGAAACTTACTGGCCATCGCCCCCGCCACCGCCTGATCCAGATCGGCATCATCAAAAACGATAAACGGTGCATTGCCGCCCAGCTCCAGAGAGACCTTCTTGATATCGTGCGCACACTGCGCCATCAGCTGACGCCCGATCTCCGTCGAGCCGGTGAAGCTCAGCTTACGCACCTGCGGATTGGCGGTCAGCTCATCGCCCACCGCCCCGGCCGAGCCGGTCACCACACTAAAGACCCCCTGCGGTACCCCAGCACGCAGTGCCAGCTCCGCCAGCGCCAGCGCCAGCGCAGAGTAGGGTGTCTGGCTGGCGGGCTTCAGCACCATGGTACAGCCCGCGGCCAGCGCCGGCCCGGCCTTGCGGGTGATCATCGCCGCAGGAAAATTCCACGGCGTAATCGCCGCCGTCACGCCGATAGGCTGCTTGATCACCAGCAGGCGCTTATCGCCCTGCGGAGTGGGGATGGTATCGCCGTAGACCCGCTTAGCCTCTTCGGCAAACCACTCAATAAACGACGCCGCATAGGCTATCTCGCCGCGTGACTCCGCCAGCGGCTTCCCCTGCTCCAGGGTCATCAGCCGGGCCAGATCGTCCTGATGCACCAGGATCAGCTCAAACCAGCGGCGCAAGATCTGCGCCCGCGCCTTCCCCGTACGGGCACGCCAGCCCGGCAGCGCGTGGGCGGCAGCCTCGATCGCCCGCCGGGTCTCCGCCGCCCCCATCTTCGGTACGCTGCCCAGCGTATCCCCGTTCGCTGGGTTAATCACCGTTATTACATCGCCGCTATCGGCATCGCACCACACCCCGTCAATCAGCGCCTGTTGACGAAACAGGCCCATATCATGGAGCTGCATCATGTTTCACCTCGCTTATCGGCGCCAGCGCGCCGCTATCCGCCGCGACGCGGCAGATAAAAAAAGAACACCCCGGGCGCACGCGCGGCCGGGGTGTTTGGGATATTCGGCAAAACACGCTTACAGCAGCGCGCCGATCATGCTTTCCAGCTTACCCTGGTCAACGGCGAACTTGCGGATACCGTCCGCCAGTTTCTCCACCGCCATCGGATCCTGGTTATGCTGCCAGTAGAACTCGGCCTCACTCATCCGCGCCGGGCGAGCCTTGATCTCACCCTGATCAGCCAGCTTACGCTCAACGTTGCCGGTGCTTTCAGACAGCTCCTTAAGCAGGGGCGGAGAGATGGTCAGGCGGTCGCAGCCGGCCAGCTCCAGGATCTCGCCGACGTTGCGGAAGCTGGCGCCCATCACCACGGTTTCATAGCCATGCTGCTTATAGTAGTTATAGATTTCGGTAACGGAAATCACTCCCGGATCTTCCGCCGGTGCGAACTCGCTCTTGCCACCGTTGGCCTTATGCCAGTCAAGAATACGGCCGACAAACGGTGAAATCAGGAACACACCAGCTTCGGCGCAGGCCCGGGCCTGAGCAAAGGAGAACAGCAGGGTCAGGTTACAGTTGATGCCCTCTTTCTCCAGACGCTCCGCGGCGCGGATGCCCTGCCAGGTTGAGGCCAGCTTGATCAGGATACGATCGTTGCTGATGCCGGCATCGTTATACAGCTTAATCAGACGCTTCGCCTTCGCC
The DNA here is from genome assembly GCF_000264785.1 of Edwardsiella ictaluri ATCC 33202. GTDB lineage: Bacteria > Pseudomonadota > Gammaproteobacteria > Enterobacterales > Enterobacteriaceae > Edwardsiella > Edwardsiella ictaluri. The sequence goes on along the minus strand of NZ_AFJI01000081.1, from coordinate 21,640 downwards.
ACACTGGCTTCGGTGTCATAGGAGAGACGGGCATCCACCTCCGTGGAGATGCGGCCCGGGATCAGCTTGAGGATCTCCAGACCGATATTTACCGCCAGCTTGTCTGAGGCGTCCACGATCTGCTGCGCGCGATCGCCGCTCTGGGCACGCGCCCAGGCAATGGCATCGTCGATCAGTTTACGGTATTCCGGAATTTGCGCGGCGTTAAGGATCAGAGAGGGGTTCGTCGTGGCATCCTGAGGCTGATACTGCTTCATCGCGGCGATATCGCCAGTATCAGCGACAACGGTGGTCAGTTGACGCAGGGAGGTCAGTTTATCGGTCATTTTAGCGTTCCCATTTTGGTGTATTAACCAGCTTGATACGCCAATTGTTATCTCCCCCCGTCGCTTACGGCCTAATACCTCGCCGCTATCAGGGGTATCACCTTGCGCAAAGGCGAAAGCGCTAACAAATTGTGCATGAGCTTGTGACGTGCCTGCTCTGATGATAACACGCTGTTTGCGTTGCGCAATGGAGGAAACAGCACAGGGAAATGCGCCGTTTTTCCACATTCTGGCCGTAAATTGTTGGGCAACCGTTTACCCAGTGACAATGACTACAGAGCAAGCGTTAACGCGAATATTCTGCCATGCCTATTAAAAATCATGCTACATTCTTGCCGCCTTTATCGGCACGGTATCGCGCCGCCTTGCGCAACGGGCGGCGGTGCGTACCGTATCATCAGGGAGATGACATAATAAAAGAGGAGCACGCATTGACGGATCTCATTAGTTTTATCAATAACATCTTATGGGGCTCGGTACTGATCTATCTGCTGATCGGCGCAGGCCTGTATTTCACGTTCCGCACCGGGTTTATTCAGTTTCGCCATTTTGGCCACATGTTTTCTGTTCTGAAAAACAGCAACAAGGCCGACAGCGGCGGTATCTCCTCCTTTCAGGCGCTGTGTACCAGCCTGGCCGCACGCGTCGGCACGGGTAATCTGACCGGCGTCGCCATCGCGCTGACCGCCGGTGGGCCGGGCGCCATCTTCTGGATGTGGATCATCGCCCTGATCGGCATGGCCACCTCCTTTATTGAGAGCACCCTGGCACAGCTGTACAAGACCCGCGACGATCAGGGCAACTTCCGCGGCGGCCCGGCCTACTATATGGAAAAGGGGCTTGGCATGCGCTGGATGGGGATCCTGTTCTCGCTGTTTCTGTTGGTTGCCTTTGGACTGGTCTTCAATGCGGTGCAGGCCAACTCCATCGCACAGGCGACGGCCGTTGCCTTCCATATTCCGCCACTGTACGTCGGCATCGCGCTGATGCTGATGTGCGGCGTCGTCATCTTTGGCGGCCTGCGTTCGATTGCCCGAACCGCCGAACTGGTGGTGCCGGTCATGGCCATTGCCTATCTGCTGCTGGCATTCTGGGTGATGGGACACAATCTGGCCCGAATGCCAGAGGTGCTACTGCTGGTGCTTAAAAGCGCCTTTGGCCTGCAGGAGGCCGCCGCCGGCGCCATCGGCTACGGTATCTCACAGGCGATGACCCAAGGGATCCAGCGCGGGCTGTTCTCCAACGAGGCCGGCATGGGATCGGCGCCCAATGCCGCGGCCTCCGCCACCCCGTACCCCGTATCCGCCGCACCCCGCCTCGCAGGGCTATGTGCAGATGCTGGGGGTCTTTATGGATACGCTGGTTATCTGCAGCGCGACTGCCGCCATCATCCTCTCCTCCGGCGTCCTGGACGCGGCGCCGGGCACCATCAGCGGCATTGAGCTGACCCAGCGGGCGCTCTCCTCCGCTGTCGGCGACTGGGGCGGCATATTTATCGCCGTCGCCATTTTCTTCTTCGCCTTCACCTCGATCATCGCAAACTATGCCTATGCGGAGAGCAATCTGATCTTTCTGGAGCACAACCATCCGCACGGCCTGGTTTTCCTACGCCTGTGTACGCTGGGCATGGTGATGTTCGGCGCGCTGGCGGAGCTGCCCCTCGTCTGGAAAATGGCCGATCTCTCCATGGCCCTGATGGCGATAACCAACCTGATCGCCATCCTGCTGCTGTCGGGCGTTGCCTTCAAGCTGGCGCGTGACTATAACCACCAGCGTCGTCTGGGGCTGCTGCCGAGGCTGGACCTCAGCAAGTATCCCGAGATCCAGCAGCAGGTTGAACCCGGTATCTGGGAAAAGCCAACGCGGCCGTAATCGCCAAAGGGGGGGGCGTCAGCTCCCCCTATCACAGCAATTCTCCCCGCCGCCGGTGCAGTTTGCTACAGTAGATGACGTCACTCTTCTTCTTTTGCAGGATGCCGCTATGCTGATGATTATCTCTCCGGCTAAAACGTTGGATTACACCTCTCCGCTGGCCATCCAGCGCTATACCCAGCCGCAAATGCTGGCGCAGGCCGAAACCCTGATGCAGACAGTACGCACACTGACGCCGGCACAGCTGGGTTCGCTGATGAAAATCAGCGACAAGCTGGCCGGGCTAAACGCTGCCCGCTTCACCGAGTGGCAGCCCAGCTTCACGCCGGAAAACGCCCGTCAGGCCATCCTGGCCTTCAAGGGTGACGTCTACACCGGACTCCAGGCGGAGACGTTCAGCGAGCAGGACTTTGACTTTGCCCAACGACACCTGTGCATGCTGTCAGGCCTATATGGCGTGCTGCGCCCGCTGGATCTGATGATGCCCTACCGCCTGGAGATGGGAACCCGTCTACATACTCCATACGGCAACGATCTGTACGCCTTCTGGGGCGACAGCATCACCCGGCAGATCAACCAGCAGCTGCTGCAGCAGGGCGATCGGGTCGTCGTTAATCTGGCCTCAGACGAATACTTTAAGGCAGTCAGACCGGCGGCGCTGGAGGGCGAGCTGATTAAGCCGATCTTTATGGATGAGAAGAATGGCAGCATGAAGGTCATCAGCTTCTACGCCAAGAAGGCGCGCGGGATGATGAGCCGCTTTATTATCCAGGCGCGCCTGCGCGAGCCGGAGCAGCTCAAGGCATTCGATCTGGAGGGCTATGCCTTTGCCGGTGAAACGCAGGGACGCCAAGGGCGCGAGCTGCTGTTTACCCGTCGCCACTCGGCGATATCCCCCGCGCGCTGACCCCTCGCCTTACTACGCCGCACTGTCCTTCTCCCCCGCACCGCGGCGGGGGAGCGAGCGTCATGGGCGTTCCAGCAGCGCCGCCCGCAGGCGGGAAAAATCAGCGGGCAGCGTCTGTGACAACAGCGGCAGTTCAGCCCGCGCCTCCAACGCTTGCGGTAGCGGGATGCTCCGCTGCAGGATCGCCTCGACAGACTCTTGGAACTTGGCCGGATGGGCTGTTCCCAGAAACAGGCCATACTCGCCGGGTTGCAGGCTGTCGCACAGCGCCCGGTAGGCGATAGCGGCATGGGGTTCGCTAACATAGCCGAGCGCCGCCAGCTCACGCATCGCCTCCGCCGTCTGCGCATCGCTCAGCGCCCCGTAGCCCAGCGCGCCCAGTGCCCACTCCCTACGCCGGAACAGCTCCTCCACCCGCGGCCAGTTGTTGGGACGGCTGACATCCATGGCATTGGAGAGGGTCGCGACGGTCTCATGAGGCTGCCAGACGCCGCTGGATAAAAAGCGCGGAACGGTATCATTGGCATTGGTGGCGGCGATAAAACGCTTCACCGGCAGCCCCAGCGACTGGGCCAGCAGCCCGGCGGTCAGATCGCCGAAGTTGCCGCTCGGCACCGAGATCACCAGCTGATTGCGCGCCGCCTGCGGCAGCTGGGCTACCGCCTCAAAGTAGTAGCAGATCTGCGCCAGCAGCCGGCTGATATTGATAGAGTTAGCCGAGTTCAACCCCAGTTCTCGGCACAGCATCGGATCGTCAAACGCCTGCTTGACCAGCGCCTGGCAGGCATCGAAGTCGCCCTCGATCGCCAGCGTACGAATATTGCCGCCCAAGGTACAGAACAGCTTCTCCTGCAGCGGACTGACCTTACCGCGCGGGTAGAGGATCACCACCTGGACGTTTTTCAGACCATAAAACGCATGGGCGACCGCGGCGCCGGTATCGCCGGAGGTGGCGGTCAGAATGGTCACCGGCCGCTCCCCCGCGACCTGCTGCAGCATCTGCGCCATAAAGCGCCCACCGAAGTCCTTGAAGGCCAGCGTCGGCCCGTGGAACAGCTCCAGCGCAGCGATATCGTCGCTGACCGGCACCACCGGCGCAGGAAAATCAAAAGCGGCCTGAACCCGCGCCCACAACGTATCAAAGGGGAACTCATCTCCCAGGTACGCCGCCAGAATATGCGCGCTGCGGGTCACAAAATCCTGCTCCAGCAGGGAATCGACCTGCGTCCGTGCCAGGGCGGGCAGCTCATGGGGAAAGAACAGTCCCTGCTGGCGCCCCAACCCCTGCACCAGTGCCTGCGCAAAGTTAACCTGCTCGTTGTGATCTTTTAAGTTGTACAGTTTCATGGTTTATCCCAGTTGTCGTGCGCCCGCCGAGTCCAAACGGCAAATGTGAACAAAACCCTGTTCATTCTGCAGATAGTGCTGCGCCAGCCACTGCGCCACCGCCTGTGCCGCCGTCAGATCATCGCAAACGGCAAACAGCGTTGGACCGGAGCCAGAGATCCCACAGGCCAACGCGCCCAGCTCACCGGCGGCCCGGCGGGCATCGGCAAAGCCCGGCAGCAGACCACAGCGGTAGGGTTCGGCGATCACATCCTGCATCAACGCCGCGGCCAGCGACGGCTGACGGGTATGACAGGCATGAATGAACCCCGCCAGATGGCGGCCGTGGCGCACGCAGTCGCCGCGCGAATAGTGCGGCGGTAGGATGGCGCGCGCCTCGGCGGTAGAGACCTTGATCCCGGGATACGCCATCACCCACAGCCATTCGTCAAAGCAGGGCACCGGCTGGCTGATGATCTCCTGCGCCTCCAGCATCAGTTGCAAACCGCCCAGATAACAGGGCGCCACGTTGTCATAGTGAACGCTGCCGGAAATACGCCCCTCCAGCTCCCCCATCAGCATCAGCAGCCGGTGAGCGTCCAGCGGCTCTCCGGCAAAACGGTTCAGCGCCGCCAGCGCCGCCACCACGGAGCAGGCGCTTGAGCCAAGGCCTGAACCTATCGGCATGTTCTTTTCCAACACCATTTCGACGGCAAGCTCGCGTCCCGTCACCTCACAAAAACGCTGCCAGCACTGATAGACAATATTCTCCTGCACCGTAGACGGCAGGCTGTCAACAAAACGCCCGTGGCAGTGCAACGAAAAATGGCTGCTGGCCGCGATGCTGACGCAGTCGCCCAGCAGGGTACCGTCCAGCGGCGTGACCGCAGCGCCGAGGACGTCAAAGCCGATGCTGACGTTGCCGATTGAGGCCGGTGCATATATTTTCACCATCATTAAACCCCCAGCTTCCATGACAAGGTGCGCAGCAGGTCGGCAAAGACGCCGGCGGCAGTGACATCGTTACCCGCACCATAGCCGCGCAGCACCAGCGGCAGCGGCTGATAGTAGCGGCTGTAAAATGTCAGGGCGTTTTCGCCATTTTTAACCTTATACAGCGCATCATCGCTGTCCACCTCTGCAATCCGCACCGCGCAGCGCCCCCGATCGATCTCGCCAACGTAGCGCAGCACGCAGCCACGCTCCCGCGCAGCGACGACCCTCGCACTAAACACATCATCAGCCTGCGTCAGATTGGCGAGGAACGTATCAACATCACCGCAGGCATCAAACGCCTTCGGCAGCACCGGCTCGACACAGATATCGCCCAGCTCCAGGGCATATCCCGCCTCACGCGCCAGGATCAGCAGCTTGCGTGCAACGTCCATGCCGGAGAGATCGTCGCGCGGATCCGGTTCGGTATAGCCCAGTTGACGGGCTTCGCGGGTTGCCTGCGATAAGGTCGCCCCCTCCTCCAAGCGGCCAAAAATAAACGACAGTGAGCCGGAGAGAATACCGCAGAACCGCTGCAGCTCATCACCGGCACTCAGCAGATTTTGCAGGTTTTCAATCACCGGCAGTCCGGCACCGACGTTGGTATCATAGAGAAACTTACGCTGACTGCCCGCCGCCTTCTGCCGTAGCAGACGGTAATAATCCATGGAAGCCGTATTGGCCTTTTTATTCGGTGTCACCACGTGAAAACCGTTACCGAGGAAGTCAGCGTACTGATCGGCCAACGCCTGGCTGGAGGTACAGTCGACGATCACCGGATTCAGCAGGTGGTACTCGCTCACCAGACGCATCAATCGCCCCAGGTTAAACGGCTGCGTGGCTTGCTCCAGCGCCCCGCGCCAGTTCGTCATATCGATGCCGTGTACATGGGTAAGCAGCGCGCGGGAGTTCGCGATACCACACACCCGCAGATCGATATGCTTACTTTTTAGCCAGGCCTGCTGGCGTTCAATCTGCGCCAACAGTGCGCCGCCCACGCCGCCCACGCCGATCACAAACACCTCGATCACCTGATCGGTGTTGAACAGCATCTGATGTGTCACACGCACAGCGGTCGTCGCCACATCATTACTCACCACGACGGAGATCGAGCGCTCAGAGGAGCCCTGCGCAATAGCGATAATATTGATGTTCGCCCGAGCCAGGGCAGAGAAGAAATTGGCAGAAACTCCACGCTGAGTTCGCATGCCGTCGCCGACCACCGAGATGATCGCCAGATGCTCGATGACATCCAGCGGCTCCAGCAGGCCATCCTTCAACTCCAGGAAGAACTCATCCTGCAGCGCCAGACATGCTCGCCCCAGCTCCCCCTGCGGCACGCAAAAGCTGATGCTGTATTCAGAGGAGGACTGGGTAATCAACACCACGGAAATACCGCTGCGCGACATCACGGCGAAGACCCGCGCCGCCATACCGACCATCCCTTTCATCCCCGGCCCGGAGACGTTGAGCATCGCCATATGGTTCAAATGGGTGATCCCCTTCACCAACAACGCGTCATCAGCGCGGTGCTGCGCACCTATCAGCGTTCCGGGCGCCTGTGGGTTGGCAGTATTTTTGATCAGGCAGGGTATTTGAAACTGGGCAATCGGTAAAATGGTACGCGGATGCAACACCTTGGCGCCAAAGTAGGAGAGCTCCATCGCCTCTTGGTAGGACATCGCCTCCAGCAGACGAGCGTCTGGGACCAGATGCGGATCGCAGGTATAGACACCGTCAACGTCCGTCCAGATCTCGCAGCACTCTGCGCGTAGGCAGGCTGCCAGCACCGCCGCCGAATAGTCTGAGCCGTTGCGACCCAGCACCACCAGCTCGCCACGCTCGTTACCGGCGGTGAATCCCGCCATCAGGATCAGACTGTCGGCAGGGATTGCCTGGGCAGCGATACGGCGGGCAGACTCGGCAATATCGACGCTGGACTCCAGATAACCACCGCGGGCCAGCAGGCTGCTGACCGGATCGATAACGGTGACCTGCCGTCCGCGTGCCTGCAGCAGCGTCGCCATGATCGCGATGGAGAGCACCTCTCCACGGCAAATCAGTGCCGCATTGACGCCGTCCGGACACTGTCCCAGCAGGGCTATGCCGTGCAGCACCTGGCGGATCTGACCAAACTCTTGAGATACGCGCAGACGCAGCGACGCAGCGTCAAAGCCCGGCTGCACTTGGGCTAAGCCATCGATCAGGTCGGTGAAAATCTTCTCGGCATCGCCAAGTATCGGTTGGATATCTTGCCCTGCGATGGTGCGCTCGATCAGCGCAACCAGATGGTTGGTGATACGGGCTGGGGCGGAAAGCACAACGGCGACCTGCCCTTGCGAGGCCTTACTCTCCAAAATATCCGCAACGCAGAAGACCCGCTCCGCGTTGGCGACCGATGTGCCACCGAATTTTAATACTCTCATCTGACTCTCTCCGAATTTGGCCGAAAAAAAGCCCGCACTGTAAGGTGCGGGCTTTTTCGTTTTCACGTTTCTGTATGCGTCAGCCCGCCCCGTTACCTATGGTACCGGTGGTGGTAATAATTGTAGTGATATTCAGGCTGAGGTTACACATCGTCTGTCCAATTAAATTCCTGTGTCTGCCCTATATTGGTTAAAGCAAAGCCAACGCGGAGTCAATCGTTTTCTATTTTATGACACTAAGATCAGCCACTTTATACAGCATTAATATCTGAATAATAAAAACTTAAAGAATAAAAAAATGGTAAATCGGCATAACATCGAGATATAACAATAATAAATAGCCATGGATTCCAATCATTATTCTTTTTGTTTTTTCTTACCTGCCACGGACATTCCCAGCGCAGATTCGATGTCATGCAGCAGACGATGCAGCATCGCGGTATCACGCTGGGCCAACAGACCGATGCGCTGATCCAACCAGTCGCTCAGCTTGGTATCCCCGTCTACGCCCAGCGTTGTCAGCAAACGATCGGCACGGGTACGCAACGCGGTCAGTTGATCCCCCTGCGCCGCAGGTGCCAGTGCTGCCTGTACCTGCATCAGTGAAGAGAGCTGATAGCAGAACACCATCACCGCCTGCCCCAGATTGAGCGACGGGTAATCCGCCGCCATCGGCACCCCGGTAAGCAAATCCACCAGCGCCAGCTCATCGTTGGTCAGGCCGGAGTCCTCGCGGCCAAACACCAACGCACAGTTGGCCATCCAGTGCTGTTTTTCCTGCAATACCGCACAGAGCTCCTGCGGTGTACAGTAGTAGTGAAAGCGGGCGCGGCTACGGGCCGTCGACGCGACGCTAAAGTCAATATCCTCCAACGCCTGCGCCAAGGTATCAAAGTGACAGGCACCGTCCAGAATATCGCCGGCGCCGTGCGCGACCCAACGCGCTGCCGATTCGCCGTCCGCCCTACTGTCCACAATACGCAGCGAGGTAAATCCCATGGTTTTCATCGCGCGCGCCGCGGCACCCACGTTTTCAGCTCTGGCCGGAGCGACCAGGACGATATGAATTTGCATGCTTAGAGCCCATTTTGTTACTTAGGCGCACACTCTACCCTGCAAGACATCATTTTTCCACGCCGCTCTTGATTACACTTTTTTAACAAAAAATAACGTTCCAGTTTGTTAAATAACGATCTTATTGAAAATTTCCAGCAATTGATGGCCAAACGTAAATTTCACAGAAAATGTTGCATCATTATCATTATATTCATACGGTTAATCTACAATGAAAATTAAAGATAGCTGTGGATACGCCATCACCACCGCGCGGACAGCGTTGGGAGAAGATCTCTGGAAGATAGTCATTAAGCATGCAAACTTGTAAGTGTTTTTGACAAATCTGTTAACGTGCTACAATTAGACTTGATATATGTCAACAAAGGATAGTTTTGTTAGGTGGCATTTGACGCATGCGCTGTTATATTGCTGTTAATAGGGTTAGGATGTGCGCCGCTTTTGGCACCACCGGGGCTGTAGGGAGTGACACCCCCTGACCAACCTAGCGATGTTGTTGACGTTGATGGAAAGTGCATCAAGAACGAGTTTACGTACCGCAGTCACTAGAGTCCCGTGGTTGAGACACCCGTAATTTGGTGCTCTGGGTTCCCGGACTGCTGTACACCCCCTATTTTTCTATTTTGTTGGCAATTTTAGGTAGCAAAACATGCAGACCCCGCACATTCTGATCGTCGAGGACGAACTCGTCACTCGTAATACGCTAAAAAGTATTTTCGAAGCGGAAGGTTATATCGTTCATGAAGCCAATGATGGTGCCGAAATGCATCAGATTCTGTCTGAGTTCGACATCAATCTGGTCATCATGGACATTAACCTGCCTGGGAAAAACGGCCTGTTACTGGCGCGCGAACTGCGTGAACAGGCAAATGTCGCGCTGATGTTCCTGACCGGTCGCGATAACGAAGTGGACAAAATCCTCGGCCTGGAAATCGGCGCCGATGATTATATCACTAAGCCGTTTAACCCCCGTGAACTGACCATCCGCGCCCGCAACCTGCTCTCCCGCACCATGAACCTGGGCAGCGGAACCGAAGAACGTAAAAGTGTTGAGCACTATCGCTTTAATGGCTGGGAGCTGGACATCAACAGCCGCTCGCTGGTCAGCCCCGACGGCGAGCAGTACAAGCTGCCGCGCAGCGAGTTCCGCGCCATGCTGCACTTCTGCGAGAATCCGGGCAAGATTCAGTCACGCGCCGAGCTGCTGAAGAAGATGACTGGCCGTGAGCTGAAGCCGCACGATCGTACGGTCGACGTCACGATCCGCCGTATTCGCAAGCACTTTGAATCAACGCCGGACACGCCAGAGATCATCGCCACTATCCATGGCGAAGGCTACCGCTTCTGCGGCGATTTGGAAGAGTAAGCACTGAAAATCATCGCTATGACGAGTCCTGATATAGGTTGACAGTTTTTTTCTGTAAAACGCCTGATGAACATCATCGGGCGTTTTCTATTTCAGCGCTAGATGTGGCCTCTCATGGTTATAAATATCTACAGATTCTTTTACCATTGTTCTGGCCTGCGCAAGATCCGCCGGGCATGAGGGTAAAAACGTATTTTTCAGGATACCGTTTATCCGCTCTGCCAACGCATTCTGGTAACAGTCATAACCATCGGTCATTGAACAGGTTACCCCGTTTCTTTCATGTATTGACTGATAAAGCGCTGAACAGTATTGCACTCCTCTGTCCGAGTGATGTACCGGAGGACCTGTCGTTTTTCTCCGCCTCAGTGCCTGCCTGAACGCTTTCACCACATTTTCAGTCTGCAGTTTTTCCCCTACATGATACCCCATGACTCTTCTGGGTCAGGCATCAGTGACCAGACTCAGATAGATTGTGCCACTGCGCAGCGGAAGGTAAGTCATGTCAGCAACCCAGACCTGCTCCGGCTTAAGGGTAGTAGCCTGTCCGGGGCCGGGTTTCAGCGAATTTGGATGCCGGTAAAACCGACGATAGCTGTTGGTGGTTTTGCGATATTCCCGTTTCACCGATACCGGGAGTCGGTGTTCATCCTGTAGGGTAAACAAGCGGTCCCGCCCGATATTCAACATTCTGTCGGCCTGACTGTTCAGCCGGTAGTCCAGTTTACGCGTACCAATTTGTGGCTGATTTCTCTGAATATAGTCAATAAAATTAATGAAATGAATATTACTCCCCAGTCATTTATTGTACCTGCCCTTGTCCTGATACCAGGCCTGTCTGCTGTGCCCCTGGAGCTGGCATGCGCGCGTAACGGTTATTTTTACGGCCTGACTTTGCGCGAAGACCTGCCGGGCCACTTTTTTACCATGCTCACCTTGTCATCGTTTTCAGGACGTTGATAACCGACTAAAAAAATTAGCTTTCTGATTTACCAGCTTCAGTTGCTCTTCCTGTTCTTTGATTCTTTGCTCGGGTGTGAGTGAGGGATTTGTCTGTGTCACAGGCAGTTTCCTCTTCGCTAGGTCAGGGAGCCCAAGGTCCAGTCAAGCCGGCCATATTTACGCAACCAGACAAGAACGCTGTAGCGTCCCTGAATACCGTATCGTTGCTGGGCCTGTTTATAGGTCATCTCGCCTTTTTCGATCTGTTCAACAACAGCTATTTGAAAGGATAGAGGATAATCACGTTGGGTACGTTTGAATCAGTCATTATCACGTTCTCCACATTTTAGTCAGGAACGTGTCAACGTTATTCAGGACGGGGCAACTATAATAAAAAAGGCCGGAATATCCGGCCTTTTTTACGCGGGTCACGTCAATTAATGCGCATTCTGTCGCCACCATTCGGCCAGCATAATCCCCGTTGCAACCGACACATTCAGGCTTTCAACACTGCCGGTTCCACCGATAGAGATGCTCAGATCGCCCTGCTGCAGCGTACCGTCAGACAAGCCATCGCCTTCATGCCCTACCACCAGCACGATTTTCGCCGGCAGCACCGCACGGTGCAGCTGTGTCGTCCCTTTATGGCTCGAGGTCGTCACAATGGTATAACCGGCGCGGCGGAAGGTGTCCAGCGTCGCAGAAAAATCTTCAGCGTCGATCGCCTGTACATGCTCCGCGCCGCCTTCGGCGGTACGAACGGCTGCGCCAGACTCCAGCGCGGCGCTCTCCGGGGCAATGATCCCACGGATGCCAAAGTGCGCACAGGTACGCATAATGCCGCCCAGGTTATGGGGGTTGGCTACATTCTCCAACGCCAGTACGCAGTCCACCGCATCCTCTGCCTGATTGGCCAGATACTGTTGCGCATCAAGAGAGCGCCGCTTTTTAATCAGGAAACACACGCCGCCATGATGATCGGTTCCCGACGCCTTGGTCAGCTCGGCATCGTCCACTACATGATAAGCCTTACGGTTAGCCGCCATCCAGCGCAAGGCATCCCGGAAACGCGGTGTTACCGCCTGTAAGAACCAGGCACGCACGATGGCCTCCGGACGGCTCGCAAATAGCGCCTGGCAGGCATTCTCACCGTATACCCGCGTCTCTTCGGCGCGCTGGCGGCGCAGCTGCTCCGGATCGATAAAGCTTTTACCGCTGATACCGCCGTGATCGCTTTCACCACCTACGCCATCGTTATCGCCCAGAGAAACCGTACGCCACGGTGAACGCTCACCGGCACCCTTCTCACGGCGCGCCGGACGGGCTGCGCGATCGCCGCGGTCACTACGGTCGCTGCGGCTACGATCGCCGCGGTCACTGCGGCTGCGGTCGCCGCGCACACCCGGACGCCCCTTCGCGGGCGCACGCGACTGACGCTCATCGGCAGCGTCCGAGTCGCGGACATACATCACTTTTACTTTACCGTTTTTACCATTCAAAGAGTCGCTCATTACTTTCTCCACCTACGCGCAAGGCGCGAAGATTACCTGATGTGAGTGCGCGTTGCCATATGCCAAGCATAAAAGCTGCTATCTATTATAGTCATTGGGTAAATCTGATTGTGGTCCCCATAATACAGCACAATAATGTTTAACCTAGCTGAAACGCCAGAGGATGTCCCGACTGTAGTTTCGCCGTTTTATGTCTGAGGATAATCATGAACACTGTCTGCCCCGCCTGTCATGCAACCAACCGTATTCCCGACGATCGCCGCAATGAACAGGCAAAGTGTGGCCGCTGCAGCCATGCCCTGTTTGACGGCGCCATCGTCAACGCCAGCGAAGATACGCTGGATAAACTGTTACAGGATGACTTGCCGGTGCTGATCGACTTCTGGGCGCCGTGGTGCGGCCCCTGCCAGGGATTCGCCCCCGTCTTCGCCGCCGTCGCCGCGGCACGGGCTGGCGAAGTACGCTGTATCAAGGTGAATACCGAGGATCAGCCGGCGCTGAGCAGCCGTTTCCGCATTCGCAACATCCCGACCATCATGCTATACCGCAACGGCCAACGCATAGATATGCTCAATGGCGCGATGCCCCAGGCGCCGTTTGAAGCCTGGCTGGATGAGCAGCTGGCCAAGCAGGCCTGATCCCAAGATCAACCAACGGCCCTCGCGCAGGGCCGTTTGATGCTGTACCCGGTGACGAGGCTTGTTTAAAATAGCGGTTTTGCTCATCCCCCGAGAACACCATGTCCGCCAATGCTGTACTGCGCCTGCGCGCTGCGCGTCTGAGCCAGTCTACCCGCCCATTTCACGCCCGCGGCTGCCGTGTACAGCGCTGCCTGCTGCCGCAGATCCACTGCCTGTGTGATACGCTGACCAGCTACCCGGCCCACAGCCGCTTTTGCCTGATGATGTATGATACCGAACCGCTAAAACCCAGCAATACCGGGCGCCTGATCGCCGATGTACTGCCGGAAACACTGGCCTATAGCTGGTCCCGGACGCAGCCGGATCCACAGCTGCTGCAGCTGCTCGACGATCCCGACTACCAGCCGTACGTGGTCTTTCCAGGAAGCTACGCAGAGCCAGAGCGCGTCGTCACCCGCGTACGACACAATACGCACCGCCCGCTGTTTATCATGCTGGATGGAACCTGGCCGGAGGCACGCAAAATGTTCCACAAAAGCCCCTATCTGGACAGGTTCCCAGTCCTCTCCATCAATATGGCACAGGCACCTGGCTATCTTCTGCGGGAGGCCCATCGCCCAGAGCAGTACTGTACCGCCGAAGTCGCTGCGGCGCTGCTGGCACTGGCGGACGATCGGCAGGCATCGCAGGGACTGCTTCAGCACTTTCACCACTTCCGTCAGCAATATTTGCTAGGTAAATCGCACCCTCAGGTGCCCGTCGCTGCAACCGTGGAATAAAGCCTCTAGAATCATGCCATCCCGCCCATTTCGCCGCGATCAGCCGCTGGGCAAACCGCACAGGAGGATGGCATGAGTCAACGCAGTCTCGAATCCCTGTTACGCCCCAAATCCATCGCTGTCATCGGCGCCTCCAATCAGCCGGAACGCAACGGCCATCTGGTTATGCTGAATCTGCTAAACGGGGGATTCCCCGGCCCGATAATGCCGGTGACGCCGCGCTATCAGGCCGTCTGCGGCGTACTGGCCTATCCGTCGATCACCGACCTACCCTGTGTGCCGGATTTGGCCATCCTGTGCACCAATGCCCAACGAACCCCGGTCCTGATCGCCGAGCTGGGGGCGAAAGGCTGTCGAGCCGCCATTGTAATCTCCTCTCCAGCCTCACAGGCCGATGCGCTGCGTAGCCTCGCCTTACGCCACGGCGTACGGCTGCTGGGGCCAAACAGCCTGGGACTGCTGGCGCCGTGGCAAAAACTCAATGCCAGCTTCTCCCCGGTGCCGATCCTTCCGGGGCGCCTGGCCTTTATCTCCCAGTCAGCGGCGGTATCCAACACCATTCTCGACTGGGCTCGCCAACGTGAGATCGGCTTCTCTCTGTTTGTAGCATTAGGCGATAGCCTGGACACTGACGTCGACGATCTGCTGGATTATCTGGCGCGGGATGCCAAAACCAGTGCGATCCTGCTCTATCTCGAACACCTGCATGATGCGCGGCGTTTCCTGTCTGCCGCACGCAGCGCGGCGCGCAATAAACCGATCCTGGTGATTAAAAGCGGACGTAGTCCGCAGGCGCGACATGTGCTGGGCGAGGCTGCGGGGCTAGATATCGCCTACGATGCCGCCATTCAGCGCGCCGGGCTGCTGCGGGTGCAAAATACCCACGAACTGTTTTCTGCGGTAGAAACACTCAGCCATATGCATCCCCTGCGCGGAGAGCGGCTGCTGATCGTCGGTAACGGTGCCGCCCCGCTCGCCATGGCGCTGGATGAGCTGCAACGCCGCGGTGGCCATCCCGCCTCATGCGATGATGTGCTGTACAGCACGCTGTGCGCGGTGCTGCCGGTAGAAACCTACCTACAGGGCCCGATCGATCTGCGCGATGATGCCACGCCGGCCCGTTACCAGGCTACGCTGCAGTGTCTGCTCGACAGCCGCTGTTACGATGCGTTGCTGATCCAGCACGCACCGAGCGCGACAGCGCCGGCAACCGAAACCGCCCGCGCGCTGATCGAAACGCTGAGCGCGCACCCGCGAGCCCGCCATGTAACGCTGATGACCAACTGGAGCGGTGAGAACACATCCCAAGAAGCCCGCCGCCTCTTCAACGAGGCGGGCATTCCGACCTATCGCACCCCCGAAGGGGCAGTCACCGCCTTCATGCACATGGTTGAATACCGGCGCAACCAGCGGCAGCTGATGGAGACCCCGGCCCTGCCTGCCAGTCTGCCGGCCAATACCGCGCTGGCCCATCGTCTGCTGGCACAGGCGCAGACCGACGGTGTCACCCGCCTCGA
Source organism: Edwardsiella ictaluri ATCC 33202 (assembly GCF_000264785.1). Taxonomy (GTDB): domain Bacteria; phylum Pseudomonadota; class Gammaproteobacteria; order Enterobacterales; family Enterobacteriaceae; genus Edwardsiella; species Edwardsiella ictaluri. Next base: position 5,960 of record NZ_AFJI01000081.1, on the reverse strand, counting down.
TACCCATGAGGTGCGCGATATTCTGGCCTGCTATGGCCTGGATACCCTGCCGGGCTGGATAGCCAACGACAGTACCGAAGCGGTGCATATCGCCGAGCGCATCGGTTATCCCGTCGCCCTCAAGCTGCGCTCCCCCGATATTGCCCATAACTCGGATGTTCAGGGCGTCATGCTCTATCTGCGCAACGCGCGTGAAGTCGAGCAGGCTGCCAATGCGATCTTCGACCGGGCCCGTCAGGCCTATCCCCATGCACGGATTTTAGGGCTGCTGGTTCAGAGTACGGCCAACCGTATTGGGGCACAGGAACTGCGTATCTGCGTGGAGAACGACGCCGTCTTCGGCCCGCTGATTTTGCTGGGTGAAGGCGGCGCCGAGTGGGATGCCCAGCGGGATGCCGCGGCGGCACTCCCCCCGCTGAATATGAATCTGGCCCGTTACCTGATAGTCCAGGCGCAAAAGCGCGGTCAGATTCGGCGGCGTGCGCCGCTGGCCGATCTGGATATCGCCGGGCTCAGTCAGGTTCTGGTGCAGGTATCCCACCTGATCGTCGACTGTCCGACGATCCAGCGTCTGGAGATCCATCCACTGCTTGCCTGCGGGAGCACCTTCACCCTCCTGGATGTCTCACTGCAGCTGCTCGAGCGACATGCGGCGCCAACCCGGCTTGCCATCTGCCCTTATCCGCACCAGCTTAAGGAGTCCATCCGGCTCAAAAACGGCGACGACGCCCTGCTGCGCCCGATCCTCCCGGAGGATGAGCCCCTGCTTCAGCAATTTATCCAACGCGTCAGCAAAGAGGACCTTTACTATCGTTACTTCAGTGAGATCAATGAGTTTACCCATGAAGATCTCGCCAAGATGACCCAAATCGACTACGAGCGGGAGATGGCATTCGTCGCGGTACAGTCCACGCCGCAGGGCGAGGAGATCCTCGGCGTCACCCGCGCGCTGATCGACCCCGATAACACCAACGCAGAGTTTGCCGTGCTGGTGCGCAGCGATCATCACGGCCTGGGATTAGGCTCTATCCTGCTGGATAAACTGATCCGCTATGCGCGTCAGCGCCAGTTAAGGCATCTGCTGGGCATCACCATGCCAACCAACCGCGGCATGATCGCGCTGGCGCGTAAAGTAGGCTTTCAGGTGGAAGTTCTACTGGAGGACGGGATAGTCAATCTTTCACTATCGCTGTCGGACAACGTGCGACCAAGCAGCGAAAAATGCTGAGACAATTTCGACAAATCGTGGCAAAACATACGCAACGGGATAAAACTAGTGTTATTATCGTCCGATCCCGTTGGTTAAACTGAGCGTGTGCAACCGCCCGCGCTGCACTACGACAAGAGAAGAAGCGCACTGTGATGTTGTCCAAATTTAAGCGAGCCAAACATCAACAACACCTTGCTCAACTGCCCAAACTCCCACAACAGGTCGGCGAGGTAGAGACGCTGTTTTCGCCGGCGGCATTCCGTCAGGCGCTGCTAGAGGCCATCGGCCAGGCAACTCAGCGGATCTATCTGGTGGCGCTGTACCTGGAAAATGACGATGGTGGTCGGGATGTGTTAAATGCGCTCTATCAGGCTAAACGACAGCGTCCGCAGCTGGAGATTTTCGTTCTGGTCGATTGGCATCGGGCACAGCGCGGCCGCATCGGCGCAGAGGCCAGTAACACCAATGCCGACTGGTACTGCCGGATGACCAACGAATACCCAGATGTTATCGTGCCGATCTATGGCGTGCCGGTCAACACGCGCGAGGCCCTGGGAGTACTGCACCTAAAAGGTTTTGTCATTGACGATCGGGTGATCTACAGCGGCGCCAGCCTGAACGATGTCTACCTGCACCGTCATGACAAGTACCGCTACGATCGTTACCACTTTATCCGGAATCCGCGCCTGGCTGCAGTCATGTGTCAATTTGTTCAGTCAACCTTGCTGGGCAACCCCGCGGTGCAGCGCCTGGACCGCTGCGATCGTCCCAAAAGCCCTGAAATCCGTAATGAAACCCGCCAGTTCCGCCATGCACTGCGCGATAGCAGCTATCAGGTGCCAGCAGAGGCTGGGAACGAAGAGCTGGCGGTGACGCCATTAGCCGGTCTGGGTAAACAGAATATCCTGAATAAGACCATTCATCACCTTATCTGCTGCACCGAGCGGACGCTCACACTGTGTACTCCCTATTTCAACCTGCCAACCCCGCTGGTACGCGATATCATCTTCCTGCTGCGCCAGGGAAAACAGGTTGAAATCATCGTCGGAGACAAGAAGGCCAATGACTTCTTTATTCCGGAAGAGGAGCCATTCAAGATCATCGGTGCATTACCCTATCTGTATGAAATCAACCTGCGTCGCTTTATCAGTCGGCTCCAGCCCTACCTTGATAACGGGCAGTTGACCGTACGTCTGTGGCGCGATGATGATAATACCTATCATCTGAAAGGCATGTGGGTAGACGATCGTTGGCAGCTGATCACCGGCAACAATCTCAATCCGCGCGCCTGGCGCCTGGATTTGGAGAATGCGATTTTAATCCACGATCCGCAGGGCGAAATCCAGCATCAGCGCCAGCACGAACTGGAGTGTATCCGCCGTCATACCCAAGTCGTACGTAGCTATGAGGATCTGGAAACCATTCAGCAATATCCGCTGAAAGTGCGCAAGCTGATCCGCCGCCTGCGTCGCATTCGCGTCGATCGCCTGATCAGCCGCATTCTGTAACGACTGTCTCATGGCCTCCCGTCCTGGAGGCCTTTTTCTCTCTCGCCACTCGCTTTACACACACAGACTGTGCTTATACTCAATAGTCTCTGTACATCACCGAGATAGATGCGATGGTTCGTCTCCTGCGCGTTATCCTGCCGTTGGATCAGGTGGCCGAGCGTATAAAGCAACGGGAAACCTGCGCGGAGCGTTGATCGGGCAACATCCGACGCGCTATCCGGCGTGCGTCTCACCGGCAATACAGCACGCTGTGGCTGGCGCAGCGATTGCAAAAACAGATCCGCCGCCATGCCGATATTCTTATCATGCAGGCTCCCTTATCACCTACATTGGCAACCTTGAGCGTCGCATACCGGCCTATCGCTGGCTATACCTGGCTGGTATAGGTCTTAAAGCGGCTTCCCCCCACGCGCTATTGGAGCTACTCACTTCATCGCGATAACCTGACAGGCGCGGCGCAACTGTTGCAGGATCTGATCGCCGCGTCTCCGGATCTGCTGAGCCCTACCTCGATCGCGCTGCTGATCCAACGCCCATTGCGCCTGCTGTTCCGCCAGGTGGAGAGCGGACGCCTCAGGCTGCCGGGGTTCTACCCGGATACCATCAAGACCACTCGCCGCCAACTCAGCGTCATTATCTGGATGTTTGCTCTGTCGATGCCCTATCCCTTCTTCCCTTGCGCCAATACCCGGGTGTTTAAGAGCGTCAGCGTCTTTTTGGGACTGATGATCACGCAGGACTCAGCGGGTCTGGTCAGCCTTGCCATGAGCGGCCTGATCCAGATCTCGTCACTCGTCTTACACCAGGGGATTATGTTCGCATAGGGGGATGAGAGCGTTATTGATGATATTGAGATACTGACTACCAAGCCGAAAAGCCGCGAAGGCTTTGATACCACGCGTCCCCAACGCCCTCCTCGCCAGTAGCAATATTGTCAATCCCAGCACCCACACCGCTCCCAGCGGGATCATTATCAATACCGGCGTCACCATCAGCTATGATATGCCCTGGCGTCAGGTTCATGCCATGCTACTGCTGGCGTTGCCGCAAACCAAGATGAGACAGAACGGCGTAGCACCCGTGATCCGTCAGAATGAATGCAAGACACAGGTATGTCAGCTATGAGCTACGGAAAGAGATTGCCGCAGGAGAGACGTCGGCGCAGGTAAAAAGTGCACTGCACGGGCACATTCTGGATAAGTTTAACTGCATTGACGTCCAAATTATGCCTCCACATTTTGTTATGCAGCCAAAAGAGGCGGTACAGGTTCATTGAAAATGAACAGCTATCCCGGTTTAAAATGCATGCTGATTCCGGATTGCGAGCCTGTACATCGATTCCGGACACCTCAGAGCATGTATTCTGAGATCAGATGAACCGCCATGTTAGAATACAACTGCCGCGCTGCGTTTGACTGCAGACTTGTTCAGTGAGTCAAAAAGATGCCGTCCCTCAAAGCTCAGCTTCTGGATAATACCTTCGATTGGTTGAGATGGCGCGTCTCGATAAAACATCCACGCCTCACCCTAATTATAGTGCGATGCCTCAAAGGCGCTTGGTGATAGATACCATGAAGCGCGGAGCCTCAAAAGAACTCATTACACTCCCTCAACCAATCGGAGGCATTAGCGCCAGTGTAAACAACCTGACAATGCCCCAAAAATCCTCGTTTTAGACAAAAAACTAAAGAATTTAGATATGCGTGCGTTTAGAATTCAGGCATTTTACTCATAATGAGGTATGGCCTACTCGATCGCACCTTTCCTGAGTAATACCGGTAACATGCCAAGCAGACTTAATTGAGGTTAAATATGCTTCCCTTACCACATTCTGGCTTATTCTCCAGAAATCTTAGTCGTAATGATATTTCACTGGTTAAAAATGCTACAGACATAGGCCATATTGGCAGCAGATTTAACCGTATTGTGAATAAAGTTCTTGACTGGTGTTGTAATACCAAAAAAACGGAAGCCATGGAGCAGCTTTTCATCGTGATGAATCAAGATCACAACCAAAGCAATAAGGCAAGATGTGAGGCTTTTGATCAGCTACAAGAACTCGTTGGAAGCGCGCATAGTGATAGATTTACCAAAAAATACGATGTCGTGGACAATTGTATCAAATTCAATATAGATATTGATGGGGAGGAGAATTTCATCACCCTTACTAAAGATGATTTCTTTGAGGGTCTGAATTTATCCGGCGCGGACTTGACCGACATTTCGCTACAAAATGGAAAACTTGGGTATGTGGATCTGAGCGGAGCGAAGCTGGACCATGCGAATCTGACCGGCGCGCAGCTGAGCTTCGCGAACCTGAGCGGAGCAACGCTGGACCATGCGGATCTGACCGGCGCGCAGCTGAGCTTCGCGAAGCTGAGCGGTGCGAGTCTGAACAATGCGACTCTGAATCAGGCAGATATGGATAACGCGGATTTAAGCAATGCGACGCTGAATCAGGCGGTGCTGAAGAACGTAAATCTAAGTTCAGCGATTCTGCGTCAGGCGAAGTTGAATGACGCGGATCTGACCGGCGCAGATTTGAGCGAGGCGATAATGATTGAAGTAGAAGCGGTGCGGATGTGCGCAAAGGGTGCAAATCTCAGCCAGACGGACCTGGAGGGCGCGAAGTTGAGCAAGGCGACTCTGGCCGGGGCCACTATGGATGAAACGAATCTGGAGGCGGCGGATATGACCAGCGCGGACCTGAGTCGTGCGGCCTTGACCAACGTGAATTTGAACCGTACGAAGCTGAATGAGGCGAACCTGTCCGGGGCTACGCTGCAGAGTATCGTGGTGGATAATATCGGCTCAGGGGTGGACCTGAGTGGCGCGAAACTGACGTATGCCAGCATCAATGATTCCACGTTTCACAAGTCCGATTTTACCGATGCCGATCTCACTGGTTCGGGAATACGACAGTGTCAGTTTCGCGATTGTGAGTTATCTCATTGCAATATGACTGGGGCGGAATTGTCAAATGTAGATTTCATACATAAAGAAATCAGTTCAGTCGGTGAAAAGGAATTCGCAAGCGATGTGTATGGCATGAGATTGGATAGCGTGAAGTGTTACAAGGTTTATCACTACAACTCAGATAACAAACCGACAATTATTAACGGCTATTAACTGTTATTAACTGTTATTAACTAATGTGTATTAGCTCAGACCTGATCTGACAGTTACCGGTTATTTATACAGGTATCTGTCAGATTACATCTAGCTTAAAGACCCTGTAG
>NZ_AFJI01000080.1 GCF_000264785.1 Edwardsiella ictaluri ATCC 33202 | reverse complement strand
TGCTGGCATCGGCGCTTAACAGCCCCTCCGTCCTACCCTGTGAAGTAAGGCTGGAAGCGTTGCCTAAGTGAATATCGCCCTGCTGTTCCGCACCATTTTCCAGCGTGATAGCACTGGCATCGGCGCTCAGAAGCCTCCGGGTCTGTCCCCGGGAGGTCAGCACCGCGTTACTCGCCAGCGTTATATCGCCCAGCAGCTGGCTGCCCTGCTCCAGCAGGGCATTACTGGCATCCGCACTCAGGCTGCCCTCAATCTCACCAAGCGAGGTCAGCATCGCACCGCCGCTCAGTTGGAGATCCCCATTATTGTGGAACGCACCGTTTTCCAGCGTGATTGTGCTGGCATCGGCACTCAGGCTGCCCATGGTCTGCCCCCGGGAGGTCAGCATCGCGCCGTCCGTCAGGGTCACATCGCCCCACTGCAGCCCCCCCTGCTGCAGCACCAGCCAGGCGTCATCGCCCAGCAGGGAGAGATCGCCCTTGTGCTGACTCGCCTGTCCAAAGTAAGCCCCGCTGTTGTTCAGGCTGAGCGTTCCATAGATGAGGCCCCTGCTGATCAGGAGCGACTGGCTAAGCGCAATATCGCCCCGCTGCACGGCGTCGTACCCCAGCGCCAGCAGACTCGCCTCGGCGCCGATAGCGCTCTGATTACGCCCCACCAACGCTAGCGTCGCGCCATTGCTTAACCCAATATCGCCGTCCAGATGCAGGCCCCTCTGCGCGAGCAGGGCTGAACTGGCATCCGCGCGCAGGCGGCCTTCGATCTCACCCTGCAAGGTCAGCATCGCGCTGTCCGTCAGGGTCACATCGCCCTGCAGCCGGCTACCCCACTCCAGCAGGACGGTACTGGCATCCGCACTCAGGCTGCCCACGATCTTACCCAACGAGGTCAGATCAGAGGCGCCGCCCAGCTGGAGATCCCCCTGCTGTACTGCACTGCGTTCCAGTGTAATGGTGCTGGCATCGGCGCTCAGGTTCCCCCGGGTCTGCCCCCGGGAGGTCAGCGCCGCGTTACTCACCAGCGTTATATCGCCCAGCAGCTGGCTGCCCTCGCTCCAGCAGGACGGTGCGTGCCCTCCGCGCTCAGGCGGCCTTCGATCTCACCCAACGAGGTCAGATCAGAGGCGCCGCCCAGCTGGAGATCCCCCTGCTGTACCGCACCGCTTTCCAACGTAATAATGCTGGCATCGGCGCTTAGCAGCCCCTTCGTCCTACCCTGTGAAGTAAGGCTGGCACCGTTGTCTAAGCGAATATCACCCTGCTGTTCCGCACCATTTTCCAGCGTGATAGCACTGG
>NZ_AFJI01000079.1 GCF_000264785.1 Edwardsiella ictaluri ATCC 33202 | reverse complement strand
AGCGCAGGGCTTTGAGCTGCGCAATAACGCTCAGGTGCTGGAAGAGCGGCTGGAGCTGAGCGCGCAAATCGATATGGGCAGCACGCTGATGCTGCCGGTGCAGGTGATAAGTCAGACGCCCCTGTTTCAGCAGGTGGCGTATGAGGTGTGGCGCCATCGTTTTGAGGATATGGGCATCGCCCTGCGGGCGATAGGCGAGCAGAACAGCCAGCCGCTGCTGCTGGAGTTAGTGAACGACCAGTACCAGTGTGTGAGCCTTCCCCCGGCCCCTGTGCTTCTGCTGGCGGCCGTCAACCGGGGATATCAGTACCTCGTGGAAACAGGGGGGCGGCAGGTTGCCAATCTGAAGAGCGATGGTCTCCGCCAGCACCGTTTTGAGCCGGGAGAGTGGCAGCGCGCGGGGGATGTGGCGGGTATCGCGGCAAACCGCTTTACTCTGGACTTCTATCTCCGCGTGGTCCTGCCGGAACTCTCGCGGGTTCCCAGAGGGATGGGGGTCGTCTGCAACGGGCAGGTCACCCTGCTGCTGAGCGTGCCGCTCTGAGAGGTATCGCGGCCCTGAGCCGGCGGTGTGATGTTATGTCAGGAGGAAGTATGTATTGCGTAATAGGGGAAAGGCTGCTGCGTTATCTGATGTATGGCATTGTAGCGCTGTCGCTGATGGCAAAAAGCCATGCTATCGTGGTGGATCTTGCCGTCTTTAATCAGGATGTCAGAATAGCTTATGGTGCGGCTGGCCGGCTGCAGGTCCTGGGTAATGGCATCGTGCAGGCCCAGGATAACTACCCTGAGCTGGTCGGTTTTAATGTCTATGATTTTGGTAGCAGGACTAATCAGATTGATACGCCCGATATTGCCTTTCACCGCAGAGGCAGCCTGTTCAGCGTCACCCTGACCGGGGCGCGCTACGGCAGGTCGATAACCCTGCGTGGCAAGCTGGGCAAGTCTATCTTTCTGCAGCCTTCGGTGATAGGTGGCAGTTATAATCGGATCAGTGAAAATAAGGGATGCAGCGGCGGAATTCAGTATGATCGCCCGTTAAGGGATGGTGAGCCGATCAATGGTATCTGGAATTTTATCGACCCGGGAACCTATGATTTTACTCAGGACTGCAGCGGGAATACCTATCCTTTTGTCTATGTAAATCCCTACCCTGTCGTGACCTATGACGATGCCAGAACAGTATGGCTGGATCTTCCTGCCCTGATCGCCAGCGATGCCTGGCAATCGCTGCCACCTGATGTTTATAGCGGCAGCAGCAGCTCAGCCTTTGAGTACTTCTATAGTCCGCAAACGGGCCAGACGTTTAATTTAAATACCGCCACCGCAGTAACGATACGCAAGCAGCCCTATTTCAGCGGGATATCCATCCCCTCAACCCATGTGGTATTCAACACGACCTATACTCAGGAGCAGGTGACAGGGCGCGCCTCCACACCGCTGCTTTTGGAGGGATCATTTGACCAGGTACGCATTGGTATATTTACGGGTAATAACTATGCATTGCGTAACGATGTTGATGGCCGGGATCTGCCTTATCAGGCGGTGTTGCATCAGGGAGCCGAGCGACATGTATTAAATACGGATGATACCTTCGTGGTGAGTGGTTTAAACAACCCCTCAAATCAGATCCCTCTGACCCTGACCTTTCAGTTTGACCAGCCCAGAGAGCGGGTGACGAGCGGCACCTATCGCGATTACCTCATTTTGTTAGCTGAGGTACCGCTATTATAACCGGTTATCATGGCACGGTTATAATCTCAGCTGCGTGCGGCCAGACTCCGCATGGAGTGCGCGTCATCAGCCCCCATCGCGGGGGCGCCCACGGCGTTATGCTGCGGGGAGGCACACTACGGCCATCCCGCTGGCTAAAGGTGTATCCCCGCTGACTCAGCGCCGTGGCCTACGCCAAGCGATGTTATACAACGCCACTTTTCCTCTTCCAGTTGCCGCATAGATAGATTCGAGTTCAGAAGGGGAAATCCGCCGTATTTCTTTCGCTAGGTGTAAAAAGTGATGTCGGAGATATCCAGCTTGCGGCAGACATCCGGTACGGCTAATTTCTCTAGTTGTTTGAATCTAATATATAATACTCGCTTTTGAGGTTCTTCCATGGCCAGCGTTAACGTTCATTGTCCCCGTTATCAGTCTGCTCAGGTTTACCGCCATGATCAGAATCCTAAAGGCCATGACCGGTTTCGCTGCCGTGACTGCCACCGCGTCTTTCAGCTTACTTACGCCAATGAAGCCCGTAAACCGGGTATTAAAGAGCAGATCACTGAAATGGCCTTCAAGGGTGCCGGGGGACGCGATACCGCCAGAACACTGAAATTTGCCATTAACACCGTCATCCGGACGTTAAAAAACGCGCGCCAAAGCGAATAACGTCTTCACTTGTCGCCCATACTGATGTGGCGCTTATCTGCGAACTCAATGAGCAATGAAGCTTCGTGGACAATAAAGCCCGGCAGCACTGGCTCTGGTACGCGTACAACACCAAAACAGGCGGTGTACTGGCCTACACTTTTGGTCTCAGAACCGATGAAAGCTGCCGGGAGCGACTGGCACTGTTCACGCCATGCAACATTGGCATGATCACCCGCGACGAGCGGGGCCGCGATGGCCGGGAGGTGCCGAAGGATAATCATCTGACCGGCAAAATATTTACCTAACGCATTGAACGTAATGACCTGACGCTCCGCACCCGTATTAAGAGCCGCTAACAAAACCGTTCAACAAAACGCAAGCAGATAACAGCACAAGCCAGCGTCAGCAATGCAAGATGGGTATCCAGCCGCCGTTCGAAACGAATACGCAGCTTGCCAAAACCCGCTAACCAGCCATGAGTTCGCTCTACAACCCAGCGATAACGACCCAATCGGTCATGGCTATCCATGCCTCGCCGGGCAATACGGGCCTTGATTCCCCGTCGCCTCAGATAATCCCGGCAACGGCGAAAATCATACCCCTTGTCTGCGTGTCGCTTGTCAGGCCGATATCGTGGGCCTGCTAACGCCGGGAGGGCATCCAACAATGGCTCAAACATTATCGGGTCATGGCGATTGGCTCCAGAGACAAGCACGGCGCGTGGTATGCCCTGACGTTGCACCACGATGTGTCGTTTACTGCCCAGCTTGCCTCTGTCTGTCGGGTTACGTCCTGTTTCCTGACCCTCCGGGGGCTGGCTACGCTCGCGCCATCGAGGCTTGCTCTGCTCCAGTCGATGTGAGCCGCTTGGTGTAGCCGGGTCAGCAGAGCCACGTGAAGTCGCAGCCAGATGCCTTGAACTTGCCAATCGCGTAGGCGACGCCAGCACGTCATTGCGCTGCCAAAACCCAGCGACTGGGGCAACTCCTCCCACGGTATCCCAGTCGTAAGGACAAACAGAATACCGTTGAGAACGGCATCGTCATCAAGGCCTGGGCGGCCACCCCGTGACGAAGGCAGTTGGGGCGGCAGAAGTGGCTGTCAGGATTTCCAGAGCTGCTTACTGAGA
>NZ_AFJI01000078.1 GCF_000264785.1 Edwardsiella ictaluri ATCC 33202 | reverse complement strand
GCCTATTGCTGGGGATCCCTCAGCACATAGCGGGGGCTTTGCGGCGGGTCTTTCCCGCCGCATGGATGTGATAATACCAAACAAATACCATTACTCGTTCTCCTAATATAATCGGCAGCGATATTTCATCATTGCCGTTAAATGGCGATCGTCGACCGCCTGATGCAGGCTGAGAGGGCGCCTGTGGCATCGTCAGGAAGATAAAAATAACGTTATGAGAGTTATTATTTTCCCAATGATTACACGTATGACGTTAGGTTATTACTATAGTCTCGCAGTTGCATTTCAGTTGACGCTGAAGCATAATCAGAAAGACCTATATATCTCGTAACCTTTTGTTTGTAAATAATAAGGTGTTTATCTTCCCCCGCTGGACGATCGTACTATTGCCGTGTCTTTAGCTTCATTTACCGGCGCAGATGATAAAATCTCAGTATATTGGCAGGGGTTATTATGTTATGGTCAATCACAGAGGTTCATGGCGGGATTAATCCCTCCTCTGAACTTTTTCGGATATTTTCTTCGTAAATGGTATATAGGATTGTATTGGCACACGTCAGCGTAGGATAAGGCACCGTTTGGCTTATGCTGGGCTACGTGGTAGGCCTGTACACAGGCAGGGCGTTAAGGGACAGAAAATGTTTGAGATTTTTGATGTTGACTATCAGTCTCTGTCAAGAACGGCATCAACAGAGCTATTTTCCCTGCGTAAGGGGACGTTTAAGGATCGGCTTAACTGGGCGGTAACCTGCAGCGATGGGATGGAGTTTGATGAGTATGACAGCAAACATACAATCTATCTGTTGGGAGTAAAGGATAACGATGTGGTGTGCAGCGTACGCTTAATTGAGACCTGCCATCACAATATGATTGTCGGCACGTTTTTCCGCTACTTTGAGAAAGGTGAGATCCCGGCCAGCAGCCAGTTTTTTGAATCTAGCCGCTTCTTTGTCGATAAGCGTCGCGCCCGAACTCTGCTGGGTAATCAATACCCGCTGTGTCATCTACTGTTTCTCGCTATGATTAACTATACGATGGCCTCTGGTCACCGCGGTATTTATACGATTGTCAGCCATTCGATGCTGCGGATTTTGACCCGTTCCGGCTGGAATATTACCGTGGTGGAGCGAGGGGTGTCGGAGAAGGTGCAGGATATCTATCTGGTCTATTTACCGACGGATGCAGCTAATCAGCGTCTGCTGATCGAGCGGATTAATCAGGATCAGCCTTTTGATGAGGAGGCTCTGCAGAGTTGGCCCATGGTACTGAAATCCGCCGATGCGCTCAACCTTCAATCGGCTTAATCAGCTGCAGTTCAACGCCAAGCCGGATTGCGTGCTTGGCGTTTAATACCCCCAGCTTTTTGACAACATTACCAATGTGAAATTTGACTGTGCCAGTTTTAATACCTAGGATCAGTGCGATTTCTTGGTATGTTTTCCCCATACTGGCCCAGTAAAGAATTTCATTCTCACGAGTGGAGAAAATATTCTCTATAGGCTCTTTGTTACTGCAATGGCGCTGTGCGGTAATTTGGCGCTGGCCGTTTATAAAGCGCTCATGGGCATCGATCAGCAACATTTGTAGGACGCCTCTGTTCCGCTCAATTTCCGCCAGCCCGCGATCGTCGACCATCAGTGAAAGCATTGCCAGCTGATTATCTGCGTCATGCAGTACAAAGGTATAGCCTCTGCTCACCTGGTATTTCTTGGAAAGATTAAAAATTTTTGAGAGGTTAAGCTGCGAGTTGACGGTGATTTTTTCATCCCACAGGAAGGGCGATACCCGACGTAGGGCGGAGATCACTACTGGATCGATATGCTGATAATGGTGCTCTTTATATAGCGTTACCCATTCATCTGGATAATTGGAGATGATAATAATATCCGATGGATTTTTTTTGTTGAGCAATAAATAAGCAAATTGAATGTGGCCGTAAGCGACCAGTGACCGATCGATAAATTGCTTGATTTCTCTTGTCAGACTCTCATTATCAGCAAACACGCTCGTTTTTTCTCCCAATCACCTTATCGCGAAAAGTATACAGTAATACGTTCCGTTGCTAATTACATCCCTTATCTTACGTGTCAACGGGAGTTTTACATAGCCAGCTGAAACAGTATCCACATGATAACTATACCTTAGTCTAACTAGACGATATTGGTAGATGTCAATAGAATTACAACCAGGCCGAAAAGGTAAAAAAAAACCTGAATCATCGCTGATTCAGGTTGCCAATTTTGGCCAACACCAGGGAAAACGTTGCAATCAGGATGATACTTTCCGTGTCATATAAATAGAGAAAGTACACCTGATTGACTCATTACGTATTGCAATAAGCACTACATATATATATTAAGACAAACAGAACATATCATCATTATGTTTCCGTCCTGTACTGTCACGGATAGCTTACATAAAAACATCTACAGAATATAGACCTCTTGCTATATTTTTTCCATAATTTACAAAATAACAGAAACAAAGCTTGCGATTATACCCTTCTGCATTGATGATTTTCATATCATAACTATTATTACTATTTGATAGTAAAAGAATTTAATAATAATAGCCTCAGTTTTTGTCACTAAAGTCAACGAATAATTATCATGTTACTCTCCATGAAATATTGCATCCTTGATGTAAATAGATGGTAAAAAAATATGATTTGTATTAATTAAGTATTAAAAAAGACCATTCATTTACGAATGGTCTGAGCTAATTGTCTACTAATGGTATTATCGCCTGCTATTTGTTGCGGGATTGACTCAATTCTTTTTGACGAATTCTGATTTGAGCTTCATGGGGCCAAAGCCGTCGATTTTGCAATCGATGTTGTGATCGCCCTCGACCAAGCGAATGTTTTTGACCTTAGTGCCGATCTTCAGCATTGAGGAGCTGCCCTTGACCTTCAGATCTTTGATCACGGTGATGCTGTCACCGTCCGTCAGCAGGTTACCATTGGCGTCTTTGACAATCAGGACCTCCTCTTCCGCGATCTCTGCGATGGCGTTATTCCATTCATAGGCGCACTCCGGGCAGACATACATATCATTGTCTTGGTAGGTGTATTCAGAATGACACTTCGGGCAGTGTGGTAGTTGCATCTTATGGCCTCGAAAAAGTAAAAACCGCCGGGAATAGTGCCTGAGTGACAGGGATGCCGGGCGGTAAAACAAGTAAAAATAAACTATACGCTAACATTATACTCCATTAGTTATTATTTTTGTTGAAAAATATTTTAATATCACGCATATACACCGGATTAAAATCGGTGATAAGGATAGCGTTTTTTATTTTTTGATATTTATATCAATATATTACTATTATTGAATGATAACTTATTGAGGGAATTCATCGCTTTCAGCACGTTCATCGCCATAGCGGTGAAATGCGTCGATTCCCGATCAGTCAAAGCGACGCAGGTAGATATTTTGATCGTAGCATACGCCGTCAAGTTCCTCGCCGTTGTGGCGCGTTTCGATCAGCGTGAAGCCGTTGCGCTGGGCGACGGCGTTGCTGCGTCTGTTGATAACCATACATTGAATGACGAATCGGGTGACCAGGCCCTGCGCTACGCAGTGGCGCATCAGGGCCTGCAGGGCGGCGGATATGAGTCCTTTCCCCTGATGGGCTCGATCGATCCAGTAGCCGATCGGCGCACAGCGACGCTCACGATCGATGCTGTTAAGTGAGATCAGCCCGATACACTGTTGGCGGTAAACAATAACATAGTAGCGTGCACTCCCCGCCCGGTGGGCATCGGCCTGGGCACTCAGGGTCTGCAGCGTGTTATCTACATGGACCATACTGTAGGACCAGGGCATAAAGCGGGCGAGGTGATCGCGGTTGTTGTCGACCAGCGTGAAGAGGGCATGGGCGAAGCGCGGGTGCGCCGGGATCAGCGCCAGATCGGGTCCGGCCTGCAGGGCTGTGTGATGCATGGGAGCTCCTGTGTGAGGGGCGTCCAGAGCAGGGCGCGCCGTCGAGCTGCCATTATAGCGCTTGTCGACAGTGCCAGGGCGGCAAAAAAGGGCTTCCGTGCAATGGGATTGAAAACAGTTGCAGTGGTACCACTTACGTATACCCGACTCGATACGGTGCTCAGGTCTGCGCAGGGGAGGATCCATTTTCGGCCACGTTGCCTAACATATGCAATCAGGGGGAATAAATGCCGGAAGGACCAGAAATTCGCCGGGTGGCAGATGAACTGCGCGCCGCGGTTGGGGGAGGAACGCTGACCCAGGTCTGGTTTGGCGTGCCGTCTCTTCAGCGGCACGCCGCTGGACTGGTCGGTTGCCGGGTTACGACGATTGAGGCGCGTGGCAAAGCGCTGCTGATTCACTTTTCCAACGGTGTGAGCATGTACAGTCATAATCAGCTGTACGGCATCTGGCGGGTGGCCGCCACTGGCCAGATACCACCGACGTCGCGCTCGCTGCGCGTGCGCCTGGAGACCGCCGAGCGGGCTATTTTGCTTTATAGCGCCTCCGATATTCAGCTGGCGCCGCGGGCGCAGATCCTTCGCCATCCTTTTTTACTGCGGATTGGCCCCGATGTACTGGATCCCGCCCTGACGGAGGTGCAGGTGCGAGAGCGTCTGTGTTCGCCAGCGTTTCGCCGTCGTCAGCTGGGTGCCCTGCTGCTGGATCAGCGCTTTCTGGCGGGACTGGGTAACTACCTGAGGGTGGAGATCCTGTGGCAGGTGGAGCTGCCGCCGCAGCGGCGGGCGACGGATCTGACCCCAGCGCAGCTGACATCGCTCTGCCATGCGTTGCTGGCAGTGCCGCGTCTCTCCTATGTAACGCGTGGTCAGATCGATACGGGCCGCCATCACGGGACGCTGTTCCGTTTTCGGGTATTTCAGCGTGAGGGGGAGTCATGTGAACGTTGCGGGACGACCCTCATCCGTGCACAGGTGGCGTCGCGTCCGTTTTACGGCTGTCCGGGCTGTCAGGGTGGGTTGGAGGACACATCGGGTAACGCGAAAACCGGCGGGAGCCGCTCCCGCCGGGGAATGATTAACGCTGGTTCAGCCGTGAGCTGAAGTCACGGCGCGTATAGCCGGTATACAGCTGGCGCGGGCGGGCGATCTTCAGACCATCCTCGTGCATTTCATTCCAGTGGGCTATCCAGCCGACGGTACGCGCAATCGCGAAAATGACGGTGAACATGCTGGAGGGGATCCCCATGGCCTTCAGGATGATACCGGAGTAGAAGTCGACGTTGGGGTAGAGCTTTTTCTCGATGAAGTAGGGATCGTTCAGGGCGATGTGCTCCAGCTCCAGGGCGACCTCCAGCAGATTGTCATTCATGCCCAGTTCATTGAGCACTTCATGGCAGGTTTCGCGCATCACGGTGGCCCGCGGATCGTAGTTTTTATAGACCCGATGGCCAAAGCCCATCAGACGGAACGAATCATTTTTATCCTTGGCGCGCTTAATAAAGGCTGGAATGTGCTCCACGCGGCTAATCTCTTCCAGCATCTTCAGGCAGGCCTCGTTAGCGCCGCCGTGGGCGGGCCCCCACAGCGAGGCAATACCGGCGGCGATGCAGGCGAATGGATTGGCTCCGGAGGAGCCAGCGGTGCGTACGGTCGAGGTGGAGGCGTTCTGCTCATGGTCGGCGTGCAGGATCAGGATGCGATCCATGGCGCGTTCCAGAACCGGATTGACCACGTACTCTTCGCACGGTGTCGCGAACATCATGCGTAGGAAGTTACCGGCGTAGGAGAGATTATTTTGTGGATAGATAAAGGGTTGTCCCAGCGAGTATTTGTAGCACATGGCTGCGACGGTCGGCATCTTGGAGAGCAGGCGGAACGCGGCGATCTCACGGTGGCGCTCGTTGCTGATATCCAGCGAGTCATGGTAAAACGCGGCCAGCGCTCCGGTAACGCCACACATGACGGCCATCGGGTGGGAGTCGCGGCGGAACCCCTGCAGCAGACGGGTGATCTGCTCATGGATCATGGTGTGGCGGGTGACGGTATTCTTGAATACATCGTATTCCGCCTGATCGGGCGTCTCACCATACAGCAGAATGTAGCAAACTTCCAGGAAAGAGGAGTTTTTGGCTAACTGATCGATAGGATAGCCGCGGTGCAGTAGGATCCCTTCATCACCGTCAATATAGGTAATTTTAGATTCGCAGGAGGCCGTAGAGGTAAATCCCGGGTCAAAGGTGAAGTAGCCCTGGCTACCCAGTTTGCGAATATCGATCTCTTTATTTCCTAACGTCCCCTCGAGGACATCGAGCTCTATATGCTCTGCGTCCACCGTCAGCGTTGCTTTTTTCTCTGCCATACAGCCTCCTTTGGTACTGCTATTTTTAGACTCATTAACTATGTACTGGGTGCAGCGTGCTAAGCTTTCCCGGCATGTGATGATCGGCATCCTGCCCTACGGCGTCAGACCCTGCGGGGGCAGCCTCTGTCACGATAGCCACGCTGTTGCCGTTACTCGTTGTTAAAATATGCTTCCAAAACTGTGTACTGATTATGATTATTATGCTGACGGTATGGAAAAGGCTTTCCTGATCGACTGCGTAACGTTTTCTCATAGGAATGCCGCCTGGGCAACATCTAATCATAGTGCACAGTTTTAATTCTCTCATTGTTGCTAAAATGTTGCATCTTTATCTTTAAATCCAGTTTATTTACTAACACATGGTGAATGCGTGACCGCTGTCACTGTTCCGGTTAAATGTTATTAATAATTTTGTGTTGTAATTGTAATAATTTTGTGTCGACCCTATACTGCCGCCAGGTCTCCGGGACTTACCCGAGGGTAAGCGTGCCTGCAGTGGAGCACCCAGCATCAAATCCCCGTCGCGGGCAGCCCCGGTTGTCGCCGATCCGCTGCCTCAGTCTCGTGGGATTTGCGCCACTGCTTGATACCGTCCCAGGCCCGGAGGAGGAAAATAATAAGAGTTATGTGGGCAAAAATGTGAAAAAACAAAGACCTGTCAATCTGGATTTGCCAACAATTCGCTTTCCTATCACTGCGATTGCGTCAATCTTACACCGTGTCAGCGGCGTCGCCGTCTTTATCGCCATCGGTATTCTACTGTGGCTGCTCGGGCTCTCCCTCTCTTCTGCCGGCGGGTTTGCACAGGCCGCGGCGCTGCTTGACAGCGCGCTGGCCAAGCTGGTGCTGTGGGGTATCCTGACGGCGCTGGCCTATCACATCTGCGGTGGGATACGTCATCTGCTCATGGACTTTGGTTATCTTGAGGAGAGCTTTAGCGTAGGATGCCGTTCGGCGCAGCTGGCGTTTGCCGCGACCGTGCTGCTCTCCGTCTGTGCGGGGGTATGGGTATGGTAAGCAACGCATCGGCGCTGGGGCGCAACGGTATTCAGGATTGGCTGCTGCTGCGTGCATCCGCCATCGTCATCACGCTGTACGTTATCTATCTGCTGGCTTTTGTGGTCGGCGCAGGCCCACTCAACTATACATTGTGGCTTGACTTCTTCTCTTCGCGGATCACCCAGGTGTTTACCCTGCTGACCTTGCTGTGCATCCTGATCCATGCCTGGATAGGGATGTGGCAGGTATTGACCGACTATGTCAAGCCGCTGGCGTTGCGCCTGGTGCTACAGCTGGCGATCGTGGTGGTCCTGGTGGTCTATCTGATTTATGGAACATTGGTTGTGTGGGGGATATAGATGAAGCTGCCAGTCAGAGAGTTTGACGCCGTTGTGATCGGCGCCGGTGGTGCAGGGATGCGTGCGGCGCTGCAGATTTCTCAGGCAGGATTTCGCTGCGCCCTGCTGTCCAAAGTGTTTCCGACCCGCTCCCATACCGTTTCGGCCCAGGGTGGGATCACCGTCGCGCTGGGCAATACCCATGAAGACAACTGGGAATGGCACATGTATGACACCGTGAAGGGGTCAGACTATATCGGTGATCAGGACGCGATTGAATATATGTGCAAAACCGGCCCGGATGCCGTGCTGGAGCTGGAGCACATGGGGCTGCCGTTTTCACGCCTGGAGGATGGACGCATCTACCAGCGGCCGTTTGGCGGCCAGTCGAAGAACTTTGGCGGGGAGCAGGCCGCGCGCACTGCGGCGGCGGCGGATCGCACCGGCCATGCGCTGCTGCATACCCTGTATCAACAGAATTTGAAGAATCACACCACGATCTTCTCCGAATGGTACGCACTGGATCTGGTGAAAAATCAGGATGGCGCTATCGTCGGCTGTACGGCGCTGTGCATTGAGAGCGGCGAGGTGGTCTACTTCAAGGCGCGTGCCACCATTCTGGCTACCGGCGGCGCCGGGCGTATCTACCAGTCAACCACCAACGCCCACATCAACACCGGTGATGGTGTTGGCATGGCGCTGCGTGCCGGAGTGCCACTGCAGGATATGGAGATGTGGCAGTTTCACCCGACCGGGATCGCCGGTGCCGGCGTGCTGGTGACCGAGGGCTGTCGCGGCGAGGGGGGCTACCTGCTGAATAGACACGGTGAGCGCTTTATGGAGCGCTATGCGCCCAACGCCAAGGATTTAGCTGGGCGAGACGTAGTGGCACGGTCGATCATGATAGAGATCCGCGAAGGACGTGGCTGCGATGGCCCTTGGGGGCCCCACGCCAAGCTGAAGCTTGACCACCTGGGAAAAGAGGTGCTGGAGTCCCGCCTGCCGGGGATCCTGGAGCTGTCGCGCACCTTTGCCCACGTCGATCCTGTCAAGGAGCCGATACCGGTGATCCCGACCTGTCACTACATGATGGGGGGGATCCCGACCCGCATCAGCGGACAGGCGTTGACCCTGGATGCCAGCGGTGCCGACCGGGTGATCCCCGGTCTGTTCGCCGTCGGTGAGATCGCCTGTGTTTCGGTACACGGTGCCAACCGGCTGGGCGGCAACTCGCTGCTGGATCTGGTGGTATTTGGCCGCTCGGCGGGCCTGCATCTGGAGGAGAGCCTGCGTGAGCAGGGGCCTCTGCGCGACGCCGGCGAGTCAGATGTCGAGGCCAGCCTGGCGCGCCTTGAGCGCTGGAACGGCACCCGTAATGGAGAGGATCCAGTGCAGATCCGCAAAGATCTGCAGTCCTGCATGCAGCACAACTTCTCGGTATTCCGCGAAGGCGAGGCGATGGCTCAGGGGCTGGCCGAGCTGAATACGATCCGTGAGCGTCTGGATCACGCCCGTTTGGACGATACTTCCAGTGAATTCAATACACAGCGTATCGAGTGTCTGGAGCTGGACAACCTGATGGCGACGGCCTTCGCCACCGCGATGGCCGCCAATTACCGTACAGAAAGCCGCGGGGCGCACAGCCGCTTTGACTTCCCGGAGCGCGATGACGCCAACTGGCTGTGCCATACCCTGTACCTGCCGGAGAGTGAGAGCATGGTGCAACGCCGTGTCAACATGCAGCCCCGGCTGCGCGCGGCCTTCCCGCCGAAGGTGCGTACTTACTGATTTGCCGAGGAGCAGGTAATGAAACTCGAATTCTCTGTTTACCGTTATAACCCGGACGTGGATAGCGCACCGCGCATGCAGGATTATACCCTGGAGGCGGAAGAGGGGCGTGACATGATGCTGCTGGATGCGCTGATCCAGCTGAAAGAGCAGGACCCGACCCTGGCCTTTCGCCGCTCCTGCCGCGAGGGGGTGTGCGGTTCGGATGGGGTCAACATGAACGGCCAAAACGGCCTGGCCTGCATCACCCCGCTCTCGGCCCTGCGCCGTGGGGGAAAGAAAATCGTCATCCGCCCGCTGCCGGGACTGCCGGTGGTGCGCGATCTGGTGGTGGACATGGGGCAGTTTTATGCCCAGTACGAAAAGATCAAACCCTACCTGATTAACGATGGCCGAACGCCGCCGGCGCGTGAGCATCTGCAGTCACCGGAGGAGCGCGCCAGGCTGGACGGGTTGTATGAGTGCATCCTGTGCGCCTGCTGCTCTACCGCCTGCCCATCCTTCTGGTGGAACCCGGACAAGTTTGTCGGTCCCTCCGGGCTGCTGGCGGCCTACCGTTTCCTGATCGATAGCCGCGACACGGCGACGACGCAGCGTCTCGACACGCTGGACGACGCTTTCAGTGTATTCCGTTGCCACGGCATCATGAATTGTGTCAGCGTGTGCCCGAAGGGGCTAAATCCGACGCGTGCGATTGGTCACATTAAATCTATGCTGTTGCAGCGCGGAGCCTGAGGGATACACAGCATAGAATTCTGCGCGATACGCCGGATAATGGTTTCGCGCACTGTTCCGGTCGGAAGCGACGGGGACAGTCAGGGAGGAGATAAGGCGCTTAGCAAGGTGCTCAGAATGTCGGCGGAATTATCACAGGGTGACACTGGCGATGACTATCTCGATAATTTTTTAATAAAATTAAGTTAATACAAGAATATCTGTTAAAAATAAGATATTCACTACGGCGAATAACAGGCTTTACGAGCTTAAGGGATCACAATGCAGAACGGCACCATGAAGGCCTGGCTGGATTCCTCCTATCTGGCGGGCGCGAACCAGTCATACATAGAACAGCTGTATGAGGACTACTTGACCGATCCCGATTCAGTGGAGGGGAGCTGGAAAACTCTTTTTCAACAACTGCCGGTTAATGGACTGCCGCCGGATCAGCTGCACTCCAAAACCCGGGATTACTTCCGCCGCCTGGCCAAAGATCCGGCGCGCTTTGGGCTCGCGTTCAACGACCCGCAGACCGACGCCAAGCAGGTGAAGGTGCTGCAGCTGATCAACGCCTTTCGCTTTCGTGGCCATCAGCAGGCCAACCTCGATCCGCTCGGACTGTGGAAGCAGGAGCCGGTCGCCGATCTCGACCCGGCGTTTCATCATCTGACGCCGGAGGATTTCAACGAAACCTTTAACGTCGGCTCATTTGCCATCGGCAGCGATACCCTGCGCCTGGCGGATCTTTACCGGGCACTACAGCAGACCTACTGCGGGACCATCGGCGCCGAATACATGCATTTGACCAACACCGACGAGAAGCGCTGGTTGCAGCAGCGGCTGGAGTCGGTGATGGGGCAACCGGCATTTAGCCCGCAGGAGAAGCGCTGTTTTCTGCAGGAGCTGACGGCCGCCGAGGGGCTGGAGCGCTATCTTGGCGCCAAGTTCCCTGGTGCCAAGCGCTTTTCGCTGGAGGGGGGCGATGCGCTGATCCCGATGCTGAAAGAGCTGATCCGTCATGCCGGACGCAATGGCACCCGTGAAGTGGTGCTGGGGATGGCGCACCGCGGGCGCCTGAATGTGCTGATAAACGTCCTGGGCAAGTGCGCCGGCGAGCTGTTTGATGAGTTTGCCGGCAAACATAAGGATCATCTGGGCACCGGTGATGTGAAATACCATATGGGCTTTTCATCGGATATGGCGACGGAAGGCGGCCCGGTACACCTGGCGCTGGCCTTTAACCCGTCGCACCTGGAGATCGTCAGTCCGGTGGTGATGGGATCGGTGCGCGCGCGCCGCGATCGGCTGGATCGTACCCGTAGCGATATCGTGTTGCCGATCACCATCCACGGCGATGCGGCCGTCGCTGGTCAGGGCATCGTTCAGGAGACGCTGAACATGTCTCAGGCGCGCGGTTATGAGGTGGGCGGCACGGTACGTATCGTGATTAACAACCAGATCGGTTTCACCACCTCAAACCCGCTGGACGCCCGCTCGACCCAGTACTGCACCGATATCGGCAAGATGGTGCAGGCGCCTATCTTCCATGTCAACGCAGATGATCCGGAGGCGGTGGCCTTTGTCACCCGACTGGCGCTCGATTTCCGTAACTGTTTTAAGCGCGACGTCTTTATCGATCTGGTGTGCTACCGCCGCCACGGTCATAACGAGGCGGATGAGCCGAGCGCTACCCAGCCGGTGATGTACCAAAAGATCAAAAAACATCCGACGCCGCGCAAGTTGTACGCCGATCGCCTGACGGAGCAAGGTGTGATCGCTCTGGCAGATGCCACTGAGATGGTCAACCTCTATCGCGATGCCCTGGATGGTGGCGGCTGCGTGGTGGCGGAATGGCGTCCGATGACCATGCACAGCGTGACCTGGGAGCCCTATTTGCATCACGAATGGGATGAGCCTTACGACCACGCTGTGGTGCCGCAGCGTCTGCAGGATCTGGCGCGCCGCATCAGCGGGGTGCCAGAGGCGGTAGAGATGCAGGCACGGGTTGCCAAAATTTACGCCGATCGCGCTGAAATGGCCGAGGGCGAGCGGCCATTCGACTGGGGGGGCGCGGAAAATCTGGCCTATGCTACGCTGGTGGATGAGGGCATTCCGGTGCGTATCTCTGGCGAGGACTGTGGCCGCGGTACCTTCTTCCACCGTCATTCGGTGATCCATAGCCAAAAGGATGGCGCGGTGTATGTGCCGCTGGAGAACGTGCATAACGGTCAGGGTGATTTTAAGGTGTGGGACTCGGTGCTGTCCGAGGCGGCGGTGCTGGCCTTTGAGTATGGTTACGCCAGCGCGGAGCCGCGTACCCTGACGATCTGGGAGGCGCAGTTTGGTGATTTTGCCAACGGTGCCCAGGTGGTGATCGATCAGTTCATCAGCTCCGGCGAGCAGAAGTGGGGTCGCCTGTGCGGTCTGGTAATGCTGCTGCCGCACGGCTATGAGGGGCAGGGGCCGGAGCACTCCTCCGCCCGCCTGGAGCGTTACCTGCAGCTGTGCGCTCAGCAGAATATTCAGGTTTGCGTCCCCTCAACGCCGGCGCAGGTTTATCACATGCTACGCCGTCAGGCGCTGCGCGCGATGCGCCGCCCGCTGGTGGTGATGTCGCCCAAGTCGTTGTTACGCCATCCGCTGGCGGTCTCCTCTCTGGACGAGCTGGCGCAGGGGTGCTTCCAGCCGGCGATCGGGGAGATCGATCCCCTCGATGCCCAGCGGGTGAAGCGGGTGGTGATGTGCTCCGGTAAGGTGTACTACGATCTGCTGGAGCAGCGGCGGAAGAATGGCCAGGACAACGTAGCGATCGTCCGTATCGAACAGCTCTACCCGTTCCCGCATCAGGCGGTGCAGGCGGTGCTGGCGCCCTATACCCAGGCGCACGATTTTGTCTGGTGCCAGGAGGAACCGCTCAATCAGGGGGCCTGGTACTGTAGTCAGCATAACTTCCGAGAGGTGATCCCCTTTGGCGCGGTGCTGCGCTACGCCGGTCGTCCGGCGTCGGCATCACCGGCGGTGGGGTATATGTCGGTTCACCGTGAGCAGCAGCAGGCGTTGGTGGATGATGCCCTGAATGTGGAATAAAGGATGCGGGCGTTACCGGCCGTATTCACGACACGCATTAATATAAGGATAAATAATGAGCAGCGTAGAAATTCTGGTTCCCGATCTGCCTGAATCCGTCGCCGACGCCACGGTAGCCACTTGGCATAAGCAGGTGGGCGATAGCATCGGCCGCGATGAGGTCATCGTCGAGATAGAGACGGACAAAGTGGTCCTGGAAGTGCCGGCGGCGGAGGCCGGCGTGTTGGAGGCTATCCTGGAGCCGGAGGGGACGACGGTAACGGCGCGCCAGCTGTTGGGACGGCTGCGTCCGGCCGACGTGAGCGGCGTCGCGATCGCCGGTGGGGCGCAGACGGCAGCATCGACACCGGCTGAGCGCCATACCGCCGCTCTGGATACGGGCAGCAGCGATGCCCTGAGCCCCGCGGTGCGTCGTCTGGTCGCCGAACATGGCGTAGATCCGGCATCGCTGCAGGGCAGCGGTGTCGGCGGGCGTCTGACGCGGGAGGATGTCACGAAGCATTTGGCCGGGCAGCAGAGCACAGCGCCGGTTGCTGCGTCACCTCAGGCCGCTGCGCCGCTGAGCGCGGGGCGTGAGAAGCGGGTACCCATGACCCGCTTGCGGAAACGGGTGGCCGAGCGCCTGCTGGAGGCGAAAAACAGCACTGCGATGCTGACCACCTTCAATGAAGTGAACATGAAGCCGATCATGGATCTGCGCAGCCAGTACGGTGAGGTGTTTGAAAAACGTCACGGCGTGCGCCTGGGCTTTATGTCCTTTTATATCAAGGCAGTATTGGAGGCGTTAAAACGTTATCCGGAGGTTAACGCCGCTCTTGACGGTGAAGAGGTGGTCTACCACAACTACTTTGATATCAGTATTGCGGTGTCGACGCCGCGCGGACTGGTTACGCCGGTGATCCGCGATGTCGATACCCTGAGCATGGCGGATATTGAAAAACAGATTAAAGCGCTGGCGCTGAAGGGGCGTGACGGAAAACTGACGGTGGAGGAGCTGACCGGCGGTAACTTTACCATTACCAACGGCGGCGTATTCGGCTCTCTGATGTCCACGCCGATTATCAATCCGCCGCAGAGCGCTATCCTGGGAATGCATGCCATTAAGGATCGCCCGATGGCGGTAGACGGCCAGGTGGTGATCCTGCCGATGATGTACCTGGCGCTCTCGTATGACCATCGCCAAATTGACGGGCGAGAGTCCGTGGGTTTCCTGGTGACGGTAAAAGAGATGTTGGAAGATCCGGCGCGTCTGCTGCTGGATGTGTAACTCCGTTTGATCCGTGCTATGCCCAGGCCCGTCACGTCGGCGGGCCTGCTACTAACAATAAGAGTCAGCCCCTATAGGGATAGAACATCATGAACTTACACGAATATCAGGCGAAACAGCTGTTTGCCCAGTATGGATTGCCGACGCCGGAGGGGTATGCCTGCAGTACGCCGTGTCAGGCGGAAGAGGCGGCCTCTAAAATCGGCAGCGGCCCCTGGGTGGTCAAGTGTCAGGTGCACGCCGGTGGGCGGGGTAAGGCGGGCGGTGTGAAGTGCGTGGAGAGTAAAGAGGCGATCCATGCTTTTGCCGAACAGTGGCTGGGTAAGCGTTTGGTGACCTACCAGACCGATGCCCATGGGCAGCCGGTGCGCCAGATTCTGGTGGAGGGGGCGACCGAGATTGCGCGTGAGCTGTATCTGGGGGCGGTTATCGATCGCAGCTCCCGGCGTGTGGTGTTCATGGCATCGACTGAGGGGGGGGTGGAGATTGAACAGGTGGCGCAAAAGACGCCCCATCTGATCCACAGGGTAGCGCTTGATCCGCTGACCGGCCCGCAGCCCTATCAGGGGCGCGAGCTGGCGTTTAAGCTGGGGCTGAGTGGTAAGCAGGCTCAGCAGTTTGGCCAGATTTTCCTGGGACTGGCGACGCTGTTTTTGCAGTGCGATCTGACCATGGCGGAGATCAACCCGCTGGTGATCACCCCGCAGGGGGATCTGCTGTGCCTGGACGGTAAGCTGGACGTTGACAGCAATGCCCTGTTCCGTCAGCCGACGCTGCTCGAAATGGAGGATCCTGCGCAGAACGATGCGCGTGAGGCGCATGCTGCACAATGGGAGCTGAACTACGTTGCGCTGGAGGGCAACATCGGCTGTATGGTGAACGGCGCCGGTCTGGCGATGGGCACCATGGATATCGTCAAGCTGCACGGCGGCGCACCGGCTAACTTCCTGGACGTGGGCGGTGGTGCCACCAAGGAGAGGGTGACGGAGGCATTTAAGATCATCCTGTCCGACGAGCACGTTAGGGCGGTGCTGGTCAATATTTTCGGCGGTATCGTGCGCTGCGACCTGATCGCCGACGGCATCATCGGTGCCGTGGCCGAGGTGGGCGTTCACGTACCGGTAGTGGTACGTCTGGAGGGCAACAACGCCGAGCTGGGCACCCGAATACTGGCCGACAGCGGCCTGAATATCATTGCGGCCACCAGTCTGACGGATGCCGCGCGCCAGGTGGTTAGCGCCGTGGAGGGGAAATAATGTCAATACTGATCAATCACGAAACCCGGGTCATCTGTCAGGGCTTTACCGGCAGTCAGGGGACATTCCACTCCGAGCAGGCACTGGCCTACGGTACCCGTCTGGTGGGCGGGGTAACGCCGGGCAAAGGGGGCAGTGAGCATCTCGGTCTGCCGGTATTCAACACCGTGCGCGAGGCGGTATCGGCGACCGGCGCCAACGCCAGTGTGATCTACGTACCGGCGCCGTTCTGTAAAGACTCCATTCTGGAGGCGATAGACGGTGGTATTTCGCTGATTATTTGTATCACTGAAGGGATACCTACGCTGGATATGCTGGTGATCCGGGCCAAGCTGGATCAGAGCCCCGGGGTACGGATGATCGGCCCGAACTGCCCGGGAGTAATCACGCCGGGCGCCTGTAAGATCGGTATCATGCCGGGCCATATTCACCGCCCGGGACGCATCGGCATCGTTTCGCGATCCGGCACCCTGACCTACGAGGCGGTGAAGCAGACCAGCGACGTCGGGTTAGGGCAGTCCACCTGCGTCGGTATCGGCGGCGATCCGATCCCTGGTGCCAGTTTTATCGATATTCTGGCGCTGTTTCAGGCCGATCCGCAGACTGAGGCCATCGTGATGATCGGAGAGATTGGCGGGAACGCGGAAGAGGAGGCGGCAGCCTATATCAAGGCATACGTTACCAAACCCGTGATCGGATATATCGCCGGGGTGACGGCGCCTAAGGGTAAGCGGATGGGACACGCCGGGGCGATTATCGCCGGCGGTAAGGGCACCGCGGATGAGAAGTTTGCCGCCCTGGAGGCTGCCGGGGTTGTGACGGTGCGTAGCCTGGCAGATATCGGCCAGGCGGCGCTGCAGGCCCTGACCTGACGTATCGAGTTACTTAAATTTTGGCCACCGGTGAGTGGCCTTTTTTTATTGTCTCAATAGATGATAAATGAAATATTCACTGCGGTGAAAATAGGGAATTGCAAAAAATATATTACCGCAGATGACAATTAAACAATTATGTCGATATTATTTAACATTATAAATACAATTCATCGTATTTGATAATCGATTGACTTTTGTTCTTATTGATCTGGATTGGTATTGTAAATACTGCCTGTAGTATGTTTTTTTGTTAATCTTGTGGTTGGTCAATATTTGCTAGTGTTATGTATGTAGATGAATATTGACCTAACAATGGAAATCCAATCAGCGTCACGTAAAAAGTGATTTATTGTGTATGGCTGTAAGGGTAGTATTTGTCAGACTGTAATACATGGTCAGAACTATTGTTATATTTGTTATCTTTCTTCGGTTCTTAGTTACGAACGTTTTCTGCGCTATGCTTGCTAAATCGGTGCTGCCGCGGAGAGCGTAGGCCGTTAAGAATTGGGACGGGTTGCATTTGTGGGTGAAGGGCATTCATTACTGGTTGTTATGTGACTTCCGTAGAAACGGAAGCCGAGTTACCGCAAGTCGGAGTCTTCCTGCGAGGAGCAAGGAGTCAAGATGTTTGATATTGTCGAACTGTCTCGTTTACAGTTTGCCTTAACGGCGATGTACCATTTCCTGTTTGTCCCGCTGACGCTGGGGATGGCGTTTTTGCTGGCCATCATGGAAACGGTATATGTGCTGACCGGCAAGCAAATCTATAAAGATATGACCAAGTTTTGGGGTAAGTTGTTCGGTATCAACTTTGCCCTGGGGGTCGCTACCGGTTTGACCATGGAGTTCCAGTTCGGGACCAACTGGTCGTACTACTCTCACTACGTCGGCGATATCTTCGGTGCGCCGCTGGCCATCGAAGGGCTGATGGCGTTCTTCCTTGAGTCTACCTTCGTCGGGCTGTTCTTCTTTGGCTGGGATCGCCTGGGCAAAGTGCAGCATATGATGGTGACCTGGCTGGTCGCGTTGGGCTCTAACCTCTCCGCGCTGTGGATCCTGGTGGCCAACGGCTGGATGCAGAACCCGATTGCCTCCGACTTTAACTTTGAAACCATGCGCATGGAGATGCTGAGCTTTTCTGAGCTGGTGCTGAATCCGGTAGCACAGGTAAAGTTCGTGCATACCGTTTCTGCCGGCTACATCACCGGCGCCATGTTCATTCTGGGCGTTAGTGCTTACTATCTGCTGAAAGGCCGTGATTTTGCTTTTGCCAAGCGCTCGTTCGCTATCGCCACCGCCTTTGGTATGGCTTCGGTGATCGCTGTTATCCTGCTGGGGGATGAGTCTGGCTATGAGATTGGGAGCGTGCAGAAGACCAAACTGGCGGCCATTGAGGCCGAGTGGGAAACCCAGCCAGCGCCGGCTTCTTTCAACCTGTTCGCCATCCCGGATCAGCAGACGGAGAGTAACCGCTACGCGATTGAGGTACCGTATCTGCTGGGCCTGATTGCTACCCGCTCTCTCGATCAGCAGGTTATTGGCCTGAAGGATCTGATGAAGGAGAATGAGGGGCGCATCCGTAACGGGATGAAGAGCTACCAGCTGCTGCAGGAGCTGCGTACCGGCAATACCGATCCGGCGGTGCGCGACGCTTTTAACCGCAGCAAGCAGGATCTGGGCTACGGTCTGCTGCTGAAGCGCTATACCGATAACCCGGCTCAGGCCAGCGACGCGCAGATCACCAAGGCAGCCAAAGACTCCATCCCTGAAGTAGCGCCGCTGTACTTCGCTTTCCGTATCATGGTCGGCTGTGGTGTGTTGATGACGCTGCTGATCCTGGCGTCGTTCTACAGCGTGGTGCGCGGGCGCATCGGTGAGAAGCGCTGGCTGTTGCGCGCCGCGCTGCTGGGGATACCATTGCCGTGGATTGCCTGTGAGGCAGGCTGGTTTGTGGCCGAGTATGGCCGTCAGCCGTGGGCGATCAACGATATACTGCCGACGGCGGTTGCCAACTCGTCGCTGACTGCAGGCGACCTGTGGTTTTCGATCATTCTGATCTGCGGTCTGTATACGCTGTTCCTGATCGCTGAGCTGTATCTGATGTTCAAGTTCGCCCGACTGGGGCCGAGCAGCCTGAAGACCGGCCGCTATCATTTTGAGCAGACGAATGCGGTAGACGCACGGTAAACAGGAGTCCACACTATGTTCGAATATGAAGTATTGCGCTTTATCTGGTGGCTGCTGGTCGGGGTGCTGCTGATCGGATTTGCGATCACCGATGGTTTTGATATGGGGGTTGGGGTCCTCTCCCGTATCCTCGGTAAAACCGATACCGAACGGCGGGTGATGATTAACGCCATCGCGCCGCACTGGGACGGTAACCAGGTATGGCTGATCACCGCGGGCGGCGCGCTGTTTGCCGCTTGGCCGATGGTGTACGCCGCCGCCTTCTCCGGCTTTTATGTGGCAATGATCCTGGTACTGGCCGCGTTGTTCTTCCGCCCGGTGGGCTTTGACTACCGATCCAAGATTGCCGATCCGCGCTGGCGTAACATGTGGGACTGGGGCATCTTCATCGGTAGTTTCGTACCGGCGCTGGTTTTTGGTGTGGCGTTCGGTAACTTGCTGCAGGGTGTACCGTTCCATATCGATGAGTATCTGCGCCTGTTTTATACCGGCAACTTCTTCCAGCTGCTCAATCCGTTTGCCCTGCTGGCCGGCGTGGTCAGTCTGACCATGCTGCTGGTGCAGGGGGCGGCCTATCTGCAGATGAAGACCGCTGGCGAACTGCGTCTGCGTGCCCGCGCCACGACGCAGATCTGCGCGCTGGTGATGCTGCTGGCCTTCCTGCTGGCCGGGGTATGGCTGGTGAAGGGGATCGATGGCTATATCGTAACTTCGGTCCTCGACCACGCGGCGCCGTCCAACCCGTTGCATAAAGAGGTGGCGCATCAGGCCGGTGCCTGGCTGGTGAACTTTAATGCACACCCGACCCTGTGGCTGATTCCGGCGCTGGGCGTGGTGCTGCCGCTGCTGACTATCCTGACCTCCCGTCTGGATCGCTGCGGATGGGCATTCCTGTTCTCTTCGCTGACCATCGCCTGCGTGATCCTGACCGCCGGTGTGACTATGTTCCCGTTCGTGATGCCGTCCATTACTAACCCGAACATGAGCCTGACCATGTGGGACGCCACCTCCAGCCTGCTGACGCTGAAGGTGATGACGGTTGTGGCGATCGTTTTTGTACCCATCGTGCTGCTGTACACTCTGTGGAGCTACTACAAGATGTTTGGCCGACTGGACAAAAACTTTATCGAAAACAATAACCACTCACTGTACTAATCCGCTGGGGAGCTGAAGCATGTGGTATTTTGCCTGGATTTTAGGAACGCTTATGGCCTGCTTTTTCGCTATCATCACCGCGATGGCGATTGAGAGTCGCGAGGCCAAGGCGGCACAAGACGGTAAATGATGACCGAACTGGCAGACAGGCTGTATAGCCTGATGGATAAGGGCCCGCTGCGGACACTTTCCCTGATTTTAGCGCTGGTACTGGCGGGCTGTATCTTTTGGGATCCGACCCGCTTTGCGGCAAAAACCAGTTCGCTGGCGATCTGGCAAGGGCTGCTGCTGATGTGGGCCGTCTGCAGCGGCGTGGTGCACGGGGTTGGGTTTCATCCCCGTCGTTTGCGCTGGCGTGCGTTCTTTTCACCGCTGCCGGCGCTGATCATACTGATCGCCGGACTGCTGTTCTTTTTCTGCTGAGATTCGGGGCGCTTGCTCAGGGCGATGCGTCCGATGTCGCACTGAGAAAGGCGTTATCAGGCGCGCGGAGGCAGGCCTGTATCAAGCGCCGCCTGCTTATCGGTAAGTCAGTGATCGTTCACTTCTATTATGGGTCATCCAGTGACCCATAATTATTTTAGCTCTCGGGTTTATCCCCCATTCCAAACCCCATTTCAGTTGCGTATAGTATCCGCGTTGTTAAGCTATACTGGGATGTAGAGTGAGTCATATGGTATTCCAATGGCCGGTACGGGTGTACTTTGAGGACACCGATGCCGGGGGTGTAGTCTATCACGCACGCTACATCGCCTTTTATGAAAGAGCGCGCACGGAGATGCTGCGTCAACATCATTTTAGTCAGCAACAGCTGCTGGCTGAGCATGTCGCTTTTGCGGTCCGTCGCATGACCGTGGACTATCTGGCTCCCGCCCGACTGGACGATCTGTTGGTGGTGGAGAGCGAAATTTCCGCGCTGCGGGGGGCTTCCCTTACGTTTGCGCAGCGCATTGTCAATTCTGAAGGCTTGGTTCTCAGTCGGGCCGATGTGCTGATTGCATGTATCGATCAAAATCTAATGAAGCCGATTGCGCTTCCAAAGTCTATTGTCGCGGAGTTTAAGCAGTGACTGACATGAATATTCTGGATTTATTCCTGAAAGCAAGTCTGCTGGTAAAGCTTATCATGCTGGTATTGATATGCTTTTCGGTTGCCTCCTGGGCGATCATCATCCAGCGCACCCGCATCCTGAATGCGGCTACGCGTGATGCTGAGGCTTTTGAGGATAAATTTTGGTCCGGCATCGAGCTTTCCCGTCTGTATCAGGAAAGCCAGACCCGTCGCGACGGCCTGAGTGGATCTGAGCAGATCTTCTATTCAGGGTTTAAGGAGTTTGCCCGCCTGCACCGCATGAATAGCCATGCACCGGAAGGGGTGATCGAAGGGGCATCGCGTGCGATGCGTATTTCGCTCAATCGGGAGATCGAGGCGATGGAGAACCACATTCCATTCCTGGGTACCGTCGGCTCTATCAGCCCCTATATCGGCCTGTTCGGTACCGTTTGGGGAATTATGCACGCCTTTATCGGTCTGGGCGCCGTGAAACAGGCGACGTTGCAGATGGTGGCACCGGGCATCGCCGAGGCGCTGATCGCGACGGCGATCGGTCTGTTCGCTGCGATTCCGGCCGTTATGGCCTATAACCGCCTCAACCTGCGGGTGAATAAGCTGGAGCAGAACTATGAAAACTTCATGGAAGAGTTCATCGCCATTCTGCATCGCCAGGCCTTTGCCGCTGACGGCAAGTAAGTTGAGGATAGCATGGCAAGATTAGGTGGGCGGCGCGATCTCAAGTCGGAAATCAACATCGTTCCGCTGCTCGACGTGCTGTTGGTGCTGGTGCTGATCTTTATGGCGACGGCGCCGATTATTACGCAAAGCGTTGAGGTGGATTTGCCGGATGCGGCGGAGTCGAAAACCGTCAGCACCAACGATCACCCGCCAGTGATCGTGGAGGTCTCCGGAATAGGGCAGTATGCTGTGGTGGTGGATCATAACCGCATGGAGCAGCTGCCGCCGGAGCAGGTGATCGCCGAGGCGCAGGCACAGCTTAAGGCTGATCCGAAAACGGTGTTTCTGATCGGGGGAGCCAAAGAGGTGCCGTATGATGAAATTATTAAGGCGCTCAATTTATTACATCAGGCCGGAGTCACCTCCGTGGGACTGATGACGCAGCCGATTTAAGGGATTCGCCGTCGCGTAGCGTAAGCAGACATGCAGCCTGTACAGGCTGCGTGTCTTTATTTTACGGTGCCAGCGCGGCGAGTGGTGGCCTGGCCCGGCAGGATCTTGGAAGCGACTAGCGGTTGGAATCGAATTGTGGGAAATGCAACTGAGCAAAAAGATAAGCTGAATCGCTCTGTCATCATCTCGGTGATTTTGCACATTGTCCTGATCGGCCTGCTGATTTGGGGCTCCCTGATGCAGGATAACCCGATGAGTGAGGGAGGGGATGGCGGCGGCGGCGGTTCTGCGATCGACGCGGTGATGGTGGATCCGAATGCGGTCGTGCAGCAGTACAACCGCCAGCAGGAGCAGCAGAATGCAGCCCAGCGTGCGGAGCAGCAGCGTCAGCAGAAAGCGGAAAAGCAGGCGCAGGAGATGCAGCGTAAGCGGGCTGAAGAGCAACAGCGCCTGAAGGTATTGGAGAAAGAGCGCTTGCAGGCGCAGGAAGATGCCAAGCAGGCGGCGGAAGAGGCCAAACAAGCCGCGGAGCAGGCGAAAAAACAGGCAGCGGAAGAGGCGAAGAAAGCGGCTGCGCTGGCGGTGCAGCAGGCGAAGGAGGAGGCGGCGAAAGCGGCTGCTGAAGCTAAGAAACAGGCCGAGGAAGAGGTGAAAAAAGCCGCCCTCGCCGCGAAGAAACAGGCTGACGAGGCGGCGAAGAAGGCCGCCGACGCCGCGAAGAAGCAGGCGGCGGAAGAGGCGAAGAAAGCGGCGGAGGCCAAGGCTGCGGCGGACGCGAAGGCGGAGGCCAAGGCGCAGGTGGCGGCAGAAGCGAAGGCAAAGGCTGATGCCAAAAAAGCTGCTGAGGCCAAAAAAGCCGCTGAGGCGAAGAAGGCGGCGGCGGCCGCGAAACAGGCTGATGAGGTGGACGATCTGTTTGGCGGTCTGGCATCGTCGAAAAATGCACCGAAAGGTACTGCCAATGGTGGCACGCCCGGTAACAGCGGTAAGGCGGGCCCGGATGGTAAAGGCAATAGTAAGGCTTCTGGCGCCTCTGGTGCAGAAATTAGCGGCTATGGAAATCAAATTAGAAGCGCAATTATGGCGAAGTTTTATACTGACCCAAGTTATGCTGGAAAAACCTGCGATCTACGCATCAAGCTGGCGCCCGATGGCCTGCTGATCGATGTAAAGGCGGAAGGAGGCGATCCGGCGTTGTGTCAGGCTGCACTTTCCGCTGCGCGTCAGGCGCGCTATCCCAAGCCGCCCAGCGACGCGGTGTATCAGGTATTTAAAAATGCACCGGTGGTGTTTCAGCCGCAGTGATGAACTCGGCGCCACGGCGGCAATCGGCGGATCGTTATCGGATTAGGCTGATGGTCTTCTGCGGCGGCATGTAGTGTTGTTGACATTGATTTGTTTAAATTCTGCTAATTTATCGTGGCCAGAGGGTCGGATAAGGGAGATAAGATGAAGCAGGCGTTTCGTTTGATGGTGGGGCTACTCGTCCTGTGGGCCAGCGTGCTCCA
Organism: Edwardsiella ictaluri ATCC 33202; assembly: GCF_000264785.1. Classification (GTDB taxonomy): domain Bacteria; phylum Pseudomonadota; class Gammaproteobacteria; order Enterobacterales; family Enterobacteriaceae; genus Edwardsiella; species Edwardsiella ictaluri. The sequence goes on along the minus strand of NZ_AFJI01000078.1, from coordinate 2,855 downwards.
TGCCGAAGTCCGAATCGTGATAACCCAGGGGGTAGACTCAGCCCGACCGATTGGTGTAGTGCCGTTTAAGTGGATGGGGCCGGGTACGGCACCGGAAAATATCGGTGGCATCATCGCCGCTGATCTGCGCAACAGTGGTAAGTTTAATCCGATCGATGCCAGCCGGATGCCGCAGCAACCGTCGGCGGCCGCCGAGGTCTCTCCTGCCGCCTGGACGGCGCTGGGGATCGATGCTGTGGTGGTCGGTCAGGTGCAGCCAGGCGCGGACGGCAGCTATCTGGTCTCTTACCAGCTGGTGGATACCTCCGGAAACCCGGGCAGTGTGCTGGTGCAGAACCAGTATAAGGTGACCGGGCAGTGGCTGCGCTACGCAGCCCATACTGCCAGCGATGAAGTGTTTGAGAAGCTGACCGGTATCAAGGGGGCTTTCCGCACCCGTATTGCCTATGTGGTGCAGACCAACGGTGGCCAGTTCCCCTATGAGCTGCGTGTGGCTGACTATGATGGCTATAATCAGTTTGTGGTACATCGCTCCGCCGAGCCGTTGATGTCGCCGGCCTGGTCACCGGACGGCAGCAAGCTGGCCTATGTGACCTTTGAGAGCGGTCGCTCGGCGCTGGTGATCCAGACCCTGTCCAACGGCGCGATCCGTCAGGTGGCTTCCTTCCCGCGTCATAACGGTTCTCCGGCCTTCTCTCCGGATGGCAGCAAGCTGGCGTTTGCGCTCTCCAAGACCGGTAGTCTCAACCTGTACGTGATGGATCTGGCCTCCGGCGCCATCCGCCAGGTGACCGATGGACGCAGCAACAACACGGAGCCCACCTGGTTCCCGGACAGCCAAAACCTGGCCTTTACCTCTGACCAGGCTGGCCGGCCGCAGATTTATAAAATGAACATCAACGGCGGTGTCGCGCAGCGCCTGACCTGGGAAGGTTCCCAGAATCAGGATGCCGAAGTGAGCCCTGACGGGAAATTCCTGGTCATGGTGAGCAGCAGTGCAGGCGCGCAGCATATTGCTAAACTGGATCTTGGAACGAATGCCACTCAGGTTCTTACGGATACGTTCCTGGATGAAACGCCGAGTATCGCGCCGAACGGCACCATGGTGATTTACAGTTCTACCCAGGGACTGGGCTCCGTGCTGCAGTTAGTATCGATAGACGGGCGTTTTAAAGCGCGTCTTCCGGCGACCGATGGTCAGGTTAAGTTCCCTGCCTGGTCGCCGTATCTGTGATGCATGAATAAAACTATACTTATATAAATTTAAAAGGATCAATAAGATGCAACTGAACAAAGTTCTCAAGGGGTTGATGCTGGTACTGCCGATCATGGCCGTGGCTGCCTGTAGTTCAAAGAAAAACACCAATGACGATCAGTCCGGTATGGGCATGGGCGCCAAAGGTATGGAAAACAGCAGCAGCAATCTCTCTTCTGATGAACAGGCTCGTTTGCAGATGCAGGAGCTGCAGAAAAACAACATCGTTTACTTCGGCCTGGATAAATACGATGTGACGCCGGACTACATGCAGGAGCTGGATGCCCACGCGGCGTTCCTGCGCAGCAATCCGTCCTATAAAGTCACCGTAGAAGGCCATACCGATGAGCGCGGTACGCCGGAGTACAACATCGCGCTGGGCGAGCGGCGCGCCAATGCGGTGAAGATGTATCTGCAGGGTAAAGGCGTTAGCGCCGATCAGATCGATATCGTTTCCTATGGTAAAGAGAAGCCTGCAGTACTGGGTCACGATGAAGCGGCATACGCGAAAAACCGTCGTGCCGTACTGGTCTATTAATTCTGTTACCTAGACGAGTAGCGAATGAGCAGTAACTTCAGGCGTCATATGATGGGTCTGTCGTTACTGGTTGGCGTAGCGGCCCCCTGGGTCGCTACTGCCCAAGCGCCAATCAGTAGCGTCGGCTCCGGCTCGGTGGAAGACCGGGTGACCTCCCTTGAGCGTATTACCAACGCTCAGGGCCAGCTGTTGACCCAGCTTCAGCAACAGCTTTCCGATAACCAGCGTGATATTGACACTCTGCGCGGGCAGATCCAGGAAAACCAATATCAACTGAATCAGATCGAGGAACGTCAGAAACAGATCTATCAGCAGATGGACAGTTTGAGCAGCGGCAGTGCCCCCCAGGGTGCGTCAGCGTCATCGTCGGCAGCGACATCCGACCCACAGGTGGCGGAGGCCAATCCCCCGGCGGCAGCCCAGCAGGCGGCCGCCAGCGGCGGTGATGCCAACGTGGACTATAACCGCGCCGTCGATCTGGTTCTGGTGAAGAAGCAGAATGATCAGGCAATCTCGGCTTTTCAGACCTTTATCAAACAGTATCCGGACTCTACCTATCAACCCAACGCCAATTATTGGCTGGGGCAGCTGTTTTACAGCAAGGGGAAAAAGGACGATGCGGCCTATTATTATGCCGTGGTGGTAAAAAACTACCCCAAATCGCCCAAGGCCGCGGAGTCCATGTATAAGGTCGGTGTGATCATGCAGGAGAAAGGGCAGGCCGATAAGGCCAACGCCGTCTACCAGCAGGTGATCAAACAATATCCGAACAGCGATGCGGCCAAGCTGGCGCAAAAACGCATGGGATAACCCTGAACGGGCCGGAAATCAGGCGTATTGCCTGTTTTCCGGCCCCGTGTGTATGAAGCGCAACCAATTGACTGGATTCTGAGAATTTTTGGTTGCGCTGTCGAGATAAATGGGTAATATATGCCGCCGTTGCCAAGACAAAGTGTGAAGCTAGTCGCGGCGGCGTACGGAATGGGTCGTTAGCTCAGTTGGTAGAGCAGTTGACTTTTAATCAATTGGTCGCAGGTTCGAATCCTGCACGACCCACCATTC
>NZ_AFJI01000077.1 GCF_000264785.1 Edwardsiella ictaluri ATCC 33202 | reverse complement strand
TGGCATGTTAGATATATCCAGACTCTCCAGTCCGGAGGGCAGCTCCGGCAGACTGGTCAGTGACGTGTGAGAGACGTCAAGACTCTGCAGTCCGGTGGGCAGCGGCGGTAGACTGGTCAGTGGCATGTCAGAGACATCAAGAACTGTGTCATTATGCATGCAGCGACGTAGCCGCAGCACTGTCTGGGCACGGTCTGCTGCTTCTTCTGGCTGCGCAGCCCTTTCCCACGCTGACCAGGCAGCTTTATACTCTTCCTCTGTTTGTGGTCCCGCGGTGGTGGAAGCACCTGATGCCAGAAGTCCTTCATCTCCTTGTGATGCGGGCAGACTGAGGTCATGTGTTATCTCGCCACCGGGATAGACAACGGTATACGTATCGGCATCAATGGTGACTGATAATATTTCCCGTCCGTCTTTATCCCGGATACAGAAGCGGTTCTCTCCATCGCGATCAGTCCGGATATTCTCCCTATATCCCGGAGAGGCGAGCGCCCTGAGCTGCTCAAATCTACCGGCTATCGCCTCCCGCGTGGTTCCGGCTGGCGGGTAGCAAATCTCCCGGAGACAGTTCAGGACTTCAGACTGATGCGTTGAGCAGAAAAACGCTTGAATCTTCTCATGTATGTTTATCTCCAGTGGGGTATTAGCGTTAGAGGTGTGAGTAGTGTTGTTATTGCTGATGGTGGCGGGGAAACATCCGGTTCCGATATAAAGTGGCATAGTGAAATTTTCCCATTAATTCAGTGGATAAATACCGCCTGTCCGAACGAATGGCTTTCCTTAAAGGGGGCAGTTTGGATATTGAAAAGCATTGTACGTGAAGGCTCTTTTTTGACCTTTCGACTTTATGCTGATCTTTGCTGATGAAGCTGAACCGTAGCGGTTTTGTGGGAGAGCGTTAAGTCCGGGAGCTCAGACTGCCCGATCCTTATTCCCGATGGAAGCGTAATCCGTTTTTTCTGCTTATATAGGGGGATGTGAACCGAGTCGTTCCAGCAACCGATGATTGTTCTACCCGTCCACCCATGCCAGTGTGACCTGCTCTGCCACTGAACGGTTTTTTCAGCGCTGTCGGTGTATCACCTCCGCGTTGTACAGACCATTTATGCTTTCTGCCAGTGCGTTATCATAAGAGTCACCAGCACTGCCCGTTGAAGCCAGAAGCTCCGCCTCCTGTAGCCGTTGTGTGTACCTAAGCGATACGTACTGCGAGCCTTTGATGCTATGATCGAGGGTCCCTGATGGCTGGCGGGCCCACAGCACCTGCTCCCGCGCGCCCAGTACGAACGCTGTCTGAAGAGGTGGCATCTGATAAAAAAACCTTAACGTACACCAATTATCTTCTCTTAATGAGACCCTATGTTGAAAACGGCTATGAAATTGATTGACAGTGAAGTTCGGGATGTAATTTCAGGGGAAAACGTCACCATCGTCCAACCTGCCAATATTTATGCCTGTGAACTCAGGGACAACGTGTTTGTCGGCCCCTTCGTTGAGATACAGAAAGGCTGTGTCATTGGCAGTGGAAGCCGGATCCAGTCGCACACCTTTATCTGTGAAAACGTAACACTGGGTGAGAACTGCTTCATTGGCCATAACGTGACGTTCGCCAACGATCTGTTCCGGTCTGGAGCGCCGGACCCGTCACCGGATAACTGGATCACCATCTCCCTGGGGGATTCGGTTACTGTGGGCAGCGGCTCTACCATTCTATCAACATATATATGCAGTGGCTCCGTTATTGGTGCGGGTTCAGTTGTGGTGAGGCCGATTGAGATCAAAGGCATTTATGCAGGAAATCCGGCAAGGCTGATCAGAACATTATGAAAGTAAAAGGGCGATTATCGGCCCTTTTTATCAGCGGTAGATCGGTGAGTACGGCGGGTGAACAGAAAGCGACAGCCGGGGATCGGCTTTTACCGCGGCTCGGTATTCTGCGTCAGTGATATCACCTTTTTTCAGCAACTCTTTGCCCGGCCCTGACAGCATCTGTATTCTGGTGGCCCGGAAATCAGACAGGCTGTCCATCATACCCGGCTCCGGAACTGCGGGAGGCGTGGTCAGACAGGCAGATTTAGCCACACTGCTGATGATGTTCCCGTATCGGGAAAAGTCGTGGGCCGATGCCGGGAGAAGAGCTGCCAGCAGCCCAATCCGGTACGGTTCAGTGTTTATATGCGGGCGGGGCGGGCTGATATAAAAACGAAAAGCCCGCACAAGGCGGGCTTTTCAGGAATCTGGCTCCTCTGACTGGACTCGAACCAGTGACATACGGATTAACAGTCCGCCGTTCTACCGACTGAACTACAGAGGAATCGTAGCAACGGGGCGCATCATAGCGATCCGTTTCCGGCCTGTCAACAGCCGCCGCCCAACGGCGCGTCTAACTGCTGCTTTTATCGCCATTATGTTGTTTTCAGAATGATTCTGGCGTCAGCAGGCCGCTCTGGTACAGCCTCTGTAGCGGATCCTGGCGGTAAAAACGGGCAAAATGGGCATAGACGGCCGGAAAGCGCTCGCTCAACAGTTCCGGGGCGCTGAAAAAGTACTCCGACAGGACGGCAAAGCACTCCGCCGGTTCACTGGCGGCGTAGGCATCCATGCTGGCACCCTCTTTACCCAGCAGGTCGGCCTCTTCCTGAATCGCCTCCATGGCGGCGTGCAGCGCCTGCTCCCAGGCGGCGATCTCCCGCAGCGGGATCGGGGGGATCCCGCTGGCGATCCCGGCATTGCGCATATCCAGTTTATGGGCGGTTTCATGGATGATCAGGTTATAGCCGGAGCAGTCAAAGGAGTCACGGACGTCCAGCCAGTTGAGTACCACCGGCCCCTGGGCGCTGCACTGACCTGCCTGAACGGAGGGGCCGCAGTGCACCAGACCGATGTCGTCCTCCCACTCTTCGTGCAGGACATAGGGTTCGGGATACAGCAGGATTTCGTGAAAGCCATCGAGCCACCCGATACCCAGCTCCAACACCGGCAGGGCAAACAGCAGGGCGATACGCGCCTCCATCAGCGGGGTGACCCGCAGCTCCTGCAGCGGGATCAGGCGCTTCTGGCGGATCACCTGCCGCGCCAGGGCGATGAGCCGCTGCTGCTCGTCGTCGCCCAGCGCTGCCAGCAGCGGGATAGCGCAGGCCTCCGGCCAGGGATAGCTGTCCTGCTGGGCAGGGGGCTGCGTGCGCCAGGGCCACTTAATCATGATGGGGTTCCGTTCCTCTTTTTACGGGCTATAGGGGGCCGCTCCAGTGTGCCGGGATAGCCGCCGGTTGCCGGGGCGCGCATGATCTCATGATCTGCTGCCCAGAGGCTGGCGGGCTATCCGTGTTGGGATATTATGCGTGACCTATTGATATTAAAAAGGTTGTTCTGAGAGGATTGTGATATGTATCGCGCTGTGGGGATAAGGCCGCCCCGATGGACGGGGCGGCGTGGCGATCAGTTACGGCAACGTTGCAGAATATCCAACTGTGGATTTGCCGCGCTGGTAGTGACATGCATCATAGAAAGCAGGGTAGGGAAGAGATTGTCATGAGAGAAGCTGCCGTCACGGGCGGCCTCCTGCAGACACTGCAGATTGATGCGATTGGCCTTGGCATAGCCGTCCGACAGCCACAGCGACATCGGGACATGGGTCTGCTCTGCCGGGGCAAACTGATAAGGGGTGCCGTGCAGATACAGCCCTTTCTCACCCAGTGATTCGCCGTGGTCGGAGACATAGTACAATGCTACATTGTACTGTTTATCATAGGTTTTCAGCCGTTCAATAAACTGATTCACCACGTAGTCGGTATACACCAGGGTATTGTCATAGGTGTTGACCAGCTGCTGCTGGGTGCAGTTTTCAATATCGCTGCGCTCACAGTCGGGCATAAAGACACGGAAGCGTGCGGGGTAGCGCCGATAGTAGGTCGGACCGTGGCTGCCGATCAGGTGGAATACCAGCAGCTTGCTTTTACCGTCGTCAGGGATCCGCTGCTGCAGATTATTCAGCATCACCTCATCGTAGCAGGTCTTACCGTTGCACAGCGGATTATCGGCCTTGGTCGGTACCAGCTGGTTTGGCGTACGATCGCATGCGCCTTTGCAGCCTTCGTCGTTATCACGCCAGAAGGTGGTGACACCGGCCCGGTGCAGCACATCGATCACGCTGTCGCTGTTGCGCGCGATGTTGCCATCATAGTGTTCACGGGTCAGGTTGGAGAACATGCAGGGGACCGAAACCGCGGTCGCCGTGCCGCAAGAGGCGACATTGCGGAAGTAGATAAGCCCGGGCTGTTTGGCGCTGTAGGGGTTGGTTTCCCGTGAGTAGCCGCCCAGAGACTGATTTTGGGCCCGGGCGGTTTCGCCCAGGATCACGAACACCAGCGTCGGCTTCCCACCCGCCGGTTCAACCAGCTTCGCGTCTTCCCCCACCTTACGGAACGGCATTGGCGTGGTGAGGTAGCGGCGGTTGATATATTGCCCGGTGCTGTACAGGTAGCTGGCGGGCTGGATCTCCAGGTTCAGGCTGCGGTTGTTACGCCCGACGGAGGCGTAATCCTGGTAGTACAGGCAGGCGACCAGCGCGATAACCAGCAGTGAGATCAACATGGCCAACAGCCGGATCCCCTGCCGCAGCAGGACGTTATGGCCATAGATGATTCGGGTACGCAGCAGCAGCAGGGCAGGCAGCACCCCGGCGAGCAGCACCCAGGCGATAACATAGATATTAAGGTAGGAACCTGCTTCGGCGCTGTTGGTTTCAAAGATGTTTTCGATCATCGAACGGTCAAAAATCACCTGATATTTGTACTGGGCATAGCTGGCCAGCGCGGTGACGACCAGCAGCAGGGCAAAAAAGGGCTTTAGGATCGGACGGAAACTGAACGGCATAAACACGCAGGTCAATGCCGCGAACAGCACCAGCGGGATCGACAGGGCAAAGCCGAGGCGATACTCCCCCAGCGCGTGCAGGATCCGGTAAAAATGCAGCAGAATTGGGATATTGAGTACCAGCGTAAAATAGCCGGCCAATAGCAGCATGACTGTCAGAAAGCTGGCGGAAAGACCTTTATGCGACAAAGCGGACTCCTGGCATCTGGCAATGTCCCCGCGAGGGTAAATTTAAAAATGGCCTAAGGCTAAGCAGAGAAACTTAAAATAGCCTTAAGCCGGTCGCTTTTGCGCGACCGGCCGCCCAGAGAGGCACACCGCTGGGGCGATCGGCCAATAAAACCCGCTTCACGGCGCCTATTCCCGCCATCGCTTCATTTTTACTCTGGCATGCTATGCACTGCGTAATTTTAGGTATTGCAGTCGGGGACGCCGTGTCAGAAGAGAGCGATCTGGAAAAAACCGAAGATCCCACACCCCACCGAATAGAAAAGGCCCGGGAGAAGGGTCAGATCCCGCGTTCACGTGAGCTGACCTCGATACTGATGCTGGCGGCGGGTCTGGCTATCATGTTGCTGGGTGGTGAGTATCTGGCTCATTCACTGGCGGAAATGATTGCCCAGGGGCTGAATTTTGATCAGCGTTTGCTCAGCAATGATAAACAGATGTTGATCCAGCTGGGCATGCTGCTACAGCAGGCGGTCGCGGCGCTGATGCCGGTGCTGTTCGGCCTGATGTTGGTCGGCTGGTGTGCGCCGATGCTGATCGGCGGTTTTTTGTTCAGCCCCAGCTCCATTAAATGCGATTTGAACCGCTTAAACCCGCTCAGCGGGTTTAAGCGCATGTTCTCCAGCCAGGTGTTGGCCGAGCTGTTGAAAGGGATCCTGAAGGCTGCCCTGGTCGGCTGGGTGTGCGGATGGTTTCTGCTGCACTACTGGTCGCGGATGCTGCGCCTGGTCACCGAACCCACGCTGGATGCGATGGGCGATGCCCTGCATCTGGTGGGAATGTGCGGTCTGCTGGTGGTGCTGGGCCTGCTGCCGATGGTGGGGTTTGACGTGTTTTATCAGGTGTGGAGCAACCTGAGCAAGCTGCGTATGACCAAGCAGGAAATTAAGGATGAGTTCAAGGAGCAAGAGGGGGACCCGCATGTTAAAGGGCGGATCCGCCAGCAGCAGCGCGCTGCGGCGCGTCGCCGCATGATGAGCGATGTCCCCGGGGCCGATGTGATCGTGACCAACCCGACCCACTACGCCGTGGCGCTGCAGTACCAGGAAAACAAGATGAGTGCGCCTAAGGTACTGGCCAAGGGCGCGGGGGAGGTAGCCCAGCGTATTAAGGCGCTGGGGGCGGAGCACCGCATTCCCCAGCTGGAGGCGCCGCCGCTGGCGCGTGCGCTTTACCGTCACAGCGAGATTGGCCAGGCCATTCCCGCCACCCTGTACGCCGCCGTGGCCGAGGTGCTGGCCTGGGTATACCAACTCAAGCGCTGGCGGCGCGAAGGGGGGCAGGCCCCGAAAAAACCCGCAAACTTACCGGTGCCGTCCGCACTGGATTTTGGCGTTACTGACTCCGAAGAAGGAACACCGATAGATGGCTAATCTGGCCGCGCTACTGCGCCTACCCGGCAATATGAAAGACTCTCAATGGCAGGTTTTGGCCGGGCCTATCCTTATTTTGATGATCCTCTCCATGATGGTGCTGCCGCTGCCACCCTTCGTGCTGGATTTACTGTTCACCTTTAACATCGCCCTGTCGATCATGGTGCTGTTGGTGGCCATGTTTACCCAGAAAACGCTGGAGTTTGCGGCTTTCCCGACCATCCTGCTGTTTTCGACGCTGCTGCGCCTGTCGCTTAACGTCGCCTCTACCCGGGTGATCCTGATGAACGGCTATACCGGCGGCGCGGCGGCGGGGCAGGTGATCGAAGCGTTCGGCCACTTTCTGGTGGGCGGCAACTTCGCCATCGGTATCGTCGTATTTATTATCCTGGTGCTGATCAACTTTATGGTTATCACCAAGGGGGCCGGGCGTATTGCCGAGGTTGGCGCGCGCTTTGTGCTGGACGGAATGCCGGGCAAGCAGATGGCCATCGACGCCGATCTCAACGCCGGGCTGATCGGCGAAGAGGAGGCCAAAAAGCGCCGCTCAGAGGTCACCCAAGAGGCCGACTTCTATGGTTCGATGGACGGCGCCAGTAAATTTGTGCGCGGCGATGCCATCGCCGGTCTGATGATCATGGCGCTGAACGTCATCGGCGGCCTGCTGATCGGTGTTATCCAGCACGGCATGGCGGTCAGTCAGGCGGCGGAAACCTACACCCTGCTGACCATCGGTGACGGTCTGGTTGCCCAGATCCCGGCGCTGGTGATCTCTACCGCGGCGGGCGTGATCGTAACCCGCGTCAGCACCGATCAGGACGTGGGCGAGCAGATGGTGACCCAGCTGTTCAATAACCCGCGGGTGCTGATCTTAAGCGGCGCGGTGCTCGGGTTGTTAGGCCTGGTGCCCGGGATGCCGAACCTGGTGTTTCTGCTGTTTACCGCCGCGCTGCTGGGGACCGCCTGGTGGATGAGCAAGCGGGCGGCGAAGGCCGAGGTTCAGCAGGATCAGATGCCGCAGCAGGAGAGTCAGCCGGTGATGGAGGCCAGCTGGGAGGATGTGCAGCTGGAGGATCCGCTGGGTCTTGAGGTGGGCTACCGCCTGATCCCGTTGGTGGATTTCCAGCAAAATGGTGAACTGCTGGGGCGTATCCGCAGTATTCGTAAGAAATTTGCCCAGACCATGGGCTTTCTGCCGCCGGTGGTCCATATCCGCGACAATCTGGAGCTGCAGCCCTCCGGCTATCGTATCCTGCTAAAAGGGATCGAGGCCGGACACGGTGAGGCCCACCCGGGACGCTGGCTGGCGATCAACCCGGGCAGCGCTGCCGGAACCCTGGAGGGACAGGCCACCACCGATCCGGCCTTTGGTTTACCGGCGATCTGGATCGACGGCGCGCAGCGTGAACAGGCGCAGATCCAGGGCTACACCGTGGTCGAGGCCAGCACCGTGGTGGCGACTCACCTGAACCATATCATCAGCCAGTACGCCAGCGATCTGTTTGGTCGTCAGGAGGCACAGCAGCTGATGGACCGGGTTTCCCAGGAGATGCCGAAGCTGACAGAGGACTTTATCCCCGGCGTGGTATCGCTGACGATCCTGCACAAGGTGCTGCAGAACCTGCTGGCCGAAAAGGTCTCGATCCGCGATATGCGTACCATTATTGAAACCCTGGCCGAACACGCACCGGTACAGAAAGATCCTTATGAGCTGACCGCGCTGGTGCGCGTGGCGCTGGGGCGGGCCATCAGCCAGCAGTGGTTCCCGGGCGAGGGTGAGATTCAGGTGATTGGACTGGATACCCCGCTGGAGCGTCTGCTGCTGCAGGCGTTGCAGGGGGGCGGTGGACTGGAGCCGGGGCTGGCGGATCGTCTGTTGGAGCAGGCGCGTCAGGCCCTGCAGCGCCAGGAGTTGCTCGGCGCCCCGCCGGTGCTGCTGGTGAATCATGCCCTGCGGCCGCTGCTGGCGCGCTTCCTGCACCGCTCACTGCCGCAGCTGGTGGTGCTCTCCAATCTGGAGATCAGCGACAACCGCCAGATCCGTATGACCTCAACGATCGGTGGCGTGGAGTCAGGAGCATAATACATGAAGCGATTGCTCTGTCTGGCTATTCTGCTGGCGCCATGGGCAGTACAGGCCAACGGTGGCAGCTGGTCTGCGGACGGTAATGGCCGGATCCTGAGTCAGAAGGGGATGGTCAGTAACCAGCCCCCGCTGGCCCCACCGCCGGGGGAGGTACCTCCGGCGGCCGCGATTGATGACGTGGTGTGGCAGATAACCCTGCTGAGCCCGGCGCCGGACGGACTGAATCTACAGCTGTGCAGCGCACGGCGCTGCATGGCGCTGGATGGTCTGTCCGGCCGTTCTGCCGGATTAAACGGTGAGAGCGCTGCTGTGCCGCTGCGACTGATGCTGTGGATAGCGGGGAAGGGGACAATCTACCCGCCGATCAACGTTGTCAGCCAGCAGGTTATCGTTAATTATCATTAATATTGTTATAAATACGACGCCAATATCAGACGCCCGGCATTCTGTGCCCTGTTCAGGGCACAGCCTGGCATTGGCCAAAAGGGTCTGCGTTAAACACGCAGCCTACGGGCGTTGAGCAGGCCGCTCTGGGTCTGTCCGTCGGGACCATACAGGGTTTGGCCGTGGCGGCTCTTCAGCGTACCCAGCGCCTGTTGATTATGAGATAAATGGCGGCTGAGCAGATTACCGTTGTGCTGATTCATGTCATGCAGTTGACGGGTCAACGTCAGGATCGTTTGCCATAGCGCGGCCTGCTGCGGATCGGCGTAGGGTGGCTGGGCCACATCGTCGCGGCGGCGCTGATCGAGGTGGCGCAGATCGGCCAGCAGATTCTCTTTTTCCAGCGTCACCGCCTGCAGACGCACCGCGTCTACCTGCCCAGCGCACAGCAGCTGCTGCTCCTGGGTCAGGGTGGCGTTGAGGGCCTGCAGGTTTTCAGCCATCTGCTGCAGGTGAATGAGTATGTCTGCCATGGAAATTACTTATCCTTTAAATAGGCGAACGTATCCTGCAACAGGGCGTCGGCGATTTTGCCGGTATCCATCTTCAGTTCGCCGCTGCGGATAGCCTGCTTCAGCGCCTCAACACGGGTGGTGTTGATGTCGCGGCTGTTGGGTTGCATCAGGCGGGCCTGAGCGTCGCTAAGCTTGACCTGAGTGCCGGTAACGTTCTCCTGGCCGGTCGCTATCTTGCGGGTCTGCTGCGCCGCGTCCTGTGGCTCCCGGGCCTGAAGGTGGTTGATGGCACTCAGTGTGGAGGTACGATCTATGCTCATCGTTATGGTCTCTCTGGTTGACCTGTCCACCTGGTGTTGCGGGTGGTTATACGGTCTTTATCTTCTTTAGCTATACCATCGGCAAATTAATCAGTAACTTTAGAAAAATGTACCGATAATTTCGCCAATCGCTGAATCTGGCCGGCGCCCGCGTGGGTACCGCGGACTAGAGAACCAGCGTCAGGGTTCCCGGGCCGCTGGCCTTACCGCTGATCACCTGACCGGAGGCGGTACGCACCTGCACCACATCCGCCAGCGCGGCGTTGTTCATCGCGCGCCCTTCGCTGCTGACGTTGAAGCCATCGCCCTGAGCCAGGATCTGCACCTGCTGTCCGGCGCGGATCACCCAGGTGCGCCGCAGCATGGTGGCCGCGATCGGCTGCCCTGCGCCGATGCTGCGTAGCGTCGTGGCGCCGGACAGCCGCGCAATATCCAGAATTGTACCGGGAGGCAGGCTGTCGAGTCGACCCCGGGTCAGGCGCAGCTGCGCCGCCGTCAGGTTTTGCCCGCGCGGCAGCGCGTGAATAGCGACCGGATAGCTGCCCGTGACCTGTACTTCGGTTTGCAGGTAGCGTTTCTCCTGTGGACATTGTACCAGAACGCTGAGGCGACCCCAGCGTCGGGACGTCGAAAGCTGACTGATCTGCGGCTGCAGGCAGCTGGGCCACTGATCGGGTGCCGACAGAATATTGACCTTAACCTGGTAGTCGCTGCCGGGAAACTGCTGCTGAAAATAGCCTTGCACCGCGTCTTGGAGCGGCGCCGCCTGACAGGCGGGTGCCGCCAGCCACAGCGCAGCGCTAAGGGGGGCCATCAGGCCAAACGTGGATCGCAGCATGGTGTTCTCCCGGTCAATAAACGGGCGTTGACAGGCGTGGCCTGCATCCGCCGAATGCGGCTGTATTCTGTGACGGGACGCCGCACTGGCGCCGCGGACAGTGTCGAGACGCGCCCTAGTTTACCCGTGCAGCGCAAAAGTAAAGGCGATAAATAGCGCGCCATTTACGCCTTATTCCCGCCATCAGCTTTACCGTACCGGTCCTATCCTATGCACTCCAAATTGTCATTGACACAGGGTGGGGGGAGCTTTTCCGCCATCCCAGCTAACCGATAGCGGAGACGGTATGCTCGATAAACTGGATGCCGCGTTTCGTTTCCAACAGGATGCCCTGAACCTGCGTGCGCAGCGTCAGGAAATTCTGGCGGCGAACATCGCCAACGCGGATACCCCCGGCTACCAGGCCCGGGACATTGACTTTGCCTCACAGCTGTCGAGGGTCCTTGAAAATGGGCGTCCTGACGGCAGCGGCATCGCTCTTACACTCACCTCAGCACGCCATATTCCGGCTCAGAATGTGCAGCCACCGTCACTGGATTTGTTGTTCCGGGTGCCGGACCAGCCGTCGCTGGATGGCAACACTGTCAATATGAACCGCGAGCGTACGCAGTTTGCCGATAACAGCCTGCGCTACCAGACCGATCTGACCGTACTGAGCGGCCAGATTAAAAACATGATGGCTGTGCTGCAACAGGGGTAATTCATGGCGCTTCTTTCTATTTTTGATATTTCCGGTTCTGCGCTGACGGCACAGTCCGAGCGGATGAACGTTGCGGCCAGTAACATGGCCAACGCCGACAGTGTGACCGGACCGGATGGCCAGCCCTACCATGCCAAGCAGGTTGTGTTTCAGGTCAACCCGGCGGCAGGGGAAGAGATTGGCGGAGTCCGGGTCTCCCAGATAGTGGAGGATCCGGCCCCGGAGCGTCTGGTATACCAGCCGGGTAATCCATTGGCCGATGCCAAAGGGTATGTCCGGATGCCCAATGTCGACGTGGTCAGTGAAATGGTGAACTCCATTGCCGCCTCCCGGAGCTATCAGGCTAACGTTGAGGTATTAAATACTACCAAGTCATTGATGATGAAGACATTAACCCTTGGACAATAATTACGGGAGGCATGATGGCCATTTCGGTATCGCTTAATGATCCGGTAGATACCAGCTCGCCGGTCAATGCCAACAGTAAGACCGGGCTGGTTGCGGATAACGGAAAGGATCTTCAGAACAGCTTCCTGACTCTGCTGGTGGCGCAGTTGCGTAATCAGGATCCGACCAATCCGTTAAAGAATAATGAGCTGACCACTCAGCTGGCACAAATCAGCACCGTCAGCGGGATTGAGAAGCTGAACACCACCCTGGGCAGCATCTCCGGGCAGATCAACAGCAATCAGTCCATTCAGGCCACCAGCCTGATTGGCCATGGTGTCATGATCCCCGGGAAAACCATTCTGGTCGGTAAAGAAAAGGATGGCGGCCCGGTCAGTACCACGCCCTTTGGCTTTGAGCTGGAAAGCGGGGCACAAAGCGTGGTGGTAACCATCAGCGATCGTACCGGTAAGGTGGTTAAGCAGATAGATACAGGCGGCCACCGTGCCGGTGTCTATAGCTACACCTGGGACGGTACCGGGACGGATGGCCTTGCCGTGCCGGACGGTGCGTATACCTTCAGCGTCAATGCCAGCAATCAGGGGCAACAGATGGTGGCCCAGCCGCTGCATTTTGCCACGGTGAACGGGATCACCAAAAGCGGCAACGGGGCGTTGCTGGAACTGGGACTGTCCGGTACAGCCACACTGGCCGACGTACGCCAGATCTTATAATGGCGGCCGGTATGCCGGCCTTTTCCGCATTCTAGATACAGGATTTTACAATGGGATTTTCTCAGGCAATCAGCGGTATGAATGCCGCTTCCACCCAACTCGATGTGATCGGCAACAACATTGCCAACTCACAGACCGTCGGCTTTAAGTCCGGGTCCGTTACGTTTGCCGACATGTTTGCCGGATCCAAAATCGGCCTGGGGGTGAAGGTCGCCAGCGTTGATCAGGATTTTAAGGATGGTGCCACCACCACCACCAACCGTGCCCTGGATGTGGCCATCAGCGGTCAGGGTTTCTTCCGCATGCAGGCGCCCAACGGCAGTGTTAACTACAGCCGTAACGGCCAGTTTACCAAGGATGCCAAGGGCTTTCTGACCAATGCGCAGGGATTGTACCTGACCGGCTACCCGGCCGCCGGTACCCCGCCGACCATCCAGCAGGGGGCCGATCCGGTACCGCTCCAGATCCCGACCGGGCTGATGCCGGCCAAGGCGAGTACCGAGGGCACCATGGTGCTGAACCTGAACTCGGCGGATAAGGCGATAGACAGCACCAAGCTGAAATTCGACCCGACCAATGTCAACAGCTATAACTATGCCACCTCGATGACCACCTACGATTCGTTGGGCAACGTCCACAATATGAATCTGTATTTTGTCAAGGGGAAACCTGAAGAGAAGGATATTACAACAGGCACCCCTCCAAAAATCGAGAAGGTAATGGCTACACCATGGCACATCTACTCCATCGACAGCGCCGAGTCTCCGGCGCCAAAAACATTTACGTCAATTGGGGCCTTAGAGTTTGACAGCAATGGTGAGCTGTTGAAGGGGACCGCGCCACTGACGCTGAAAATGGTAGCCAGCAATGGTGCCCTGGCACAGGATTTTACCCTGAACTTCACCGGTACCCGTCAGCAGAACACCGGCAAGGATGGCGTCAGCGCCAAGACCCAGAACGGCTACAAGGCCGGTGAGCTGACCGGCTACCAGATCAACGACGATGGCAGTATTACCGGCAGCTACACCAACCAGCAGAAACAGCTGCTGGGGCAGATCGTGATGGCCAACTTCGCCGATCCGGAAGGGCTGACCTCCGAAGGCAACAACGAGTGGAGCGAAAGCGCCAAATCCGGGCAGCCGATTATCGGGACGTCCGGAACCAGTGGCCTGGGCACCCTGACCAGTGGTGCCGTTGAGGCCTCCAACGTTGATCTGAGCAAGCAGCTGGTCGACATGATCGTCGCCCAGCGTAACTACCAGTCCAACGCCCAGACCATCAAGACGCAGGATCAGATCCTGCAGACGCTGGTCAACCTGCGTTAATTGTGGATGACAACCGCCCGCAGGCCGGGCGGTATTGCGAGACGAGTTAAATGGATCATGCGATTTATACCGCGATGGATGCAGCCAGCCAGACGCTGAACCTGCAGGCCGTCGCGGCCAACAATATGGCCAACTCCACCACCCCGGGTTTCCGGGCCCAGCTGGCAGCGATGCGTGCTGTGCCGGTGGACGGTGAATCGTTGGACACCCGGACCCTGGTCACCGCATCGACGCCGATGAATGATCTGAGCATGGGGCGTTTTGACTATACCGGCCGTCCGCTGGATGTGGCCCTGCAGCAGGATGGCTGGCTGGAACTGCAGATGTCCAATGGCACCGAGGCCTACACCCGGGACGGTAACCTGCAGATCAGTCCGGATGGGATGCTGACCGTTGAAGGTCACCCGGTGATGGGGGACAACGGGCCAATCTCCGTACCGGATCGGGCCCAGCTGACCATTGCCGCCGACGGGACCATCACGGCTCTGGGGGCCGGGGATAACCCCAATGCCACCACCCAGATAGGGCGCCTGAAGCTGGTGAAGGCCACGGCGAGCGAGGTGGTACACGGTGATGACGGACTGTTTCACCTGAGTGCGGAGGCCGAGCAGAAGCGGGGTGCCAGCCTGCCGCTGGACCCGACGGTGAAGGTGATGCCGGGGGTGTTGGAGGGCAGTAACGTACAGCCGGTTGAGGCGATGATCAGCATGATCAGCAACGCCCGCCGCTTTGAAATGCAGATGAAGGTCATCCGCAGTGTGGATGACAACGAACAGAAAGCCAATCAGCTGTTATCACTGAGCTAACAGTGCAGGAGTAATCATGATCCGATCACTATACATCGCCAAGACCGGGCTGGAAGCCCAGCAGACCAACATGGATGTGATCGCCAACAACCTGGCCAACGTCAGTACCAATGGCTTTAAGCGTCAGCGGGCGGTGTTTGAGGACCTGCTGTATCAGACCCTGCGTCAGCCGGGAGCCCAGTCATCCGAGCAGACTAATCTGCCGTCCGGTCTGCAGCTGGGGACCGGTGTCCGCCCGGTGGCCACCGAGCGTCTGCACAGTCAGGGTAATCTGTCCCAGACCAACAACAGCAAGGACGTGGCCATCAAGGGTCAGGGGTTCTTTCAGGTCACCCTGCCGGATGGCAGCCAGGCCTACACCCGTGACGGCTCATTTCAGGTGGATCAGAACGGCCAGCTGGTAACCGCCAGCGGTTTTCAGATTACGCCGGCTATTACCATCCCGGCCAACGCCACCAGCATGACCATCGGCCGTGACGGTATTGTCAGTGTTACCCTGCAGGGACAGGCGGCACCGCAGCAGGTCGGTCAGCTGACCCTGAACACCTTTATTAACGATGCCGGTCTGGAGAGCATGGGGGAAAACCTGTATCAGGAAACTGCCAGCTCCGGTTCCCCGACCGAAAGCACTCCGGGACTGAACGGGGCCGGTCTGCTGTATCAGGGGTATGTCGAGACCTCCAACGTAAATGTGGCCGAAGAGCTGGTGAATATGATCCAGACTCAGCGCGCCTATGAAATCAACAGCAAGGCCATCAGCACATCCGATCAGATGTTGCAGCGGCTGACTCAGCTGTAAGCAGGTGACAGACCCGCTGCAGGCATGCACCGGGTCTGTTGCAGGTGTACCTTCGGGTACCGTGACGTGAATTGACGGTAATGGCAGAAAAGGCAGAATAACGATGCAAAAACATTCGGGAATCGCACTGTTGTGTACGCTGGCGCTGTCGGGCTGCGCCTATATTCCCCATGATCAGGTGGTAACCGGGCCGACGACTGCCACGCCGGCCCCGGCCGTTCCCCCGCGTCCCAATGGCTCCATTTTTCAGACGGTTCAGCCGATAAACTACGGCTATCAGCCTTTGTTTGAGGATCGCCGCCCGCGCAATGTCGGCGATATCCTGACCATTGTCCTGCAGGAAAACGTCAGCGCCAGTAAGAACTCGTCGGCCAACGCCAGCCGCGACGGGAGCTCCAAGTTCGATTTCTCAACCGTTCCCCGCTATCTGGAAGGGCTGTTCGGTAACGCGCGCGCCAATATGGAAGTGGATGGTGATAACAAGTTCAGCGGTAAGGGGGGCGCCAAGGCCAACAACACCTTTACCGGGACCATTACGGTCACCGTGGATCAGGTGCAGGCCAACGGTAACCTGAAGGTGGTCGGGGAGAAACAGATCGCCATCAATCAGGGGACCGAATACATTCGTTTCTCCGGCGTCGTCAACCCACGCACCATCAGCGGTAATAACTCCGTATCCTCCACCCAGGTGGCGGATGCACGCATTGAATATGTGGGCAGCGGCTATATCAATGAAGCGCAGAATATGGGCTGGCTGCAGCGCTTCTTCCTTAATCTCTCCCCTTATTGATAGGTATTTGGTTATGGGTAATTGTGGACTATACACCCGCTGGCGACATGCCGGTTTCTGGCTGACCGGCGTACTGCTGGCGCTGGGGCTACTGAGTCAGGGGGCACAGGCCGAGCGTATCCGCGACCTCACCACCATTCAGGGCGTGCGCAGCAACGCCCTGATTGGCTATGGTCTGGTGGTGGGGCTGGATGGTACCGGCGATCAGACCATGCAGACACCGTTCACCACGCAGAGTCTGACCAACATGCTGTCCCAGCTGGGGATCACCGTACCGGCCGGTACCAACATGCAGCTGAAAAACGTGGCTGCGGTCATGGTAACGGCAAACCTGCCGCCGTTTGCCCGCCCGGGACAGACCATCGATGTGGTGGTGTCCTCCATGGGTAACGCCAAGAGCCTGCGCGGCGGCACATTGCTGATGACCCCACTGAAAGGTGTGGACAATCAGGTCTATGCCCTGGCACAGGGGAATATTCTGGTCGGCGGGGCCGGTGCCTCGGCCGGCGGCAGCAGTGTTCAGGTCAATCAGCTTGCCGGTGGCCGTATCAGCGGTGGTGCCACCATCGAACGCTCCGTACCGACCACCTTCGGTCACGGTAACGTGATTAATCTGGAGCTGAACAACGAAAACTTCACCCTGGCT
The DNA here is from genome assembly GCF_000264785.1 of Edwardsiella ictaluri ATCC 33202. Classification (GTDB taxonomy): domain Bacteria; phylum Pseudomonadota; class Gammaproteobacteria; order Enterobacterales; family Enterobacteriaceae; genus Edwardsiella; species Edwardsiella ictaluri. The sequence continues at coordinate 74,980 of NZ_AFJI01000077.1, read as the reverse complement.
GAGCGCATCAGTGATGCGATTAACCGTGCCAACGGACTGGGTTCCGCGACGCCACTGGACGCCCGTACCGTGCAGGTACTGGTACCTCAGGGTGGCAGCAATCAGGTACGTGTCCTGGCCAATATTCAGAATATTGAGGTGAATGCCGGAACGTTCGATGCAAAGGTCATCATCAACTCCCGCACCGGATCGGTGGTGATGAACCGGAATGTTGAGCTGGATTCGTGTGCGGTGGCTCAGGGGAACCTGTCGGTGGTGGTGGATCGCCAGCTGAACGTCAGCCAGCCGAATACGCCGTTGGGCGGTGGGCAGACGGTGGTGACGCCAAATACCCAGATTTCGGTCAATCAGAGCGGTGGTGCCCTGCATCAGGTCCGGGCCGGCGCCAATCTGAACAGCGTGGTGCGCGCGCTGAACGCGCTGGGGGCAACGCCGAACGATCTGATGTCAATCCTGCAGGCAATGAAGAGTGCCGGTTGCCTGCGGGCCAAGCTGGAGATTATCTGATGGCTGACGATAGTCTGGCGTTTTCCGGCGCCGCGTATGATGCGCGGTCGCTGAATACGCTGAAATACAGCGCTGCCGGAGGGTCCGATAAGGCGCTGCGGGAAACCGCACGCCAGATGGAGGGCATGTTTATCCAGATGATGCTGAAAAGCATGCGTCAGGCGATGCCCCAGGAGGGGATCTTCGACAATGAGCAGAGCCGCCTGTATACCTCGCTCTATGATCAGCAGGTGGCTCAGGATATGGCTGCCGGTAAAGGTATGGGGATTGCCGATATGCTGTATAAGCAGATGCGCGGTGCCCATCATGCGGCGGCGGCGATTCCGGACAGCGTCGGGGTGACGCCGATGGCGCTGGATGGTGAAACCATTAACAGTATGCCGGTTCACGCGCTGGAGCAGGTGATCCGTCGCGCCATGCCTCATCTCCCCCGGGCCGGTTCGGCATTACCTTTGCCCAACAGCAACGGTGAGTTTGTCTCTCAGCTGAGCCTGCCGGCCCAGCTGGCCAGCCGCCAGAGCGGGATCCCGCATCAGCTGATTATGGCGCAGGCCGCCCTGGAGTCGGGGTGGGGGCAACGGGAAATTCCGGGCACCAACGGCGTGCGCAGTTATAACCTGTTTGGCATCAAGGCAGGGAAAAACTGGAATGGCCCGACCACGGAGGTGGCCACCACCGAATATGAAAATGGCGTGGCGGTGAAAACCCGGGCCCGTTTCCGGGTATATGCGTCCTATTTTGAGGCGATCAGCGACTATGTCCGTATGCTGACCCATAATCCGCGCTACGCGGCGGTGGTTAGCGCTGACACCCCGGAGCAGGCCGCCCATGCCCTGCAGCGGGCCGGATATGCCACCGATCCGAATTATGCCAGCAAGCTGGTGCACCTGATAGGGCAGATAAAACAGACAGGACACCGGATGGTACAGGCCTATACCCACGATCTGGCGAATCTGTTCTAGTCCCCGCAGCGCGGTGACGGGCGGCGAAAAAGATTTAAGTTTTGAGCCGCCCGGCCGATAAACAGAGTCACAGTGAGAGCCCGTAGATCTCCCGGCAGCGGGCTTTTTTAGTACAAAGGAAAAACCGCATGGCCAACTTAATCAATAACGCAATGAGCGGTCTGAGCGCTGCGCAGACGGCGCTTGGTGTCACCAGCAATAACATCAATAACGTGTATACCGCCGGTTATAACCGTCAGACGGTTACGCTGGCTGAGAGTAACGGTACCAGTACTCCTGCAGGATTTATCGGTAATGGCGTCACAGTCAGCGGAATTGACCGTGATTATAACCAGTTTATAGTGAATCAGCTGCGTCAGGGGCAGACTCAGGAAGCGGCGCTGTCAACCTATCATCAGCAGATTTCACAGATCGATGACTTGATGGCGGACAGTACCAACAGCCTGTCTGCCAATATGCAGAAGTTTTTTAAAAATCTGCAGAATCTGGTCAGCTATCCGGCAGACTCTGCCGCCCGTCAGACCGTGATTTCCAACGCCAATGGGCTGACGGCACAGTTTAAAAGTACCGATGACTATTTGCGTAATCTGGAAAACGGCGCAAATCTGACGGTACGCAACGATGCCGAGCAGATTAATGACTATGCCAAACAGATAGCCAATCTGAACAACCGCATCACCGAGATGACCGGTGCCAGCGGGGGCACGGCTCCCAATGATCTGCTGGACCAGCGTGATCTCATGGCCAGTAATCTGAACAAGATTGTTAACGTCGACATCAGCATGCAGGATGGGGCGATGAGCGTCTCCTTTGCCGGGGGGCTCTCTCTGGTTCAGGGCGGTGATGCTTACAGTGTGAAAGCCATTCCATCCAGCAATGATCCCTCGCATGCGACTCTGGCATATGATCGCGGCAATGGCCTGAGTGAGGTGCCGGAGGCCCGTATCAGTGGCGGTACGCTGGCCGGGGTGTTCCGTTTTCGCAGTGAGGCGCTGGAAAATACCCGTAATCAGCTGGGACGCATTGCCCTGAGTATGGCCAATGCCTTCAATCATGTGCAGTCGGAAGGGGTGGATCTGAATGGCGAGAAGGGTAAGCCGCTATTCAGTATCGGTAAGCCGGAGGCGCTGGCCAATACCAATAATCTCTCCCAGGCACACCTGAGTGCGACCTACGATAAGGTGGGGGCCGACAATATTACCCATGCGCAGGCGACGGATTATCAGCTGAAGTACACCGGGGGCGATAAGTGGCAGATTATCCATCTGGCGGACGGTACCCAGCAGACCCTTGCTGCCAAGGGGGATGTGCTGGCGTTCAATGGTCTGCAGGTTAAGGTGGACGGTAAACCGGAAGTCAACGACAGCTTTAAGCTGTGCACCACCTCGACGGTGGTCAGTGGGTTTGGGGTTGAAATCAGTGATCCGGCCCTGCTTGCTGCCGGTTCCGCCAAAGGTAAAGATGATGTTGGCGATAATACCAATGCGCAGAAGATGCTGGATCTGCAGAACCAGAAAATTGTCGGTGGTAATGCGACCCTGAGTGGGGCCTATGGCGGTCTGGTCAGTACCATCGGTAACCAGACCAACAGTGCCAAGGTGGACAGTAAGGCCGAGGGCAACGTGGTTAAGCAGCTGACCATACAGCAGCAGTCTGTATCAGGGGTGAATCTGGACGAAGAGTACGGCGATTTGGTCCGTTTTCAACAGTACTATATGGCGAATGCTCAGGTCATCCAGAGTGCCCAGTCGCTGTTCAATGCATTGCTTAATATCCGATAAGGGGGCACATCCATGCGTTTAAGCAGCAGTATGATTTATCAGCAGAATATGAATGGTGTCCTCGATGCCCAGTCTGAGTGGCAGCGCGTCGGGGCCCAGCTGGACAGCGGGAAGAAAGTGATCAACCCGTCGGATGATCCGCTGGCTGCTTCCCAGCTGGTGGGACTGAATCAGTCCAAGTCAATGAATGAGCAGTACGGTATGGCCCGGGGCTATGCCCGTGAGAGCACCTCCATGGAAGAGAGCGTGCTGCAGCAGGTGACTAATGTGCTGCAGAATGCGACCCCGGTGCTGGTTGACGGGATGTCCTCCGGGACCAAGAGTGATGAGGATCGTGCCGCGATTGCCACCCAGCTCTCCAGCATGCGTAATCAGCTGCTCAATCTGGCCAACAGCACCGACGGTAACGGCCGTTATATTTTTGCCGGTTACAAAAGTAATGCGGAACCCTTTGTCAAGGAAGCCAGCGGCGAAATTAAGTATGTTGGTGGCAAGAAAGCACTGACCCAGCAGGTTGATGCAGCGCGGACCATGATCGTCAGCCATACCGGTGATCATGTGTTTAAGTCCGATAACGGTAAGAAGGATATTTTTGCCGCGTTACAAAAAGCGATCACGGCTCTGAATCAGCCACTGGATAAGGCGACGGATGCGGATAAGGCCAAGGTCGCCCAAGCGTTGAATGAGGCCAATACCGGATTGCGGGCCAGTCTGGATAATGTTTCAAAGGTTCGTGCCGAACTGGGTACCCAGTTAAATGAGCTGGACTCACTGGATGCCATCGGTGAGGAGAATGCGATCACCTTTAAAACCCGTATCAGCGGTCTGCAGGATGTGAACTGGACTCAGGCCATCTCTGATTATACGTTCCGCCAGGTCTCGTTGCAGGCATCCTATAAGGTATTTACCGATATGCAGGGAATGTCCCTGTTTAAGATGATGCGCTGAGTTTTTGTGCTGAGAAATAAAGGCGTGGCCCATGGGCCGCGCCTTTTGTGTATCTAACAGATGGGCTCTCCGGTGAGCGTCTGCGCGCGATGATCAACAATGCGTTATTTCAGTACGGCAACGATGGCTTCACACAGCGGCGCCATATTGTCCGGCGTCATCCCCGCCACGTTGATGCGCCCGGAACTGACGGCGTAGACGCCGAACTCGTCGCGCAGACGGCCTACCTGCTCTTTGGTCAGCCCGCTGAAGGAGAACATGCCGTTTTGGTGGATGATAAAGCTGAAGTCCCGCTCGGCGCCTTTCTCCTGCAGGGTATTCACGAACAGCTGGCGCATCCGCTGGATACGCTGGCGCATATCGGTCAGCTCCTGCTCCCAGATGGCGCGCAGCGTATCGTTGCCCAGGATGGTGGCGACGACAGCGCCGCCGTGGGCCGGCGGGTTGGAGTAGTTGGCGCGGATCACCGCCTTGATCTGGCTGAAGGCATTGGTGGCGTTGTCGCGGTCGGCGGCAATCAGGGTACAGGCCCCGACGCGTTCGTTGTACAGACCAAAGTTTTTGGAATAGGAACTGCAGACGATCAGCTCAGCGTGGCGTGCAGCAAAAATACGCAACCCCTGGGCATCCTCCTCCAGACCATTGGCAAACCCCTGATAGGCAAAGTCAAACAGCGGTAGCCAGCCACTGTTACGGGACATCTCTGCCAGAGCCTCCCACTGCGCAGTGGTCGGGTCAATTCCGGTCGGGTTATGGCAACAGCCGTGGAACAGCACCACGTCGCCAGGCTGTGCCTGAGACAGGCTATCCTGCAGCGCGGCAAAGTCCAGACAGTGATTTTCGGCATCATAATAGGCATATTCACACACCTCCAGACCGGCGGCGCTGAAAACGCTTTTGTGGTTCGGCCAGCTGGGGTTGCTGACCCAGATACGCTTGGCGCTGGTTTTACTGGCCAGAAAGTCGGCGGCGACGCGCAGCGCCCCGGTGCCACCGGGCGTCTGCGCCGCATGGGCCCGCCCGGCGCTGATAATCGGATTATCACCGCCCAGCAGCAGCTCCAGGGTCCGCTGGCCGAAGGCCGCGATCCCTTCGATGCTCAGGTAGTTCTTGCTGGTCTCATGCTCCAGCAGGTACCGCTCGGCCTTTTTAACGCTGGTCAGCACCGGCGTATTACCGTTTTCGTCTTTATAGACGCCGATGCCCAGGTTGATTTTATGCGGGCGCGCATCGGCGCGAAACAGATCGGCCAGCCCAAGGATTGGATCGGCGGGTGCAGCAGGGATGTTTTCAAACATGCGAGAGCTTCCATGTGTCCAGTTAAGCCAGTGAAGGGACAGATTACCGCTATGGAAAACCCTTGCCAACCGTTTGGCTGAAAAAGAAGATAAAGTGGCGTGTAGGGCAGAAAATACGGAATAAATACTGTAAAAACAACAGTAAACAGCCTGGCATTGAGCGCCGGTGTCACTTAAAAAACCATAAAAAGGCAGGGCCGAAGCCCTGCCTGATCGGATATCCATGACGGCCGGCGGCCGCGCAGGATTAGAACTGGTAGATCATACCAACGCCAACGATGTTGTCGGTGCTGATACCGGCTGCATTGGTGAAGTCGTTGTTATCCAGCAGGTTGATTTTGTAATCAACGTAGGTGGACATATTCTTGTTGAAGTAGTAGGTCGCGCCCAAGTCAACATATTTAACAACGTCTACTTTATCACCGTAACCTTCTGCACGAGACTGCAGGTAGGCGATGGACGGACGCAGACCGAAGTCGAACTGGTACTGAGCTACCGCTTCAAAGTTTTTGGTTTTCGGTGCGATGCCACCCTGGTCGCCGCCGACCCAGGTCATGTTGCGGGTTTCGGCGTACATAGTAGCGATGTAGACGTTGTTGGCGTCATACTTCAGACCGGCGGTCCAGACTTCGGCCTTGTTGGCGCCATCAAGTTCTTTCTGGGCTACAGTACGGTTAGAGTTGGAGTAAGCCGCCGCAGCGCTGACGCCCCAGCCCAGATCGTAGGAGGCAGACATACCGAAGCCGTCACCATTCTGCTCGGCCAGGCCACGACCGTTGTTGCTTTCGCCTACGGCACCGTTTTTACCCTGGTACTGCAGGGCAACGTTCAGGCCGTCAACCAGGCCGAAGAAGCCGTTGTTACGGTAGGTGAGCACGTTGTTGGTGCGGTAGGTCATGTAGTTATCGGGAGAGGCATAGGTATCGCCACCAAAGACCGGCAGCACGTCGGTCCAGGCTTCCACATCGTAGACCACACCGTAGTTACGGCCGTAATCCAGGGAGCCGTAGTCGGCGAATTTCAGACCGGCAAAGCCCAGACGGGTTTTAAAGTTACCGGAATCGCTTTCTGGTTTTTTGGCTTTCGCCTCAGCTTCCCACTGACCGTAACCGGTCAGTTCGCTGTTGATCTGGGTTTCGCCTTTGAAGCCAAAGCGGGCATAGGTGTGATCGCCGTCGTCAGATTTATCGTTGGTGAACTTATAACGGGCGTCCACTTTACCATACAGGCTGAGCTTGTTGCCGTCTTTGTTGTACAGCTCGGCCGCGTTGGCCGCGCCAGCAACCAGCAGAGCCGGGATTACCACTGCAAGAATATTGCGTTTCATCATTGTTACCCTCATTGGTTTTATTTTTTTGACACCTGCCACTGCCTAATTTGATTCCATCGGGAATTTTTTGAACTCCCTACGGAACTAAGCTAGAGAATATGGTGTCCTCCTATGTCTGGTTGGCAGTGTTCCATTCACATCATGGATAATCCACAGGCAAAATGATACAAATATCTTATAGAAGTAACAAGATGAAATAGTGTGTTTCAAGATGTAAAAATATAAGGACTTTGTGACACAGATCTAAGTTTAAAAGGAAGAGGATCAGCATTGCTGATCCTCTGTTTTGTTGCTAATTTGTATTTTTTATGATAGCGATTTGGTTAGAATGTTGCGTTACGTGGCGTGCGTGGGAAGGGGATGACATCACGTACGTTCTGAACCCCGGTAACGTAGGCGACCAGACGCTCGAAGCCGAGGCCGAAGCCGGCGTGCGGCACGGTACCGTAGCGGCGCAGATCGCGATACCACCAGTAGTCCTCTTTCTTCAGCCCCATCTCATCCAGACGTTTGTCCAGCATATCGAGACGTTCCTCACGCTGCGAACCGCCGATGATTTCACCGATCCCCGGCGCCAGCACGTCCATGGCAGCGACGGTCTTACCGTCTTCGTTAAGGCGCATATAGAACGCCTTGATATCTTTCGGGTAGTTTTTCACCACCACCGGTGCCTTAAAATGCTGTTCGGCCAGATAGCGTTCGTGCTCAGAAGAGAGATCGACGCCCCAGAATACCGGGTTCTCAAACTGCTTGCCGCAGCTCTCCAGAATGGTGATGGCATCGGTGTAGTCCACCTGGGCGAAATCGGAGGAGACGAAGCGCTGCAGGCGATCAATGGCGTCTTTATCCACGCGCTGGGCGAAGAAGGCCATATCGTCGGCGCGCTCCTCCAGCACCGCGTTAAAGACATACTTCAGCATGCCCTCTGCGACACCGGCGATATCGTTCAGATCGGCAAAGGCGACCTCCGGCTCGACCATCCAGAATTCAGCCAGATGGCGGCTGGTGTTGGAGTTTTCGGCACGGAAGGTCGGGCCAAAGGTGTACACCTTGGACAGCGCGCAGGCATAGGTTTCCCCGTTCAGCTGACCGGACACCGTCAGGAACGCTTCGCGGCCGAAGAAGTCCTCGCTGTAGTCCACCTTGCCCGCGTCGTTGCGCGGCAGGTTTTCCATATCCAGGGTGGAGACGCGGAACATTTCACCGGCGCCTTCGGTATCCGACGCGGTGATCAGCGGCGTAGAGACCCAGAAGTAGCCGTTTTCGTTGAAATAGCGATGAATGGCCTGTGCCAAGGTGTGACGCACGCGGGCGACGGCACCGATCAGGTTGGTGCGCGGACGCAGGTGGGCGACCTCGCGCAGGTATTCGATGCTGTGGCGCTTGGCGGCCATCGGATAGGTGTCCGGATCATCGACCCAGCCAACCACCTTAATGGCGGTGGCCTGCAGCTCGAAGCTCTGGCCCTCGCCCGGTGACGCGACGACCCGGCCGCTGACCTCAAGGGAGCAACCGGTGGTCAGGCGCAGCACCTCGCTTTCATAATTCGGCAGAGAATTATTTACGACGGCCTGTAACGGATTAAAGCAGGAGCCGTCATAAACGGCGAGGAAGGAGATACCGGCTTTAGAATCTCTCCGGGTACGTACCCAGCCACGAACGGTGACCTCAGTGTCCACCGCCACGCGGCCTTGCAGTACGTCGACTACAGGCACTACGCTCATAGATTTCTCTCTTTTACATTAATCTTGATTGACAAATAACCTTACCCCCTCACGGGTGGAGGGCATGATGCTATGTTACTTGTCATGCAAACAGACACAAGCGGAATTAAGCGCCCGCGGGGCAACTTTTTGTGGATTTAGCGCTCTTTCGCCGGGAGAGGCGTTGTGGCAGGGGGCGTGCAGCGCCAGCGGCGCTGCACGCCGGGGGGACTCAGCTGGCGCGCTTGACCAGCGGCAGATCGAACGCCTTACGCAGCGCCTTGACGAAGGCGGCATCCTGACAGATGGTTTTTCCCGGGCTGTCGGAGAGTTTGGCCACCGGCTTCCCGTTACACTCCACCAGTTTGATGACGATGTTCAGCGGACGTACGCCGGGCAGATCGCAGGTCAGACGGGTACCGATGCCGAAGCTGAGATTGATGCGGTGATGGAAGTGGCGATACAGCGCCAGCGCCTTGGGAAGATCCAGATTATCGGAGAAGACCAGCATCTTATCCTGCGGATCGAGGCCCAGCTGCTCATAGTGGGCGATGGCTTTCTCTCCCCAGGCGATGGGATCGCCGGAGTCGTGGCGCAGCCCCTGATAGTGTCCGGCGAACTGGCTGCCAAAGTCGCGTAAAAACGCATCCATGGTGATACAGTCGGTCAGGGCGATCCCCAGCTGATCGGGGTACTCATCCAGCCAGGATTGCAGCGCCGCCCGCTGGCTGTTAGCCAGCACCGGACAGATCTGCTGGTGGGCCTGGAACCATTCATGGGCTTGGGTACCCAGCGGTGTCAGCGCCATCTGTTTGGCAAACAGGTAGTTACTGGTGCCGCTCAGGTAGGGGAACTCACTCTTCAGGGTGGTCAGGATGGCCTGGTGCACCGCCCGTGAGAAGCGGCGGCGGGTGCCGAAGTCTATCAGGTGGAAACCGCGTAGATCGACGTCCGCGCTCAGATGGCGGAACTCACTCAGACGCCGTTGCAGCTGCGCCGCGGCGACCTCCGGGGTGATATGGGGCGAGCGGTGGCGGTGCACCACCTCGCTGATCACCGCCAGCAGGGGAACCTCCCACAGGATCACCTCACGCCACGGACCGCTGATGCGAATGTTCAGGCGTCCGCGATCGTTGCTGATAGCCACCCGGCGCGGATCGAGGCGCAGGGTACGCAGCCAGTCAAGATAGTCGCGCTGGAAGAAGGGGAGGGCGGCCAGATAGTCATACTCATCCTGCGTCAGGGCCAGTTGCCCCATCAGATTGACCTGGTTGGCTATCTCGCCGGCGTATTCCCCCAGCAGCTCATCGCCACGGCAGCGAAACTCCGCCGCTACGCTGACATTGCGGTAACGATGGTACACCGCCTGTTGCATATGCAGTTTGTAGGCGTCGGTGTCCAGCAGCGAAGTGATAATCGGGGAGACATCTTGAGTCATGGCGCGTTACTGCATCCTCGTCAGGGATTATTGACAAAAGTCGAAGGAGTATACCTAGTTTATACGCAGAATGAACCGATAATCTGCGCAAATGGCGCCTGACAGGTTGCTGATTGGGCGTCCCTGCCAGCGCGGCGCGGCTGGATGGCAGGGTGACCGATCGCACTCTGCGCGGTGTGTTAACGCTGCCGATTGGGTAGTATGGCGCTATCCCATCGTACGCTATATGCTGCGACAATGCGGGGCGTGTGCGGTACCGGACAGATACGATGCCGTACGGATTGCACAGGTAAACCGGCCGACGGGGTCGGGCGCCTGGCGCTCCTCCAAAGACAGCCAATTAAGGGTAGCTATGACTCAGCAACAACCACAGGCGAAATATCGCCGCGACTATAAAACGCCGGATTACACCATTACCGATCTGGAGCTGGATTTTGTACTCGATGCGGACTGCACAACGGTGACGGCCGTCAGTCAGGTGATGCGGTTGGGGAGCCCGGGGGCGGCACTGGTGCTCGACGGCGAGGCGCTGACCCTGCGCAGCCTGTCCGTGGATGGCGTCACCTGGATGGCATACCGGATTGAGGGTAATCAGCTGATCGTCGACGGACTGCCGGCGCAGTTTACCCTGACCATCGTCAACGAGATTCATCCGGCGCAAAACAGCGCCCTTGAGGGGCTATACCAGTCAGGCGAGGCGCTGTGCACCCAGTGCGAGGCCGAGGGCTTCCGCCATATTACCTACTGTCTGGATCGCCCCGACGTGCTGGCCCGGTTCCGTACCCGCATCGTAGCGGACAAAGCGCGCTATCCCTACCTGCTGTCCAACGGCAACCGCGTAGGCCAGGGCGAGCTGGAGGACGGGCGCCACTGGGTGCAGTGGGAGGATCCGTTCCCCAAGCCCTGCTATCTGTTCGCCCTGGTGGCCGGTGACTTCGATCGGCTGAGCGATACCTTTATTACCCGCAGCGGGCGTCGGGTGGCGCTGGAGCTGTACGTCGATCGCGGTAACCTCGATCGCGCCGACTGGGCGATGACCTCGCTGAAAAACGCCATGCGCTGGGACGAGCAGCGCTTCGGTCTGGAGTACGACCTGGATATCTATATGGTCGTGGCGGTGGACTTCTTCAATATGGGGGCGATGGAGAACAAGGGGCTGAATATCTTCAACGCCAAGTTCGTGCTGGCCAAGGCGCAGACGGCCACCGACAAGGATTATCTGAATATCGAGTCAGTGATCGGCCACGAATATTTCCATAATTGGACCGGCAACCGGGTAACCTGTCGCGACTGGTTCCAGCTGAGTCTGAAAGAGGGGCTGACCGTATTCCGCGATCAGGAGTTCAGCTCCGATCTGGGGTCGCGGGCGGTGAACCGCATCGACAACGTGCGGGTGCTGCGCGGCGCCCAGTTCGCTGAGGATGCCGGCCCGATGGCGCACCCGATCCGTCCCGACAAAGTGATCGAGATGAATAACTTCTACACCCTGACGGTGTATGAGAAGGGCGCCGAAGTGATCCGCATGATGCACACCCTGCTGGGAGAGGAGAGGTTCCAGGCGGGGATGCGGCTTTACTTTACGCGTCACGACGGCAGCGCCGCGACCTGCGACGATTTTGTCCAGGCGATGGAGGACGCCTCCGGCATCGATCTGACGCAGTTCCGTCGCTGGTACAGCCAGTCTGGTACCCCGCTGCTGACGGTGCGCGACGAATATGACGCCGAGCGCCGGCAGTACCGGCTGTATGTGACCCAGACGACCCCCGCCACGGCGGATCAGGCGGAGAAGCTGCCGCTGCATATTCCGCTGGATATTGAGCTGTATGACGACCAGGGCGAGGTGATCCCGCTGGTGGTGAACGGCGAGCCGGTCGGTAACGTACTGAGCGTGACCGGGGCGGAGCAGAGCTTCGCCTTTGACAACGTGCCGCAGGCGCCGACACCGTCGCTGCTGCGGGAGTTTTCCGCGCCGGTACGCCTGGAGTATCCCTACAGCGATCGCCAGCTGACCTTCCTGATGCAGTATGCGCGCAACGACTTTGCCCGCTGGGACGCGGCACAGATGCTGCTGGCCAAGTATGTGCGTCTGAACGTTTCGCGCAGCCAGCAGGGGCAGCCTCTGTCGCTGCCGGAGCATGTGGTGGCGGCGTTTGGCAGCGTGCTGGCGGATGAGCGCCAGGATCCGGCGCTGCGGGCGCAGATCCTGACCCTGCCGTCAGAGGTGGAGATGGCCGAGCTGTTCAGCCAGATCGACCCCGGGGCCATCGCCCAGGTACACCAGGCGTTGACCCGTCTGTTGGCCCGGCAGCTGGCGGCGGAGTGGCTGCAGGCGTATCAGCGCAACACCACGCCGCAGTACCGCATCGAGCATGGCGATATCGCCAGGCGGGCGCTGCGTAACGTCTGCCTGCGCTACCTGGCGTTTGGTGATGATGTGGCTCAGGCGGATGCCCTGGTCAGCACCCAGTATCGCGATGCAGATAATATGACCGATGCGCTCGGCGCCCTGTCGGCGGCGGTGGCCGCACAGCTGCCCTGTCGCGAGACGCTGATGGCGCAGTTCGATCAACGCTGGCATCAGGATGGGCTGGTAATGGATAAGTGGTTTACCCTGCAGGCGACCGCACCGGATGATGGGGTGCTGGCCCAGGTGCGCGCGCTGCTGCAACACCGCGCATTTACCCTGAGCAATCCGAACCGCACCCGGGCGCTGGTAGGGGCCTTTGCCCAGCTGAACCCGCGCGCGTTCCATGCGGCCGACGGCTCTGGCTATGCTTTCCTGACGGAGATCCTGATGGATCTGAACACCCGCAATCCGCAGGTCGCCGCCCGCATGGTGGATCCGCTGATCCGGCTGAAGCGCTATGACGCCGGGCGTCAGGCTCTGATGCGTCAGCAGCTGGAGTCCCTGCTGGCGCTGGAAAATCTCTCCGGTGATCTGTATGAGAAGATCACCCGGGCACTGGAGGCCTGATCCCTCGCCGCCGCGCATCCTTCGGCTCGCGGTGCCACGCCATGACGATACCGGCCTGCGGGCCGGTATTTTTGTCGCTGCCGTGCGGTGTGGGAAGGCGACGGGCCGTGCTCTGGCGCAGAGTTCCGGGAAATAGTGCTGGGCGCACGGCGGCGATGGGGCTTATATAGCGGAGATGATGCCGGGGATTCTCCCCGGTACGGATATATACCGATGCGAGGTGACGATGAGTAATCCTTTGCAACGTATCGATGTGAAAACCATCGCCCTGTTTTGCCTGATTGCAGATAACCACTCCATGTCAAAGACCGCCGAGCTGATGCATATGACGCCGTCGGCCGTCAGCAAACGGATCCATGAGCTGGAGAGCATTACGCAGCTGACGCTGTTCCAGCGCCTGCCCGGGAAGATGGCGCTGACCCGCGAGGGAGAGGCCCTGCTGCGCGAGGCGGGGTATCTGGTGGGCAGCCTGGATCGCCTGTGGGGGACGGTACAGCGCCTGCGTCAGCGTCAGCGCCATCAGGTTCGCCTGCTGGCCAATACCTCGTCTATTATTCAGTTTCTGTCGCGCGATATCAGCACCTTTCTCCATCAGCACCCGGACGTCGGCATCATGCTGACAGAAACCGACAGCGACGACGTCAGGCGGGCGCTGGTGGAGAACCGCGCCGATATCGGCATCTATTTTGCCGCCGCGGCCGCCGTAGGGCTGGAGGGGGGAGCCTATAACGCCGATCGCCTGGTGCTGCTGGTGGCCGAGACGCATCCCCTGGCCTCGCAGCAGCGGGTGTGGTTTGCCAGCGCGCTGGACTACAGCTTTGTGACCTTCAACCTCAACAGCGCCATCTATAAGTGTATCGCTGCCCAGGCGCAGCTGGCCGGGCGGGATCTGAATGTGACCATGCGCAGCAACGACTTCAGCGCCATCAGTCAGATGGTGAGATCCGGGATCGGCGTCGGCATACTGCCGGCGCAGACGCTGGATCAGGTCGGACTGCGTCAGCAGGGGATCCGCGCCATCGCACTGCGCGATGAGTGGGCGGAAAGGGTGCTGTATGTCTCCATCAGCCAGGAGGCGCAGGCGCTGCCGGCGGCGCGGATGCTGTATAGCTACCTGTTGAAATAGCCGGGAGCTCCCCGGGGAATATCCACGGGCGGCGTGCGCTGGTTTCCATTATGGAATCGATGATGGCGTAAAATTCCTTTGCCTGCGTCTGGCGCGGCGATTAGTGTAAGTTGATTCATCCACTGCTGCTGCCGTGGATGATAAGTCAGGGAAGTTATATTTATTACGCTGATTTATCATGAGGTGTTTTATGTTAATTACAGGCATAGATCATGTAGTGATTACGGTTCAGGATGTGGAGAAAACGCTGGCGTTTTATGTCGCCGGTCTGGGGATGTCGCTGGACAGCCGCAATGGCCGTCTGGCCCTGACGTTTGGTACGCAAAAAATCAATATTCACCGTCAGAAGGCCGAATTTACCCCGGCGGCGCAAAACGTGACCTATGGCAGTGTGGATATATGCTTTGTCGCCGAAGGTGATATCGAACAAATCAAGGCTGAGCTGGAAAACCGGGGGCTGGAGATCGAACTCGGCGTGGTGCCGCGCACCGGTGCCCAGGGGCCGATTGATAGCGTCTACCTGCGCGACCCTGACGGTAATCTGGTCGAGATCAGTGTCTATAAATAATAGATGGGCTTACCGATAGCATAATAATCAAATTCTATTATTACAGCGGTTGACCATGGATGGTATTTGCGGTTTCTTTTCCTCCGGGGCGCGGGGAACATAATAGGTTGGCGTGGTCAGCAGATAATTAACCTCTTCTCTCTGTATTAATCGCTTTTCTGCGGTGTGGCTTTCTGCACGCTGAATTTATGGCGACGCTGCACCATGGCCCGATACGGAGACCGTCGGAGGCAACACCCATGGCTCTACTCTCTCTGTTTTCTCTCTTTACCATTATTGCGCTGGGGTTCTGGCGTAAAGTGAACGTAGGCCTGCTGGCGATCGCCATGGTGGTGATCCTTGGCTATGGCAGCAGTCAGTTCAGCGAGCGCGAGTTAATCAGCGGCTTCAGTACCTCTCTCTTTATTACCCTGTTAGGCGTCACCCTGTTTTTTAGCGTCGTGCAAAACAGCGGTGCGCTGGAAGTGGTGATGAAGAACGTTGTACGGCGCATCGGCGGGCGTATTTATCTGGTGCCGGTGGCGATGTTTGTGATGGGCTATGTGCTGTCGGCCATCGGGCCGGGCTGTGTCCCGGCGCTGGCCTTTGTGGCGGTGATCGCCGTGCCGCTGTCGCACCGTACCGGTTATAACAGCATTATGCTGATGCTGATCGGTGACGTCGCCACCTATAGCGGGCGCTTCTCGATGATCACCCCCGAGGGGGTGCTGGTGACCCAACTGATGTCCCAGTCCGGCATCGAGATCAATCTGGTGCAGATGATGCTGAACACCGGCATCGGCGCCGGGGTGCTGGCGCTGATTTTCTTCTTTGCCTACGGCGGTCACCGGGTGCGCGCCTTTAGCGGAGGGAACGCCGACGGCGGCGCCGGGGTCGACAGCTTTTCCCGGATAAACCCGCTGAGTACCCAGCAGAAAGTGGTGCTGCTCTCGATTGTGCTGATGGTGCTGTGCGTGGTGCTGTTTAACATGAATGTAGGGCTGGCGTCGTTTCTGATGACGGTGCTGCTGCTACTGGCGCGGGTAGAAAACGAAAAATCCGCCATCAGCTGTATTCCCTGGCCGACCCTGATCATGGTCGGCGGCGTCGGTATGCTGATGAATCTGGTCAGTAAGTCCGGCGGCATCGATATTATCATCGGCACCATCAATCAGATCTCTACCCCCGCCACCCTGATCACCGTAACCGGTGCGGTGACCGGTATCATGAGCTGGTTCTCCTCCACCATTGGCGTGGTACTGCCCACCATGCTGCCGACGGTCGCCTCGTTGATCGGCAGCAGCGATGGCGCCATTTCGGCGATCGAGCTGGTCAGCGTGATCGGCATTATCTCCTCTACGGCAGGGTTCAGCCCGGTATCGACCGTCGGCGCCCTGATCATGTCGGCCAATGAGAGCGACTCGGCGCAAAACAAGATCCCGCAGGCGCGGCTGTTTATCACCCTGTTCCTCTGGTCCCTCTTCTGTGTGGTTTTCCTCAGCCTGCTGGCCTGGCTGGGCGTGTTCGGCCTGTTTTAAGTAATTCCAGTAACGGGAGTCAATCGTATGGATATCACCGCAATGCGGCGTATGACCCGGCAGATCCGTGCAGACATTGTGCGGATGATCCACCAGGCCGGCTCCGGCCACCCCGGAGGATCGCTTTCTGCCGTGGAGATCGTCACCGCGCTCTACTTTGGCGGCGTGATGCGCATCGATCCGGCCAGACCGGACGATGTGGATCGAGACCGCTTTATTCTCTCCAAGGGGCACTGTGCCCCGGTGCTGTACAGCGCGCTGTGCCGGCGCGGTTTCTTTGACCCTCACCATCTGGACACGCTGCGCCGTCTGGACAGTATTCTGCAGGGACACCCGCACGCCAGCGTGGTGCCGGGGTTGGACTGCTCCAGCGGCTCGCTGGGGCAGGGACTGTCGATCGCCAACGGCATCGCCATGGGGCTGCGCAGGCAGGGGGTTAAGCGGCGCGTGTACTGCCTGCTGGGCGACGGTGAGCTGCAGGAGGGCCAGGTGTGGGAGGCTGCGCTGACCGCGGCCCACTACGGTCTGGGCAACGTCTGCGCCATCGTGGATAACAACCATGTGCAGCTGGATGGCACCACGGCAGAGGTAAAGGGGGTTGAGCCGGTGGCGGATAAGTGGCGTGCCTTCGGCTGGAACGTCCTGTGCGTTGAGGGACACAGTCTGAGCGCGCTGCTGCAGGCCCTGCGCAGCGTGGTGCTGGAGTCGGTACGCCCCAGCGTCATCATCGCCGATACAATCAAGGGCAAAGGGGTCTCCTTTATGGAGCACCAGGCCAACTGGCACGGTCAGGCGCCGGATGCGGCGCAGCTGGCTCAGGCTCTGGATGAGATCCAGGCATATCAGGAACGGGATCCGGGAGGCCGCGATGAATAAGGTTCCGCCGCGTGACGGCTATGGTAACGCCCTGCTGTATCTGGCAGAGCACGATGACAGGCTGGTGGCGCTGGATGCCGACGTGGCGAAGTCCACGCGCAGCAACTGGCTGGCGGCCCGCTATCCCGAACGCTTTATCAATATGGGGATCTCCGAACAGGACATGGTGGGGACGGCAGCGGGGCTGGCGTTGAGCGGTATGCTGCCCTTTGCCGCCACCTATGCGGTGTTTCTCAGCGGGCGCGCCTTCGATCAGATCCGCACGACGGTGTGCTACGGCGATCTGAACGTCAAGCTGGCCGGTGCCCACGCCGGGATCTCGGTCGGCCCGGACGGTGCGACCCATCAGGCGCTGGAAGATGTGGCGCTGATGCGTACGCTGCCCAATATGACCGTGGTCGTACCCTGCGACGCGCTGGAGACCGAAAAGGCCACGCTGGCGCTGGCAGAGCATCCCGGTCCCGCCTATATCCGCTTTGGCCGCGAGGCGACGCCACTGATAACCGGGCCGGAGACCCCCTTTACACTGGGCAAGGCGCGTCTGGTCAGCGATGGCACGGATTTGGTGATTTTTGCCAACGGGGCGCTGGTGTATCAGGCGATGCTGGCGGCCCAGGTGCTGGCGGACCGGCAGATTTCGGCGATGGTGGTGGATCTGCATACGGTGAAACCGCTGGATGTCGGGTTCATCTGTGCCGCGGCGCAGGCGACGCGGGCGGTGGTCACCGCAGAGGAGCACCAGAGAAACGGCGGCATGGGCAGCGCGGTGTGCGAGGCGCTGGCGCAGCGCTGTCCCTGCCCGGTGATCCGGGTGGGGGTGGACGACAGCTTTGGCGAGAGCGGTGAGCCGGAGGCGCTGATGGCCCGCTATGGGCTGGATGCCGCACATATCGTCGCCGCCGCCCAGCGGGCGCTGGCACTCAAGGGCGGCCAATAAAAGGAGAAGTGGTAATGACAGAGCAGACCCGCGTAAATATTGTGGAGATCGGCCCGCGTGACGGGTTCCAAAACGTGCGCGATTTTATTCCCACTGCGCTGAAAATCGAGATTATTGAGGGGATCATCAGCGCGGGGGTACAGCGTATGCAGCTTACCTCGTTCGTTAGCCCGGCGGCCATCGCCCAGATGCGTGATGCCGAGATCATCAGCCGCCACTGTATTCCACGCTATCCCGATCGCCAGTTCTCCGCGCTGGTGCCCAATTTTCACGGCGCCCGGCTGGCGCAGGCGTGCGGTTATCGCGAGATAACCCCGGTGATCTCGCTCAGCGAGACCCATAACCTGAAAAACGTGAATAAAACGCACCGCCAGTCGCTGGATGAGATCGCCCGCATTCGCCAGAGCTTTCCCGAGGTACACATTGTGCAGGATATCGCGACTGTCTTTGGCTGCCCTTACGAGGGGCGGATGGCCACGCCGCCGCTGCTGGCGCTGATTACGGCCCTGACGGCCGAGGGGATCGATGAGTTTACGCTGTGCGACACCATCGGCGTGGCCTACCCTGAGCAGGTGCTGTCGACCCTGAACGCAGTGCGCTCGGCTTTTCCGGCGGTGAAGCTCAATATCCACATTCATGACACGCGCAACATGGGCATCATCAACAGCTATCTGGCGGCGGCCTGGCCGGTCGATGCCATCCAGACGTCGCTGGGGGGATTGGGCGGCTGCCCCTTTGCGCCGGGCGCCTCCGGCAATACGGCCACGGAGGATCTGGTTTACCTGCTGCATGCGCAGGGGATGGCGACCGGGATCGATTTTTCCCGCCTGCTGGCCACGGCGAAACATCTGCATCAGCATGTCGGGGGCAGCTACAGCGGCCACCATTTACACATCAGCGCCCGCCAGAAAGATTTTAACCCTTAGAGCCAAAGGAGTGACCAGATGGAACAAACGTTAGCGGGCATCGTGGTGCTGGATCTGACCCGCGTACTGGCCGGGCCGTTTTGCAGCATGCTGCTGGCGGATATGGGCGCCGAAGTGATCAAGATAGAACTGCCCGGTAAAGGCGATGACAGCCGTTCGTTTGCCCCCTTTGTCAACGGGGAGAGCGCCTACTACATGAACCTGAATCGTAACAAGCAGGGGATGACCCTCAACCTGAAGAGTGAGCAGGGGAGAGCGCTGTTTTTACGCCTGGTGGCGCGGGCAGATATCGTGCTGGAGAACTTTCGTCCCGGTACCATGGAAAAGCTGGCGCTGGGGTATGAGCAACTGCGCCAGGTCAATCCGCGCCTGGTGTACGGCTGTGTCTCTGGCTTTGGCCACTATGGCCCGTATGCGGCGCGCGCCGGTTACGACATTATCGGCCAGGCGATGGGGGGGATGATGAGCACCACCGGCTGGCCGGATGGGGAGCCGACCCGCTGCGGCACGGCCATTGCAGATGTGCTGGCCGGTCTGTTTATGTCCACCGGCGTGCTGGCGGCCTGCCACAGCGCACAGCGCACCGGTGAGGGGCAAAAGGTGGACGTGGCGCTGGTGGACTCCGTGGTTGCCGGAATGGAGATCATCAATCAGATCTATCTGGTGGATGGCATCGTGCCAGGCCGCAACGGGAACCGCTACGAGTCTATTTACCCCTATGACTCTTTCCGCTGTCTGGACGGTACTCTGGTGATCGGCGCCGGTAACGATAAGCTCTATCATGCGCTGTGTCATCTGATGGCGCAGCCGGAGCTAATTGACGATCCCCGCTTTGTCACCAATCCGCTGCGCATTCGCCACAGCGCTGCGCTGAAGGCGATCGTCGAAAGGTGGCTGGCCGATCAGATGATGGATCGGGCGATTGAACGGCTGCTGGCGGTAGGGATCCCGGCGGGGCCCATCAACACGATCGATCGGGTGGTGCAGGATCCCCACATCGCCGGGGCTCGGCAGATGTTCGTGGATATGCAGCATCCGCGTGCCGGTAAGGTGACCATCACCGGCAACCCGATCAAGCTAAGCGCAGATGAGTACCGCGCGCCGCAGGCGTCACCGGCGCTGGGCGAGCACAGCTTGGCTATCCTGCAGAAACATCTCGGTATTGATGCCGAGATGTTTCAGGCATTACAGCGGGAGGGGGTGCTGTAGCGGGGCGCGCAGGATCCCATGGCCGCGGGCGGTGAATCGCGCCTCGCGCCGTAGCGTGGATCGCCTCCCCGGCATTTCATCACGGCGCATCGTGCCGCAGGGAAAATACCCCTGCGGCTTCCACGATGGAGAAGGTACTTATATCAATACGTCCGCAGCTTAAGAAGGGATTCGGCTATATAGGTTCAAAACAGGATAAACATAGGGCAGCAGCATCAGGCTGGTCAGCCTCCATCGATTAAATAGCACCCGGTATGGCGCGTATTCAGTCGATTATCTGTACGCTGCACGGATAAGGGGCTCTGCATTGAGAGCGCTTTTTCCATTATTAAAACCACTTATTGAAATGGATATTATAAATAATTATTTATTTATGATTACTGACGGCGTGCGGGTGCAGAGTGTGATGGCAGGCGGCCATATGATGGCAGGCATGTACCCATGCTGACGTTTGCCGGGCATGACGGAGCGGTACATCACGGTGAGCATCTTCCGGCGATGACGGTCATAGCGGGTGGGCGATTATTGCCGTCCGCGCCGCGGGGACGTCGCTCAATACCGGTGGGGGACGGGCTGGCTGCAGGCAGTCTCACCGACACCGTTTAGGGGAAGGTGAGGCGGGGAAACACGCGGGAGAGCGCGATAGAGGGACTTACCCGCGCGCGGAAGGGTGTCGCGGGGTACCGGCAGCGTTGTCATATCGAGCCACTCTCTCCGTGCGGCCTGCGTCCGCCGCTGGCATAGGCTCTTTCCCTGCATTGATTAATAACGTTTTAGCATTGATTAATACTATTAACGTGATTTGCATTGACGCCGCGGGACACTGCCGGGATAGTCTGTTTATCCTTTCCCCTTATCCCCCTTTCTTGCTACGACGCCTGTTTTTTCCACCTCTATCGGTCATTAAGGAGAAACGCGTCATGCTGACCCTGTTTATTGCCGTCCTCGTCGTCATTCTCGTGATATACGGCCTGTTGAAAGGGGCTGCGCCCCAGGCTGTTTTGCTGTTGGGGGGCGTAGCCCTGCTGTTTTTCACCGCGTGGCTACGGGATACGCCGCTGATGGTGGCCGAACACAGCGCTAACTGGCGCTATTTTGATATCTTTTACCTGATTGGCAGCGTAATGAGTAACCGGTTGGCCGGGATTGGGCTGACCATCATGACGATTTCGGGCTTTGCCCGCTATATGGAGCACGTAGGGGCCAGCCATGCGCTGTTCGCCATTTTTGAGCGACCGCTTAGGCGCATTCGCTCCCCCTATCTGCTGCTGGTACTGGGCTTCCTTCTCTCACAGGTTTTGGTGCTGTTTATTCCCAGCCACTCCGGTCTGGCGCTGCTGCTGATGGTCACGCTGTACCCTATTTTTATTCGTTGCGGAGTCAGCAAACTGTCGGCGCTGGGGGTGATCGGCTGCGCCCAGTTTATCGATCATGGTCCCAGCGGGCCGGTAATTTTGGCGGCGGAACTGTCGGGGATGGATCCGGTTATCTATTTTGTGCATCATCAGCTGCCCGTTACCCTGCCGATTATTGCCGCCGTGGCCCTGAGCCATTATGTGGTGCAGCGCTGGTGGGATCGGCGCGAAACGGCAGCGCCGCTGACGGAGGAGCGTGCAGCAGAGGCGGCATCGCTGCCGTCGCGGCCACCGCTCTGCTATGCCCTGCTACCGGTATTGCCTCTGGCGTTGATCATGGCCTTTAGCCCGCTGTTTGCTTCGACGGTGCGCATTTCTATCGTGGCGGCGATGCTGATCAGCATTCTGACCGCCATGCTGTTCGAGCTGGTTCGCCTGCGGCAGCCCAAACAGGTGCTGGGCAGTCTGATGATCTTTATTGACGGCATGGGCAAGGCCTTTGTACTGGTCGTCTCGCTGATTATCTGCGGTGAGGTCTTTGCCAATGGGCTGATCAAAATTGGTGCGATCGATGCCCTGACCGACGGTATGCATCATGCGGGCTTTGGCGTGGGTACCATGATGGTGATCATGAGCCTGATGCTGGCGCTGGCAGCGTTTTTGATGGGTTCCGGTAATGCGGCGTTTTTTCCGCTGGCGGGGATTGCGCCGGATATTGCCGGCTCGCTGAATATCGAGGTGATCACCCTGATGCTGCCAATGCAGATCATGACCAGCTTTGGCCGCACCGTATCGCCGATCACCGCCGCTATCGTTGCCATTGCCGCTATCGCGAACGTTTCGCCGCTGCAGGTGGTGAAGCGTACCGCGATCCCCATGGCCGTGGCCGCCGCCGTCAATCTGGCGCTGAATCTGCTGTGGCTGTAGGCGGTGCGGGACAAAACCTGCGCAATAGCCGGACGGAGGCCCGCGCTACGTGGGCCAATATAATAAAGATGCCTCATCCAGGCGTATTCCTTAATGGCATAGATTTTTGTAACACCGTCGGATGCAACCCCGTTTAACCACCGCCAGATAATTCCTTGTCGTTTTATCATCACGTGTGATGATAAAACGATACACCGTCAGACGGCCATTTCATTAACCAAGTCTCACCGTGGCTTTTCCCGATAAATCCGTTGGTTGCTCCACCAGGATGAAAAGAGCGTACCCGCTAAAGCGCATCCGGTTCACCGGTGAGCGGATCCTCATTTTCAGTCTGCGCGGGTCAGAAGACGATGGGGATACCTGACCTCCGTGCCGCAATGGTGCGTTTTACCATTTCGTAACCATTGACTCTGGTCCAGCATCCTGAACCATTCAAAAACAGAAAACCAGCGTGCGGAGAGCGCCATTTAAAGGCTGAAAAGTTAAATGTTGTGACTGAATATGTATATATCTTGCTGCATTCGAGTGATACATTTTTCACCTGTGTAACAGTCAGGGTTTCTGCGGGGTGCGATGAATCAGGAGGCGTTGGTCAATCAATGGTTATCCGATATGTCAGGCGGCCAATGGCAACTTGAGGATGGTGAGTGTCATCTGAGTCATAGCGACGGAGAGCACTACTGCTCCATTCAGCTGAACTCATCCCGGTTATTGATCATGTTTCCCATTGAGCCGGCCGCATTGCCGCAGGATGCGGAATTACACAAGAATTTGCTGCTGCTCAACAACCATCCCGAGATTATTGGTTTTGCGTCATTTTCGTTAGCTGAAGACAACCTCACGGTGGTGCTGTCGACGGCGCTGCCCTGTGAGGCGATCAGCATTCAGTCGGTGGCCGAGTTTTGGCAGCGTTCGGGGCAGGCGCGCAATGGGTTGTTTTCAGCAGTTATCGAGACCGAGAGGAGGTAAATTATGTTGATTCACAGTGTTGCCACGCATGTCGCTGCCTCCCGCTCGGCAAGCGGAGAGAGACAAGCCAGTACCAGCGGCTTACAACAGACCCCCAATGTCGCGGCTCCGCTTGCCTCCTCCAGGACTTCGCTCAATACGTCAGCAGTGTCTAGCGCCGATCTGAGGCAGATCAAGGCAGAAAGGATATCACTGGATGACGAGGCGGCCATTAAGGCCATCAAGTCCACCCTCATTGCCGATGTCACGCTGGCAAACTTCCCCTACTCCCAGAATCAGAACGAGCTTCGGGTGGCGACCACTAAGGGGTGGGAGATCGGTGCGGGGAAACTGTTGCAGGATCAGAGCGTCGGTCCGGGGCAGAAGAATCTCGGTGAAAATGGCATCCTCACCAAGAGTGGTTTAACGGCCTACCTCTTCATCAATGAGAGAACCAAGGAAGCACGCGTCGTCTTCGGTGGTACCACCTCCGGTGAAAAAGCGGGGGACCTGACTGCCCGAACCTGGGGTAACTTTGCCTCGACGGTCAGACAATGGCTGGCAAATATAAAGAATGTCTTCTCGGGTACACCGGACAGTTATCGAGAGGCAGCGCAACTGGTCAAAAACCTGAATCAGGAGTTGTCCGGTTATACCTTGAGCGTATCGGGTCACTCCAAGGGGGGGGGCGAGTCCGCCTACGCCGCCATGATGCTGGGAGCACAAATTAAGAAGCCGGTAACATCGATAAACTTCTCCTCCGCCGAGCTTGGCCCGCAATTGAAGCGGGATATTGCCGATGAATTGGCAAAAAATGGAGTACCACCCGAGGATATTGTCCGTGAGTTTAACGCGCTGAGCAGGGATATATTGCATGTCAATATTAAGGGAGATCCTGTTCCGAGCATGCACAGGGTCTTTGGCAGCATTTCAAATATAGGAAAAACCCTGACCCTGCCCAATGATAATCAATCGGGCCTGCATCTTAGCGAACATGTCGACTTCTGTAGCCGCGTCACCAACTGGGCCCATTCGGAAACGATGACGCATCACCATCTGCTTGCCTACTTATTCCCTCCACCTGATCAGCTCGGTCAGGCGAATCGATACGGATAACGGAGATACTTTCGCGCCGTTGCTTGGACTGCCCCGGAGTCGGCGGTAAATTCTGTCCCCACGACGAGGCCTGTTTACAGGCCTCGGTGCAGCCACAATCAGCACTGCCTCCCGAATGCCCATGCAGTGCTGAAGTCATAAGATTGACTCAATGCTGTTATTGATGATACCGCATGGCATCAACAGATGTTGCAAACGGAGTATGCGAATACATCAACCTTGTCGGTAAAAAAATCAGACTGCAGCGGCAGCGCCATCAGTTTAAACGTTGGGTTAATCAAGCCCTGTAACGCCCGGTGTGGCAGGTTGCACTCGCGCTTTATCATCAGAGCCGCAGTGATAGCCATATCGGTGTAGTGAAGCGGTCGGCCCCGACGCTCAGGGGGCGTTTTCAGTCCATGTGGCAATGGCCGGGTCGTCACGCCAGAGCGCCAGCGAAGCGCGCTGCCGAGTGCTCTGTCGTCGTCGGGCCAGTGGGGGATTGTGAACTTTTGCCTTGCCACAGGAGAGCTGATGTCGTGAGGATGACCGTGATCTGATCCGGCGATCCGCTAAAAGTTCGATGTATTCAACAAGGCCCAGTTGGAGCAGGAGTAAGTTGGGGGCAGTTATCGATACCGCATCCTGTATCAGTTCTATTTGGATGATGAGCGGCGGCTGCCAACCGCCGCGCCAGCGGGCCGTTTCATGCGAGTCAGAGCAGGACGTAGCGCGCGTACGCAGGCTGGGCATAACACGCCGCCGGACGCCGGATCGGCGCGGTCCCGCTTTATTGTATATCCTCTCCGCTGCACTCTTTATAATATGTTGATAAACAATATCATAGCTAATAAATCTGCGGGAAAGGCTCGTCGTTGAGGCGGAGGGGTAAAACGTTTGCTTTTATAGGGCTCTTTTTGTCTTTAATCAATTCCAATTGAGGTCAACTTACCTGATAATAACGCCCCGTTTGGCAACGGGAATCAGGAGATCTCATGTTCTACCCTTTTATCAGGAAGGCCCTCTTTCAACTCGATCCGGAACGCGCGCACGAGTTTACCTTCAGGCAACTGCATCGCATCAGCGGCACGCCACTCATCGGACTGCTCCGCCAGTCGGTACCGAGTAAACCGGTCAGCTGCATGGGGTTGTCATTTAAAAATCCGCTCGGTCTGGCTGCAGGGCTGGATAAGGATGGGGAGTGCATTGATGCGCTGGGTGCCATGGGATTCGGCTCGATCGAAGTGGGCACGGTCACGCCGCGCCCCCAGCCGGGTAATGAAAAGCCGCGTTTATTCCGCATTGTTGAAGCGGAGGGGCTAATTAACCGCATGGGCTTTAACAATCTGGGCGTGGATAACCTGGTTGAGAATGTCAAAAAATCTCACTTCGGTGGCATTCTTGGGATTAATATTGGCAAAAATAAAGATACGCCGGTAGAGCAGGGTAAAGACGACTATCTGATGTGCATGGATAAGGTGTATTCCTATGCTGGCTATATTGCCGTAAATATCTCTTCGCCTAACACGCCGGGGTTACGTACGCTGCAATATGGCGAGGCATTGGATGATTTACTGGCTGCGATTAAAACCAAGCAGGCCGAGCTGCAGCAAAAACATGCCAGATATGTCCCGGTCGCTGTAAAAATTGCGCCGGATTTGAGCCATGAAGAGCTGGTGCAGATTGCCGATAGCCTGGTGCGTCATCAAATTGATGGGGTGATTGCCACTAATACAACGCTGGATCGTTCGTTGGTCAATGGGCTTAATCATTGTGCCCAGAGCGGTGGCCTGAGTGGGCGCCCGCTGCAGTTGAAAAGCACCGAGATTATTCGCCAGCTTTCAGCTGAGCTGCAGGGGCGACTGCCTATTATTGGCGTCGGTGGTATTGATTCAGTGATTGCCGCCCGTGAAAAAATGCAGGCGGGAGCATCCTTAGTGCAGATTTATTCCGGCTTTATCTTTAAAGGGCCGGGTTTGGTTAAAGAAATCGTTAATCACATCTAATTTTTAATCCTGCCTAATTGAGCCCGGGACTTTATTTTAGTCACGGGCTAGTCTATATTTTCACCAGTATGTCGCTTATTTGCTCAGATGCTGAGTTAATCGCGTACCGTCGCGTGACATTGCTTGGCAGTATCGTTATGTTGCCATGGATTTTTATGGCGTGGGGGGGTCAATGCATGAATATAAAGCCCGGAGATCGCTGGTGCTGGTTTTTTGATCGGCAGCACGATCGTCTGATGTTGGATCTGGCGAATGGCATGGTCTTCCGCTCCCGCTTTCCCTCTAAAATGCTGACGCCAGATGCCTTTGATGCCAGTAGCTTTTGTGTCGATGATGCCGCAAGCTACTACCATTTTGCCGAGCGCTGTCAGGCGAGTGGGCTGGATACGGCGCAGTGTGCCGAGCTGGTATTGAATGCCCTGGTTGCGCAGCGCTTCCTGAAACCGATAATGCCAAAAAGCTGGTACTTTACGCCGCAGCCGGGTCGCTATGTGCCTGAGATGGGAGAGCTGGTCGGTGTGCAGCTGCTCGATACGCCCGACTGGGGACGCCTGCTGGTGATTGCGCCGGGCGCCAGTGCCAGCCTGTGTCTGTTGGCCCAGCCCTCGCTGGCGCTGGCCGGTAAGCGGCTGATGCTGGGAGAGGCAATCAAGGTGATGCATGACCGTTTGCTGCCGCTGAGTACGCATCCGGAGACGCTGTCTGACGACACCACGCTGGCCTGCGCAGGATAACCCTTTACCGCTGCCTCTCTTCGATGTACTTCGGTGCACCACGCGCATGCCGCGTTTTATGGCGATGTTTAGGTAATAATCTGAAAATCGCTCTATTCTGTGTTGCTTTGTACTTTATTTGGACGAATATCCGGTAATGGGCGGGCAATTCCGTTTTTCTTCATGTTATGATGCGCAGCATACCAAACGTCACGATCATCAAGGGAGGTTGATATGTTTGACGCGTCAGGGAGATTCCCGTCGGCGGTGAGAAATACGCTGATCGCAGTGACAACCGTGTCGCTGCTGGCTTTTTCAACGGCATCGCTGGCCGGTCCGAGCCGCACTACCAAGGGTGCGCTGCTGGGGGCGACGGCCGGGCTGCTGTCCGGTAACGGTGTCAACGGCGTACTGAAAGGTGCGGCGCTGGGTGCCGGTGTCGGGGCCATCAGTGAAAAAGGTCGTAAAGGCAAGAAGGCCCGTAAAGGCGCCACCATTGGTGCGACCGTCGGTGCTGTCGCTGGCGTTCTATCCGGTAATGGTATCGAGGGCGCTATCAAGGGCGCGGTCGTCGGCGGCGCCGGCGGCGCGATTATCGGCCGGATCCAATAAAACAGAAGGAATTGAATGTGAAAAAAGTATTATTTTTAGTTTCTGCGCTGGCAGCGGCACCGGCCGTATGGGCACAGTCTTACGATATTAAATCGGGCCTGCCGGCGGATGTATATATGACCTGTGCCGATGCCGGAGAAATGGCGAAGACCGATAGTGCGGGTGTAGCGGAAATCGTTGCTATTATGGGTAACGCCAGCGTTGAAAGTCGTGGCCTGAAAATTGCCAAGACTGCCGGTACGGATAAAGCCGTTGTTGACAAGTTGAATCAGGCGTGTGCTGCCGATCCGCAGATGCTGTTGATTACGGCGATCGATAACGCCATGCGTGCTATTGCTAAATAAGTCAGCGTAGGCCGCGACAACGCGGCCCTATTTCTTCTTGTTGCCAAAGCCAGGGCCAGGCCCTGGCTTTTTGCTGTCCGGCGGCTACAGATTACCGATGCTCATTTATCTCATTGCCTGCATGGTGCGCCAATAAAAATAAAAGAACGTGAGGGGGATTAAGATAGTAAGGTGGTCAGGGGAAATATTTACCTGGGGTTAATCGTGGCAGGCAGAGGCATACTATAAGAGACTATCCCAGTAGGAATATATTGTTGCACCCCGTTTGGACACGGATAGCGCGCAACAACCGGAGCGTACATGCGGTACGTTAGGATGGTGAGCACGGCTCAGGAGCAAAATGGAAAATCAAATAGCCTAATGGGATAGGATCTAAGTACCCAGCATCATGTTGTCATTATTTCATACTGTCGTAAAGCGAGCCTGCTCAGGGAGACCACCACACTCTGCTACGGGGTGAGCGATATTTTCCCCGAGGTCTGGTCACGATACCAGGTGCCTGGGCATCAGGATGATGTTATCGCTATTTTCATTTTTACAGCGCCAGTCTCCGATAATGCCATTATCGTGTCCGCCCTTCACGTCGATCTGCAAGTCTGCTCTACACTGCGTTGGGTGGGGCGCTTCAATACGCAGGTCTGGCAGTGGTAGCATCGCAATCGTATGGCGGCAGGCTAGCCGCCTCGCGTTATTTTTTTACGGTCGGCGGTCGGCGGTCGGCGATCCTCGGCAACGCCGCTACTGTCGGGGGAGGTGTTTCTCCTCGGTATGGTTATCACCGCCGCCGTCGGGAGGGTGTTTCTCCTCGCTTTTACTCCCCTCGTCGCCGCATAGCGGCCCCAGCTTAGGGAAGTCGCTGACGATTCTGGCAATAAAGACCAGTGAATAAATATAGCCCATCAGGACGACTAAAATAGTGGCGTTGCGGGCGGGCCAGGAGACGGCGACGATGTCGCCATAGCCGACGGTCAGGATGCTGATAAATGAGTAATAGAACAGATCGTTAAACATCTGCTGCGGATTATCGCTGATGCCTTTGAACGATCCCGGCTGTAATACCTCGATGCTGGAAAAGATAAAGAGGCCGATATAGCCGATCAGCAGAAAGCCGCTGAGGGCGGCAAATACCATTTCGACGTCGGCGGAGGCAGCGCGGATAACCTTGCGTACGACGACAATGGTGACCAGCGTAAAAAAATATAAGTACAGCATCTTCCCTAACACGATGAAGGGAAGGGAGTCGGGAAAGAACAGGAAGATGATGACATTGAGTACGATCGGCACCGTGACGAAAGCCCGGTTGCGACGCAGAACTACGTTAAACCCGGCGATCCCCTGCAGCGTCAGACAGATGAGGGATTTGGACTGCAAGTCGCCAAGGTTCGGGATCAGATTAATAAAGAATACGCCGATCAGTGAGATAAACAGCCAGCAAAACTGATGCCGTTCAGCTCTGATCTTCAATGAGGCGTGTTGAGAGGGGTGTTTCAACCTGCGCATAATCGTCGAGCCTTGCCTGGAAGACTGAGAGGCATTGCCTCACCAAAGTGGATCAGCCTACTCCATCAGGCTATTTTTGTCTGCTGCATCGGTGCTGGCCGTATCCGGCCGGGGTAAGGGAGCGCTGCCGCGGGAGGCGTTGCGACGCGGATAGCGATGGCGAGGGGGGCAATGTCGGCACCGCGGGCGGTGTGCGGAGGAGAAAATGTGTAAAAAAACGCTGTGGGGATGGCGTGGCGGCAGGGAAAAGTGGAAAATATCGGGTTTATTCCCCAAAACAGCGTGCTTTTGCGTCGTCCGCCAGGCGTTTCCTGCGTAGATGCGGGGAAATATCATCCATAACTGACTGATAGCGATAGTGAAAACATGAAATCTCTTTTTGCCAGCACCGCGCGCGGTCTCGAAGAACTACTGAAAAATGAACTGGAAGGGCTCGGTGCGCATGACTGCCAGATTGTCCAGGGTGGCGTGCATTTCAGGGGAGATGGGCGGTTGCTCTATCAGAGTCTGATGTGGAGCCGCCTGGCGTCGCGCATCATGCTGCCGCTGGGCGAGTTTAAGGTTTACAGCGATCTGGATCTGTACCTGGGCGTGCAGGCGATCGACTGGACGACGCTGTTTGGCATCGATAAGACCTTTGCCGTGCACTTCAGCGGCACCAATGAGGAGATCCGCAATACCCAGTATGGCGCCCTTAAGGTCAAGGATGCCATTGTTGACCACTTTACGCGGAGTATCGACGCGCGTCCCAGCGTGGCCAAGCAGGATCCCGATATCCGTATCAGCGTCTATCTGCAGCGGGAAACGGCGATCGTATCGCTGGATCTCAGCGGCGATGGGCTGCATCAGCGCGGCTATCGCGATGTGACCGGCCAGGCGCCGCTGAAAGAGACGCTGGCGGCCGCCGTGGTGCTGCGCTCCGGGTGGCAGCCGGGTACGCCAATGGTCGATCCGATGTGCGGATCCGGCACGCTGCTGATCGAGGCGGCGATGATGGCATCCGATCGGGCGCCGGGGCTGCAGCGTGAGCGCTGGGGCTTTATGGGCTGGCTCGGTCACGACGCCGATCTGTGGCAGGAGGTGCGGGTAGAGGCGCAGCGCCGCGCCCGCTTGGGGCTGGAGCAGACGACGTCGCGCTTTTTTGGCTACGATCTCGATCGCCGCGTGCTGGAGATGGCGCGCGCCAACGCCCGCCGCGCCGGTGTTGCCTCTCTGATCACCTTTAACGGTGGCGACGTGGCTCAGCTGCATAACCCGCTGCCGGAAGGGCCGCTGGGGACGGTGCTGAGTAACCCACCCTATGGGGAGCGGCTGGAGAGCGAGCCGGCGCTGATTGCGCTGCACAATACGCTGGGGCGCATCATGAAGCGGGCGTTCGGCGGCTGGCAGCTGTCGCTGTTCAGCGCCTCGCCGGAGCTGTTGAGTTGTCTGCAGCTGCGCGCCGAGCGCCAGTTTAAGGCCAAGAATGGCCCGCTGGAGTGTGTCCAGAAGAACTATCGCCTGAGCGCGGCCCCGCAGGCCGACGGCGGCGAGGTGGCGCAGGACTATGCCAACCGTCTGCGTAAGAACCTGAAAAAGTTTGATAAGTGGGCGCGGCAAGAGGGGCTGACGTGCTATCGGGTTTACGATGCCGATCTGCCGGAGTACAACGTGGCGGTCGATCGCTACGGGGAAAAGATCGTGGTCCAGGAGTATGCGCCGCCGAAGAGCGTCGATGCGCAGAAGGCGCGCCAGCGTCTGTTTGACGTGGTCAGCGTGACCCAGTCGGTGATGGGGGTTTCAGGCAATAATCTGATCCTGAAAACCCGTGAGCGGCAGAAGGGTAAAAGCCAGTATGAGAAGCTGGCGCAAAAGGGCGAGTTCATGGAGGTGCAGGAGTACGGCGCCCGTTTCTGGGTCAACCTGACCGACTATCTGGACAGCGGACTGTTTATCGACCACCGCATTGCGCGTCGGATGCTGGGCGAGATGAGCCGCGGTAAGGATTTCCTGAACCTCTTCGCCTATACCGGCAGCGCCAGCGTGTATGCTGGGCTGGGCGGCGCGCGTTCGACCACCACGGTCGATATGTCCCGTACCTATCTGGAGTGGGCGGAGCGCAACCTGCGCCTGAATGGGCTGACCGGGCGTCAGCACCGCCTGGTTCAGGCGGACTGTCTGAACTATCTGCACCACTGCGAGGATAAGTTCGATCTGATCTTTATCGATCCGCCGACCTTTTCCAACTCGAAGCGGATGGAGGGGACCTTTGATGTGCAGCGCGATCACCTGGATCTGATGCGCGATCTGGCCCGGATACTGCGTCCGGGCGGTACCATCATGTTCTCCAACAACAAACGCGGTTTCAAAATGGATCTGGCCGGGCTGGCGCAGCGGGGCCTGCAGGCGCAGGAGATCACCGATCGCACGCTCTCTGCCGACTTTGCCCGTAACCGCCAGATCCACAATTGCTGGCTGGTGACCCACGCCGGCGAGGAGCAGTAATTCCATGTCTTTGATTAGTCTTTCAGGCGCCTGGCTCTCTTTTAGCGATGCGCCGCTGCTGGATAATGCCGAGCTGCACATTGAGCCCAACGAGCGCGTCTGTCTGGTCGGGCGCAACGGCGCGGGGAAATCGACCCTGCTGAAGATCTTGGGGCGCGAGCAGGCGCTGGACGATGGGCGCGTCGTGTACGCCCAGGATTTGGTGGTGTCGCGTTTGCAGCAGGATCCGCCGCGTGATGTCGCCGGTTCGGTATTCGACTTCGTGGCCGGTGGCGTGGCCGAGCAGGCACAGCATCTGCGCGACTACCATGAGCTGCTGCGTAAGGTCGAGCGCGATCCCAGCGAGCAGCACCTGCGCCAGCTGGCGGAGCTGCAGGAGCGGCTGGAGCACCAGGGCATCTGGCGGATGGATGCCCGCATTCGCGATGTGCTGACCAAGCTGGGGCTGGAGGCCGACAGTCCGCTTTCGGCGCTTTCCGGTGGCTGGCTGCGCAAGGCGGCGCTGGCGCGTGCGCTGGTGTGCGAGCCGGACGTTCTGCTGCTGGATGAGCCGACCAACCACCTGGATATCGATACCATTACCTGGCTGGAGGGATTCCTGAAGGAGTTTGGCGGCAGCATTATCTTCATCTCCCATGACCGCGCCTTTATTCGTGCCATGGCGACGCGCATCGTCGACCTCGACCGCGGCAAGCTGGTCTCCTGGCCGGGAGACTATGACGCCTATCTGACCGGTAAAGAGGAAGCGCTGCGGGTGGAAGAGCTGCAAAACGCCGAGTTCGACCGCCGACTGGCGCAGGAGGAGGCGTGGATCCGTCAGGGGATCAAGGCGCGCCGTACCCGTAACGAGGGACGCGTGCGTGCGCTGAAGTCGATGCGTCAGGAGCATGCCCAGCGCCGGGCGCAGCAGGGGAGCGCCAGGATGCAGGCCGAAGAGGCGCTGCGCTCCGGGAAAATCGTCTTCGAGCTGGAGAACGTCAGCTACCACTGCGGCGATAAGACGCTGGTACGCGACTTTTCCGGTCAGGTGCTGCGCGGTGATAAGATCGCTCTGGTCGGGGCCAACGGCTGCGGTAAAACGACGCTGCTGAAACTGATGCTTGGTCAGCTGAATCCGGACAGCGGCAGCGTGCGCTGCGGCACCAAGCTGGAGATCGCCTATTTTGATCAGCACCGCGCCGAGCTGGATCCGGACAGGACAGTGATGGATAACCTGGCCGAGGGCAAGCAGGAGGTGATGGTCAACGGGCGCGCCCGGCATGTGCTGGGCTATCTGCAGGATTTCCTGTTCCATCCCAAGCGGGCGATGACGCCGGTGCGCGCGCTCTCCGGCGGGGAGCGTAACCGACTGTTGTTGGCGAGACTGTTCCTAAAACCGAGCAATTTACTGGTGCTCGATGAACCTACCAACGATTTGGATATCGAAACGCTGGAGCTGCTGGAGGAGCTGGTCGCCAACTACCCGGGAACCGTGCTGCTGGTGAGCCACGATCGTCAGTTTGTCGATAACTGTGTGACCGACTGCTGGATCTTCGAGGGCGATGGCGTGATTGCCCGCTATACCGGCGGCTACGCCGATGCCCATCAGCAGCAGGCGGCCTCGCAGGCGCTGCGTCAGCCGACGGCGACGGATGCCGCACCGCAGGCGCAGAAGGCCGAGGCGAAAACAGAGCGGCGTCGCAGCAGCAATAAGCTGAGCTACAATCAGTTAAGGGAGCTGGAACAGCTGCCGCAGCAGATTGAGGCGCAGGAGGAGCAGCTCGCCGCCCTGCAGGCGCAGGTCGCCTCACCGGACTTCTTCTCCCTGCCACACGGGGAGACCCAGCCGGTGCTGCAGGCGCTGGCGGAGTGTGAGCAGACGCTGGAACAGGCGTATGCCCGCTGGGAATCCCTCGAAACGCAAAAAAATGCCAGCTGATTGAGGCTATAGTCGCAGGGATCATCATCTGCCTGATGGCTGCCGGCGTGCAGCGTATCAGGCTTTTTTATAACCGGATAATCTAATGTGCAGTCAACAGGATACGGAAAACGCCCATATACTGTGCCCACAGTGCGACATGCTGGTTGCGTTGCCCCGGTTAACCTGGGGCACCAAGAGCGTATGTCCGCGTTGTGGTACGACGCTGGCCATGCGCTGGCGTCATCCGCATCTGCAGCCGACGCTGTATGCGGCCAGCGCGCTGTTTCTTTTAGTGGTGGCTAACCTGTTCTCATTCGTCACGATGTCGGTGGCCGGGATCAGCAATGCCATTACGCTGATCCAGATCCCCGGTATGCTGATGGCTGAAAACTACGTCAGTATCGCCACGCTGTTTATGATTTTTGTGCAGGTGATCCCCGCGTTTTGTATGGTGGTGATCATCCTGCTGTGTCTACGCATACCGCTGCCGGTGATGCTCAGGGTGGGACTGGCGCGGATCCTGCTGCAGTGCCGTGCCTGGTGCATGGTGGAGATCTTTCTCGCCGGCGTGTTGGTCAGCTTCGTTAAGCTGATGGCGTATGGCGACGTGGGGGTCGGCAGCAGCTTTTGGGCCTACTGTCTGTTTTGCCTGCTTCAGGTCCGCGCATTTCAGATGGTGGAGCGCCGACAGCTGTGGGATGACATCACCGCGCCGCCACCCTGCAACCTGCCGCAGCGCTGCGGTGAAACCGGGCTGCGACAGGGGCTGCGCTCCTGTGCCTGCTGTACGGCGATCCTGCCGGCGGATCAGCATCAGTGTCCGCGTTGTATGACGACGGGCTATGCCCGGCGGCGCAATAGCCGGCAGTGGACGCTGGCGCTGCTGGTGACGGCACTGCTGCTGTATATTCCGGCCAACCTGCTGCCGATCATGGTCACCCAGGCGCTGGGCAGCAAGCTGACCTCCACCATCATGGCCGGGGTGATCCTGCTGTGGGGCGAGGGCTCATACCCGGTGGCGATGGTGATCTTCATCGCCAGTATCATGGTGCCGTCGCTGAAGATCCTGTCCATCGCCTGGCTGTGTTGGGCATCACATCACGGCGCCGGACGGGACAGTGAGCGGATGCACGTTATTTATGAGATCGTCGAGTTTGTCGGACGCTGGTCGATGATCGACGTATTTGTGATCGCGGTGCTCTCGTCGCTGGTAAGCATGGGGCGTCTGATGAGCATTTATCCGGATATCGGGGCCATTCTTTTTGCCGCTGTGGTCATTATCACCATGATTTCCGCCATGGTGTTTGATCCCCGGCTGCTGTGGGATCGCGAGGACAGAGTACCAACAGGGGAGTAGGAATAATTGAAGGTGGATGAGCAAACAACGGCTAAAGTCGAGCGTATCAAGCGCTGGTCACCGGTCTGGATTATTCCCATCCTGACTGCGCTGATCGGCGCCTGGATTATTTTTTACCACTTCAGCCATCAGGGGCCGGAGGTGACGCTGGTCACCCAAAACGCGGAGGGTATCATCGCCGGGAAAACGGCGATAAAGAGCCGCAACGTGGATGTCGGTATGGTGGAGAGCGTGACGCTGAGCGAGAACCTGAATCAGGTGATCGTCAGGGCGCGTCTGCATACCGGCATGGAGAAGCTGCTGCGCAAGGACAGCGTATTCTGGGTGGTGAAGCCGCAGGTTGGCCGCGAAGGGATCTCGGGCCTGGGAACGCTGCTGTCCGGTGCCTATATCGGACTGCAGCCGGGGTCGGGCGACAGCGAACAGCATCAGTTCAATCTGCTGGATCAGCCACCGCTGGCGCCGCCGGATGCCAAAGGCATCCGTATCATGCTGGTCAGCGATAAGGCAGGCCAGCTGAACCCAGGCGATCCGGTGCTGTTCCGCGGCTTGCGCGTGGGGTCGGTGGAGACCAGCGGATTTGATACCAAGGCCCGGAAAATCACCTATCAGCTGTTTATTGCGGCACCGTATGACACCCTGGTCACCGAGAACGTCCGCTTCTGGGTGGACAGTGGTATCTCCTTCGATGTGTCGGCACAGGGGATGCGGGTGCAGATGGGGTCGCTGACAACGCTGCTGAGCGGCGGTGTCAGTTTCGATGTGCCGCAGGGGCTGAGCCCGGGTAAGGAGGTAGCCAATCTGAGCGACTATATTCTGTATGATAACCAGAATAGCATTCAGGATTCGCTCTACACTGAGCACTTCGATGTGCTGATGTTCTTTGCCGATTCGATTCGCGGCCTACAGGCCGGGGCGCCGGTTGAGTTCCGCGGTATCCGGCTGGGAACCGTGGCACAGGTACCTTACTATGTGAAAGGGCTGGATCAGCGTCTGGATGCCAACTATCGGATTCCTGTGCTGGTGCATATTGAGCCCGAGCGCATTAAAGAGAACATGGGTAATAACTTTAACCTGCATCAGCATTTGCTGGGGGTCCGTCATAGCGGTCTGCGCGCGGCGCTGAAGTCGAGCAATCTGCTCACCGGCGCGTTGTATATCGATCTGGACTTCTATCCCAACGCCAAGCCGTGGAAAGGCCCCGATGTCATCAGTGGGATCCCGATTATGCCGACGGTGAGCGGCGGGTTGGCACAGTTGCAGCAAAAGGTCACCGCGGTGCTGGATAAACTGAATGCGTTGCCGCTGGAGCCGATGATCTCGGCGGCAACCGGGGCACTGAAGACCAGCCAGGGGACGATGCTGAAGACGCAGGAGACGCTGCGGCAGCTGAATAATATCTTGTCCAGCAAGGCGATGCAGTCGTTGCCGGGCGATTTGCAGCGGTCGCTGATCGAGCTGAATCGGACCATCAAGGGGATCCAGCCTGGCTCTCCGGCCTATAACCAGATGGTGAGCGACCTGCAGCATCTGGATCAGGTGCTGCGCGAGCTGCAGCCGGTACTGCGCACCCTGAACCAGAAGAGCAACGCGCTGGTGTTTGAGGCACCGGCGGGTAAAGATCCGCATCCCAAGGGAGCCAAGCCATGAAGAGAGGGATGATCCTGTTGGCGGTACTGGCATTGAGCGCCTGTAGCGTGGGCAGTCAGAAGTCTTACTATCAGCTGCCGACAACGTCGGCGGCGACAACCAGCGTATCCCGGACGGTTTCACAGGGGCACCAGCTGTGGGTGCAGCCGGTGAGTGTCACCGATCTGCTCGGGGGAATGGGGGTGGTCTATCAGCAGAACGATGTGCAGTTCGTGACGGCCAGCAATAACCTGTGGGCCAGTCCGCTGGCCCAGCAGCTGACTCAGTCGCTGGTGGCTGGTCTCAGCGCCGGGATGCCGGGGTGGCTGGTCTCAGCCCAGCCGCTGGAGATGGGACAGGATACCCTGACCGTTAACATCAACGCGTTCTATGGGCGCTATGATGGGAAGGTGGTGGTGGCCGGAGAGTGGCTGCTGAGCCGCCAGGGGATGCTGACGCAAAAGACATTCCACATCGTGCTCCCGCAGCAGGGGAATGGCTATGATGCGCTGGTGCGCACACTGGCGCAGGGATGGCAGCAGGAGATTGCCAGCATGGCCGGCCAGATAGCCCGCGCCAGCTAAAATGCGTGACCGCGTATCAGGACGAGCCCTCGCCGACAAAGGCGAGGGCTTTTGTATATTCCTCAGTGAATTACGCTATTAATTCAGCCTAGAGCAGAAAAAATGACTATTACTTTAGCGTGGAATTGTGACGTGTGGATGAATTTTAACCATTGACCCGCAGGGTAAAAGTGGCTATTGGTTAAGGGTGGCAGCGTAAGCTGACCACTGTTTTCTTTCCACCAGCGTAATTATGAGGGAAAAAAGGCATGAAGAGACAGAAACGCGATCGTCAGGAAAGGGCGCAGGCCCGTGGCTATCAAGCGGGTATTGCAGGACGTTCCAGGGAGATTTGTCCCTATCACTCTCTGGACACGCGCGCCTGCTGGCTGGGAGGCTGGCGGCAGGCCATGGAAGACAGGTCTCTGGTCGCGGTAGAGTAACTACTCCCCACACAATTTGAGTGTAACCCCCCCCGAGCTGGGGGGTTTTTACATGAGGCCCCACCGTTCGGTATAAAAAACGCAGCGGGGCTGCGTTTTGTCTACCCGGCGATACAGCGCGGATTTAGAAGGCGCTGGTGTCTTTGAACAGACCGACCTTCAGATCGTTGGCGGTGTAGATAAGCTTGCCGTCGACCAGGACTTCGCCGTCGGCCAGACCCATGATCAGCTTGCGGTTGATAACGCGTTTAAAGTGAATGCGATAGGTCACTTTCTTGGCTGTCGGCAGTACCTGACCGGTGAATTTGACCTCACCGACGCCCAGCGCGCGGCCTTTACCTTCACCGCCCAGCCAGCCGAGATAGAAACCGACCAGCTGCCACATGGCATCCAGGCCGAGGCAGCCCGGCATGACGGGATCGCCAACGAAGTGGCAGGCGAAAAACCACAGGTCTGGATTGATATCCAGCTCGGCTTCGACATAGCCTTTGTTGTGACTGCCGCCATCCTCGGTCATTTTGATGACGCGATCCATCATCAGCATGTTGCCTGACGGCAGTGGCGGCCCGCCGGCGCCAAACAATTCTCCACGACCGGATGCTTCCAGATCCGTTTTGGTATAGGACTCGCGTTTATCTACCATAATTCTCGTCAGCCTTTATTCAATGAGATGACCATCTTAGCTAACAGGTGTACGCTGAACAAGTCCGATCAGCCACGGGTAAACCAGTTTAACCAGCGCATCGGCCAGGGCAGCATACGCCGGTCCAGCAGCGGGCTGGCGGCGGCGATACGCGCCTGAATAGTCCCCAGCAGGCTGGGGCTATTTTCGCTGAGATAGGCGATGCCGGTCAGCAGCGGCAGCGCGTCTTCGGCGTTTTCTACCGCCCAGAGATGGAATGTCCCGGCCTTGACGGCCTCAATGACCTCATCGCGCAGGCACAGGTGGCGTACGTTGGTTGTGGGGATGATAACCCCCTGTTTACCGGTCAGCTCCCGGCGCTGGCAGGCCTCAAAAAAGCCTTCGATCTTCTCGTTAACGCCGCCGATGGGCTGGACGTGCCCGAACTGATCGACGGAGCCGGTGACCGCGATCTGCTGGTTGATCGGTACCATGGCCAGGGCGCTGATCAGGGCGCAGAGTTCGGCCAGCGAGGCGCTGTCGCCGTCGACTTCGCCGTAGGACTGTTCGAACACCAGCGACGCGGAGAAGGGCAGCTGCTGATCCAGCTCCAGCTCGGAGATCAGGAAGGCCTGCATGATCATCATTCCCTTGGCGTGCAGATTGCCGCCCAGTTCGGCCTTGCGCTCGACGTCGGTGAACTCACCGTCGCCCTGATAGACCACGCAGCTGATGCGCGAGGGTTCGCCGAAGAGCAGGGGATGCCCCGGGTATTCCAGCACGGACAGGCCGTTGATTTGGCCGATCGCGGCCCCTTCGGTATCGATCAGCAGCTGACCGACCTCGATTTCGTCGTGCATGCGCTCCGACAGATAGCTTTCACGCCAGAGACGGGCCTCCTGCGCCTGCCGCAGCGCATCGGCGTTGAGATGCGGATCGGCATACAGCGCGGCTTCGCGCAACATGCGTCCCAGCACCACCGGATTAAGCGGCAGCAGATTCTGATCGCCGCTGTAGCGTACGGCGCAGCGGACCAGCGACGGCCAGGCATCCGGGGTAATGGCCGGCAGCTGCTGTTTGGCTGCCAACGTCGATACCAGCGCACACCAGCGCTGCATATCGTCGCTGTCCACCAGCGGCATGTCGACCTCAAACTCGCCATACAGGGCGCTTTCATACAGCTCCGGCTCCATCTCCTGAAAGTCAGCCAGCCCTTCCCGGTCGCTGACCAGCAGGATCTTCAGCTGTAGCGGCATATCGGGGATCGACTGTGGCAGCGGGCGGCTCTCATCCGGCGCAAACCACTGGAAACGTCCGGTGGTGACGCATTGTTTCAGCCGCATCCACAGCAGCGGCTGCGTCAGCAGGGTACGCAGGGAGAGGATCAGCACCCCGCCGTTGGCCTGGTGTACCAAGCCCGGCTGCAGCAGGAGTCCACTCTTACCCAGGCGCACAGTGCCCAGCAGCTGCTCACTCTCAAACCATTCGGCGCACGCCACCCGCTGCGTTGCCGCCAGATTGTCCCCTGGCCTCTCTGCGGGGGTGACGCTGATCTGCTCAGGCGTGATGTGATACCGGCTGCCATAAAGATCGCCCGCGGGGAGCAGGGCCTCTACGGCACGCTGCAGG
Organism: Edwardsiella ictaluri ATCC 33202; assembly: GCF_000264785.1. Lineage (GTDB taxonomy): Bacteria > Pseudomonadota > Gammaproteobacteria > Enterobacterales > Enterobacteriaceae > Edwardsiella > Edwardsiella ictaluri. The sequence goes on along the minus strand of NZ_AFJI01000077.1, from coordinate 34,753 downwards.
ATCGTCAGGTGTTCGAAGTCGGTCTCTGCCTTGACCAGCATAAACGGGCTGGGGGCATGGGCATGGCAAAAGTATGCCAGGCTGTTCTCCAGACGCGGCTGATATTCGGCAAAGGTGATCGCCGACAGCGCGGCAGCACTGCTGAACACAGAGGTATAGGGAGTTGTATCGGGCAGTAGCGATTGCCACTCAAGTCGGTAGTTGCTCAACGTTGTCAAATCATCGTTAGTCGGAAAAAAACAATTATACAAGAATCCGCCTGACTGCACAGGAAACTCCGCCTGATGAGCGGATGGATTGTGGCCTGCGTCGTTAAGTGACGTTTTTTTGCTCTTTGCGCAGATTTTTAGACGGCAAAAGTGCTAAAAATTGTTATCCTTAGGGATAAGTTACCGTGTCACAGGGAGGCAGATATGAAATATCAACAGCTTGAAAATCTGGAGTGTGGCTGGAAGTGGAAATATCTGGTAAAAAAACACCGCGAAGGGGAGCCGATCACCCGCTATCAGGAGCTCAGCCAGGCTCAGCAGGCGGTCGAGCAGCTGTTGCGTTTGGAGCATGAGCCGGTAAAGGTGTTGCCCTGGATCCGCGAGCATATGGCTCCGGCGCTGGGCAATCGCATGAAGCAGACGATCCGCGCCCGGCGTAAGCGCCATTTTAACGCTGAAAACCAGCACACCCGTAAGAAGTCCATCGATCTTGAGTTTTTGGTCTGGCAGCGTTTGGCGGTGTTGGCGCAACGGCGGGACATTACCCTTTCCGACACCATTGTTCAGCTTATCGAGGATGCGGAGCGCAAAGAGCTGTATGCCAGTCAGATGAGCTCGCTAAAACAGGATCTGCAGGCATTTTTACACAATGAACGGGATTAATGCCTATTGCCCGCGTTGAGGTTATCCTGAATATTATATAGAGTAATTTTTTCTGATATCGGTGTTTTATTTTTCCTTCATCGATGCCTAAAAAGTAGAAATTGCATATCTGATCAAATAAAAAAGAATAATCTGCGTTTAGCCAAGATTTCCGACCGCTGCATTTAATTCCTGTTAAGCGGCCGTTTAGGGACACAGCGTCATCGTCCGGCGCTGCGCGGGAGAAATGAAGAAATAAAAAAGCGCCGCGGCACTATTAGGTTGGCCGCTCCTCTGTTTTTATCGATGTCGTACTTACCCAGCAGGCGATCAACACGTTTGATTTTATTTTTGACCTGAGCCGATCCGGGTAAATGGCGCCCGATGCTGGTCAACGTCAGTGACGCACCGCTAATGAGTGCAACGGTAGTATCCAGCAAGGCATTTTGTCGGTATTTATGAAAATGTGCTAACACATCACGGAAAAAATTCTGACATATATGACGAGCAGGCATAGAGGTGATCTCATTGAATTGGTTGCACAAATCAGTAGATCACAAAACGCTATGCCTGTCTTTTTTTACCCGCCTATTGCTGGGGATTCCTCAGCAATAGGCGGGGTTTTTTATGTAGGGGAAGAACTTAAGCCTGCGGCTGAGAGACTTCCTCTTTGGTGCCTTTAACTTCGATAACAACGCGACGATCCGGTGCCAGGCAGTTGATCAGGGAAGCACGCGGTTTCACGTTGTCACAGGTAGAACCGGTAACCGGATCGGCTTTACCCATACCACGGGCAGCGATCTTGTTTGCCGGGATGCCTTTAGATACCAGGTAGTCAACCACGGTCTGAGCACGCTGCTTAGACAGCTTCAGGTTGTACTGATCGGAGCCGATGCGGTCGGTGTAGCCCAGAACGACTACGGAGCCCTCTTTCGGATCCATGCTGCTCAGCTGGCTGTACAGCTGATCCAGCGCCTGACGGCCTTCGGCCTTCAGGGTGAACTTGTTGAAGTTGAACAGAACGTCAGACTTCAGGGTGAAACGCTTGGTTTCAACGATCGGGGCAGGAGCCGGAGCCGGCGCCGGGATCGGCGCCGGAGCAGCCACTTCATTCTGGCCAAAGCGGTACACAACGCCCAGGCTCAGCATGGTGTTGTCCGGACGCGCGCCGGTTTCGCTGCTGGTACCAACCTTGTTGACATACTGATAGTCCAGACGGGTCGCCCAGTCTTTGTTCAGCGCGTATTCAACGCCGATAGCGGCCAGCGGAGAAACACCGGTATCGTGGCTTGAGGTATACTCGCCGCCGTTTGCTGCGCCGTGGATATCAGAACGCCATACCATGCCGCCCAGACGGGTATATACGTCCAGATTGTCCATCAGCGGGTAGCTCAGTTTGGCAGCCAGCTGTACGCCCTGTGACTTGAACTTGGCATTCACGTCACCGGTGTAGCTCATGCGGCCCAGCCAGTCGTAGCCCATTTCGAAGCCCAGGTACGGGTTGGCTTGGTAGCCGAAGAAAGCACCGGCGCCCAGCTGATTCGGATGGGACTTGGTCGTACCCATATCTTCAAAGCTGTTGCTGATAAAGTGGGACCAGCCCAGTTTACCACCGACGTACCAGGTATCATCTTTCGGAGCTGCCTGAGCTACGGTAGCGAAACCTGCCAGTGCCACTGCTAATGCGATCGCTGTTTTTTTCATTTTGCGCCTCGTTATCATCCAAATAGGCAATGAGCCATCTATAACTATGGCTCTTGGTTTAATACCTTTTATACGGCTGCCGCTCGGTTTATTACGCTGTTAGCCAGGTAACAATTATAGATATCTCGGACAGCCGCGGCGATAGCAAGTCTACAACGAGATGAGAAACTTACAAGTACGATGTGATTATGCTCACCAAAAAAAAATAGTATCGGCTGTATTTTGGTAAACGTGTGGTTGCTTTTTGTACTCGCCTAAAATCGCTTTCGGCCAGTCTAACCTGCTAACCGGCAGGGATTTCCCACGATGAATAACCTATTTTTATATTATAAACGCGCCCGCATTGGATTTATCCTAAAGTGATTTAATGGTAACGCACAGACCCGTGATTTACGGCCTGGGTCTGTGTTGCCGCGACCATTTTACCTTCTTGAGGCTGCATCAATAGCCCAATGCTGTTACCAGCCTGCGCCGCGCGGTTGAGCCGCAGCCGTTCGGCGGCTGTCAGCGGCGGCAGCCATCCGAGTACCACGCTGTAGTTTCCGCTATGCAGTGCCTGTTCCATCGCATAGATCGCCTCTCCCGCCTCTGCACGTCTCAGCTGCATCATTTTATGAACCGGAACGCCGCAGGCTGAGAGCCAGCGCTTGCTGGGTTTGTGCTGAGTGGTGATCCACAGTTGCCAGCGGGACTGCTCGCCCAGCTGGCGCAGTAACGGGGGCAACAGCAGCGACAGCAGCGGCTGTTGGGCGCCATACCCCAGCTCACTGACAAAACCGCTTTGCGGTACCGAGGGCACGCTCTGGCAAGCGGGACGGCTGAAGACGGCGTTGTCTGTAGCAGGATGCAACGGGGATGTACGCATAGTCATGTTCTCGTTCCGTATACTGTATGCTTATACAGTAATTCTACGCTGTCCGAAGATCAACCTGTTTTTTTGAATGCGCTTCGCATTTATCGGATGTAAGGCATTATGCCGCTCTATTGTGTATTGGGTGTTCCGGTTGAATTGGTTATGTTGCTAATGGTTATCCGTAGCGATCTGGTAACAGGTCATTGATTACAATGATTGTTAAGGAGATATGCATGAAAGGACTACAGGGTGAAAAGCATCGGGTGGCGGAGTCCCTGTTTGCCGCGCTGGGGCGGGTTTTGTTGCGATCTCAGTTTGGTGGCCAGGGCGTATGGTGTGACGGGGTGATGTTTGCCCTGATTGCGGAGGGGGAGCTCTATCTACGGGCCCGCGATGCGCAGGGGCGCCACTGTGAGGATTGCGGAATGCAGCCGTTTATCTATACGAAGCGCGGTTTTCCTGTGCGCTTGGGCTATTACCGGGTAGAGGAGGCCATATGGCAGCAGCCTCAGCGACTGGCCATCCTGTTGCAACGTTCGCTACAGCAGGCGCGCAGCGACAACGACATCCGTCTGGCGGCGATGCGGCGGCTGCATACCCGTCCCAATATCTCGATCAATATGGAGCGACGTCTGTATCGGATCGGTATCCGCTCGCTGGCCGATTTGAAGCGCGTCGGGGCAACCCAGGCCTTCAGCCAGTTAAAAGAGGCGAATCACCAGGTGGGCGACCGGGTGCTGTTCGATCTGGAGGCGGCGGTGCAGGGATGTCATAGCGCGGTGCTGCCGCGTCCGGTGAGCGAGGCGCTGCGCCAGTGGCTGCAGGGGAACGCACACCGCTGGCGCTACAAAAAGTAGTCGTCGGTGCGGTGCGCGCTCAGTGTTTAGGCCAACGAGGCCTTCAGGCGGGTCAGCTCGGGCAACAGATCCAGCATCAGGCTGATCTGCTGCAGCACCAGCTGCCCGGCGCTGTCGCTGGGGAGATTGACCGTCAGCAGACGCTGCTGCAGTTGCTCTATGGACTGATGAGGGCGACGAATGACCTCGTCATCCTGATAGTTGAGCGCGTTATCCATATAGCAGACGGTATCATTGAGCAGTGTCAGAATGACAGGCTCGTCCAGATGCTGGCGGTGAGCGCCCAGCGCGGAGATGTAGCTTAGCAGGGTGTGATTGAGGCAGAGCAGGCGAAAGGCTGCCTCTTGGGACTGCGCCGAATGGCGCGGCTCCAGCGACATATTGGAGACGACGGAAGCCAGCTCAGCGTCGCAGTTGTGAGCATCGCGGCGGGCGATACGGTACGCCAGCGCATTGGACTTACCCTGGTGATACTGTACCAAAATGGCATCCAGATAGCGGCAATCTGCGTTCAGGGTGCGGGCGATCACCGCCGGGATCTGACGGAAGTGCCAGTCAGGCCAGATGAATGTCACGGCAGCCCAGGCGATGGCGCAGCCCAGTAGGGTATCGAATACGCGCGGCCCCGCGACCGTAAACCCTTCGCCCAACAGATTAAAGCACAGCAGTACCAAGAGCGTGATAAACATGGTGGCGTGGGCGTACTGCACGTTGCGAAAGGCGAAAAACAGCACGCCGCTGATCACGATCAGCAGCAGCTGTCCCTCCAGAGATGGCACAAAATAGAGCACCGGCAGACCGATCAGAATGCCGGCCAGCGTGCCGACGATCCGCAGCCACAGGCGGCGTTTGGTGGCATGGTAGTTTGGCTGGCAGACGAAGAGGCTGGTAAGCAGGATCCAGTAGCCGTGCTGCAGGCCGGTGAACTGAATAAAGGCATAGCCGACCACCAGTACCAGCGCCATGCGCACCGCGTGACGGAACAGCGCGGATTGGGGCGTCAGCTGACGGCGGATACGCTGCAGCACGTCATGCCAGCCGGTAATGCGATCCTCGGCGAGGGTGTTTTCCTCTTCGCGGGTCTCTTCCAGGGTTTGCTCCGACTCGATATTGGCCAGCTGGATATCGATGGCGCGCAGGTTAATCAGCAGATTGAACAGCGAATTGACCAATGTATGCTGGCGGCCATGGCGGGTGGCGATGCGCTCCAGCGTGGACTCCAGATGGCAGAATGCCCGCTCGAAGCGGGGATCGTGCTGGTAATGCTGCATCAGAATCAGGCTTTGGGAGAGCTGTGCGCAGGCGTGGGCCTGCAGCATCAACAGGCGCTGAAAGCGGAACAGCACATCACTGTAGCGGAACATGTCGCTCAGCTGCTGGTACTGAAAGTGTGAGGAGCTGGCGTGCTCATGGATATCCTGCGCCACAAAGTAGTAGTGCATCATCCGGCGGGTGCTGCTCTGACCGCGATCGCCGCGCAGGCGCGTCAGCAGCGTCAGCTTGGTCTGATTGAGGGTGGTGACCAGATTGCTGTTGGCCATCGCCACGTCGATCAGCGGCTGGTTCAGTTCTTCCTCCTGATCCGGGTCAAACAGGTTGGATTTGGCATCCAGATAGATGGCCAGCTGGCTGTAGCTGCGCGCGAGCCCCTCTTGTACCGGGCGGATGGGAAAGAGCAGATGGACGATCAGCGTCAGCAGGTAATACCAGACGGCACCCAGCAGCAGCAGCAGCGGCTGTTGATACCAAAACTGGTACATGGATGCTCCCAGCATGGTATAGATGGCGATCAGCAGCGCGCCGAAGGCGATGGTTGCGTAGCGCTGCCCCAGCGCGCCCAGCAAAATAAATCCTACCGTTGACAGCATTAGGCCGCCGGCAAACAGCCAGGGATAGGGAAACAGCAGCTCAATGGAGGCGGAGGCGATAAAAAAGCAGACCAGGGTGATCAGCAGGTTGCGCAGGCGACCCACCAGCCGATCGTCGAGATCCGTCAGCGCGGCGGCAGCCACACCCAGCGTCAGGGGAATGGTCAGCTGCGGTTGCTGCAGCAGCCAGGGAACCCCCGCGACGCCCGCCAGGGCAATCAATATACGCAGGTTATATAATAGAGCGCTGTTATAGGCGTAGCGGCGCAGGCTGGGTGCAAAGGTGATAAAAACGGACATGGCGTGCGGGCTCACTGAAAGCGGCGGCGTGCGTTGACCTGGCGCATTTCCTGCGCGACCTCAATCGGAACGATGCGGCGCCCGACCGGCCACAGGGCGATGGCGGCGATCTTAAAGTTGGCAATCCCGACCGGAATGCCGATAAGGGTCACACACTGCAAAATACCGGCCGCGACATGGCTCAGGCACAGCCACCAGCCAAACAGAATCAGCCAGATCACGTTCAGCAGCGTTCCCCCTGCGCTCAGCAGACCGTTTTTGCGCTCCGGGTAAAGTTCGTCGACGTGCACGGCCTCATTGCCATAGGGAATAAATGAGAGTTTGGTGATTTCCCAGCAGGAGCGGGTGAGCGGCAGGGTGACGATGAGCAGGGCGCTGACGATGGTAGCCAGCAGCCAGCCCAGGGTGGTAATAAAACCGCCCAGCACAAAATTCAGGATATTCAGTACGGTTCTCATTAAGGTTAACTCATTATGATACTGGCTATAATTATATTCATTTTACCCTGTTTTTCCGGCGGCGCATTGCGTTTTGACCGCGTTGCTCCGGTGACAGGGTGCGCTGACGCCCCTCGCCTGCCACGGCACCGGATACAATTGTGGGAGCGTGCCTAGAGGCGCCGTCGATTCATGGGTAAACTGGTCGGTATGATGGAATCAACGCAGGTGGAAAACGGCATGGAACTTAGAGCCACCAAACTGGGGCAGCGTCTGGCGCAGCATCCGTATAACCGGGTACGCCTGTTGAACGCCGGTATTGAGGTCAGCGGAGAGCGGCACCAGTACCTGATCCCGTTTAACCAACTGATGGCGCTGCGCTGCAAGCGGGGGCTGGTATGGGGTGAGCTGGAGTTTGAGCTGCCGGATCAGCGGGTCGTCCGCCTGCATGGTACAGACTGGCAGGAGACACAGCTGTTTCATCAGCACCTGATGCATAGCTGGTGGGCATGGAGCGGGGAGATGGCGCAGATCAGCGCCGGGGTGCTGCAGACCCAGTGCCAGGCGCTGCAGTTGCTGGCGCAGCGCGATGGCTGGCTGACGCGCGCGGATCTGGCGTCCCTGGCACAGGAGATCACCCGTACGCTGCAGGCGCTGCCGCTGCCGGTGCAGCGTCTGGAGGCGTTTCCTGCGTGCGCCCCGCTGTACCACGACTGTTTGACGTGGCGCGATGAGGGGGAACAGCACCGCCAGCAGCATAACCGCCGCTGGAGTCAACGGGTGCTGAGCGAGCGGGCGGATTTTTTTGCCGATGTCATGCCGTCGCCGCTCAATGACAGCCAGGCGCTGGCGGTGGTCAACGGCGAACAGAATGTGCTGGTGCTGGCCGGCGCCGGCAGCGGTAAGACCAGCGTCCTGCTGGCGCGCTGCGCCTGGCTGCTGCAGGGCGGGCAGGTTGATGCCGGGCAGATATTGCCGCTGGCCTTTGGCCGCCGTGCGGCGCAGGAGATGACGCAGCGCCTGCGGCAGACGCCAGGATGCGCAGAGGTTCAGGCCAGAACCTTTCATGGGCTGGCGCTGTATATCGTTAATCAGACGGCTCGCAGACCGGTGGCTATTTCACGCCTGGCGAGCGATCGTCAGGCGCGCGATGCCTTTCTGCTCGCCGAGTGGCAGCGTCAATGTGCAGAGAAAAAAAGCCAGGCCAAAGGGTGGCGCCAATGGTTGGCGCTGCTGTTCGACGATATTCCGGAGCGGGAGGACTTTTGGCAGGATGCTGCGTTGCAGGCGCGTCTGGCGCCCCGACTGGCGTACTGGGTCGGACTGCTGCGCGAGCACGGCGGCAGTCAGGCGGCGATGGTTGAACAGGCGTCGGAGGGGCTGCGGGCGCCGTTTCAACAGCGCCTGCGCCTGCTGACACCACTGCTCAAGGCATGGAAGGCGGCGCTGAAGCAGGAGGGCGCGCTGGATTTTCCGGCGCTGCTCCAACAGGCACAGGCGCAGCTGGAACAGGGGCGTTTCATCAGCCCGTGGCGACATATTCTGGTGGACGAGTTTCAGGATATCTCGCCGCCGCGGGCACGACTTCTGGCCGCGCTGCGCAATCAGAACAGCCACAGCGCACTGTTTGCCGTCGGAGATGACTGGCAGGCTATCTATCGTTTCAGTGGTGCCCAGCTAACGCTGACAACCGCCTTTCACCACTATTTTGGTGAGGGAGAGTGCTGTCGGCTGGATACCTCTTACCGCTTTAACCGCCGTATCGGCGAGATCGCCAATGGGTTTGTACAGCAGAATCCACACCAGGCGAAGAAGACGCTCAATGCCCTGCGCGATGGCGATCGGCAGTCGGTCACCCTGCTGCCGCAGGGCCAGCTGGAAGCGCTGCTCGACAAGCTGAGCGGCTATGTGCGGGCTGATGAGTCCATTCTGCTGCTGGCGCGCTATCATCACCTGCGGCCAGCGCTGTTGGATCGTGCCGCGACGCGCTGGCCGGGGCTGGATCTCCGCTTTATGACCCTGCACGGCAGCAAGGGGTGCCAGGCGGACTATGTGATCGTGCTGGGGCTACATGAGGGGCGAGATGGTTTCCCTGCACCGGAGGCGCCCAGCGTGATCGAGGAGGTACTGCTGCCCGTGGCGGAGGCGTTCCCCGATGCCGAAGAGCGGCGGCTGCTGTATGTGGCGCTGACCCGCGCCCGCCATCGGGTATGGTTGCTACAGGATCCGCTGCGCCCCTCACGCTTTGTGGCCGCGCTGCAGCGCCTGGGCGCTATCGCGCGACGTAAGGCGTAATCTCCGCAGAGGCAGGGGTGGTGCCTGACGGCCCGCTCTGCACGCTGTATCAGATCAGGCGTTCGTTGAGATAGCGCTGATAGTCAGGAATGGCGATGCGCATTTCAGTGGCAAACATCGGCGAACTTATCAGGAAATCCGCCGTGGCACGGTTGTTGGCGACCGGAATATTCCAGACGGTCGCCAGGCGCAGCAGCGCCTTCACATCCGGATCGTGCGGTACGGCGTTGAGCGGATCCCAAAAGAACACCAGCATGTCGATTTTGCCTTCGGCGATCAGTGCGCCGACCTGCTGATCCCCGCCCATGGGGCCGCTCAGCATGCAGTGGACCGGGATCCCGGTGGCGCTGTGGATCAGGTTTCCGGTGGTCCCGGTCGCGTAGAGCTGGTGTTCACTGAGCTGCGGCTTGTTGCTGCTGACCCACTCCAGCAGCGCCTGCTTGCGGTGATCGTGTGCTACCAGGGCGATGCGTTTACGGCTGGGGAGAGTTCGGGTGGTCATTTCCATGCTGTTGGCCTTTATCAGAAAGTCATCTCATTGGCGGTGTCCCGCGGCGCGGCGTTTGGAGCGGCGGCACAGGTACGCCGACGCAGGGCGTAAGCTGCGGAGGAATACGCGCGATACCCTATCAGGATATCATCCGGGGCGCCGCGATGCGGCGCAAGAAAGGCACAATAAAGTGGCGCAGTGGTGCACGTTGGCTCAACGGGTGAGTGCGGGGAGGGCGGCGGCGGCGGCACTGTGGTTATAGCGCCGCAACTGCTGGCGATAGTCGCCGGCGGGCGGCGCGCCGAGGACGTCCGCGCGGTACTCCAGCGGGATCCCACGGTGGTTGAGCAGCTTAAAGTTCAGCGTTTGCTCCAGCTGGCGGATATCCCGATCGTCTCCGATGCGTGGCAGCTTGATGGTCACGGAGGTGGCATCCCGGGTATCAAAGACAGCGATCAGCGGAGCCGAGTAATGGGGCTTCCCATCTGCCGTCAGCGGCTTGGCGACCCGAAACAGCATCTGGTGGATACCGGCGTTCAGCTCCAGGCTGTTGGCGCTTTTGAACAACGCCGCGGGCAACGGCTGTCCGTCGATGGCCAACAGTTCGACATCGCTGCCAAATTTCAGCGTGGTGGCTGACAGGGCGTGACAAAAGAGCAGCCCGCCGCAGCTTAGAGCCAGTAAAACACGTGATCGCATGGGGTCCTCAAATTTACTCAGGCGAAAGGCGCGATGCCAACGGATCCAATGACCGACGAGGTGTATCAAAATATTTCCCGGTAACATCTTTTTACATTATAAGGGGCTTCACCGCGCTTCGTCAAAAAACCTTTCCCGCTGCTCGTGGGCGATCTAAGCTGGGAACATCATTTTTTCCCGGGGGAGTCTGCAATGGAAGATGAAATGATTAAGCTGATTTTACGCCGAGTGCATCACATTGCCTTGGTTGGTGCCAGCGACAGGCCTGAGCGGGCCAGCTACCGGGTGATGGCGTACCTGCTGGCGCAGGGGTATCGGGTAACGCCGGTCAGTCCAAAGCTGGCCGGGCAGACACTGCAGGGGCAGACAGTGTATGCTGCGCTGGCGGATATTGCTGATCCCATCGATATGGTCGATGTCTTTCGCAACGCCGAGGCCGCCGTTGCGGTTGCCCGGGAGGCGATCGCCGTGGGCGTCGGCGTGCTGTGGCTGCAGCTGGGGGTGATAAGCCCACAGGCGCAGGCGCTGGCCCAGGCAGCGGGGATGCAGGTGGTGATGGACCGCTGTCCGAAAATCGAAATTCCGCGGCTGGGGATAATGCGCGGGGCGTAAGGGAAAACGGCCCCCGCCCAGGCGGGGGCGGCAGGCTCAGTTGCGCAGACGTGGCGCCAGCAGCTGGGTCCGAATAGACTCCGCCAGATCGTCCATCGATGGCTGCTCCGGATGTGAGTCGCTGCTCTCGCCATCGAGCTGGGCCTCCGCCAGATAGGTATGTACCGGCTGGCCCTGCTCATCCTCCATCACCACGTGATACCAGGGGGCGTGACGCAAAGCCTCGTTGGAGCCGAGATCATCGTCATCCGGGGCGTCATCCAGGGCGTATTCGGGGTCAATATCTATCACCACGCCCAGCGAGCCTAACAGTTTGTGGCGAACCTGCTGCCCAATACCGAATTTGCTGGTAATCATATGACCTCCTTTGCAACCGCAGCGTCTACTTTATCGGGGAAGACCCCGTTTAATATGCGGGTGAAAATGCCGGTTTCAAGTCTACGCTAGCCTAATTGCCCCCTTGTGCCAAGATCGCCCATGACCCGGCAGGCAAATCCTTTCAGGTACAATCCCTCCGGGTAGCTGGCAATCACCGGGTGATCGGCGGCCTGACGGTACTGTTCTATAAATTGTATATCACGTCCGGCGTCGACGGCGGCGTCGGCCAAAATTTTCTGGAACAGATCGGTCGGCATCAGTCCTGAGCAGGAGAAGGTCAGCAAGATGCCGCCGGGACGCAGCAGCTGCAGGGCCAGCATGTTGATATCTTTATAGCCACGGCAGGCGCCGGCGAGCTGATTTTTGTTTTCAACAAACTTGGGCGGATCCATGACGATCAGGTCAAAGGTTGTTCCTTCGTCACGGTAGCGGCGCAGCAGCTGGAAAACATCGTCGCGCAGGAAGTCGGCGCGCGCCAGATCCAGCCCGTTAAGCTCTACGTTCTGGCGGGCGATATCCAGCGCCGCCTGCGAGGTGTCTACGCTGGTGACGTGGGCACAGCCGCCCATCAGGGTCGAGACGGCAAAGGCACCGGTATAGGAGAAACAGTTCAGCACGCGCGCATCGCGGGCAAAGCGACGGGCCGCCAGACGGCTGTCACGCTGATCAAGATAGAAGCCGGTCTTGTGGCCGCCCTTGATATCGACCAGGATCTGCATACCGTGCTCACGGATAGGCAGCAGATCGGGCGGCAGGGCGCCGGATACCGGGCCTTGCACGAGGGGCAGCCCCTCTTTTTTACGTACGGCCACATCGGATCGATCGTAGACTGCGCACTGTGGGTAGAGGGCGTGCAGGGCGTCTAACAGCGCAGCGCGCTGGTATTCGGCGCCGGCGGAGAGCAGCTGCAGCACCAGCGTATCCTGAAAGCGATCGATGGTGATCCCCGGCATGCCATCGGACTCCCCGGCGATCAGGCGGTAGCCGGTCAGATCATCGCGCCCGGCCAGCCAGTCGCGCCAGCGCTGAGCCTGCTGTAGACGACGTTCGAAAAAGGCCCGATCGATGCTCTCATCCCGATCAAAGCTCCAGACACGGGCCCGGATCTGAGACTGGGGAGAGTAGGCGGCGCGGGCCAGCCACTTGCCCTGATGGTCACAGACGTCCAGCGTTTCACCGCTGGCGGCATTGCCTTCGATGCGCGCCACGGCGCCGGAAAAAATCCAGGGGTGGCGGCGGAGTAAGGACTTTTCGCGTCCTTTGGCGAGGATTAAACGGGCCAAGATTCACCTTCAATATTCTGTTATGGATGCGGCGGGCGGCTATCATAGCTGAATGTGGGCGGAGGCACTAGGCTATGTCCCGCCGCGGGACATCGCACCGACGATCCCTGCCGTGCGGATACGCTATGATAGTGGGAAACGATTTGACCCGGGGGATATGCAATGGGAATAGCGTGTGTGGCAGCCTATGTCAGCGGTCGGGTGCAGGGGGTTGGATTCCGCTATGGCACCCGGTGTCAGGCGATGGGGCTGGGGCTGACCGGCTATGCCCTCAACCTGGACGATGGCCGGGTTGAGGTGCTGGCCGAGGGCGAGTCTCAGGCGGTGGCGCAGCTGCTGCGCTGGCTGTCAGCCGGCGGTCCCCGCTATGCCCGGGTCGATCGGGTCGACACGGAGCCGCGTCCCCTGCAGCATTTTCAGCGTTTTGAGATCCGCTATTGAGGCCGCCGACGGCGGCGCCGGGAGGATTAAATGCACTTTACCGGTCTGGGCAGCCCGGCTATTTTGGTGGCCTGCTTCGCCGGTCCCTTGGGGAACAGGCGGTACAGATAGCGGCTGTTTCCCTTCTCCTCGCCGTATTTTTGCGTCATGGCCTTCACCAGCATACGGATCGCCGGTGAGGTATTGAAGGTTTGGTAAAACTCACGCACGAAGCGTACGACCTCCCAGTGCGCTTCGCTCAGGGTGATCCCCTCCTGCTGCGCCAGGATCCCGGCCAGCGCCTCGTTCCACTCCTGGCTATTGAGCAGATATCCCTGGGCGTCGGTTTCAATGCAACGGCCGTCAAACTCTAACATGGTAACTTATCCTAACAGGCAAACAACGCCGCTCAGTGTACCCCAAGGCCCGGCGGGCGCCAAACGGCGCCCAGAAAAACGCCCCGCGGGAGCGGGGCGCAGAGAGGGATGCGTTGGGCATGACTCAGTTGCCGCGGGCGAATCCCAGCAGGCTGAGCAGGCTGATGAACAGGTTATACAGCGAGACGTACAGCCCGACGGTGGCGCGGATGTAGTTGGTTTCTCCGCCGTGAATGATATTGCTGGTCTCCCACAGGATAGCGCCGGTAGAGAACAGGATAAACAGCGCGCTGATGGCTAAAGAGAGCGCCGGCAGCTGCAGGAACAGGTTTGCGACCACGGCCAGCAGCAGTACCACAAAACCGGCCATCATCATGCCGGAGAGGAAAGACATGTCCTTACGGGTGGTCAGCACATAGGCGGAGCAGCAGAAGAAGACCAGGGCGGTGCCGCCCAGCGCCAGCATGATCAGATCGCCTGCGCCGCTGGCGATAAAGCTGCTGAGGATCGGGCCAAGGGTATAGCCCATAAAGCCGGTCAGGGCGAATACGGCCAGCAGACCGGCCGGGCGATCGGCCAGGCGGTAGGTCAGAAACATCAGGCCATAAAAACCGACCAGCATCAGCAGCAGGCCCGGTGCCGGCAGCATCAGGACCGTACTGACAGTGGCGGTGAAGGCGGAGAAAGCCAGGGTCAGTGCCAGCAGAAAATAGGTATTGCGCAGGACTTTATGCGTACTCAGCAGTGAACTGCGTGCAGAGGTAGAGGAGACGACAATACGATCCATACGAAGATTCTCTCGTTGTGTTATTGGTATCGGATGAGATGAAGACCGCGCGACGGCGGCAAGACGTTGTTTTCCTGCCCTCTGCGCATGGTATCCCTCAACCCAGACTAAAATATAATTATTGGAATAAAAAGCAGAAAGACGGTTTACCCATCTTTACGCACTGTTACTATCGTCGCGGCAGCGCACTGCGCTCTTTTTATCCCGCGCCGCGCAGAAAGCGATCAGGCGGCACGTATGTTGCCGGTTTTGACAGCACTTGCACCGGGATGGCCTTTACAAGCGGGGTGGCACTGGATATAGTCTTCCCCGTCGCGGAGGAGTGGCTGAGTGGTTTAAGGCAGCGGTCTTGAAAACCGTCGAGTGTAACAGCTCCTAGAGTTCGAATCTCTACTCCTCCGCCAAATTTCAGCCCCAAGTCATTAATTGACTTGGGGCTTTTTCATTTTTGCCGCTTCAAGTCCCAACACCTTTCTGTCGCTTCAATCGGCTCGCTGATATTCCCTCCGTGAATGTGTATGGCCGGGGCCGCTGTGCGCCCGTGATGCGCGGCTCAGTCGTGCTGACTGACCCCTTCATAGATCAGCCTGAGCGCAAACAGTCCGATAATTGCGCCGATCGCCCGGCTGGCGACGCGCTGTATCCGTCCGTAGAGGCGGCGTACCGCAGGGAGAGAGAAGGCCTGGCTCAGGAACAGGCGCCAGACGATGGACGCGATCACGATCCCGCCCCAGGCCGCCAATCTGGCCCAAAGCGGTGTGTCGGCGCTGAGGGTTACCGAAAAGATACTGATGAAGAACAGCACCGTCTGCGGGTTTGACAGATCGGTCAGCAGCCCGCGGCGGAAGAAAATGTGCCAGGGTTCGCTGACGGAGGGCCGCACGCTGAGTATGGGCAGCGCGGCCTGGGCGCGCACGCTCTTCCAGGCGAACCAGAGTAGATAGGCGCCACCGCCGATCTTGATGAGCGCGAAGAGCGCCTCGCATTGGGTGATCAGCGTTGCCATACCAAACAGCCCGAGTCCGGAGTAAAACGCATCGCCGAGCGCGACCCCCAGACCGGTCATCATTCCGGCCCGCCGCCCGGAGGCCAGGCTGGTTTGCACCACCACAAAGAGATTCGCACCGGGATTGAAGAAGGTCAGGACGAACAGGCTGATGGTAAGAATGACGGCATGCAACGGTTCCATAGACCACGCGCTCATGAGTTAACGTAGTCTTATTTATAGCAAAATATGGTCGGGATATCGCGACCCGTGGCTGGGTATTACGGAATTGACGGCGGGAGGGCGCCCTCAAGGTGCGTCCGCGGGCGATAAGGCGGAGGGGGAGGAGCCGCTACAGGGCGGGCGACGCCCCGGCCATCGCGGCGTCAGCAGACCCTTTTTATTCATGATGCCCACGCTGTCGTTCCTCCCTCTGCGCAGCAGTGCGGGGGGGGGAGGCCGCGTATGCCGGTTGGGTGCAGAGAAAGCGGGGGGAGAAAAAGCGCGTTCAGCACCGGGGGATGAACGCGCTTTGGGGATTACTCCATGACGGGGCTCAGCGTTTGGCAAGCGCGTGGGATCGCGCGCAGTATCTTTTGTAATAGCGCGATTTCTTCGACGCTGAAACCAGCAACTACCTGTTGCTGTTGATGGCTGGCGATGTCGCGTAACATCGCCGCCTGTGCCTTTCCCTCTCAGGTCAGGCGGTAATAGCCACCAACCGGGGCAACCCATCCTTTCCGGCGCAATGCATCTTTTGCTTCCCCGATCTCCCGGAGGGGCATCGCGACCTCACTCAACAGTTGCTCCATTGACAGCTCTCGGGGGCTGTCCAGAACCAGCAGCATACGGGCCTCGCTGGTGCGTAGCCCGCAGGCGCGTTGGCGCGGTTGGTAGCAGGATTGGTAGCTGCGTAAGGCCTGGGTGAGCAGATAGTAGAGGTTGTTTTCCAGCGAGGTCGGCTCAGCGCCGGGACGCCGCGTTCGCGCTCCGCCTGTGTGGTATTGGCGGCAATCCGTATCACCTTACACGCCGGAATAAATTGATCCTGATTTTTGCCGGTGTCTGATGATCCGACGGGGAATGTGTGTGGCTCATCGCATAAATTCACCTTAATATGGCCATTCAGCAGGATCTTGTGGGACGGCTCCTCCCATTCAATTTGGCTTGTCCGCGACGTCGTGGTGCAGTTTGGCATCTCGTTTTGTGGCAGCGGGGTAGCGCGGTTTCATGCGCCGAGGCGCACGGCCGTTACGGGGGTTACGCGCTGCCAAATATCCCCCGTACCGGGCCGACGGCAAAAAACGGGCGGGCGGATATGCGCCATATCGCTATGCCGACGGTCTCAGCGGTGTAACTGTAACGATTTTGTGGCGTTCAGCGCGCTAGCCACGGCCGGTGTCAGCCGCGTTTCAGGGCCAGAGCGTTGCAACCGGCGGAGCAGGGGAATGTCAAAAGCCAGCGGAGGCGCTGGCTTTTGCGTTGACAGGGTAAGGATTGCACCGCGTTACCGGGTCGCGGCCTTTTTACTGTTATAGCGTTTATCTACCCCAATGATGCCAATGGTCAGCAGTACCAGCAGGACGGCAATGGCAGCCATAAGAACGAAAACACCGTTCCATGAGTAGGCCCGTTCAATGAGGGCGATGGGCGCCCCGGCCATTGCGGCACCAATGTAGGTCACACCGCCTTTCAGGCCGGTTGCCGCCCCGGCGCCGTCGGCGTGGGAGGCCTCGATGATCCCCAGCGCAAACAGCATTTGGGGGGCATAGATCCCCGCGCCGATGATAAAGAAGCAGATGGCGACCAGGTAATAGTGGACGTGGATCGTCAGCGCGACGCCGACCATACCGGCGATCAGGACGAAGGTATAGATCAGGATGGTTTTCCAGCGATCGGCGTTAAACAGCCGATCCGAAATGATGCCGGAGGTCAGTCCCCCGAGGATCCCGCCAACTTCAAACCAGGCGACCAGCGAGTTGGATTTTACCAGATCCCAGCCCAGCTCTTTGACGAAGTAGACACTGACCCAGTCATTGGTAACGGTGCGGATGACATAAATGCACAGATCCCCACCGATGGCCATCCAGATAATCGGGTTATTGACGATGTAGCGGGTAAACATGGCCCACATGGTAAGCCCGCCTTCAGAGCGTTGATTGATGGCCAGCTGCTTGGTGTCTTTCTTCCATTCGCCCACGTTGGGCAGACCATATTTTTCCGGCTTGGCGCGCATAAATATAGCGGAAATAATCGCCTGGACGGCGGTAATGGCGGCCGGAACATAGAAGGCATAGCGCCAGTTTCCGGTATATTCAATAACGCCGGAGGCGATGAGCGGAGCCAGTGCTCCGCCAACGTTGTGGGAGGTATTCCACAGTGAATACCAGCCGCCGCGCTCCGATTTAGAGTACCACTGGCTGATAGCCTTGGCGATGGGGGGGAAGCCACAGCCCTGGGCAATGGCGGTCAGGCAGTAGAGCGATAGCAGCACGGTAACGTTGTTGGACATACCGATGCCGACGTTGATTACGGCGACGATCAGCAGCACCGGTGCCAGAAAAAGACGGGGATTGATTCTGTCTGCCAATAGCCCGGAACTGAATTTCGAAATCCCATATAAAATATAATAAATCGATGAGGCGGTACCGAATTGTACCGCGGTCATGCCAATATCCTGCATCAGCAGTGGCGCGGCGGCGGCAAACGCTTTGCGGGAAATATACATCACGGTATATGTCAGGAATGTCGTGATGATAATTTGCCAGCGTAATTGTTTATAGATTTTATCTATATTATTCATTATTAAGACACCAATATGAACAGGGTGGCGTAAAAAACGTCATAAAAAAGCCTGATCTAAAATGAGACCACGCTGCCTGGTGATACATGCCGCAATTCGAGGGGAATGGGTAGGATCGACGTATATTTTGTCATGCTACGGTGCCGACCGTCTAGCGGCGCGGGGCATAAACAGTCAGGAAAACAGCGCCATTTTGTATATAACTTAACTAAATTGTTTCTATTTATATATGTGTGACCCCTGTCATTTATCGATGGAGGCAACTGCAGTATATATATAATACAAATGGCGAAAAAGGTTTTTATCTATCTATCGTGTTTAATTTAAAATGCAGTTGATAGATAGGACGCCGTTTGCCTCCCCGCAGTGCAGAACGGCAATGAGACGATATGGCCGACGAATATTCCCGGAAATTATTTTTGGCTACCGTTATATACCATGATGACGATACGGGAAGACAACATACCGCAGCCGTGCTGAAAACGCTGCGGGTCTGCGGGCGTCACCTGTATTGTGCGGGTAATCTGGCTGGATGGACATGGGGGTTTTATCGGCACATCCGTCATGGCCAATGCGTTTTGGCCCGACTCCCGACGCTGCGCATGGAGGTCATACGCCGTGATCCGCAGTAGGGAACCGTCTTAGCTATGCAGTGGCGCGCGATAGGTTTTATCGATCTCCAGCGTCTGGGTATAGGGGCCGCGCCAGTCGGCCTCAAACAGTGCTGTGAGGACCCTGGCCGGTTGCTGCCCGTTGATAAGCAGTGCGATATTACGGGTGTTATAAAAATATCCCCACTCCCAGTTGCTGGTGGTGATCCAGCTGAGGTCATCATCGACGACGAAATATTTTTCGTGCTCAACCCGGGAATAGGGTATATAGCGTGACGGAAGTGGGGGAATGCTGCTGATTTTTACCTCTAGATTGGGTATCAGCTGGAGTGCCTTCATAAAATCGATGGCCGGTGCGGTATTATTCCAGTCTGCGACAATAATCTTTACCTGTACCCCCCGCTGGGTGGCGTTGACGATAGCGTCATACAACTCTCCCCAATAACCAACGGCACCATATTTTTTGAATCCGCAAAATGTCATGACCTGCATACGAATAATATGATTGGCACTGTTAATGGCTGCCAGCATCTGCGATATTTCGCTATCGGTTCCCTGAGGACGCATATCGACAGGGCTAAAGGCTGGGTGAATTAATAGCGTTTCCTTACCATAGCGAACCTGGGCAGGGCGCAGGGCGGTAACCCAGTGGCGTTTATCGGTATTATTTGTCAAGGCATGGTTGACGGTGTTATGTATATTCCCAGCCAGCGTCCAGTCCAGATCAAATACGCTTAGCAGGGTCATTGCCAGTGACCGATTACGGATCCTAACACCAATATTGTGAATTTGGCTCAGGGAGATCCAGCTCCAGTTGGCGCTGTTGAGTGCAATGTTCTCAGCATCCACGATCATATATTTAGCATGCATTACGCCACCGCAGATCCTGCGATAGCTGATTTTGCGGATGACAATCTGGGGGGTGTCGGCGAACAGCTGCCGGGGATCGCTGCTGCCGCTGAGCGCCATATCATCGGTCAGGATCCGGACCCTGACGCCGCGTCGGGCGGCATCCCTGATGGCGTTAAGGATAGGCTCCATGGCTTCACCCGATTGATTGGCAATATAAAAAGTACCGATATCCAGCGTGTGCCTGGCCTGCTGTATCATGCGCAGCCAGACGGTGGCCGTGGCGTGGATGTCGGTTTGCTGAAAGAGTGCCTCGGTATTCTGTGGAATGGTCTGCATAAGCTCAAAGTCTGCCGTCCGCGCCTGATGAGCTTCTGCCGTAAAGGCGGCAGTGGCGATCAATCCCGCAATGGCAAATCGCTTCATTACTGAGCCCTCGCTGTCGTGGCCACTCTCTTTATGTTATATATTAAATAAAATAATCAGTTGTACCCTGCGTTATGTCATATAAATGGTTGTCGCCGGGAGGCATTATCCTTTAGCGCGCGCACATTATCCGGTATCTGCCAGTGTCGGCTATGGGGTATCGGTTATAGGATAGCAACATGATGGTGGCAGAAGTAATACCTTAATAATACTTTCGGGGCTGAGCGATATGAGGTGGTAATATGTTATTATCCCACAGGTAACGAATAGAGACATTGACTTATGCATGCCATGTTAATAATTGCGTATGCATCTTTATCGTAGAGATAAATTTGCTGGTAAAATAACCTGTTGTAGACCTTGGATGATGTGCAAGTAAAAATATTACAGGTCAGTTCACTGATTGGAGAATATTTTTTGCATATTGGTGCTGAATCGGGAGAATGGCAGTGAGGTCGGGCTGAAATTAATATAATAATCCCTTTTTTATTCACATATACTGCCGGTGACGGCAGGATGCGCCTATCGACTGGCTGGGAGAAAGCAGCTATGAGCGCATGGTAATAGGGATTGTGGTTCGGTTTCAGGAATGTTTAGGTTGGTGCTGGTGATAACTTTTTTCTTAATCTTGGTTTAAGAAAAGTACGCTATGCTGAAAAATCTTGGCTTATCGTCCTGCGAGGGAAATAGCGCCATGGATTGTTGTAATTTCGATATGGATCACATTTTTCATTTCTATTACTGATATGGGAACGTGTTAATGAAGGACTTTTTGCCATTCTCCAAGCCGGCTATCGGCGATGAGGAGATTGCTGCTGTCAGTGAAGTACTGCGCTCCGGCTGGATTACGACCGGTCCGCAAAATCAGGCGTTGGAGCAAGAGTTCTGTCAGGCCACCGGCGCCCGTCATGCTATCGCCGTGTGCTCAGCGACGGCGGGAATGCACGTTACCCTGATGGCTCTGGGCATTGGGCCGGGGGATGAGGTAATCACCCCCTCAATGACCTGGGTTTCCACCCTGAATATCATCACGCTGCTGGGGGCGACCCCCGTGATGATCGATGTCGGGCGCGATACGCTGATGGTGACACCAGAGGCGATTGCCGATGCGATAACCCCCCGCACCAAGGCGATTATTCCGGTTCATTTTGCCGGTGCCCCCGTCGATCTTGACCCGATCCGCGCGCTGGCGCAGCGGCAGGGTATCGCCCTGATCGAAGATGCGGCCCACGCCATTGGCACCGCCTATCGCGGTGAGCCTATCGGTCAGCGCGGCACCGCTATTTTTTCGTTTCATGCGATTAAAAATGTCACCTGTGCCGAGGGTGGCATGGTGGTGACCGATGATGATCGCCTGGCGCAGCAGGTGCGCAGCCTTAAGTTTCACGGTCTGGGCGTCGATGCCTACGATCGCCAGACTCATGGCCGGGCGCCGCAGGCGGAGGTGGTAACGCCGGGATACAAGTACAACCTGGCCGATATCAATGCGGCGATTGCCCGGGTACAGCTGGCAAAGCTGCCTGAGCTCAATGCCCGACGCGCCCGGCTGGCGGCCTATTATCTGCAACAGCTGGCGCAGCATCAGCTGCCGTTCTCCCCGCTGAACACACCGGAGTGGCCACATCAGCATGCCTGGCACCTGTTTATCATCCGCTGTGATGAGGCCCGCAGCGGCGTGGATCGCGATCGGCTGATGCAGGCGCTCAAAGAGCGCAATATCGGCAGCGGGTTGCACTTCCGTGCCGCCCATACGCAAAAATATTACCGCGAGAGCTACCCACAGCTGCGGCTGGCGCAGACGGAGTGGAACTCACAGCGAATCTGCTCTCTGCCGCTGTTTCCGGATATGACCGAGGCAGACGTCGATCGGGTGATCGCCGCGTTGAAAGAGATTATTGAGCAGTAACGGTTGGATATGACAATGAGTGATTTTAAAACCATCCAGTTTGTATCGGTGGTAATACCGGTTTACAACGAGCAGGACAGCCTGTCGGAGCTGCTGAAAAGAACTATTGCCGCCTGTGACTCCATGGGAAAACAGTATGAGATAGTGCTGGTTGACGACGGCAGCAGCGATAGATCGGCGGAGATCCTCCGCGAGGCGGCGCAGCGCCCGGGAAGCCGGGTCGTCGCGGTTTTACTGAACCGTAACTATGGCCAGCATTCGGCGATTATGGCTGGATTTAACCACATTAAAGGCGATCTGGTGATCACCCTGGATGCCGACCTGCAGAATCCGCCGGAGGAGATCCCACGTCTGGTGGAGGCTGCCGATCAGGGTTATGACGTGGTGGGTACCATCCGGCAGGACCGTCAGGATAGCTGGTTCCGTAGGCGCGCCTCGCGCCTGATCAATGGCCTGATTCAGCGCACCACCGGCAAGAGCATGAGCGATTATGGCTGCATGCTGCGCGCCTACCGCAGCAGCGTTATCAAAGCCATGTTGCACTGCCATGAGCGCAGTACCTTCATCCCCATTCTGGCCAACAGTTTTGCCCGCCGCACCATCGAGATCCCGGTGAAACATGCCGAGCGCGAGCACGGCGAGTCCAAGTATGGGCTGATGAAGCTGATCAATCTGATGTACGACCTGGTGACCTGTCTGACCACAACCCCCCTGAGGGCGTTGAGTATTTTTGGCAGCGTCGTTGCGCTGCTGGGCTTCGCCTTTGCCGTGCTGCTGATCCTGATGCGTTTAACCCTCGGGCCTCAGTGGGCTGCGGAAGGGGTGTTTACCCTGTTTGCCGTGCTTTTTATCTTCATCGGCGCGCAGTTTGTCGGGATGGGCCTGCTGGGTGAGTATATCGGCCGCATCTATAACGACGTGCGCGCCCGCCCCCGCTATTTTATTCAGAATGTCGTCCGCGCTAACCAGCCGGACGAAGAACAGGAAAAATGATCATGAAAGCTGTTGTCTTTGCCTATCACGATATGGGCTGTGCCGGTGTGCAGTCATTGATTGATGCCGGTTACGAAATCGCTGCCATCGTTACCCACCAGGATGCTCCCGGTGAAAATCTGTTCTTTGGCTCGGTCGCCCGCCTTGCGGCCCAGCATAATATTCCGGTATTTGCGCCGGATGATGTGAATCATCCGCTGTGGGTTGAGCGCCTGCGGGCGCTGCAGCCGCAGGTGATCTTCTCTTTCTACTATCGCCATCTGCTGAACGATGAGATTTTGGCGCTGGCACCGCAGGGCGCGTTTAACCTGCATGGTTCGCTGCTGCCGGCCTACCGTGGCCGTGCGCCGCTGAACTGGGTATTGGTCAACGGCGAGACGGAGAGCGGGGTGACGCTGCACCGTATGGAGAAGCGTGCGGATGCCGGGAATATTATCGCTCAGCATCGTATCGCGATCGCCGAAGAGGATACGGCGCTGACGCTGCACCACAAGCTGTGCCAGTGCGCCCGCGTGCTGCTGGCTGAGGCATTGCCACAGATCCGCAGCGGCAGCTATGCTGAATTCCCGCAGGATGAAAGCGCCGCGACCTACGTAGGTCGCCGTACTCCGGCCGATGGCCGCCTGGAGTGGAGCAAACCGGCGCGGGAGCTGTATAACCTGGTTCGCGCGGTGACAGAGCCTTGGCCGGGTGCCTTTAGCTATGCCGGTAACCGTCAGTTTACGGTCTGGCAGGCACGGGTACGCCGCGATCTGCCTGCTGCACGCCCCGGCACGGTGCTTTTGGCATCGCCGCTGACGATCGCCTGTGGCGAAGGGGCGCTGGAGATCGTGGCCGGTCAGCCGCAGGACGGCCTGTATATGCAGGGCAGCCAGCTGGCGGAAAGCCTGGGGCTGGTTGAAGGCGCCATTCTGAACAGTTCGCTGAATTTTGGCGCCCGCCGGGCGACCCGGGTACTGATCCTGGGCGTTAACGGCTTTATCGGTAACCATTTGACCGAGCGTCTGCTGGCGGAAGATAACTATGAAATCTACGGCCTGGATATCGGCTCCGACGCCATTTCACGGTTTATCGGCCACCCGCGCTTCCACTTTGTCGAAGGGGATATCAGTATTCACTCCGAATGGATCGAGTATCACATTAAGAAGTGTGATGTGGTGCTGCCGCTGGTGGCGATCGCCACGCCGATCGAATATACCCGTAATCCGCTGCGCGTTTTTGAGCTCGACTTTGAAGAGAACCTGAAGATTGTGCGCGACTGCGTAAAATACAAGAAGCGCATCATCTTCCCGTCCACCTCTGAAGTCTACGGTATGTGCAGCGATCCGCAGTTTGATGAGGATAGCTCTAACCTGATCGTCGGGCCGATCAACAAACAGCGCTGGATCTACTCCGTATCCAAACAGCTGCTGGACCGCATCATCTGGGCCTACGGTGCCAAGGATGAACTGCGCTTCACGCTGTTCCGCCCCTTCAACTGGATGGGGCCGCGTCTGGACAACCTGAATGCGGCGCGCATCGGCAGTTCCCGCGCCATTACCCAGCTGATCCTGAATCTGGTGGAAGGGTCGCCGATCAAGCTGGTGGACGGTGGACGCCAGAAGCGCTGCTTTACCGATATTAAAGAAGGGGTTGAGGCACTGTTCCGCATTATCGAAAACAAAGACAATCTGTGTGACGGGCAGATTATCAACATCGGTAACCCGGATAACGAAGCCAGCATCCGTGAACTGGCTGAGCAGCTGCTGGTGTGCTTTGAGCAGCACCCGCTGCGCGATCGCTTCCCGCCTTTCGCCGGTTTCCGCGAAGTGGAGAGCAGCAGCTACTATGGCAAAGGCTATCAGGACGTGGAGCACCGTAAGCCGAGCATCCGCAACGCACAGCGTCTGCTGGGCTGGCAGCCGGTGATCCCGATGGAGAGCACTATCGAGGATACCCTGGACTTCTTCCTGCAGACCTTTGACGGTACGGAGCAGGAATGAAACGGGTTGGTCTGCGCATTGACGTAGACACCTGGCGCGGCACGCGTGATGGCGTGCCGGCGCTGGTGTCGCTGCTGCGCCGGCACGGGATCCGGGCGACGTTCTTTTTTACTTTGGGTCCGGATAATATGGGGCGCCACCTGTGGCGCCTGCTGAAGCCGCGCTTTCTGTGGAAAATGCTGCGCTCTGATGCCGCATCGCTGTATGGCTGGGATATTTTGCTGGCCGGAACGGCCTGGCCCGGACGCCGGATCGGCGCCGGTCTGGCCAGTACCATCGCCGCCGCTGCCAAAGAGCATGAGACCGGGCTGCACGCCTGGGATCACCATGCCTGGCAGGCCTGGGCCGGCGTTTGGTCACGGGAGAAGATGGCCGAGCAGATCGGGCTGGCCTATGATGAGCTGCAGCTGATCACCGGGGAGAGTATCAGTTGCTCCGCGGTTGCCGGCTGGCGCGCCGATGCCCGGGTGGTCGAGGCCAAAGAGCCTTTTGGCTTTCGCTATAACAGCGATTGCCGCGGTACACATCCGTTTCGCCCGCTGCTGCCGGATGGCCGCCTGGGGACGGTACAGATCCCGGTGACCCAGCCAACCTGGGATGAGGCTATCGGCATCATGACCGATGAGGCGGGGTTTAACCGTTTCATTCTCGACAGCATCCTGGCCGATCGTGGCGTGCCGGTTTACACCATTCACGCCGAAGTTGAAGGCATTGCCAAACAGGCGCAGTTTGCCCGCCTGCTGGAGATGGCGCGTGAGGCACAGATTGAATTTTGCCCCCTCGGGGATTTATTGCCAGATGATATTACGCTGTTGCCGTGCGGGAGAGTCGTTCGCGCGACGCTGAGCGGGCGTGAGGGATGGCTGGGTTGTCAGCAGGAGATGGAGTCACCATGAAGAAGATCGCAGGATGGTTTACGCTGGCTGTACTGTTTGTCCTTTATTACATCGTTCCGCTGCCGGGACGTTTATTATGGCAGCCGGATGAAACCCGCTATGCCGAAATCAGCCGCGAGATGCTGGCCAGTGGAGACTGGATCGTACCGCACTTCCTCGGCCTGCGCTATTTTGAAAAGCCGGTGGCCGGTTATTGGGTGAATAATCTGGGGCAGTGGCTGTTTGGCGACGGCAACTTTGCTGTCCGCTTTGGCGCTGTGCTGGCGACGGTATTGAGTGCGCTGCTGGTGTTCTGGCTGGCGCGTCGGTTACTGTCTGGCCCCCGCCCGGCTGTTGTGGCTGTACTGATTTACCTGACCAGTTTTCTGGTCTACGGCGTTGGCAGCTATGCGGTGTTGGACCCGATCTTTACCCTGTGGATGACCGCGGCCATGTGCAGCTTCTGGTTGGGTGAGCAGGCCAGCAGTGCGCGGGGCAAGGCTGGTGGCTACATTTTGCTGGGGTTGGCCTGCGGTATGGGCTTTATGACCAAAGGGTTCCTGGCGCTGGCGATCCCGGTGATTGCCGTCCTGCCCTGGGTGATCGCCCAACGGCGCTGGAAATCCCTGTTCTGCTTTGGTCCGCTGGCGGTATTGAGCGCCATTCTCATCAGCCTGCCGTGGGTGCTGGCGATCGCACAGCACGAGCCGGACTATTGGCGCTACTTCTTCTGGGTGGAGCATATTCAGCGCTTTGCCGAAGATAACGCCCAGCATAAGGCGCCGTTCTGGTATTACCTGCCGATCCTCCTCATCGGCCTGCTGCCCTGGCTGGGGCTGCTGCCCGGCGCGCTGCGGGAAGGGTGGCGGGGCCGGGTCAGTCAGGGCGGGGATTTTTACCTGCTCGGCTGGGCGGTAATGCCATTTTTACTGTTCAGCATCGCCAAAGGAAAGCTGCCGACCTATATTTTGCCCTGCTTTGCGCCGCTGGCGATCCTGATGGCGGGCTATGTACAGCGTCTGACCGGAGAGAATGGCAAGGCACTGCGGATCAACGGGTTGATTAACCTGCTGGTCGGCCTGGGCGGCATGGCGGCGATCCTGCTGGTGCTGGCGCCCTGGGGCATCACGGGACACCCGCTGTTCGGCGCACATGAGATCGGTAAAGTGATCCTGGGCACCATCGCTTTTGGCGTATGGGCGCTGTTTGGCGCACTGTCGCTGTATCATTCACGCCGCTACTGGCGCTGGAGCGCCGCCTGCCTGCTGGGGGTCGCCCTGCTGATCGGTACGGCGCTGCCACAGCAGGTCATGGAGTCCAAGCAGCCGCAGGCGCTGATCCAGGCGGCGATGCCGCAGCTGCAGGCGAGCCGCTATATTCTGAGTGACAGCGTCGGTGTCGCCGCGGGGCTGGCCTGGGAGCTCAAGCGCAGTGATATCTATATGTATGATAAAACTGGCGAGCTTCAGTATGGGCTGAGCTACCCGGATGCCGCGGGTCACCTGGTCAAGGCAGAGCAGTTCCCGGCCTGGCTGGCGGAGCACCGGAAACAGGGGGCGATTTCCCTGGTATTACTGCTGCCGCGCGACGGACAGATTAACCCGGCGCTGCCGTCGGCGGATATGACTTTGCGTAAAGGGCGTTTCCTGCTGTTACAGTATCAGCAGCAGCCATGAGCTATCTGCTGATCATGTTATCCAGCCTGCTCAGCTGCGCAGGACAGCTGTGCCAGAAACAGGCTATGTGCGGTGTGCCCCGCGGCTCACCGCGCCGCCACCTGCTGCGCTGGCTGATGCTGGCGCTGATCTGTCTGGGGCTGGCACTGCTGCTGTGGCTGGTGGTGCTCAGCCGGGTGGCGGTCAGCGTGGCTTACCCGATGCTGAGTCTAAACTATGTCCTGGTGCTGCTGGCGGCGCGTTTTATTTGGCATGAGCGGTTAAACTGGCGCCATATTGTCGGGATAACGCTGATTATGTTGGGTATCATCCTGCTGGGAGTCAACGCATGATAGGCTATCTGTGGGCACTCGCCAGCGTCGTGCTGGTCAGCGCGGCGCAGCTGATGATGCGTTATACCATGATGCATTGCAGCGACGGGACACAGCTTATCTCCGCGTTGCTCAGCGCAGCGCCCTGGGTCTGGTGGTTACCGGGCGGTATCTTGTGCTATGGCCTGTCGATGCTGTGCTGGCTGTTTGCACTGCGCGATCTGCCACTGAATCGGGCCTATCCACTGCTGAGCCTCAGCTATGTGCTGGTCTGCGCCCTGGCGGTCTCCCTGCCACTGTTCGGTGAACGGCTTAACGGGGGAAAGCTATTGGGAATGGGCTTGATTATACTGGGTTTGCTGGTGATTTACCCCCCCTGGCGCCGTGCGGGGAAACCGTGACAGCGGCGGTTGTCCCGTTAACCTGCCAGCGACGGAATAACCATTTTATTTGATAAATTGCGTGAATATTTGTAGCGGCGTAGACTGATCTCACACCCCCGCGTGATTTAGCCGAACAGGCAATTCTATGCAACTCATTCATGCTTTTATCAAAACGCACTCGCAGTTGATGGCGGCATTCTGGTCCGTGCTGATTGTGCTCATTGAAGCCTCCATCGCGCTGTATATACTGCGCAACGTCTAGACCGGGTCGCCTTCCGGTATCGTGCTCCTTGCCGGAGCGGCCCATCATATTCTCCCATCGCATGATCCTGCCCGCTTAGCTGGCGTCGATGCATATCGCGCTATTGGCGAAAATGTCATAGATAACCCATTGTTGTATTGCGTCATTTTTAACCATGGCGTAAAGCAGGGCGGACAGACTCCGGGGCGGCACGCACGGGAGGCTGAGTTGACCTCCCACGCTAAAAAGCGAATAATCATCGGCGTTGGGTCGTTAGCTCAGCTGGCAGAGCAGTTGACTCTTAATCAATTGGTCGACGGTTCGATCCCGTCACGACCCACCAACAATTTCAAGGCGTTACGCTAATGGCGTAGCGCCTTTTTTGTTGTCGATAGCATGCCTGTATCGATAGTTACCGTGGGGCGTGCGTTGGGCATCGGCTGGCGCTTTTGAGTCTCTGAGGCTGGCGAGGTGTGCACCAGCGCGGCACTCCTCGCCTACGCTAGAAACATCAGACTAGATCGACTTTTTCAACCTCACGATATTTTCTGATTTTGGCGTGTAGACCGTGTGGTTCGGTGGAATATCCTTATTGATAAAGCTCATTGCGCCGATAGTGGCATTATCGCCGATATAGATTTGCCCCGTCTGGTCGTTGTGTTTTACGCCAATAGTCACATTTTTTCTGATATACAGATTGTTACCGATGATGCAGTGCCCGGTGATCACGATACCCACATAGTGGGCGATGCGCAGCCCCTCACCGATCTCACAGCCAAGTTTGATATCGGGGCAATATTTATTCCGTAGGTTCCGGTTGATGCGTATCGCCATTTTTTACCCACCACTAAAAACAGTATCGCTGCGCCCACGGCGCCGGGTGAGCAGCGGAGCGGCCATTTTTCACGCTATTCTGATACGGGAATAGGGCCGGTATGTACCCCTGAGCAGGGCATTGGGGAGCACGTGTCCACGGGCGGCTATGATGGCTTAGCGACAGCTCCAGATGAGGCTGGGTAAAAAGATATAGCGCGATTTTATGCTGACAGTAAAGGCGCTGTACCAATACCCGCTGAAGTCCGGGGCGGGAGATGCGGCGGAGCGGGTGTCCGCAGCATCATAGGGTATCGTTCAGGAGCGGTAGTTTATGCTGATTAAGGCGACGGACAGCCGTATGGTGACGGCAAGAACGCATCCGCAGCTGTTGGGGATTCGCGTCAGCCAAGATGCCGACAGCGTCACCTTTCATTCGGCGATGCAGACGCCGCTGACCACTGGCGAGATAGCCTGCCCGGATCCCGTTGATATCGTGGCAACGTAGGTGCCCTATCCCTATGTCAATCGACTGCCTGAAACGATTGCGTTGATTGGCGATGTGGTGGAGGCCATCTGCCGGGGTTTCACCCTATTCCGGTTTAAACGGGCTGATGTCAGCCCCTGCCGGTAACGGTCAGAATAGGGTAGCGGATGTATCAGCGCGGCTATACGCTCTCCCCGTTGCCGACCCGTGGCGATCGCGGGTCGATCGGTGTGAAAAGGGGGCAGTCTGGTACCGTATCGAGCTGGCTCCACCGTCATATGCGCGCGGGGCAGCCGCTCTGTGCCGCGGTGCCGGAAGGGGCCTTTTCCCTCGATCGCCGCCCGCGGGTCCGATGACCCTGATCAGCGTTGACAGCGGCGTTACGCTGGCCATATCCATGCGGAGGATGCTGGCCGATCGGCAATGGCCGATGAGATTATTTTTACCGTCAGTGCCAGATGACGCAGGATCGGGTGAACTACAGCAGATCCTGCGTGCGCATCCGCCTTTGCGCGTGATTACGGCGGTGTCCCACCCCGACTGGGTGGCAGGGGGGCGTGGGGCGCTTCGATGCCGTTCGCGTCACGCTGTTTCCTGCGCTGGCGCAGCGTCATGTCTATGGCGCTGCGGGCGTTATGGCGCAGGTGCAAACGCTGCCGCTGGGTTGCCCGCAGAGCCGTGGTATCAAGAGCATTTCGGCGAAGCCGTGCGCAGCGGTAATCGTACCTATCGTTTGGTGCAGATACGTATCAATGGCAATGCGTTCAGGGGGAATAATCAGGCGTCGGTGCCACTACAGGCGGAGAGCGCCGGTGTCAGAATGGCCTGTAGCTGCAGGGCGGGCGTGTACGGCAACGGTAAGGTGCTGCTTAACGCCGTTCGGTTGAACAGCCTCGGCGCCGGTGAGGCGACAACTGGCCTGCTGTGCGATACCGCAGGAGGATAGTGTTATCGGGGCGTAATGGCACAGGAGCCCATCGTCATGGGCTCCTCTCTTTGATTCTCGATCCGGCTGCTCAGGTCGGGGCCGTCATCGCTATTGCGGATGGTTAATCCAAGTCTGGTTTTACAGCGGGGTTACATTAATGGCTGACGGCCCTTTAGCAGCACCGGTTTGTACCTCGAATGCAACCTTCTGGCCTTCATCCAGGGATTTGTAGCCATTGCTTTGAATCGCGGAAAAATGAACAAAGATATCGCTGCCGCCGTTATCCGGCGTGATGAAGCCAAAGCCTTTATCCGCATTGAACCATTTTACTAAGCCAGTCATTTTATTAGACATAAATATTTCCTTTATTTTATTACCATTACTGGTTGATGAGGTCTGCTTTACAGATTTTAATGAGAAGCTTAGAAAGAAGACTCACTGATAAAGGGATATCGGGGGGATAACACTTGAACTGAGTACTGCTAAAAAAACGACGTCAGGTTCTGTATTTCAAACCGGTGACGTATTAACGCATGTGGCGAATGCTTTGGCAAGATTTTTTTTAGACATCCAGATGCCTTAGTCATAACGCTGGCAATGCGTAGGGATATCGGTATGCTGAGAATACTGCAGAATAATAGGGAATTAGTTTGTCAGATAAAATGAGCTGAATTGTTCGGTTTTTTTGATTACCGTAGCGGTAAAGGTTTTATCTCTCCATCCGATGGTTGTGAAGACGTTCAGGTTCATATTGCCGCCCTCCATTTAAAAGATGAAGAGGTGCTTTCGGCGGGTCTGTGGGGCTAATCAGATAGTCACCCCACCCTTGCGGCGGTGCGCTGAAAGAGAGTTTTATTTCTGGAGAGGCCATCATGGAAAACGGGGGGCTTTTCAGCTTCAACAGGCGCGGAACTCATCGGGGCACGGGTATCCTTATCCATAGAGATGCCGGATAGATTTAACCGCCTATCTCATCAGGCTATTTGATTTGCCATTTTGGTCCTGGGCCATGCTCACAATTCTCACGTACTGCGTGTACGCTCCGGTTGTTGCGCGCTGTCCGTGTCCAAACGGGCTGCAAGAATATATGCCTACTGGGATAGTCTCTAAGCAAGTCCAGCATACATCAAAATCAGTGTTGCAAAAACGGGGTGACCATAGATTTTTTAATGAATGACCCTGCGCCAAAATCCTGCACCATTCAGAAACAGAATTCCGGCATGATAAACACTCCCCTGAACGGAGGTGGTGCCGATGAAAAAGTCACGATTCACCGAAGAGCAGATTGTCTTTGCCCTGAAGCAGCCTGACACCGGGATAGCGTAATGCGGTTTCCCCGTATCTGCGTGCACTGCTAAGCGTGCGGGGGCCTCTGTTGCCGCGACTCAGCGGATCACCTGTAGCGCTGTTCCCGGTGTAGAGAGATACCCTGGCGGGTCAGTGGTGACAATAACGATTTTTAATAAAAAACAGATCTGCATTTTGCATAATAGATAATTTACTTGAATTAAAATTAAATGCCGAATATTGAATATAATTCAAATATTAAGACTATTTTTTTCATTTTAATTGGTTTTTAAATATGATTTTTTATCAATGGTATGAAATTTGTCATATTGAGTGGATTTTGCCTTTTCTCATGAATAGAATGCACACCGCGCTTGCAGAGGAAGGATAACTATGCGTAATCAGTGAAGTTTTCATCGATTAATTATTCATTCTGTGAATATGTTTCCGGCAGCGCGTAGGGACTCGCCCAGGGTATTGGCGCGAGGATAACGGATTCCAATCTGGATGGTAATAAAGTGAGTACAATGCAAGTAATACTGGATCAGGATAGCTTTTATTCGTGGTTCAATCAGGCGTTTTTATTTGACAGTAAAACTATGCTGGGCGTATGGGTCTCCGAGAGCGAGATGCGCCGTCTGGCTGACACTATGGCGCCACAGCGCTATCCGTGCCTTGCCATGATGATCCCGGGCTCACCCCATGTCGACTCTCCGCGGGCCGTTTACGTTTATCGTGAGCAGATAGCCGATTGGCTGGAGCAGCTCTCCGGTCAGGAGAGCTGCACTTTTGCCGGGAGGTGAGTCGCGTAGGACCGGCAAAAGTGCCGACGGCGTGCTCTCCGTCCCCGCTGCAACGCGGACGGAGAGCCGTATGGCATAAGTCTCAATGAAGATATTTTTGTGGTTGCTGGCGTCGTCAGCGATACTCAGCATCCGGAAATAGCCTTGTTTTGCAGCAACACCATGTGATGCACACCGGTTGTCTGCGGCTTTTATCAGCTTACTGTACTGTCGCCGATGATGTCATGTCCCATTGGCTCTGAGCTGAGTGGGACAATTTTGGTATATATAACCAGCACTATCCGGCGTATTTATCTGCGCTGCGGTAAACGCCGGGGCGGCAGGCAGAGCATCGAGGCTACCGACTGATTGTAATCACTTAAGGCGCTCTCTTTTATCCCGTTAAACATAACACAGAGATACCGTGCGTGATATAACCAACCCAGTTGAGTGTAAGCCTGTTTATTTATAGCGCCAACGCCGAGGCATAAACTGATCATCGCGTTAAATAAGCGAGCGTTTTGATTTTTTGCGGGAATAGTCTGAGCGATGGTATAGACGCTTAACTGCGGTGTGGCGCGCGGCGAGATCTGCGCGTCGGCGTTTTTATTATGGCGCGCACTGTTTTTCGCGTGGCACCACAGAGAGTGAACCATATGCCGCGCTGGATGCTGTTTTTATCACCACAGGTGCCGATTGTCTGCACGAAGTGGGTTAAAAAACAGCACTCGATCCTGGTGGATGAAAATTTTAGGTGACGCGGCGCGGGAAATACGTAGAATACGCGGCATCCCACGGTGTGCAGCACTCAGCTGCGGCCCTGACGGATAGCTGCGGGAATAGCTCAGTTGGTAGAGCACAACCTTGCCAAGGTTGGGGTCGCGAGTTCGAGTCTCGTTTCCCGCTCCAGATTTATGTTTGCGATACTCTCGTGAACAAACAGTCAAAAAATGGCGCGTTAACAAAGCGGTTATGTAGCGGATTGCAAATCCGCCTAGTCCGGTTCGACTCCGGAACGCGCCTCCATTTTTACCCCGCGGACATCTCTGTCCGCGGGTTTTTTTTATCTTATCTCACCGCAGTTTTCTCCGGCGTCCTGCGCTTGGTGGGTCTGCGTCTGTCGTTTTTGTCTCCCCGGGGGGAGCGCTGATATCCCCCAGTCCTCTATTGCGTTACGCTACGGAGAGCGCGCCCCTGTGATGACAGCGGCGTTGTCAACCGGTGTAACGTGAAGGCAGCCCGATGCGGATTTCCAGCGAAAATATTATGCGTTATCTGATGTGCTGCGTGGCGTCAGGTCAGTTTAAGAAAGTGACATTTTCTACCTATAAGCGCGATCGGTGGATTAGTGTGGTGAATATGCCAATGAGTCACTCTTATCGGGTAACGGAGCAGGGGTTTCACCCCCAGGAGCTCACCGTGCAGGGGCATGATGCGCTGTATGCCGTGGTGAAGCGGGCTATTCGCCATGAGTTCAGCAGCAATAAAACAGCTCACTTTATCCGTATCTGAGGCGAAGGGTAGCGGGCCACTCTGCGACGCTGGCGGTTTATTTCCGCCAGTCAGCGTCTCTGCCGGAGGTCATCCTGCTTGCTGTTCGCGGTACGGTATATGTCACAGCTCTTCTGTCACCGGGCTAATCAGAACACTTTTGAGCCATCAGGGATATTTATCCCGAGGTGTAGGGTATTTATGCCACTTCACTAAATTTTTTATCCTAAAAAGCGTGAATAAACTTGTTATTTGTTCTAAACCGGTGGCAATGCCGTGGCCAGTCTGGACTGGCGGTAACGCAGCGGCGATAGGCCGTCTATTTTCTGTCGTGGTTTTGGCAGTGAGGCAGGATGACGGATGAATACGCTGTATATTGAGGAGTAAATAATGTCTTATCCTGAGTGGCTGGATCTATTGGCCTGGGGCTGGTTAATCAGTGCGCTGATTTGTGCCTTAATTATCGCCTGGGATATTGGCCGTGGGCATCCACAGCCGATGGCGATAATGACGGTTGCCTGGCCGATTAATGCGCTTTACTTTGGCGTATTGGGGCTGGGGGCCTATTTCTGGTTTGGCCGTGGCCATCCCGGCGATCGCTGCGGCATGATGGCGATGGATATGCCAATGGCGGGCCACGGGGAGAAGCCGATGGTGATGGATATGCCGATGGCGGGCCACGGGGAGAAGCCGATGGCGATGGATATGCCGAT